>JAJCXY010000091.1 GCA_029263215.1 Acidimicrobiales bacterium
AAATCCAGATCGGGCACTGTCGATTGCGTCGACCGGGCGTGCCCGGCGTCCTCGTCAAGGTGGCCTGATGGGTGAGATCGTTATTGCAGCGAAGGTGACACACGTCCCCTCGATGTTCATCTCCGAGCAGGCCGGTCCTCATCACGGTTGCCGAGATGCGGCAATCGCAGGCCACCACGAGATCGCCAGGCGGGCCCGGTCTGCGGGCGCCACCGCCTTCGTCGTTTTCGACACCCACTGGCTGGTCAACTCCGGCTACCACGTCAACGCCAACCCCCATCACCGCGGCACCTACACCAGCAACGAGTTCCCCCACTTCATCCAGGAACTCCCCTACGACTACGAAGGCGTCACCGATCTCGGTCACGCGATCGCCGATCTCGCCACCGCACGCGGGGTGAGAACTCGTGCCCACGATGCGGTGCCATCACTCGGCCTGGAATACGGAACTCTTGTTCCGATGCGCTACATGAACTCCGACCCCCACAGCGCCCTGCCCGTGCTGTCGATAGCCGGGTGGATGCAAGACTCTTCGTTCGAGGAGTCACGTTGCGTCGGCTCAGCGGTGGCCGAGGCGATCGCCGAGAGCGATCACCGCGTGGCCCTGCTCGCGTCGGGCTCGCTCTCCCACCGCATCTGGCCCAACGACGAGGTCGAACATGGCATGTTCAACATCAGTCGGCCATTCAACGAACATGTCGACAAGATGGTGCTCGGCCTCTGGAAGGAAGGTCGGATCGACGAGTTCCTGGCGATCCTGCCCGACTACGCCGAGCACTGTTCGGGTGAAGCCCACATGCACGACACCGCCCTACTTTTCGGGGCCCTCGGCTGGGATGATTATCATGGCGCCGGCGAGATAGTCACCGACTGGTTCCCGTCGTCGGGTACCGGGCAATGCAACGTCGTCTTCCCGGTCGCCAGCTGAACCAGAGGGGCACAACATGACCGACACCGACTACCACAACATCCGTACCACGGCGCTCGCACCTCCGACCGGGTGCCCCTTCGACCCCTCGTTCACACCCCTCGCCGGAGACTATGTCGCCGACCCCTACCCGATCCTCGAGCGTCTCCGCGAAGAGCAGCCCGTCGTCTATGCGGAGCCGCTCGGGTTCGTGGTGGTCACCCGGATGGCAGACGTCGAAGAGGTGTTCTTGAACCCCGATGTGTTTTCGTCGGCCAACGTGCAAGATCCCGTGTTCCCCATCTGTGGGGAAGCCGCCGCGATTCTCGCTGCCGACGACTTCAATCCCGTGGCGGTGATGTCGAACCGCCAAGAGCCCGACCACGGCCGCATCCGTCAGTACACCAAGAAGGGCTTCTCCAACCGCCGTACCCGCACCCTGGAACCTTACATCCGTCGGCGAACCAGCGAGCTGATCGACGAGATGCTCGTGGGTACGCCGCCCACTGATTTCATTTCTGCGCTCGCCTATCCCCTGCCGGGCGAGGTGGTCTTCCGGTTCATGGGCTTCCCCGAGAGCGACGACCAGCAACTCAAGGACTGGTGTGCGAATCGGCTGGCATTCTCCTGGGGCCAACCCACGGCCGAAGAGCAGGTCGAGATCGCCGAAAACATGCTGGCGTACTGGCGCTACGTGAGGGAGTTCACTGCGGCCAAGCGTCAGGCCCCAGGCGACGACTTCGCGTCGGAGCTACTCGCCGACCATGCCGCCAACCCCGACGATCTCTCCTACCGCGAGGTCGAGTCGATTCTCTACGGGCTTTCCTTCGCGGGGCATGAGCCGGTGACCCTGCTGCTGGGAAACGCCTTGATCACCCTTCTTTCGCGGCGCGACGAGTGGGAAGAGCTGTGCTCCAACCCCGATCTCCTGGCCGGCGCGCTGGACGAGGTGCTGCGCTGGAACTCGCCCCAGATCGGCTGGCGACGAATCACCACCCGCGACACCACGCTCGGCGACGTCTCGATCCCCAAGGGCACCCAGGTCTTCTTGAGTCTCGGCGCCGCGAACAGAGACCCCCGCGAGTTCCCCGAGGCCGACACATTCGACCTCCACAGGGCCGATGCTCGCAACAACATCTCATTCGGCAAGGGAAATCACTACTGCCTGGGGGCGAAGTTCGCACGATTCGAAGTTCGGATCGTTCTCGAGGTACTGGCGGAGCGCTTGCCGTCCATCTCACTCGTCGATGGCCAGGCCACCGACCCCTTCCCCAACATCAGCTTTCGCGGTCCCAGCTCCCTCATGGTCACCTGGGATCAGTAGGGCATGACCGAACTGTGCTGCTCTCCGCTGCTCTCCACCGCCATCACCGACGATGAGGCCGTCGAATTTGCAGGCATTCTCAAGGCGTTGGCCGATCCGGTTCGTCTCCGCCTGGTGAGTGTGATCGCCTCAGCGGGCGAAGGTTGTGCCTGCGACTTCCCGCCGGTTCTGGGTAAGTCGCAGCCGACGGTGAGCCACCACCTGAGCCAACTCGTCAAGGCGGAGATCCTCGTTCGCGAACAGCGGGGTAAATGGGCGTGGTTCCGTGTCAACGAAGAACGCCTCGCAGCGGTCCGCGCGGTACTCGCCTGACATGAGCCAGCTCGACGATCAGCCCGACCTCGCCCTCGACGTGGAGGCCGAACGACTACACCGCAAGCAGCGCCTTGCGGCCGGCCTTCGCGTAATGGGCAGGCTTCACCTCGCCGAAGGGGTCGCCGGACACGTGACGGTCCGCGACCCGGAGCATCTCGACCACTTCTGGGTCAACCCGTTCGGCCACAACTTCAAGTACATGTCGGTCTCCGATCTGATCCTCGTCAACCATGAGGGCGAGGTCGTGGAAGGCGACCGTCCGGTCAATCGAGCTGCGTTCGCGATCCATTCCCAACTCCATGCGGCTCGCCCCGACATTCTCGCGGCGGCCCATTCCCACTCGATGTACGGCCGTGCGTTTTCCAGCCTCGGACGCCCAGTGCGCATGATCACCCAGGACGCCACGATGTTCTACGAAGATGTCGCCCTCTGCGACGTCGGCAGCGGAGCCGTCGTGCTCGACCTCGAGGTCGGTCGCCAGATGGCCGAAGCCCTCGGCAGTCGCAAGGCTCTGATCCACCAGAACCACGGGCTCATCACCTGCGGCGCGAGCGTCGATGCAGCGGTGTGGTGGTTCGTCGCTCTGGAGCGATGCTGCCAGACCCAACTGCTGGCCGAAGCGGCTGGCGACCCCATCGACATTCCGGGTGATCTCTGCCAAGCGGGTTACGACACTCAGGGCTCCGAGGCATCCGGCTGGTTCCAGTTCCAGCCCTGGTGGGACGAGCTCACCCGCGAAGAGCCCGAATTCCTTCTCTAGTCACGAACGCGAGCGTTGCCCGCTCATGGGAGGGAATCGGGAGGCGACAGCTGCCTCGGTCCAGTCCTTGTGATTACGCACGTAGTCCTCGGTGGCATCTCGTCGCGGCTGGTAGTCCCAGTCGGTGCGCTTCCCCATCAGCATCGCTTCATGCACCGCCCTGCGAGCCTGCTGCGACGCCATCACATCAGCGCGAATGGCCTCGGAGTCCCACCGACGCGATACCTCCTCCGCGAACGCGATCGCCGCATCGGCATGAGCTGGGAGGTCGGCCAGATTCTCCAGCTCCATCGGGTCGGCCTCGAGATCGAAGAGCATCGGGGGGTCGACGTCGCAACTGATGTACTTGTAGCGGCCGCGGCGAATCATGTAGATCGGATGCGTTGCACACTCCGCGCAGTATTCACCCACTGCTTCGGCCTCGGGATCTTCGGGCCCGCCGGCCGCGACCGACAGCAGAGACCGGCCATCCAGCTCGGCGCCCAGAACAGGCCAGGGCCCACCGTCGGCCGCCAGATCGAGCATTGTGGGCAATAAGTCCACCAGGGAGCACGGCTCGCCCACAGTCCCCTGCTCTATCCCTGGGCCGGCCATCACCAGGGGAACCCTCAGCGAGTGCTCGAGCATCGTCATCTTGTACCAGAGACCTCTCTCACCGAGCATGTCGCCGTGATCGGCGGTGAAGATCACGATGGTCTCATCTAGCAAGCGGGCCTCTTCGAGGGTCTGTACGAGCTCCCCGATCTTGGCATCGACATAGGAGGTATTGGCGTAGTAGGCGTGGCGTGCGTTGCGGACGTCGGTATCGGTGACCTCGACCGCGTCGGCCTCGATCCCCGCCCTCACCCGCATCGAGTGAGGATCATCGGCATCGGGGGAACGTGGCAGGTCGATCTCGTCGTGGGAGTAGAGATCCCAGTACTCCGGGCGTGCCACATAGGGGTCATGGGGGTGGATCAAGCTGACCACCATGGCAAACGGCGTGTCGCCCTGTTTGGCGAAATCGAAGAGGCGTCTCTTGGCGGCGAACGCCACCTCTTCGTCGTAGTCGAGCTGGAACGTGGTGGCCGCGGTTCCGGCCTCCCTGACCGAATCCATGTTGTGGTACCACTTGTCGATTCGCTCGTCTGGATGGCGCCAGTCGGGCGTCCAGGCGTGATCCGACGGGTAGACATCAGTGGTCAGCCGCTCTTCGAACCCGTGGAGCTGGTCGGGTCCGATGAAATGCATCTTGCCGCTGAGGCAGGTGCGGTATCCGAGCAGGCGTAGATAGTGGGCAAACGTCGGAGTTGATGCAGAGAACTCCGCCGCATTGTCGTAGGCGCCGATCTTGGTGATGTGGCGCCCGGCCATGAAACTGAACCGAGCAGGAGCACATAGGGGCGAGTTGCAGTAGGCGGAATCGAACCGGGTGCCGCGTGCCGCGAGTGAGTCGAGGTGGGGTGTCTTCACCAGCGGATGCCCGTAGGTCGAGGTGAACTGGGGCGCGAGCTGGTCGGCCATGATCACCACGATGTTGGGTCGAGCCATCGGCGCCTCTCTCCTCAGAGCCCGAGGTGGGCCGCGATCTGCTCCACGCAGTCGTGCAGCGAGTGGTCCGTGTTCACCCGGATCTCAGCGTTGAGAGGGGGCTCGTAGGGGGCCGATATCCCGCTGAACTCCGGGATCTCGCCGGCTCTCGCCCTGGCGTACAGTCCCTTGACGTCGCGCTCCTCGCAAACCTCGAGCGGCGTGTCGACATACACCTCGACGAACCGTCCTTCTGGGTGAAGCTCTCGAACGCGATCGCGATCGGCCCGATAGGGCGAGATGAACGCGGTGAGCACCACGAGGCCAGCATCCTGGAACAGGTGGCAGACCTCCCCGATACGGCGGATATTCTCGGCGCGATCCTTTGGCGAGAAGCCGAGATCACGATTGAGACCGAAACGGATGTTGTCGCCATCGAGGACATAGGCCGCGACGCCCCGAGCCAGCAGGGCTTCTTCCATCGCGAAGGCCAGGGTGGATTTTCCCGACCCCGAGAGCCCGGTGAACCAGACGGTGAACGAACCATGGCCGAGATTGGACGCCCGCTGAGCGCCCCCGACCTTGCCCTCGGCGCGCACGAGATTGGTGGCGAACGGTTCGTCAGCCACGTAGTAGTCCCCGCTCCGAGAGCACAGCCATGATGGCGTCGACGCATTCGCTGACGCTCTGGGTGGATGTGTCGATCCGCAGGTCGGCGTCGGCGGGGCGCTCGTAGGTGGCCGACACACCGGGGAACTGGGGAATGTCGCCCCGATCGGCGGCTTCGTACATCCCGTTGGTGTCGCGTTCGCGACACACCGCCACCGGTGTATCGACGAAGACTTCGATGTAGCGGCGAGGATCGATGAGCTCCCGGGCCCGACCGCGCACCTCGGCGTTGGGAGCGACCAGAGCGGCGATGGCGATGATGCCCTGGTTGTTGACGAGGCGGGCTACTTCGGAGACTCGGCGGAGGTTCTCTGATCTCTCCTGGGCGCTGAACCCGAGATCGCGGCTGATCCCGAGCCGAATATTTTCGCCGTCGAGACGTATCGAGACTTTGCCACGATCGAAGAGTTCGCGTTCGAGGGCGGTGGCGATGGTGGACTTGCCGGCCGAGGTGAGGCCGGTGAGCAGAACCGTGCAGGGGTGCTGGCCGAACCGGACCGCTCGTTCCTTGTCGGCGATGCCGGACACCTGGCGTACGAGGGTGGCATCGGGAGTGTGATCCCACGACGAAGCGGCGCCCTTGATCATCCCCGCGGCCACAGTTGCGTTGCTGAGTCGGTCGATGAGGATGAAGGATCCGGTTTGGCGGTTGGTGGCGTAGGGATCGAAGAGCAGTTCGCGGTCTGAACTCACCATGCAGTCGGCAATATCGTTGAGAGTCAGGGCCACCGCCGCTTCCTCATCAAGGGTGTCGATGTCGATACGATGCCGGATCGCGGTAACCGATGCGTTGCTGATCCCGTTGCTCGACTGCAGCAGGTACTGCTGGCCGGGTTCCAGCTCTGCCTCGGCCATCCAGACGATCATGGCTTCGACCTCGTGGGCCCTCAAAGGGCGATGGTCGGACGTCACCAACAGGTCGCCGCGGCTGACATCGATCTCATCGGCGAGGGTGAGGGTGACGGCACGACCCGGCCCAGCCAACTCGAGGTCGCCTTCGAAGGTGACGATGCGCTCGACCGAGGACGTGACGCCTGACGGCAGCGATACCACCTCGTCGCCGGGGCGCACCCAACCCGCGGCGATCGTGCCCGCAAAGCCCCGGAAATCGAGGTCGGGTCGGAGCACCATCTGTACGGGCATACGGAAGCGCTCGAGGTCGATGCCGGCGGTCACGTCGACCGTCTGGAGGTGTTCCATCAGTGGGCGGCCGCTGAACCAGCCGAGGTTCTCCCCCTTCTCGACGACATTGTCGCCGAGAAGGGCCGACATGGGGAGGAAGTAGGGGTCGATCAGATCGAGGCCCTTGGCGAAGTCGGCGTACTGCTCGCAGATCTCATCAAAGCGCTCCTCTGACCATTCGACGAGATCCATCTTGTTGACCGCTACGACCACGTGGCGGATGCCGAGCAGTGACGCGATGAAACTGTGGCGCTTGGTCTGGGCCAGCACCCCGTAGCGGGCGTCGATCAAGATGATGGCCAGCTGACACGTCGACGCGCCGGTCACCATGTTGCGGGTGTACTGCTCGTGGCCGGGGGTGTCGGCGATGATGAACTTGCGCAGGGCGGTCGAGAAGTAGCGATAGGCGACGTCGATGGTAATGCCCTGCTCGCGCTCGGCTTTCAGGCCATCCATGAGAAGGGCGAGATCCACCTCGTCGCCGGCGGAACCCATGGTGGTGGATTCGCTTTCGAGGGTGGCGAGCTGGTCTTCGTAGATCATCTTGGAGTCGTGGAGAAGGCGACCGATGAGCGTCGATTTGCCGTCGTCGACCGAACCACAGGTGAGCAGCCGCAGCAGATCCTTGCGTTCGTGTTCGGCGAGGTAGGCGTCGATGTCGGTGGCAATGAGTTCGCTCTGGTGACTCATCTAGAAGTACCCCTCGCGTTTCTTCTCCTCCATCGACCCCGACTGGTCGTGGTCGATTACCCGACCCTCACGCTCCGAGCGGGTGGCCAACAGCATCTCTTGGATGATCTCGGGAAGGGTGCTCGCGGTGGATTCCACTGCCCCCGACAACGGATAGCAGCCCAGGGTGCGGAACCGGATCGACCGCAGCTGCTCTTTCTCACCCGCTTCGAAGCGGAATCGATCATCGTCGATCATTATCAGCACGCCCTCGCGCTCGACGGTGGGCCTGACCGCCGAGTAATAGAGCGGGACGATCGGGATCTCCTCGAGATGGATGTACTGCCACACATCGAGCTCGGTCCAGTTGCTGAGCGGGAAGACCCGGATGCTCTCGCCCTTGTCGACTCTTCCGTTGTAGAGATTCCACAGCTCGGGCCGCTGATTCTTCGGATCCCAACGATGGTGCTTGTCGCGGAAACTGAAGACCCGTTCCTTGGCGCGTGATTTCTCCTCATCGCGGCGGGCGCCACCGAAGGCTGCGTCGTAGCCACCGGCACTCAAGGCCTGCTTCAAGGCCTGGGTCTTCATGATGTCGGTGTAGTTCTTCGAGCCATGGTCGAAGGGGTTGATGCCCTGGGCGGCCCCATCCGGATTGGTGTGCACCAGCAATTCGACACCGAGCTCGTCGGCCACCCGGTCTCGGAAGGTGATCATCTCCGAGAACTTCCACGTCGTGTCGATGTGAAGGAGAGGGAAGGGAATCTTCGCGGGGTGAAACGCCTTGCGGGCCAGGTGGAGCAGTACTGACGAGTCCTTGCCAATCGAATAGAGCATGACCGGCCGCTCGAACTGGGCCACCACCTCCCGCATGATGTGGATGCTCTCGGCCTCGAGCTGCTTGAGGTGGGTGAGGCGGAGATCGGCGGAGAGTGTGCTGGTGGTCATATCTTCGCTGCAGGCTACGCAATCCCGACACCGGTGTCGTGGCAGGCGGATCGTTGAGGCTCAGGCCGAAGGCCCTTGTCCCCTACGCTCACGGGCACCGCCTGCCTATGGTTCTCGAGGAACAAGCTCATGAGCCAATCTCCCGTATCCTCCGCTTCCGTCAGACCGCCTTGGCGGGCGGTCGCGATACCCAGCGAACACGGGGGTTGGGGACTCACTCTCGAACCGGTCCTGCTCGGGTTGTTGGTCGCGCCGAGCGTCGCTGGGGCCTTCCTGGGGTTGGGTGCTCTGGTCGCGTTCCTCGCCCGAACGCCCCTCAAGCTCGCCCTGATCGACTCACGGCGGGGTCGCGAACTCCAGCGCACTTCCATGGCCCGGCGGGTGCTGGCGGTCGAAGTCGCCGTGCTCGCGGTCTGTGCGCTCGGCGCGCTCTTGTCGGGCGAGGCCGAGCTCTGGCTGCCCTTGCTTGGGGCCGTTCCCCTGGTGGCCGTCGAGCTCTGGTTCGATGTGAGATCTCGCAGCCGCCGCCTCGTTCCCGAACTTGCGGGTGCGGTCGGTGTGAGTGCCGTCGCCGCGATGATCGTTCTGGCCGCCGGAGAAACCACGACGCTCGCCGGTGCTCTCTGGTTGATCCTCGCGGCCCGGGCCCTCACCGCGATCCCATTCGTGCGTGATCAGGTGATGCAGCTCCATGGCCGCCCGTCCACTCCCTTCGCGGTGTTGGGGGGCGACATCGGCGCGGTCTTGCTGGCATCGACCGCGGCGACTCTGCACTCCGGAGTGATCGCCGGCGCCGCAACCGTGGGCGCGATCGTGATCTATCAGTGGATCACCGGACGCAAGCCCGCCGCCAGCGCCGTGGTGCTGGGAGTACGCCAGACCGTCATCGGGCTCACCCTGGTGCTCATCACCGGGTTGGGTGTACTCGCACCCTGATCCGACAACCGAACGGCCATGTTCTGGGCCCGATGCGGCACACCGGTATCTGGCAGTGTTGTGTACAACCCGTTACAAAGCCCTGAACCGGAGCCCTCCGTTGCCTCAACCCTTGGCTGGAATCACTGTGGTGGCCGTTGAACAGGCGGTTGCCGCGCCCCTGTGTACGGCTCGGTTGGCCGATGCGGGTGCCAGGGTGATCAAGGTGGAGCGTGAGGGCGGCGATTTCGCTCGCGGCTACGACACCGCAGCCAGTGGCGACAGCTCCTACTTTGCCTGGCTGAACCACGGCAAGGAGTCGGTGGTACTCGACATCAAGCACGCCGACGACAGCCACCTCTTGCATCGCATGATCGATGGGGCGGACGTCTTCGTCCAGAACCTCGCGCCGGGAGCCCTGGGCCGCGCCGGTTTCGGTTCAGGCGAGCTACGGACCAAGCATCCACGCCTCGTCACCTGCGACATCTCCGGCTACGGAGAAATACCTCCTCTATCCGAGAAACGGGCCTACGACCTCCTCGTTCAGGCTGAGAGCGGCCTTTTGTCCATCTCCGGCGGGCGCGGCGAACTCGGACGCATCGGAGTCTCGATCTGCGACATCGGCGCCGGCATCACCGCCCACGGCGCGATTCTCGAAGCCCTCATCGCCCGGTCCGTGTCCGGTGTCGGTGCCTCGGTGAGGGTGTCGTTGTTCGACGTGGCCTCGGAGTGGATGACGGTGCCCCTGATACACCAGGAGAACGGCGGCGTGAGTCCCCGCCGTCATGGGCTTCGCCACCCGTCGATCGCCCCTTATGGCGCCTACACCGGCAGCGATGGTGTGCTCACGCTGGTGTCGATACAGAACGAGCGCGAGTGGAAGCGCTTCTGCGACGAGGTGTTGGTCTTACCGGCTCTTGCCGCCGATCCCAGGTTCTCCGACAATGAGCAACGCGTGGCCAATCGAGATGCCTTGGAAGACGATGTGGGGGCCGCGGCGGAGGCCATGACTGCCGCCGTCTTCAGGCAACGGCTGTCGGACGCATCGATCGCGTTCGGTGAGGTCAGCTCGGTGGCCGATCTCACCACCCATCCGGCGCTCCGGCGGCGGGCAGTCAAGACCAGCGGGGGTGGCACTCTCATGCTTCCCGCCCACCCCGTTCGCACTTCAGGACATACCGCGCCGCCTGATTCACCCGCGGTGCCTGTGATCGGGGCGGATACTGAAAGAATTCGTGCCGAATATCCCAGCCCGGAGGAGGGGAACTGATGGATGCGACTCTCGACGAGGACGTCCTGGTCGGCTGGGTGGGCAACAGTGCTCGTCTCGACGACAACTTCGATGCCGGCACTGCCCGACGAATGGCCGAGACCCTGGATCTCGACACCTTGCCCGATACCACCGACTCACTTCCGGCGCTCTGGCACTGGCTCTACTTCATCGACAGCGCACCCGAGAGCGGCCTCGGGGCCGACGGTCATCCGGCCCGAGGGGGGTTCCTGCCTCCTGTGGCCCTGCCCCGACGGATGTGGGCCGGAGGTCAACTTGCCTTCGACGGCCCGCTGATGGTGGGCGAAGCCGGTTCCAAGGAGTCCACGGTGGTCGATGTCACTCTCAAGACGGGATCAACGGGACGTCTCTGCTTCGTGAAGGTACGCCACGAGATCGAGGGCGCAGGTGGCGGACGAATCGTCGAACATCAGGACATCGTCTACCGAGACGATCCGAAGCCCGGCGGGCCACGCCCACCTTCCAAGCCGCCACCGAGCGGTGCCGAGTGGACGCGCAAGATCAATCCCGACCCGGTGCTCCTGTTTCGCTATTCGGCCCTCACTTTCAACGGTCACCGGATCCACTACGACCGTCCCTACGCCACCGAGACGGAGGGATACGGCGGCCTGGTTATTCACGGGCCGCTCACTGCAACCCTGCTCGCCGGTCTCGCCACCGAACATGGCAGCGGCGTCTTGTCGTCGTTCTCTTTCCGAGGTGTCGCTCCCCTGCTCGACTCTGCACCTTTTCGGATCTGCGGCAAGCCCACCGATGACGGAATCGATCTGTGGGCCGAAACCCCCGAGGGTGCCCTGGCGATGTCGGCTCAGGCCCGCTTCGGGTGACGGGCGCGTTCTGGTGCGGTGTCAGTCCGCCGCTTGAGGGGCCCTGAACGTCGCCGCGGCATCTGCATTACGCACGAAACCGGCGGCCAGGATCGCCGGCATGAGCATCAGCCCCGAAGCGAGAAACGCGCCCCGGAACGCCTGAAGCCCATCGGTCCCCGACTCGGGACCAACTCCCGCCGCGGGTGCGAGCACACTCAGAACCGTCGCCACCACAGCCACTCCGATGGCCGTGGAGGCCTGGCGCTGGGTGTTGAACAGCGATGTGGCCTTGGCGGTGTCGGCCGATGACACTCTGGCGTAGACCGCGGCCTGCAGGGCCAAGAAGCACGATCCCATGGCCACACCGCGACCGAACATCAGCCCGCCGATCACCACGATGGAGGTGTCGAGATCAACGAGGGCAAAGGCGAGAGTGGTGGCTGTCGCGCCGACGGTGCCCACCACGAGCAGGCGGCGGGGGCCATACGCCTGATAGAGCCGACCCCCCAGCAGGTTCGAGAAAAGGAACACTCCCACCGCCTGAGGGCTCTGGGTGAGACCGGCTTCAAGCGCTGAGAAACCACGCAGACGTTGCAGATAGAGCGTCAACATGAAGATCTGGCTGACGAATCCCGCGTAGAGGAACACGCCGACCACGTTGATGCTGCGAAACAAACGCTCGCCGTAGAGCCGCAAGTCGAGGATCGGAGCGTCACTACCAAGCTCCACGACTACGAGGGCGACGAAGAACACCAGGCCGAGCCCCCCGGTTCCGAGCGTCACCGGCGAGGTCCAGCCCCGGTCGGGAGCGACCGACAAGCCGTACACGAAGAGGGCCAGCCCGCCGCTGGACAATACGAAGCCCCAGCGGTCGAAGGACCCCGCGTTGGCTTCGGACTCGTCCTTCAGCCAGAGCAGGCCGAGAGTGAGGGCGAGAATGCCAACGGGAAGGTTCACGAAGAAGATCCACCTCCAGGAGATCGTCTCCACGATCAAGCCTCCCAGGACCGGGCCCACCGCAGGAGCGATCACCGCCACGCTCAGCACAGCGTTGGCTGCAACCGCTCTCTCGTTCAGCGGGTAGGCACGAAACAACATCGCCGAACCCACCGGCATGATCAGTCCTGCACCCAACCCCTGCAACATCCTGAACGCCACGAGTTGATCGAGCGACTGGGCTCCGCCGCAGAGCATCGAGGCGACGGTGAACACCGCCAACGCCGACAGGAACACACGCTTTGGGCCGAACCGATCACCGAGCCAACCCGCCGCCGGGATCGCAGCAGCCAACGTGAGACCGAAGCCGATGACCACCCACTCGACGTCGGTGACCGCTACATCGAACTCCTCGGCCAGAGAAGGAAGGGCGACGTTGACGACGGTGGAGTCGAGGATCTGGACGAAGATCCCCCCGATGTAGACGATCGTCACTGCGACCTTGTACTCGGGGGTTCTCATCTGCCCAACCGTACGCCCTCTACACCTGAGGCCCCCATGTCGAGCCGTCGGGAGCTCGAGCAAATACCATGTGCTCTCTGCGGCGAAGAGCTCCACGATGAGGGGATCCGAAATTGATTGACACCGAGGGTTCGATTCTCGGCAACGCGGTACTTCGCCGAGAGGATGCACCCTTGTTGAGGGGTGACGATCTGTTTCTGGCCGACCTCCCTCGCGAAGACGTTCTCCACTTGGCGTTCGTCCGTTCCGCCAGCGCCCACGGGCGGATCCTGGAGATCGACACCAGCGACGCCAGCGATATGCCAGGGGTGGTCGAGATATTCACTGCCGGCGACCTGTCGCTGAAGCCGTTCCTTGCCTTCCCGATGGTGGCGGAAGTATTCGCGCGACCCCCATTGGCCGACAAGAAGGTTCGCTTCGTCGGCGACATCGTGGCCGCCGTGGTAGCCGAATCACTCGCTGAAGCGGTCGACGCGGCCGAACTCGTATTCGCCGACCTCGACGACCTCGAGCCCACAACCAACCCCATCGTCGCCGCCGAGTCGAGCGCTCCCCTGCTCTTCGAGGAGGCCGGCACCAACGTCTGCCTCGACTCCTCGGTGGGATCCGACGCCGATCCCACCATCGGTGCAGAGAGAGTTGTCGAGCTCAACATGGTCAGCCAGCGTCTCGCCGGCGTACCGATAGAACCCAACGGGGCTCTGGCCATCCCAGCCGGCGACCAGCTCACCGTGTGGGTGCCATCGCAGAATCCGATAACGGTTCGCGACATGTTGGCCACAGCCTTGGAGATGGCGCCCGAGAATCTCAGAGTTGCCGCCCCTGCGGTTGGAGGAGGGTTCGGATCCAAGGCGGGCCTCTACGTCGAATTCATCATCACCAGTGCGATCGCTCGGAAGCTCGGTCGACCCGTTCGTTGGGTCGAGTCCCGCAGCGAGAACCTGGTAGCGATGAACCAGGGTCGAGCCGGCACAATGCGGGCTCGCCTCGCACTCCAGTCTGGTGGGCGAATCACGGGGCTCGACGTCGAGTTGACTGCCGACGCCGGGGCCTACCCCGTGATCGGGGCTTTCCTGATCACGTTCACCCAGCTGATGATCCAGGGGGTCTACGACATCCCCGACCTGCGTTTTCGCGCGAAGGCGGTTGCCACCAACACCACCCCCACCGCCGCCTACCGCGGCGCTGGTCGGCCCGAGGCCACCCAGCTCCTCGAAAGGATTCTCGATCTCGCGGCCGATGAGCTCGACCTCGATCCGGCAGAAACCCGGCGCCTCAACCTCTTGAAGCCCGGAGCATTCCCTCTCACAACGCTAACCGGCGCCAAATACGACACCGGCAACTATGAAAAGGCGCTCGATGCCGCTCTCGAGGCGGCGGGCTACGAGGAGCTCCGCTCGATCCAGCGACAGCGCCGTAGCGACGGCGACATCCACCAGCTCGGCATCGGCCTGTCCACCTACGTCGAGGTCACTGCGCCGCCCGGTCTCCACAACGAGTTCGGAGCGGTCGACGTGGAGCTCGATGGCCGGATCACGGCCCGAGTCGGTTCATCGGCTCAGGGCCAGGGCCACATCACCGCGTTCTCCATGATCCTCGCCGACATGCTCGGCGTGGCGATGGATGACATCACGATCCTTCAGTCCGACACCGACGAGATCGCCCAAGGATCGGGAACGATCGGTTCCCGATCCCTCCAGATTGCCGGGTCGGCCATCCATGAGGCGGGACTCGTGGTCCTCGCCAATGCCCGTAATCTCGCCGGTCACCTCCTCGAGGCCGACCCTTCCGACATCGTTGCTGCGGGCGGGACACTGCATGTAGCGGGTGTGCCGGCCAATTCCCTCACCTGGGCGGATCTGGCCGCCGCGGCATCCGAAGGCAGAGTCCCCGACGGGATGGACACTGGTCTCGGCCATCAACTCGAATTCGACAGCGGCGACCCCACCTACCCGTTCGGCGCCCACGTCTCGGTTGTGCAGGTCGACACCCAGACCGGCCAGGTCCAGCTCCTTCGCCATATCGCGGTCGATGACTGCGGGCGGATCCTCAATCCCCTGCTCGTCACAGGCCAACAACACGGAGGCATCGCGCAGGGGGTGTCGCAGGCACTGTTCGAAGGCGTCGAATACGACGACGACGCCAACCCCACCACCAGCACGCTGGCCGATTACGGGGTGCCATCGGCAGCCGACCTGGTGTCCTTCGAGACCCACACCACCGAAACTCCGACCCCCCGCAACCCGCTCGGGGCGAAGGGGATCGGTGAATCCGGCACCATCGGCTCCACTCCGGCGGTGCACAACGCGGTCGTCGACGCCCTCTCCCATCTGGGCGTCCGCCACATCGATATGCCCCTCAGCGCTCGACGCGTCTGGGAGGCGATCGAGCGCGCCGCCGGCCCTTCCTGAGACCTACCGAGACGGGTCAGGGCTGGGCGTGACGGGCAGCCTCGATCACCTGACAACGATTGGGGTCGGTGCAGCCCGAAGGATCGAGGCCGGCTCCACGCTCAGCAAGCTTCACGAGTTGGCTCCGGGCGTCGACCAGGCGTTCGATCTGCCCATCGAGGTCGGCCAGATGAGCATCGAGGAGAGCGCGGGTGTGCTCGCAGCTTCGTGCACCGGCATCCTTGAGTTCGAGCACGGATTGGATCTCGGCGAGCTTTAGGCCTGTGGCTTGGGCGTCACGGATGAACTGGAGTCGCTCCACGGCGTCGCGGCCGTAGTCGCGATATCCCGCCGGGGTGCGTTTCGGCTCGCGCATCACGCCGATCGACTCGTAGTAGCGGATCGTCTTGCTGGTGACGCCGCCCTCATCGGCGAGTTGGCCTATACGCATGGTCATCCTCCGTCGTGGGCTGATTGGTTACGAGTAGTGAAGACTGCCATCGTCGAGGTCGGCCACGGGCAGTTCATCCTTCTCGGTCCAGTAGTCCTGGGTGTGGAGCCATGGTTGCTTGTCACCCTGGCGGGGAAGCAGATGCATGCCACGGGCGAGGTAGCCGGGATTGAAGTTGTCGGGATCGACCCAGGACGACAATCTCATCTCAGCGTCGGCCGGGCCGAGCTCCGGCACAACCGTCGTCGCTCCCCTTGCGTCCATCGCGTCGAGCACACGAACGACGAGATCGGCGATGAGCTCGGCCCTAAGGGTCCAGCTCGCTCGGAAGTACCCGAACACCCAGATCATGTTGGGGATGCCGGTGAACATGGTGCCGCGCCAGGTGACCTTGCTCGAAAAATCGAGAGCCTCGCCGTCGATCTCGAACGCTATGTCTCCGAGCACGTTCAGGTTGAATCCGGTTGCGGTGACGATGATGTCGGCCTCGAGGGTGTCGCCTGACTCCAGCAGGATTCCCTCCTCGGTGAAAGAGTCGATCTGCTCGGTCACCACCGACGCCTTGCCGCTGGCTATTCCGTGGAACAGATCGCCATCGGGCACCAGGGCGAGGCGCTGCTGCCAGGGCCGGTACCTGGGTTTGAAATGGGTGTCCATGTCGTAGTCGTCGCCGAGGATCTCCCTGATGCCCTTGAAGAGTTCGTTTTTCACCAGTTCTGGATGATCGAGAGAGAGCTGGGCGACAATTTGATGATCATGGAGAATCTTGCGCCTGACGATGTCGTGAACCACCTCCTCCTCGATCTTGATCTCTCTCAGGGTGTCGGCCAACTCGTTGGCGTTGTTTCGGGGCACAAAGTACGTGGGTGAGCGCTGGAGCATCGTGATGTGCTCGCACTTGTCGGCCATGGCGGGGATGAGGGTGGCGGCGGTTGCCCCGGAACCGATCACCACCACCTTCTTCGCCTCGTAGTCGAGTTCGGCCGGCCAGTTCTGGGGGTGCACGATCGGGCCGTCAAATCGGTCCATTCCCGGCCAATCAGGCGTGTATCCCTCCGAGTGGCGGTAGTAGCCCTGGCACATCCACAAGAAGCTGCAGGTGTAGCGAACCGGGTCCGCTGTATCGTCGCGGGTCGCTTCGAGGGTCCAAAGGTGGTCCTCGCTCGACCAGCTCGCATGAGATATCTGGTGCTGATAGCGGATGTGTCGGGCCAGGTCGTTGTCGTCGATGACCTCCCCCATGTAGGTCAGGATCTCGTCGGCAGTGGCGATCGGTGCGCCTGTCCACGGCTTGAATCGGTAGCCGAAGGTGTACAGGTCGCTGTCGCTACGGATCCCGGGATAGGTATGGGTGCGCCACGTGCCGCCGAAGTCGGCCTGGGACTCGAGCACAACGAAAGTCGTGTCCGGCCGTTGCCGGGTGAGGTGGTACGCGCCGCCGACACCCGAGATACCGGCGCCCACAATGAGCACATCGAAATGCTGAGATTCGACCTCAGGATTCTTCTCGACCGCGTCGGTCATGACGTTCGCTCCTCGAGTTTCGAGCCGCAGGCTCCCACTTTCTGAGCGCTACGCGCCACCTGAGCTGTGGTCAGACGAGAAGGGTCACGAGATCGAGTGCGCTGACGAGTCCCACTAACTCACCGCGGTTGGTGACGAGTACCCGGTGCACCCGCTCCGCCACCATGGCCTGTGCTGCGACCGTGACGGAATCAGACGGCGATACCGTGACCGGCACTCCCGTCATGGCCTCACCTACCGTCATGTCGATGAGGCGCTGGGCGATGGCAGCGCGCTCCTGGGCGATGTCGCTCAGAGCCGGGATGGAAATCGGGTAGGGACTGAGAAGGAACTGCGAAACGTCGCTGGCAGCCCTCTGTTCATCATGGAGCACGCGGATGATGTCGGACTGAGAGATCACGCCGACCAGGTCTCCGTCGTCGACCACAGGAGCGCCCGAGATCTCATTGGCGGTGAAGAGTGCCTCGGCATCCTGCAATGACATCTCTGATGTTGCAGTGATCAGTTCGGTGGTCATCAGATCCTCTACCTGCATGAGCACTCCTCCATCGGGGTCCTGGTTCTGTTGTACGTCGCCGGGCCGAGAGTCTCAAGGGCAGAAGGTCACCCACGGCCCGGTCGGACGTGGGTTCAGTCTCTCGGCTGGCCGACGGTGCCGACCAGTCGGGTGGGTGTTGTTGCAACAGCTCGACAGGTATCAATTCGTATGAATATATTGTGCTGATGAACGAGCCCTTCCTCGACGGCTATCTCCCGTACGTGCTCCGCCGGGCCGACCAGGTGCTCTCCGCTCCCTTCTACCAACTGCTGACACAACACGGCGTCCAGCGCTCGGAATGGCGAGTGCTGGCCGTTCTACGCGAACACGATTCCATATCGATGACCGACCTCACCACCACCGCCTTGTCTCCTCAGCCCACGGTGTCGCACGCTGTGGCCAGATTGGCCGAGCGTGGCTTGGTGCAACGATTTCGGGGTACCCACGACAAGCGGCTCTGGTTCGTGGCCTGCACCGAGTCGGGAAGAGCACTCGCCGACAAGCTGGTGTTGGAGGCTCACCACACCGAAACCGAGGCCCTCTCAGGAGCCTCGATCCACGACATTTCGGGTTTGGTCGAGGAACTCAACTCCCTTCACACGAAGCTCGCTGATTCGTTGGTGGCCCAATCATGAATGGGGAATACACGACCTCAGCAGAGACAGCAGCGATGCTCGACGCGAGCGACCCCTTGAGATCGATCCGCGCCGAATTCAAGATCCCCGCCGCAAGCGACGGCAGCGAGCAGATCTACTTCGTAGGCAATTCGCTCGGCGCGATCCCGGCCCGAACGTTCGACCACGTCGGCGATGAACTCCACCGCTGGGCCCAGCTCGGAGTGGCCGGCCACTTCACCGGACCGACGGCGTGGGAGCCCTACCACGAACTCCTCACCGACCAGATGGCCGCGGTGGTGGGCGCAAACCACGACGAGGTGGTGGTGATGAATTCGCTTACCGTCAATCTTCACCTGCTGATGATGAGCTTCTACGAGCCCACTCCCGAGCGCCACAAGGTTCTGATCGAAGACCACGCCTTCCCTTCAGACCATTTCGCAGTGGAGTCTCAGATTCGTCAACGGGGATTAGACCCGGCAACATCGCTGGTGATAGTCGGCCCCAGGCCCGGCACCGAGACCTTGCACCCCGACGATGTTCTCGATGCCATCACCCAACATGGCGAGCAGCTTGCCCTGGTGCTCCTCCCTGGGGTGCAGTACTTCACCGGCCAGGTCCTGCCCATGGCCGCGATAACCCGAGCGGGCCACGAGGTCGGAGCGAGGGTCGGGTTCGATCTCGCCCATGCCGCCGGCAACATCCCCCTCCAGCTTCACGACTGGAATGTCGACTTCGCGGTGTGGTGTGGCTACAAGTATCTCAACGGAGGCCCCGGAGGCGCGGGCGGTGCTTACGTGCACTCCCAGCACATCACCAACCAGGATCTGCCCAAGTTGCTCGGCTGGTGGGGAACGAGGAAGGACACGCGCTTCGAGATGGCAACCGTCTTCGAGGCCATCCCAACGGTCGAGTCCTGGCAGGTGAGCAACGCCCCGATCCTGTCGATGGCTGCGCTGAAGGCATCCCTCGATGTGATCGACGAGGCCGGGGGGATCAATCGTCTCCGCGAGAAATCAGAACGACAGATCGCATACTTCGACTTCCTTCTCGACACCGTGCTCGGTCCGAGGATCGAGAACCTCACACCCCGACCGATGCACGAGCGCGGTTGCCAATTCGCCCTGAGGGTCACTGATCCCGCCATCGATGGCAAGGCAATCTTCAAACGGCTCGGGTCGGCCGATGTCGCCTGCGACTGGCGCCATCCCGATGTGATCCGTGTGGCTCCGGTGCCTCTCTACAACTCGTTCACCGATATCCATCGATTCGTCGCTCTGCTCGATCGCCTGCTCGATGAAGAGG
Organism: Acidimicrobiales bacterium; assembly: GCA_029263215.1. GTDB lineage: Bacteria > Actinomycetota > Acidimicrobiia > Acidimicrobiales > Aldehydirespiratoraceae > OFTM10. The sequence goes on from JAJCXY010000091.1 coordinate 19,579, forward strand.
CATCCCAATGACCGCCCTCGACGAGCGCGGTCCGGTGGTTGTTGTCGGCGCCGGCCCGTGCGGGTCGGTCTTGTCGATATACCTCGCCCGAGCGGGCCACGACGTGGTGCTGTACGAGAGTCGCCCCGACCTACGGCGGGGCGATCTCCCCGCCGGACGGTCGATCAACCTCGCTTTGGCCACTCACGGAATCATCCCTCTTGTCGACATCGGAGTGATCGAGCAGGTCGACTCGATCACCGTTCCGATGAAGGGCCGCATGATCCACACCACCGGCTCAGCGGAGCTCACCCTTCAGCCTTATGGAAACCTTCCTCACGAGGTGATTCATTCGATATCTCGCGTGGATCTCAACGCAATCCTGCTCGACGCAGCCGAAGCCACGGGCCGAGTGCGAATCGAGTTCGAACATCGCCTCGACAACGTCGACTTCGAGCAATCCGTGCTTTCGTTCACCACCCCCGACGGCCATCGCGAGTTGCCTTTCGGAGTGGTCTTCGGCACCGATGGCGCCGGTTCGGAGGTCCGCAAGGCGATGCTCGGCGTCAACGGGGGTGCCCAGCGCATCGAGCCCGTCGGCCACGACTACAAAGAGCTCACGCTCCCCAGCGGCCCCGCGGGAGAATTCATCCTCGAGCCCAAGGCCCTCCACATCTGGCCTCGCGGCGAGTTCATGCTCATTGCGCTGGCCAACCCAGGAGGCGACTTCACCGTCACCCTCTTCGCTCCCGCCGAAGGCCCCGACGGGTTCGGCGAGCTCGATTCTCCGGAACGGGTCCGCAGCTTCTTCCAAAGGGAGTTTCCCGACTTCGCATCCGCTACACCCGATCTCGAGACCCAGTTCTTCGACAACCCGACAGGACATCTCGCCACCCTCCGAACGAGGGGCTGGAGCCATGGCCACCAGGCTGTCGTACTCGGCGATGCTGCTCATGCGATAGTGCCGTTTCACGGGCAGGGGATGAATCTCGCCATGGAGTCGGCCCGAATTCTGGCCAGGCACCTCGCCGACTCGTCTCACGACATCGCGGCCGCGTTCACCTCATTCGAAGCCGAACGTAAGCCCCATGCCGAGGCCATCGCCGACATGACACTCGCCAACTATGTGGAAATGCGAGCCGACGTGCTCGATCCTGAGTACCTGCTCAAGCGTGCCTTGGCGCTGGAGTTGGAGCGGCGCCATCCCGATCGATTGAGTCCTCGCTACAACATGGTGATGTTCAGCTCGATGCCCTACTCAGAGGCACAGCATCGGGCTTCTGCCCAAGCCGGGATTCTCGTCGCGCTCACACACGACATCACCAGCCTCGCTCAAGTGGATTATGAGCGGGCCGCAGCCTTGGTTGGCGAGCTGCAACCCCTCCCCGATCTCGACCCGCTCGCCCGACCCGATGCCCTGTCCGTCACCTGAGAAGTGGAGCACTGTGAACACCCAGCCCGAGAACCTCACCTACGGCGACTACCTGCGCGTCGATGATCTCCTGTCGTTGCAGCAGTGCCGATCCATCGATCCCGATACGGGCAAATCCGAGCACGATGAGACCCTTTTCATCATCATCCACCAGGTCTACGAACTCTGGTTCAAACAGGTGCTTCACGAACTCGATGCCTTCGGGGCATATCTCGAGAACAACGCCGAGTTTCGCGGCGGTCATCAACTCAAGCGCGTTCTGAAGATCCTGAAGACGCTGGTGGCCCAACTCGATGTGCTCGAAACCATGACCCCGCTGGAATTCGCGTCATTCCGTTCGTTCCTCGAAAGTGCGAGTGGATTCCAGTCGGCCCAGTTCCGCGAACTCGAGTTCCTCCTCGGCCAGAAGGCAACCGACCATCTCTATCGGTTCGAAGACAACCCGGTCGAGTACGAACGCCTCACTCGCCGCTACGCCGAGCCTGCTCTCTGGGATGTCTTCGTCGGGTTCCTCGCCCGTCGCGGATTTGCCATCCCCGAGGAGGTTCTTTCCCGAGACGTGACCCAGGCCGTGGAGGAGTCCGAGGGAGTTCAGGCAGCCCTGATCGAGGTGTACCGCACCGATCCCGCCCTCACCGAGATGTGCGAGGCCCTCACCGATCTCGATGAGGGCATCCAAGAGTGGCGCTACCGCCACGTGATGATGGTGCAGCGAACAATCGGCACGAAGATGGGCACCGGCGGGTCCGATGGTGCGACCTATCTCCGTGAGTCGCTTTTCCGTCCTGCATTCGCCGATCTATGGGCGATCAGGGCGCGGTTCTGACCCGAGCAAGTCGCGACCCTTGGTCACATCGACAGTGGAGCCAGGTTTGCGGGCCAGCGGCCATCGTGCACGAGGCCGGCCGCAAGTTCGCCCCAGGCGTCTGAGCCCTTGGCGCCTCCTCCGTTGCCTGCAGTTGCGACGAAAACGGAGTCGCCGACCCGGTCGATGATCGGGCGGGAGTCTGCGGTGCGACACAGGATGCATCGTTTCGTCTCGACCGTTTGAAACTCGGTGCCGGGCCACATCGCGCCGAGCGCTCTCTCGAAGCTCGGTAGGCATACATCGCTGTCGCCTCGCCGGAACCAGTCCTGTATCTCTGCCAGGCTCGTCGGGTAGATGTCGGCAGTGGTGTTGGCACCGAGTTTGACGTAGTGATTGCCGTCTGGATAACGCAGCGGAGGCACCACATAGATGCCTTCGAGCACCGGATCGTCGATTGCGTACTTGACAGTCGGTGCGTCACTCAGTCGCTTCGCTGTCGAACCGTCGACTCTACCGAGCACAACCACCTCGGTCTTGATCTCCAGCGGCAGCTGCACGGGTAGCAGATCGTTGAAGTTCGTGAAGGCGCCGGCCGCCACCAGCGCCTTGCGAGCCGTCACCGTCGTGTTCGTGTGCGTCTTCGCGATGACACCATCTCGCGAGGAACGGACCCCGGTCACGGCTTCGCGGATGATCGTCGCACCATGAGCGACAGCCACCACGTTCTGGGCTCGGATCAGGCGCCGTGGGTTTATGAAACCCGCCGGTGCGGGTTCGTGGATGAGGTAGTGGCTGTCGGGGAAATCGAGATCGGGAAACCGGGTTCGCCAGGCTCCATCGCCGGGTTCGTAGTAGTCGTGAACGATCCCGTCCTCCCTCACTCGTGTGAGAGGGTCGTCGCCCGAGCCTTCGGCGTCACGCGACGGGTCGCCCACGATCACTGCGCCCACCGGGTAGTGAAACCCGACCCCCGACAACGCTTCGAGCGAGGCGTAGTTCTCGACCGCACGCCGGGTGATCGCAGCCCACGAGGGGTTGCGATCCTGGAACCGGGTGAGCCGGCCCTGGTCGTAGTGGCTGGAGAACACCCCTTGGTGTCGAGATTGGTCGGGGGGCTCATCGGGACCCATGAGGGCGACCCGTTCACCCAACTGGCTGAGGTGCCGAGCTGCGGCGCTGCCGAACAAACCGTTTCCGACGACAATCGTGTCGAATTCAGCCATGCGACAGCGTCGCCAGAGCACGGGCATCCCGGTCGCTCACCGCGTGCACTTCAGGTTCGAGGAATGTCGACACTCCCCCAGCATGCACCACCGACGCGACCCTCGGCGCACCGATGGCTTCCGATTGCGGCTCGGCTCCAAGCGCGCGACGCTCGCGGGATGACACGACTGCTTCTACACAACGGACTGGTATTCGATGGATCGGGGGCAGAGCCGGCACTGGCCGATGTGTTGATCGAGGGAGATCGGATCGTCTCTGTGGGGAGCGGACTCGATGGCGACGAATCGATCGACTGCACGGGCCATCTGATAACCCCCGGTCTGTTCGACTGCCACGTACATTTCATGGCCGACGGAGACTTCAGCGCGAACACCCATGCCAACACTCCGTTCTCGATGAACTTCTACCTCGCCGCGGAACGCATGGAACGTACGGTGGCTTGCGGAATCACCACCGTGCGCGAGGCCGGTGGCGCCGATCTCGGTGTCAAGACAGCCCGCGACACTGGCCTCATCGCCGGCCCGCGGATGCAGTTGTCGCTCACCATGCTCTCCCAGACAGGCGGTCATGGCGACTCTTGGGAGGTGTGCGGCGGCTTCTTGCCCGGGATGATGGATTGCCATCCAGGGCGCCCCCACAACATCGTCGACGGGCCCATCGAGATGAGGAAGAAGGTCAGGGAGCTGATCCGTGCGGGCGCCGACGTGATCAAGGTCGCTACGTCGGGCGGGGTGATCTCGCCACGTTCGAGTCCTCAGCACCCCCATTTCGGAATGGACGAGCTCGAGGCATTGGTCACCGAGGCATCGGTGGCAGATCGGTTTGTCATGGCCCATGCGCAGGCCACCCAGGGGATCAAGAACGCCGTGAAAGCCGGCATTCGTTCGATCGAGCACGGTATCTATCTCGACGATCAGGCGATCGAGATGATGCTCGATGCCGGCACCTACCTCGTACCCACACTCATCGCCCCGATGGGAGTGCTCGAGGCCGTGGAACGGGGGGTCGATCTGCCACAGACCATCGTCGACAAGGCCCGATCGGTGATTGAGGAGCACCGCGATTCGGTCTCGAGAGCGATCGCGGCTGGAGTCAGAATAGCGATGGGTACCGACTCAGGGGTCACTCCCCATGGCGAGAACCTCCGCGAGTTGGCCGAGATGCAGGGGCTGGGGATGACCCCGCTCCAGGTGCTCGAAGCTTCCACGCGTTGCGCCTCGGAGATGATGGGGATCTCCGATGAGGTCGGCACGCTGGAGGCCGGCAAGGCGGCCGATCTGGTCGTGTTCAGTGGTCAGGAACTCGACGTATCCGACCTTCGACCACGCGTGAGCAAGGTCGTCCAGGACGGCAAGCTGGTGGCCGGGGCTAGCTGAACTCGAGGCCTTCGAAATCGCCCGACCTGCGCCATCGTTCGATGTACTCGAAGTAGGCGGCGGCGCCGTCGGGGTAGCCGCTTGCATTGAGCCGCTCGCGACGACCGGTCGGTCTGCCTTCGTTGTTGTAGTAGCCCGGCGTGCAGTCGGGGTTGCCGAGAAATGAGCGGGTGTTGCCATCGAGCATCTCCACCCAGGCCAACTCCGCCGCTTGTGTCACCTCCACCTGATCGACACCCGTTTCGAGGGCGTGGGTGATGACGGCGGCGATCGTGGTGGCCGCCTCGGAGAGATTGTGGGTGATGTTCGAGATGAGATTGGCGCCCTGGGAGAGCCCGGCGATGAACAGGTTGGGAAAGCCGTGGACGTGTATCCCGTGCAGGCTCTGCATACCGTCGGCCCAATACTCAGTGAGCGTCAGTCCGTCTCGACCCGTTGTCTCGAAGCCCGAACGTCGGGCCTGGTCAGTGCCGACCTCGAACCCCGAGGCGAGGATCAGGCAGTCGACTTCGTAGTGGACCCCGGCGACCCATACGCCCGTTGCATCGATCCGCTCGACGCCCTTGCCATCGGTGTCGACCAGATTCACTCCCGGCTCGTTGTAGGCCTGCAGGTACTCGTCGTGAAAGCACGGCCGCTTGCACAGCTGGCGATACCAGGGCTTCAGGGCCTCGGCCGTGGCTGGGTCGTCGACCACCTCGTCGACGCGGGCACGGATCTCGGCCATCTTCTCGTCGTCGCTCGACTCGTACGCACGCTGAAGCAGGTCTGGTCCCGGTTCGGTTCCTGGTCGAGCCATCTCCACGAGCACCCGGTCGCGGATTCGCTGGGAGATGTCGGTCCATCCGTCCTTCACCAGGTCGTCATCGGCGAAGCCGCCGGTCTGGAGGGTGGCGAAGTTGGTGAGCCACTCGTGTTGCCAGCCCGTCTCCAATCCTTTGAACCAGTCGGTGTCGATCGGGTGGTTGTGGCGGATGTCGATCGATGATGGTGTGCGCTGGAAGACGAAGAGTTGATCGGCATCGCGTGCCAGGTGGGGGATGCATTGCACGGCGGTTGCGCCGGTGCCGATGATTCCGACCCGCCGATCAGTGAGGCCGTTCATCGGGGCGCCGGCGGAATTGCCGCCGGTGTATCCATAGTCCCATCGGCTGGTGTGGAAACACTCTCCTTCGAAGCCGTCGATACCGGGGATGCCGGGGAGTTTCGGGCGGTGCAGGGGTCCGGTGCCCATGGCCACGAATCGGGCCCGTATCTCGTCTCCCCGGTCGGTCCGGATCAGCCAGCGCGCAGAGTCTTCTTGCCAGGTGAGGCTGGTCACCGCGGTGGAGAAGAGGGCGCCGTCGTAGAGTCCGAACTCGGTGCCGATGTTTTGGGCATGGGCGAAGATCTCGGGGGCGAACGTGTACTTCATCGTAGGCATGTGCCCCACCTCCTCGAGCAGGGGCAGATACACCATCGACGCGGTGTCGCACATCGCGCCCGGGTAGCGGTTCCAGTACCACGCTCCGCCGAAATCGCCTCCGCCTTCGATGATGCGTACATCGTGGATCCCGGCCTGCTTCATTCTCGCGCCCGCGCAGAGGCCGGCGAAGCCTCCACCGATGAAGACGGCCGTGACCTCGTCGAATCTCGGCTCCCGCGGGGCCTTCTCCACGTGTGGATCGTCGAGGAAGCGTGCGAACGGGCCCGCTGGTTCGAGGTACTGGTCGTTGCCATCGTCACGCAGGCGCTTGTCGCGCTCGAGGCGGTATCTGGCCCTCAACCCCGCAGTGTCGATCGGCTGGGTGTCGGTCATCGTTCCGCTTTCTCGCGTGCTGTTGTCGCCGAGTGCCTGCCCTCGACTCCTTATCGACGCTAGTGCAACGAGGTCTGCGATCTCACACCCGAACAGAGGTGACCGATATCGCATTATGCACACTCCCTAAGGGTCTTATGCCCCTAATTGCCTCTCTATGGCCCATCTAGAGTACAGATGAAGGCAAAGCTACGGATCGAAGCAACCGATGGCCAGTTTCCTCACAACTCGTGAAGTCCAGGATCTGATCAATGTCGACAGATCCACGGTCTACCGAATGGCCGAGGACGGACGCCTACCCGGCGTGAAGATCGGTCGCCAGTGGCGCTTCTCCGCAGATCGAATCGCCGAACTGTTCGGCCTCGAAGACGCCACGGACGCCGAGTCGCCGGCCCAGCTCAACGGCTCGGACCCATCGGTCCAGGGCCTGCACCAGCTCCTCTTGCCCGACGCAGCCCAGTCGATCGCCGACCTTCTCGGCGAACTCTTCGGAGTCATGGCCGTGGTGACCGACATCGAAGGTCGCCCGCTCACGTCGGTGGCCAACCAGTGCGGATTCTATGCGGCCATCGCCGACAGCCCGATGGCGGCCGCGGCATGCACCCGAGGATGGCGGGGCCTGGCCGACCAACCCGATCTCGAACCGCGCTTCGTTCCCTCTCACCTGGGTTTCCTCTGTGCCCGCTCCTTCATCCGGGTCGGCCACCAACTCACCGGGATGGTGATCGTCGGCGGCATTGCCCCCCACGCCTGGCCTCCTCAAGGCGCTCGCCTCGGCCAGATAGCTCAGGAGTTGTCCATCGCTCCCAGCGCCCTGCTCGAAGCGTCCGACCAGATCTGGCAGATCGACCTCGATCACCAGGACTGGATCCTCGGCCTGCTCCCCCGAATTGCAGATCTGATCTCTCAGCTGGCCTCGGCCCGAAGCCAGCTTCTGACCAAACTCGACGCCATCGCCACTTTGGCGGGCCCGGTGGCACCCCAGAAGGCGAGCTGAACGTGAAGAAACTCGTTGTACTCGGAGCCGGTACCGCCGGAACCATGGCCGTGAACAAGCTCAGACCCC
>JAJCXY010000092.1 GCA_029263215.1 Acidimicrobiales bacterium
CGCACCGGCTACGACGAGGTGGCGCTCACCTCGCTGTCCACAGCCGACTTCTCCGGAATTCAGGACGTCATCGCGTCGACCATCGACGACGCCGGATGTGAACGGGTATCGGTCGCTTTGCCGAGCCTCCGCGTCGATGCATTCACCGTCGGGATCGCGGCAGAGATCCAGCGGGCTCGACGCACCGGTCTCACCTTCGCCCCCGAAGCCGGAAGCTGGCGGATGCGCCAGGTGATCAACAAGATGATCCGTGAGGATGATCTCTACGGAGCCGTCGAGAGCGCCTACTCGCAGGGTTGGCGCCGCATGAAGCTCTACTTCCTCACCGGGCTCCCCACCGAAACCGACGAAGACACTCTCGGTATCGCCGAACTCGCTCGCAACTGCGTCGAACTCGGCCGCCAACACCACAAGTCGCCGTCGGTCACGGTGTCGGTGGGCGGATTCGTGCCCAAGCCCTTCACCCCCTTCCAATGGTTCGGACAAAACACCGTTGTCGAATTGGGGCGCAAGATCGATCTACTCAAAGATAACTTTCGCCGAAACAAGGGCGTGCAGCTCAAATGGCACGACCCCCGAGCCACCCTCGCGGAGGGCATCGCCAGCCGCGGCGACCGGCGGCTCGGCCCGGTGATCGAATACGTGTGGCGCCACGGCGGCACATTCCAGGAATGGTCAGAACACTTCAGCTACGACCTGTGGCTCGAAGCAATGGCCGCCAACGACCTCGACGTCGACTGGTATGTGCACCGGCACCGCACCGAAGACGAGGTGCTCCCCTGGGATCACCTTTCAGCCGGCCTCCACAAGGATTTCCTGTGGCAGGACTGGCGCGATGCCCTCGAGGAAGTTGGTCTCGAGGATTGCCGGTGGACACCGTGCTACGACTGCGGCGCGTGCACCGGCTACGGAATCGAACACGTGGTGGCATCGGCCACCCCGCCTGCGGGCGGAAGCCAGGGGACAGGCGTAGACCTGTCCTCCGGTGGATCGGTTCCGGTTCAGTTGCAGACTCGGCGACCCGTCGGAGCTGCCACCCCATGAGAATTCGGATCCAGTTCAGCAAGCTCGGTAAGGTTCGGTTCACGTCGCATCGCGACGTGGCCCGCATCTGGGAACGAGCACTGCGCCGCACCCGGCTCCCGGTGGCATACAGCGAGGGTTTCAACCCGCGCCCCAAGCTCTCGTTCGGCCTCGCCCTCTCCACCGGACACGAGTCCGGCGCGGAGTATCTCGACATCGACCTCGACCCCGACCGAATCGGGGAAGACCTTGATGTGGAGTCGCTTCCCGCCCTACTCAGTGCCCAACTCCCGGTGGGGCTGACCGCAACCGCAGTGGTCGTTATCGACCGGCGGATGCCGTCCTTGCAACAAGCAGTCACAAGTTGTACCTGGCAAATCGACGTCACCGACGTGGATGTCGAGACGGCCCGTGGCGCGGTAGAACGCGCCCTCGCCTCCGACACCATCGTCGTCACCCGTGAACGCAAGGGGAAGCAGGTCACCGACGACCTCCGGCCCCTGGTTCTCAGTGTCGAGGTCGAATCGCCGATCGAAGAAGGTGTTCAGAACGACCAGAGTGTGAGGCTGATCGCAGAACTCGGTATCCAACCGCGCGCGGTGCGGGTATCGGAACTTCTGGCAGCGCTCGACCCCCCACTCACCGAGTCAAGGGTCCACCGACTTCACCAATGGATTATCACCGACGACGACCAGCGCACCGACCCCCTTGCGGTCGCCGCGCCGTTGTCCGCACCCATGGGAGCGAAATGATCGCTCACATCGGAGTGCCCGAACTGAAAGACGATACCTATGGCCGACGAACAGGCCCCCAAGCCAGATAAGCAAAGCCAGGACTCCAGCCCGAAGATCGGAGACTCGCGTCCTGCCCCGAAAGTGGGCGACTCCCGACCCAGCGACCAGAACCAGGATGGCCAGAACGGCCAGAACCAGGGTGACGGCCAGTCCCGTAAGCGACGTAGGCGCAGAGGCGGCCGCGGACGCGGTGGTCAGGGAGGCCAAGGAGGTCAGGGCCAACAGAAACAGGGCCAGCAAAAGCAGGGTCAGCAGAACCAGGGAAACCGCCAGGGCGGCAACCGGGGAGGCCAGGCCAAGGGCAACAAGGCACCAACGCCGATCGAAGCGATCACCAACGATGATGCGGTGGAGCTCGATGAGAAGACTCTGAAGCGTCGCCGAGGCCGCACCCGCAAGGGTCGTGCCGTCGGGCGCTATTTGATGTGTGTCCACGTGGGTGAGCACGCAACCCAGATCGCCACCCTCGAGGGCCGCAAGCTCGTCGAACATCAGGTGTCGCGGCCCTCAGACGACGTGAGCCAGATTCACGGCAACATCTATCTGGGCCGGGTCCAGAACGTGCTGCCCGGGATGGAGGCGGCGTTCGTCGACATCGCCACTCCCAAGAATGCCGTGCTCTATCGGGGCGATGTTCAGTACGACGCCGACGAGATGGAAGGCAAGAAGGCCGAACACCCTCGGATCGAGGACATCCTCAAGGCCAAGCAGGCCATCTTGTGTCAGGTGACCAAGAACCCGATCGCCCACAAGGGCGCCCGGCTAACTCAGGAAGTGTCGCTACCCGGTCGGTTCGTGGTGCTGGTGCCCAACAGCTCCACCTACGGCATCTCGAAGCGCCTGCCTGATGGTGAGCGAAAGCGCTTGCGCAACCTCCTCGACAAGGCCAAGCCCAAGCAGCACGGTGTGATCGTGCGCACCGCGGCTGAAAATGTCACTGCGGAGGAGATCGAGCGCGACGTCGCCCGCCTGCTCGGGCAGTGGAACGACATCGAGGCCCTGGCCAAGAAGACAAAGGCCCCGGCCCTGCTCTACCGAGAGCCCGAGGCCGCGGTGCGCATCATCCGTGAGGAGTTCACCAAGGACTTCCGGGGCGTGATCATCGACGACAAGAAGCTCTACGAGGAGATCAGGTCCTACGTCTCGTCGATCACGCCCGCTCTGGCGGAGCGGGTTGAGTATTACGATGCCGAGGCCGAGGGGCTGCCCCTGCTCGAGCGTCAACACATCGATGAGCAACTCCGGAAGGCACTCGATCGCAAGGTCTGGCTGCCGTCGGGCGGATCGCTCATCATCGAGCACACCGAAGCCCTCACCGTCATCGACGTCAACACCGGCAAGAACGTCGGTCGATCCAGCCTCGAGGAGACGGTCTACCGCAACAACCTCGAGGCGGCAGAAGAGGTGGCACATCAACTTCGGCTTCGCGACATCGGCGGAATCATCGTGATCGACTTCGTCGACATGGAAATCGCCAAGAACCGAGCCGAGGTCACCAGAACGTTCCGGGCCGCCCTGGCTCGCGACAAGACCCGCACCCAGGTGTTCGACATCTCGGATCTGGGCTTGGTGGAAATGACCCGCAAGCGGATAGGTGAGGGACTGCTGGAGTCTGTTTCCGACAGTTGCCCGACATGTGAGGGGAGGGGCCATGTACTGCTCGATGAGATTCTCGGCTGAGAGGTTTGGTCCGTCCGTTTCCCGGGACGTGCCCGGTAAGATTGTCTCCCTATGTACGCAGTAGTAAAGACCGGCGGTAAGCAGTACCGCGTAGAGCAGGGCCAGACCCTCGAGGTTGAGCGCGTTGGTGAACCCGGCGCCGAGATCGCTCTTTCTCCAGTCCTAGTCGTCGATGGCGACACCGTTCTCGCCACTCCGGATCAGCTCGCCAAGGCGACTGTCACCGCACGTGTCGTTGAGGAGACCAAGGGTCCCAAGATCAACGGGTTCCTCTACAAGAACAAGTCAAACAACCGCAAGCGGTGGGGTCATCGGCAAACGCTGGCTCGCATCGAGATCACCAACATCAAGAAGGGCTGATTCCCAATGTCTAAGACAAAGGGCGGCGGGTCAACCCGCAACGGTCGCGATTCCAACTCCCAGCGCCTCGGCGTGAAGGTCTACGACGGGGGCCAGGTTCTCGCCGGCACCATCATCGTGCGCCAGCGGGGGACCCGAATCCATCCCGGCGAGAACGTGATGAAAGGCGGCGACGACACCTTGTTCGCCACCTCCGACGGCTTTGTGAAGTTCGGCAATCGTCGAGGCCGCAAGCTGGTCGACGTTCTGCCCGGCTGATCGATCCCAAGTTCGAGTCGATGCCTCCACCTCGGTGGGGGCATTTCTCGTTTTGGAGCGAGAAGACTAGGCCTCGAGATCGATGCCTCGGGGCAGGTCTCGGTGGTCGAACCCGAGCCAGTCCTCGGCGGCATGCATGGCATAGCGGTCGGTCATTCCTGCCACCCACGCCACTGCGGCATGGCGGACGCCGTCTTCGGAGTCGTCGGTGAGGAGGCGAGCGGGAAGGCGAGCGGGGTCGGCGAAGAGGTGCTCCACCAGAGCCCTCAGAACAGTGACTACACGGCGGGCTTGTTCGCGTGATTCGTCGCGAAGGTAGATCGACTCGAAATTGAACCGGCGAAAGGCTGCAAGTGCTTCGGCACCGGCAGGCGACATGCCGATACGACCCGCAGACTCGGTGGCATCGATCATCGAGCCGATGAAACCCGCAAGCTGGGTGCGGCGGCTGGTGCCGCAGAAGTCGAGTACGGCATCGGGCAGCTCGGATGGGCGCACGACGCCCGACGTGGCTGCGTCTTCGAAGTCGTGACAGACGTAGGAGATGCGGTCGGCCCAGCTTACCACCTCGCCTTCGGGCGTGGCGGGTGCGGGCCGCGACCATGAATGGTTGCGGATTCCGTCGAGCGTCTCTACACAGAGGTTGAGCGGTGTAAGGGTAACGTCGGCGCCCCAGACCGCGTGATCGAAGCCTCCGTCGACGTAGGGCGAAAGAGCTTCCTCGCTGGCATGGCCTCCGGGGCCGTGGCCGCAATCGTGGCCCAGCGCGATCGCTTCGGTTAGTGGGACATTGAGCCCCAGGGCGCGACTCACCGATTGGGCGACCTGGGCGACTTCGAGGGCGTGGGTGAGGCGGGTGCGCTGGTGGTCGTCGGGAAACACGAAGACCTGGGTCTTGCCGGCCAGTCGGCGAAACGCGGTGGCGTGCAGTATCCGGTCTCGGTCGCGTTCGAAGGAGGTACGGGTGCGGTCGGCGGCCTCGGGGATGGCGCGGTTGCCGGCGCCTCCACTGAGCGTGGCTCCCTCACGGAGTGTTTCGGCTTCGAGCTGCTCGCGGCCTTCCCGGTTGAGTGCTCTGCCAGAGGCGATGCGGGGGTCTGAGTCGGAGTGGGCGAGCTCGATGCCGTCGACGAGATGGCCTCGCATGGTCTTGCCCCAGTTGGATTGCTGGGCTGTCAGATCGTCGCGTGCCCTCATGGGTGCAGCCTAGGGGTCGGCTGTCGATAGCCGGACCACCCACTGGTCTGGGCCAGATGGCCCATTCGTGAAGGGAAGCTCGACCCCAATTCCATGCCAACCCGGCTCAACTACTCGGTCCGATGTGCCGAAAGGTCAGAGAGGTCAATCTTCCCGGTGGGAACAGAGGACAGATGTTGAGATCACGACGCCGAGCGCGTGGAGAACGAGGGGCGACGCTTGTCGAGGCCGCGATCATCACGCCGGTATTCCTCCTCTTCATTTTCGGCATCTTCGAGTTTGGTTTCGCGTTCCGCGACTATCTCGGCGTGGCCAACGTGACGCGCGATGCAGCTCGTGAGTCGAGTGTCGCCGGCGATGTCACCGATGCCGACTACCGCATGTTGCGGGCCGTGCAACGTTCAGGCGCGGCGCTTCCCGAGGGAGCGATCGACCGCCTGGTGATCTTCGAGGCGACAGGCCCGACCGACCAGGTTTCAGCCACATGCAAGGCAGGCACCCCTGTTGTCGGCCTGTGCAACGTCTACAGCTCGAGCGATCTGACGGTGCCCGAGGTGGAATTCGGTTGCCAGGAGCTGGCCCTCGGTGATCCTTACAATTCACCCGACCGCTTCTGGTGTCCGCGCGACCGTGAGGTGTCGGTCGGGTCGGGGCTCGACTATGTCGGCATCTATGTGCAGATCACCCATGAATACATCACGGGGTTCTTCGGGAACTCGGTGGTGTTCGAGGATCAGATGATCCTGAAGATGGAACCCCAGGAGCAATGATGCGACGTCTACTCAATCGCCGTGCTCGTGGCGACCGCGGACTGGCGATGGTGGAGTTCGCGATTGTCGCCCCTCTCCTCGCTCTGTTGATGGCCGGAATCGTCGAGTACGGAACACTCTGGCGCGACAACCTCACCGTCACCAGCAGCAGCCGAGCGGCTGCTCGCGTGGCCTCCAATCTCGGCGACAACTATCTCGCCGACTACGAAGCGATCCTGTCGCTCGACTCAGGGCTCGCGGCGGTCGACGGCATGACGGTGGAAGGTGCACTCGTTTACGACGCGTCTGCGGCCAATGGAGACCCGCATTCGTCGTGCTTCGACGTGAATGGCGACCCGCAGAACTCTTCGGGGTACTGCAACTACTACACCGGGGCCGAGGTGGCGGCAATGTCGAGCATCGACTGCTCCGGGTCGTGTTCGGAGTTCCCCGACAACGCCAACTGCGCGGGTGGCATGACGACGTATTTCTGTCCCCAGACCGACCGGGAGACAGACCAGGTCTCAGGACTCACGAGTGTGGGGGTCTGGGTGCGAATAAACCGCGACTATTTCACCGGCCTCTTTCCGGGTGACGGTGTGACGATCACGGACCAAACGGTGATGAAAGTCGAGCCAAAGTGAATCGAAGGCGCCAATCACTTGGCCGAACCGGATCTGAGCGGGGCTACGCCGCGATCCTCACCGCTCTGCTGCTCGTACCCCTCATGGGGTTCGCCGGCTTCGCGGTCGATATCGGGGCTTGGTACTCGCAGGCATCATCGCTCCAGCGCGCTTCCGACGCGGCCGCGCTCGCCGGTGTCGTCTGGCAGCCCAACTTCTCATCGGCTGAGTCTGCAGCTCGGGCCGAGGCCACCCGCAACGGGTTCACCCACGGCGTCGACGGCATCACCGTCACGGTCTCCGACACGGGCAACAACCGACTCGAGGTCGAGATCATAGACACCGATGCCGACCTCTATTTCGCGAGCCTGTTCATCGACAATGTCACGATCGGTCGCCGAGCGGTGGCCGAATACGTCGACTCGGTGCCGCTCGGGAGTCCGGAGGGCCGCTTCGGAACCGGCGACCTGACCCCCGGTGGGGCACCTGCGGTAAACTTCTGGGCCGCGCTGTCCGGATACTGCACGTCGAAGGACATGGGCGATCAGGTCATGGTCCGCTACGAGTGGATCGGCTGGGGCGGTTGCGAATCGCCCAGTGGTTCCTGGGACATCAACGGCGATTACGACCCGGCTGGCTACTGGTATGGCATAGACAAACCCGCGGCGCTCGCCACGGGCATCAATGTCGACATCTACGACCAGGGTGCCTGCGACGGGTCATCGGGGGATATCGACTCGGTCGCCGGAAACAATCCGCCGGGCGCGTTCAACACCGTCTGGACCCTGCATCAGGCCGACAGCACGCCTCTCAACGACTACGACAATCCTGTCTACGCCACCGTCACCAGCACCGAGGGTGGCATCTGTGGCGGGTGGAACACCATGTTCACGATTCCCGCGAGTGGACCCTCGGGTCGGTGGATCGTCAATGTGAGAACCCAGGCGGCCGACAACGCCCTCGGCCACAACCTCTACGGAATCTGGGCTCGTCGACCAGCCGATGTCACCCCGTGCTCCGCCCTTTCGGACTCGACCTGCCCGAACGTGTTCGGAATCAAGCGGATCTCCGTAACCGTCGACTCTGCGGGTGTGGCCACCGAAAACTTCTTCCTCGCCGAGATCGCCGAAGTGCACGCCGGCAAGCAGATGAAGATCTCCTTGTGGGATACCGCAGACGGCATGGACTTCCTGAAGATCCTCGATCCCCTCGGCAACCCGTATCCGTTCACCTACGAGACAGCCGACGGCGCCTACGGGCCGAGCGCCAACAACTCGTGCGGTGGCGACCCGTGCCTTCAGGTGTACCTCGGCGGCGGATGGCCCTACAACGGGCGCCTCATCGAGATGACCATCGACCTTCCCACCAGCGCGACGTACGCCTCTTACCCCAACGATTGGTGGAAGCTCAACTATCAGGCCCTCGGTTCCAGCGTTTGGGATCGCACCACCTGGGGTGTGGAAGTGCTCGGCGATCCGGTGCGCCTGCTCGAATAAGTCGGTCGGCAGCCAACCGAGGCCGTAGCCTCTGTTCGGTGTCCGGCTTTGTCGACGAGTGCAACATCAATGTGCAGGCCGGCGACGGCGGTGCCGGCTGCGTCGCGTTCCGACGCGAGGCTCATGTGGCCAAGGGCGGTCCTGCCGGCGGTGATGGCGGTGATGGCGGCTCGATCTGGCTGGTGGCCGACCGCAACGTGGCGTCTCTCCTGGCCTTTCGCGATCATCCCCATCGCAAGGGGCCCCATGGCGCGCACGGTAGTGGCGGCAACCGGCATGGCGCCCGTGGCACCGATCTGGAAGTGCACGTTCCCGAGGGAACCGTGGTGCTCGATCACGACACGAAGGAATCGATCGCCGACCTCACCCATCATGGCGACCGCTGGCTGGCGGCCCGCGCCGGGCAGGGGGGCCGGGGCAATTCCCGGTTCTTGTCGAACAAGCGGCGAGCACCGTCTTTCGCGGAGCAGGGCGAACATGGCGAAGAACGGTGGTTACGGCTCGAGCTGAAGCTGCTGGCCGACGTTGCCATCGTCGGCTTCCCCAATGTCGGGAAATCCACGTTCATCAGTCGAGTGTCTGCGGCCAAGCCGAAGATCGCCGACTACCCCTTCACCACCCTGGAGCCAAATCTGGGTGTGGTGCGCACCGACGACGGCTTCGAGATGGTACTGGCCGACGTCCCCGGGCTGATCGAAGGAGCGAGCGAAGGGCGCGGGCTCGGCCACCAGTTCCTTCGCCATGTGGAGAGGGCCAGGGTGCTGCTCATCCTCCTTGATCTCGCGGGATGGGACGGAGAGCCTCCCGAGCACCAACTCGAGATACTGCTCAACGAACTCGGGGCCTACCGACCCGATCTGCTCGATCGGCCTCGCCTGGTGGTGGGGTCGCGGGTCGATCTCGTGCCCGACACCGACTTCGATGGTCGGGCCATCTCCTCTGTCACCGGGATGGGACTCCCCCAGGTGATCGGCGACCTCGTGCAACTCGTCGATGAGGTGCGCAGGCTCGCACCAATGGCAGAGGCGATCACCATCCATCGCCCTGCCAGCACCGAGATCCAGATTGAACGCCTCGACGATGGCTCGTTCAACGTGCTCGGCCGCGCTGCGGCGCGAGCGGTTGCACTCAGCGACCTGACCAACCTGGAAGCGCTCGAGTTTGCCCAGGGTCGGTTGAAGCAGCTCGGTGTCGAAACCGCGTTGGCGAAGGCCGGTGTACGGCAGGGCGACACCGTACGTATAGGCGATTTCGCCTTCGAATACGAGGACGACGTGTGAGTGCTTCGACGATCGTCGTGAAGATCGGAACGTCGTCGATCACAGACGATGACGGGGTTGTCGATCGAGCCACTTTGGCAAAACTTTGCCGCGAGGTGGCAGAGGTCCGTGGCACGGGAGGGCGCGTCGTGATCGTGACCTCCGGGGCGATCGCGGCGGGACTCCCCGAGCTCGGTTTGGGTGGCGTCAACCGGCCCACCGACGCCACCACCCTCCAGGCGATAGCAACCGTGGGGCAGAGTGCCCTGATGGGTGTGTACCGCGAGGAATTGGCCGGCCATGGTCTGATTGCCGGTCAAGTTCTGCTGGTGCCTCAGGACTTCATCGTGCGTTCCCAGTATCTTCACGCCCGCCAAACGCTCGGACGCCTGCTCGAACTCGGTGTGGTGCCGGTGGTCAACGAAAACGATGCCATCGCCGACGACGAGATCCGATGGGGCGACAACGACCGTATCGCCGCGCTGGTGGCCAACCTGGTGGAGGCCGACCGACTGGTGCTTCTCACCGACACGCCCGGTGTGCTCACAGCCGACCCGCGGATGGACTCCCGGGCGTCGCTCATCGAGGAGATCGTGGAGATCGATCACCAACACGAGGCCCTGGCGGGCGGTGCGGGCAGTGTGAGGGGGAGTGGCGGTATGGCTTCGAAGCTCACCGCGGCGAAGATCGCGGCCTGGTCGGGAGTGTCCACCGTGATCGCCCACGCGGGACGAGAGGAAGTGCTCACCGATGCCGTGGCCGGCACCCCCGGGGTGGGCACCGTCGTCCGAGCGCGCGATGCACGCATGCCGGCCCGCAAGCTCTGGATCGCGTTCGCGGTGGTGGCCCGAGGCCGAATCGTCGTCGATGGGGGAGCCCGAGCAGCACTCGAACGGGGAAAGTCGCTGCTCACCGCTGGAGTGCGAGAGGTTTCGGGCACGTTTGATCCGGGCTCACCGGTCGAGGTGGTCGATACCGATGGCACCGTTTTCGCGAAAGGCCTGGTGCGTCACACCGCCACGGAGCTCGGTTCGGTGGCCGGTCGACGAAGCGACGCCCTTCCGCCTGGGTCACCTCACATCGTGATCCACGCCGACGATCTGGTGACCATTCCCAACTGAGATCCGGCCGGATACAGCCAGGGCCGGATCAGTCGCCTTCGGGCAGGGCTTCGGGTGGCGGTGCCGCGGCGATTCCGAGATCGGCCTTGATCTGGCTGAGCCGGGCTTGGGCCTCGACTCCCCGGGCGGCTTCTTCGATCTCCAGCATCCGTGATTCGACGTTGGTCTCGGTGATCTCGGCCACCGCCAGCGCCTTCGCATAGCGGGCTTCTATCTTGTGGCGCACCTCGTCGAAGGTGGGGACATCTTCACCCACCGACTCGCCAAGCGTCGCCATCGCCGAGTTGACGCTCTCCTGCATCTGGGCCTGGTCGAGCTTGCCCAGCAGGGCCTGCTTCTCGCTGATGCGCTTCTGCAGGAGAGTGGTGTTCTGCTTCAGCGCCGCCTTGGCCTGATCGGCGGCCTCGGTGGCCTGGAAGTGGAGTCCCTTGAGGCCTTCGATGTCGCCCTCGAGGATCAAGATCCGGTCGGCGAACTGGCCTGCCGCGTGGGTGTAGGAATCGACCTTGGCTCCGTCGCCGGAGCTCTGGGCCTCTTCGGCCATGAGAATCGCCTGGCGGGCGTTGGTGTTGGCCCGCTCGAGACGCTCGATCGCCTCGTTGATGCTCAGCTCGGTGCGCTTCTGATTGGCGATCACGTTCGCGGCCTGTTCCCGGAGGCGCCGATGTTGATCCTTGGCTTCGGTGATCGCCTGTTCGAGCTGGACTTTCGGCTCGGCCTTCTCCTCGAAGTTGCCGGAGAGCTTGGCAACCAGATAGGCCCATCGCTTCTTGAGGTACTTGAACATGATGTGATCGTAGACCGAACCGCGGCGTGGAGGCGGTCGTGGGCGGGGCGAAACTCAGCGCCAGATGGCTCTTCGGGCCGGACGAAGCACCATGTCTGCCTCCTTGACCCCCGTGCGGAACGCCACGAAAACGTAGACGGCACCGCCTACGCCAACGGTGAGCACGACGGCCAACAGGCTCGGCAGATCGCCCACGAGAAGCTTCATGCCCGCGGTGACCGCGAACGCCACGGCTGCTGCGACTCCGGGAGGAATAAGGATCCTCGCCGGGTTGGGGAGGCTCGGCAGGCGGCGGTCGATCAGGCGACTGAGCAGGAAGAGTTCGACCCACGCTCCGATGGCCGATCCGATTGCGAGTCCCACCGCGCCGAGGCGGACAACGGACTCATCGCGGCGCACACCCGCTTCGAGGGGACCTGCGAATCCAAGAGCATCACCGAGTGCCTCCACACCGTTGGCACCGACTATCGCCCGGTCGAGGGGGAACATCACGATGAGGCCGATCACCGCGGCTATCGAGACCCGTATCGCGGCTATCCGGGCCGGGCCCGAGGTGTCGCCCATGGCGTAGCTCGCGTTCTGCAGCATGCGGCTCAGCCCGATGGCAGGCAGCCCCACCGCGTAGAAGGCGAGGATCAGCCAGACCAGAGAGGTATCGGCGCTGGTGAACTCGCCACCTTCGAACAAGAGTTCGACGATCGGTTCACCGGCGGCGATCAGCAGGAGGGAGGCGGCGAGCATCCAGAACGCGATCCGGCGTAGCGCTCCGTTGGTGCGTCGGGCCACCGATGTGGGGTCGCCCCCGAGACGGGAGAGCTCGGGGAGTTCCGCGGCGGCGACGCTCATCGCGAAGAGGCTGACCGGAAGGGTGTAGAGGATCTGGGCCCGAAACAGCGCCGACAGTCCGCCGGCGGCGAGGAAGGAGGCCAGGATCAGGTCGAGATAGGCGGAGAGTTGCACCGCACCTCGGCCCGCTACCGCGGGGCCGAACCGGCGCCGGATCTCGCGCACCCGAGGGTGAGAGTTGTCGAATCTGAAGCGCAGGCCTCGAGCGAGCCGGAGCACTGTGGGTAGCTGGATCAGGAGTTGGAGTAGGCCGCCGATGCTCACGCCGATGGCGAGGCCCCTTGCCGCGTCGGCGATCGACCAATCGCGTTGCCATGCGAGGAGCAGAGCGCCGATCTGCACCGCATTCCACAGCACGGGTGCCACATAGGGAAGGAAGAAGTGGCGATGGCTGTTGAGAATCCCGAGGCACCAGGCCGACATCACCATGAAGCCGATGCCGACGGCGACGATTCGGGTCAGGTCGACAGCGAGCTCGAAGTTGTCGCCGGTCAGTCCCCAGGCGAGCACTCGGGTGATGGGCCGGGCCGCGAGAACGAGCACGAGCACCGCGAGGCCGGTGACCGCCAGCAGCAGGGCGCCCACCGCACCGGCCACCCTGTCGGCTTCTCGTGGATCTTCCTCGTCGTCGAGTAGCTCGCTGTAGACCGGAACGAATGATGCCGAGAGGACACCCTCGCCGAGAAGGTTCTGGAGCAAGTTGGGAATTCGCAAGGCCGCGATGAGGGCGTCGCCTGGGCCGCTGTTGCCGATGACGCGGCCGGCCACCATTTCTCGCAGCAGGCCGGCCAGTCGCGACAACATGATGCCGGCGCCCACCAGAACCGACCCGCTCCTCTTGTTGTTGGTCTCTGAGGAGCTCATCGTTCTCCTCCGACGTCGTCGAGTCCTTGGCGTAGCGCCTCGAGGTCTCGCACGATTTCGCCGACGTCGTTCCCGGCCGATTCGAGCTCGCCGATCGCTCCGGCGCGAGTGCCCAGTTCGGCGGCGCGCACCACTGCCTCATCGAGGCGAGAGTCGAGGGCCTCGAGCTGTTCGCGCGTGCCGGTCTCGCGTGTGGCCAGCCGCTCATGGCTCTCGATTTGGGCATCGATGGATGCCATGCGTGGATCACCGTCGGCGAGAGCAGCCCGGGTGCGGGTGAGCGCGTCGACATCGATGAGGCGGCGGGTGTCGGTGAGTTGCTGACCCCGTTGAGCGATCTCCCAGGACTGCTCTACTCCTCGGTCGAGCTGTAGTCCGATCTCGCCCAGACGGTCGCGAAGGGGCCCTTCGGTGGAGTCGGCTACCGCCTCGCTGAAGCGGTTCCGGGCCTGAAGAGCGTCTCGCACGAAGAAGCGCCACGGCTCGCGCAGCGCAAACGGGTCGATCCGGTGGGGCAGCGCGTTGATACGCCGGGCGATGCGGGTGGCGATGAACACGCGTGCCAACCACACAACCAGCCCTGCAATAGCAGCCAGGAGCCAGTGGCCGCCGGCCAGAAGCACCAGCACGATCGACCCCGCGACGAGTCCCACCGTGATCGGCGAGATCATGGCGAGAAATACCGTCGGCTCCAGTCGTCGCGACCCCGTGTTCGAAGACACCAGAGGCGAGGCTAGTACCAGCTCCGAGTACGCTGGCGTCTCGTGAACGACACACCCACTCCGATCCCCGAACTCGCCCGTCGAGCCAAGGCCGCGAGCAGGGAACTCGCGGTGGCCTCCACGGCTCAGAAAGATGCGGCCCTGTCGGCCGCGGCCGATCTGTTGGTGGCACGTGCCGACTCCATCATCGAAGCCAATTCCGGCGATGTGGTTCGGGCAGAAGCCGGGGGTATGGATGCGCCATTGGTCGATCGGTTGCGCCTCGATGTCGGGCGGATCGATGCGATGGCCAACGGCCTCGCCCAGGTGGCTTCGCTCCGCGATCCTGTCGGTGAGATCATCCAGGGTTGGGTACGGCCCAATGGTCTGAGAATCGAGCAGGTGAGGGTGCCTCTCGGCGTGGTGGCGATCATCTACGAAAGTCGACCCAATGTCACCAGTGATGCCTTCGGCCTCTGTTTGAAATCGGGCAACGTCGCTTTCCTGCGAGGTTCGTCGTCGGCGATCGATTCAAACCTGGCCATCGCATCGATCCTGCGTGAGGCACTACCGAAGGCGGGTCTCCCATCCGACGGACTGGTGGTGGTCGACGACATTCGCCGCGAAGCCGCGGTGGAGTTCATGCAGCAGCGGGGGTACGTCGACTGTCTGATCCCACGAGGCGGGCCCTCGCTCATCCAGTCGATCCTCGACAATGCCACGGTGCCCTATGTGATCGACGGTGCCGGCAACTGCCACGTCTATGTCGACGCTCACGCCGACCTCGACATGGCTCGCGAGGTCCTGGTCAACGCCAAGACCCAACGCACCGGCGTGTGCAATGCCGCCGAATCGCTGGTGGTCCACCGAGACGTCGCCGGTGCGTTCCTGCCCGGTGCGGCTGCGGCTCTGGCAGGTGTGGAATTGGTCGGCGACGAAGGCGCCCGCGCCATCGTCGACACGATGGGTGTGGCCGACGACGACGACTTCGCCACGGAGTACCTCGGCATGAAGATGAGCGTCAAGGTGGTCGACAACCTCGACGATGCGATTGCCCACGTCAACGACACGAGCACCGGACACTCCGAAGCGATCATCACCGCTGACATCGCAGCGGGGGAGAGGTTCACCCGAGAGGTCGATGCCGCGGTTGTGCTGGTCAACGCCTCGACCCGATTCGTCGATGGTGAGGAGTTCGGGTTCGGTGCCGAGATCGGGATCTCCACCCAGAAGTTGCACGCCAGAGGGCCGATGGGTCTCGAGCAGCTCACAACCGGCAAGTACATCGTCCGAGGCGAGGGTCACACCCGACCCTGACAGACGGTGGGGGTGAGTGGCGCCGGGTCGTCGGACCGGAAACTGGGTAATGGGCCGGGGTTAACGAGCGATAACATGGTGCTCTATGTCGAACCGTTTCTCTGATGTCGCCACCGTCCAGAGCGATCTGCGCGATGTCCACTACCTCGCCGATGAGGGGATCGCCGGGGTCGTTTACCTCGCCGAGCGTCTCGAGAAGCCGATTCTGGTGGAGGGCCCTGCCGGCACCGGCAAGACCCAGCTCGCCAAGAGTGTCTCGGAGATCACCGGCGCCCGCCTGATCCGCCTCCAGTGCTACGAGGGCCTCGACGAGTCGAAGGCGCTCTACGAGTGGAACTACAAGAAGCAGCTGCTTCGCATCCAGTCCGAGCGCGGCGACGAGCACAGCTGGGACGACGTCTCCGACGACATCTTTTCCGACCAGTTCCTGCTCACTCGGCCCCTGCTCGAAGCGATCAGTGCCGACGACCCTGTCGTGCTCCTGATCGATGAGGTCGACCGTCTCGAGGTGGAGACCGAGGCCCTGCTGCTCGAGATCCTGTCCGACTACCAGGTCTCCATCCCTGAGCTCGGCACGATCCAGGCGAAGCAGATTCCGCTCGTGTTCCTCACATCCAACAACACCCGTGAGCTTTCGGAAGCTCTGAAGCGGCGTTGCCTGTACCTCCATGTCGACTACCCCGACATGGAGCGTGAGAAGGAGATCGTTCTCACCAAGGTCCCCGACATCACCGAGAACCTTGCCGATCAGGTCGCTCGCGTCGTTCGGTCGATCCGCCAGCTCGAATTGAAGAAGGCGCCCTCGGTATCGGAGACGATCGACTGGGCCAAGACCCTGATCCTGCTTGGGGTCGAGAAGATCGATGAGCAGACCGCGGCTGACACCATCAACATCTTGTTGAAGTACCAGAGCGACATCAAGAAGACGCTCAAGGAACTCGGCTCCGCCGACGGCGTATCGGTCTGAGGCACTGATGACGGTCACCGGACACCCCGAAGGCACCCCGCCTCGGGAGCTCGGCGAACCCCTGCTCGACCTCCTGGGCGGCTTCATAGTGCAGCTGCGGGCGGCCGGGCTCCCGGTGAGCCTCACTGAAAACCTCGACGCGATGGAGGCGGTGAAGCACGTTCCCATCGAGGATCGTGAGACCTTCAAGTACGCGCTCGCGGCCACCCTGGTGAAGCACTACAACCATTGGAACGCGTTCGAGACCGTGTTCGAGGTCTACT
Organism: Acidimicrobiales bacterium; assembly: GCA_029263215.1. Lineage (GTDB taxonomy): Bacteria > Actinomycetota > Acidimicrobiia > Acidimicrobiales > Aldehydirespiratoraceae > OFTM10. The sequence continues at coordinate 16,306 of JAJCXY010000092.1, forward strand.
TCTCGCTGCGTGGCCCGGAGTACCAGATCGGCGATGAAGCCGAGGCCCTCGAACTCGAAGACGACGGCGACGAAGCCGACACCGACCAGACGGGGCAGGGCAACCAGCAGGGCGGTGGTGGCGACGATCTCACGCCCGAAGAGTTGGCTGAGATGCTCTACCAGGCACTCATGCGAGGCGATCAGCCGATGATGCGCGGGGTTGCTCGTCAGGCAGTGAAACGTTATGCCGGCATGGAACCCGGCCGGCCTGTCGGCGGCACCTACTACCTCTACCGAACCCTGCGAAACCTTGATCTCGACGGGGTACTCGAACGCCTCCTCGAACAAGACCAGAACGAGGAGGGGGAAGCGTCGGAGTTCGATCAGCGACTCCAACGTGATGAGTACCAGTCCCGCGTCGACCAGTTCCAAAAGGAGATCGAGTCGGAGATCAGGCGGCGCTTGGTCGCCGACCGCGGCGTCGAGGCCATGGCCAAGACGCTACGAAAGCCTCTCCCCGAAGACGTCGATTTCATGCACGCATCGCGTGAGGAGATGGCCAGCCTCCGCAAGGCGATCTATCCCCTCACCCGCAAGCTCGCGTCGCGTCTGCAGCGTAAGCGACGCCACGGACGCAAGGGGCCTCTCGATTTCCGTCGCACCGTTCGGGCGTCGCTGAGCTACGGCGGCGTGCCGGCCGAGCCCAAATTCCGCAACCCGCATCCGCACAAGCCCGAGATCTTCGTGATCGCCGATATATCCGGTTCGGTGGCTGCATTCGCGCGGTTCACTCTCCACCTCGTCTATGCCATCTCCGGCCAGTTCTCGAAGGTTCGTTCTTTTGTGTTCATCGACGGCCTAGATGAGGTCACTCCCTACTTCGAAGGGGTCGATGACATCAACGAAGCCGTTCATCGCGTCAACACCGAAGCCGACGTTGTGTGGGTCGACGGCCACTCCGACTACGGCCACGCCCTCGGGGTGTTCTGGGAGAAGTACGGCAAGGACATCGGACCTCGCACATCGATCATGATCCTTGGCGACGCCCGCAACAACTATCACGCGGCCGAGAGCTGGATCGTCCGGGAGATGCAGGACAAGGCCCGCCAGGTCTATTGGCTCAATCCCGAGCCCAACAGCTACTGGGACACCGGCGACTCGATCGTGGGTGAATACGCCCAATACTGTGATGGCACTTTCGAGGTACGCAACCTTCGTCAACTAGAGGCCTTCGTGGAGAATCTTGCATGACCGTCATTGATGTCAGCCTCGAAGATCGTTTGCGGGCAGCCATGCCCAGCGATGCCGACTATGCCTCGGCTCGCCATGTGGTCGAGCGGGCCTCCCGCCTCGCAGTGCGCAACGGTGTGGTCGAGCCCAGCGCGAGTTCCCACGACGAAGGTGTGATGTTTGTCGTTTGGCGCGATGGCGGCGTGGGTTATGGCGCCACCAGCGACCTGTCCGACCAGGGGTTGAGGGTTGCGGTGGAGCAGGCCGAGGCATGGGCCGAGCGCACTCGGGGCCGCAGCATCGTGGAGGGCACTCCTCTGCTGCACTCCGTGGGTGAGTACTCGTCAATGGTCGCTCAGCCCTTCGATGCACTTGATGTGGCCGACCAGGTTGGTTTGCTGATCGATGCTGATATCGCCTTGGCCGGCGGAGATGATCAGCGCATCGTCGATCGCAGTGCCTCGCTGGCACGCTTCGACACCCGGTCGATCCTGCTCACCGATGGTGGCGGGCGGGTAGTGCAAGATATTCGGCAGGTATTCCCGAGCCTGCGGGCCACCGCCAACGAGGGCTCCAACACCCAGAGCCGCACCTACGGCCGCACGGCTTTCGCTGGCCAGGGCGGTCTCGAAGTCCTCGAGCGCCACGGCTTTCGTGAGGCATCGGCCAAGATCGCCGCCGAGGCCGTCGCCTTGCTCGATGCGCCCAATTGTCCGTCGGGCACGATGGACCTCGTTCTCGCCCCCGATCAGATGGTTCTGCAGATCCACGAGTCGATCGGTCACCCTTTGGAGCTCGATCGAATCCTGGGCGACGAACGCAACTACGCCGGCACAAGCTTTGTGACACCGGAGATGTTCGGCACCTACCAGTACGGCAGCGACTTGCTCAACGTCACCTTCGACCCCACCGTGAGCGGACAGGTTGCGAGCTACGCGTTCGACGACGATGGCACGCCTGCAGAGAGGACCCATCTGATCCGCGACGGGATCCTGCAACAGCCGATGGGTGGATCGATCTCGCAAGCTCGTAGTGGTCTGGCCGGAGTGGCCAATAGTCGGGCCTCGGGCTGGAATCGCCCGCCGATCGACCGTATGGCCAACCTCAATGTCGAGCCCGGCGACTCCACCGTTGATGAATTGATTGGTGGCATCGAGCGCGGCGTGTTGATGGAGACCAATGTCTCGTGGTCGATCGACGACAGTCGCAACAAGTTCCAATTCGGCACCGAACTCGGTCGCCTCATCGAAGACGGCGAGCTCGGCTCCATCGTTCGCAACCCCAACTACCGGGGCATTTCTGCCACCTTCTGGAGGAACCTCTCCGGGGTGGCCGACGACTTCACGGTGATGGCGGTCGGCAACTGCGGTAAGGGAGAGCCCAATCAACAGATTCGGGCCGGTCATGCCGCTCCTCACTGTCGATTCGCCGACGTCGAGGTGTTCGGAGGTGAGGCATGAAGGCCGATGACGCCCGCAGCTATCTCGACGAACTCGTCACCTGGGCCACCGCCGGGCTTTCCGCGGGGGAGGTTCTCCTCGCCCAACTGTCGGGGGAAGATTCCGACTTCGTTCGCTTCAACCATGCCGCGGTGCGACAGGCCGGCAATGTCGCCCAGCGCTCACTTGCTCTTGATCTGATCGACGGGCAGAGGCACGCCGAGGGCTCGGTGTCTCTCACCGGTGATGTCAAGACCGACCATGGGCGTATCTCCGCGGTTCTGTCCGAACTCCGAGCCGTGCGCGCTGCCCTGCCCGCCGACCCCCACCTGCTGTATTCCACTGATGCGGGCACCACTGAGCACCTGATCGGTGGAGGCCCACCCCAGCCGGGCGAGGCGGTCGACGCAGTGGTCGAGGGCGCGGCTGGTCGTGATCTGGTCGGTATCTACGCTGCGGGTCAGACATTTCGTGGCTTCGCCAGTTCGCTTGGTCAACGCAACTGGTTCTCGGCCGCCACGTTCAATCTCGAATGGTCGTTGCACCACCACGCCGACAAGGCCACAAAGAGTGCCTACGCCGGACTTCAGTGGGATCGAGACGTAGTGGGCGCCAAGCTCGACTGGTCGATCCGTGAGCTCGAGGCTCTGGGCCGCACCCCTCGGTCACTACCTCCGGGTGGTTACCGCGCCTACCTCGCTCCCGCGGCGATGCAGGAGATCATGGGGATGCTGTCGTGGGGCGGATTCGGGTTGAGGGCCCACCGCACCAAGCAGACGCCTCTGCTGCGAATGGTCACCGAAGGAGCCGAGTTTCACCCTTCGGTCCGTATCGCCGAGGATTTCTCCGGTGGCGTGGCGCCCGACTTCCAGAGTGCTGGGTTCTCACGACCCGACAGCGTCAACCTTGTTGATGAGGGGCGCTTCGTCGGTCACCTGGTCTCACCCCGGTCGGCTCAGGAGTACTCGGTCGAAACCAACGGTGCCGAAGACCACGAGTTTCCCGTTGCCATCGCCATGGCGCCCGGCCGGCTACCAACGGCCGACGTGTTGAGCGAGTTGGGCACCGGCCTCTACATCGGCAACCTCTGGTATTTGAACTTCTCCGACCGCGCCGCGTGCCGCACCACCGGCATGACCCGCTTCGGCACCTTCTGGGTTGAGGGAGGGGAGATTGTTGCCCCCATCGAGGTGCTGCGGTTCGACGACACCGCGTATCACCTACTGGGCGACCGCCTGGCCGGCCTCACCGATCAGACCGAGACGATCCTCGACTCCTCCACCTATGAGGAGCGCTCCATGGAGAGCTTCCGTCTCCCCGGTGCGCTGGTCGAGGAAATGACCTTCACCCTCTAGGGCTCCGTTCGCCACTGGGGTTTCGGGATCAGTTCTCGCCGCGGAGGAGCTCAGCCACACGGAAGGCGAGGTCTACCGATTGGCGGCCGTTGAGACGGGGGTCGCACATGGTTTCGTAGGCTTGGTCGAGGGCCTCTTCGTCGAGTCCGTCGCCCCCGCCGACGCATTCGGTGACGGAGTCGCCGGTGAGTTCGACGTGGATGCCTCCGGCCCAGGTGCCTTCTTGGCGGTGAGCGGCGAAGAAGCCGCCGATCTCTTCGAGAACCTTGTCGAAGTGGCGAGTCTTGCGTCCGCCTTCGGCCGTGTAGGTGTTGCCGTGCATCGGGTCGCAGGCCCAAACCACGGGATGGCCGGAGTCTCGCACCGCTGCCAATAGTGGCGGCAGCGTGTCGGCGACCTTGTCGGAGCCCATGCGAGAGATGAGAGTGAGACGTCCCGGGTTGCGTTCGGGATTGAGTGCTTCACACAGGGCGAGGACCTCATCGGGGGTGGCGGTGGGTCCGACCTTGCACCCCAATGGGTTGCCCACACCTTGCAGGAATCGCACGTGGGCACCGTCGAGTTGGCGGGTGCGCTCACCGATCCAGAGCATGTGTGCGGAGCAGTCGTACCAGTCGTCGGTGAGAGAGTCCTGACGGGTGAGGGCCTCTTCGTAGTTGAGGAGCAGGGCCTCGTGGCTGGTGTAGAAGTCGACCTCGTGCAGGGCTGGAGTGGTGCTTGCGTTGACGCCACAGGCGTCCATGAATCGCAGCGCACGATCGATCTCGTCGGCCATCTGGGAGTAGCGCTCGCCGGCCGGCGAGGAGGCTACGAACTCACGATTCCAGCTCGACACCTGGGAAAGGTCGGCGTAGCCGCCGCGGGTGAAGGCCCGGAGCAGGTTGAGAGTGGACGCGGCCCGGTGGTAGGCGGTGAGAAGGCGTTGGGGATCGGGTCGACGCTCGGTTTCGGAGAAGCCGATGTCGTTCACGATCTGGCCGAGGAAGGAGGGGAGTTCGGTGTCGCCCTGGATTTCGGTGGGGCTCGATCGGGGCTTGGCGAACTGGCCCGCGATGCGGCCGATCTTCACCAGCGGAATGCCGCCTGAGTAGGTGAGCACGATGGCCATCTGGAGGATGACTCGGAGCTTGTCGCGGATTGAGTCGGCCGAACTGTCGAAGCTCTCGGCGCAGTCGCCGGCCTGGAGTAGGAAGGCTTCACCTCGGGCCACTGATCCGAGCTGGGCGGTGAGGTTACGGGCTTCACCCGCGAATACCAGCGGAGGGAGCTCGGCCAGCGTCTTGACGGCCTGGTCGAGTTCGGCGGTGTCGGGCCACAGCGGCTGGTGCCTGGCTTCGGCATCACGCCACGAACTGGGGGTCCAAGTGGAAGTCACCCACCAAGTCTGGAGGCTGAGTACAACTCTGCCAACCGAATTGGCGGTCGACCTGAAAACGGCCGAAGCCCCGCACAAGGCGGGACTCCGGTAAGCGTTCTCGACTTTTCTGAGCAGGGCGGCGCGGATACCGCGCGTAAGTGCTCAGAAAAGCTGGGTGGGGGGCGGGTGGTTAGGCGGCGTCCACTGTGTCGGCGATGCTCGAGGCGTGTTCACGCACCGAGTGGATCGCACGCTTCACGAGCCGGCGGGCCGCTTCGGCGGTGACGCCGAGATCCTCGCCCACCTCGCGGTAGGAGCGCTTGCGGCCATCGCCCAGGCCGAAGCGCTGTTCGACGGCGTACTTGGCGCGGGGATCGAGGATGTCGAGCAGGCCGGTGACCATCTCTTCCTCGGCGCGGGCCATGACCTCGACCTCGGGGCCGGGGTTGGAGTCGGGGAGGAGGTCGACGAGCTCGTTGGAGTCGTCGTCGCCGATAGTGCGGTCGAGGCTCGTGGGCGTGGTGAGCCGATGCAGACGAGCGTGCTCGTCGTCGAGCTCGTCGCCGTCGCCGGACACTGCACGAAGAGCGGCACGCAGACTTGCCGACCGGTCGCCGGGCAGGCGCACGAGGCTGGCCTTCTGGTCGAGAGCACGGCCGATGGCCTGGCGGATCCAGAAGGTGGCATAGGTGGAGAACTTGAAACCCTTGCGCCAGTCGAACTTGTCGACTGCGTGCTCGAGGCCGAGGTTGCCCTCTTGGATGAGGTCGAGCAGTTCCATGCCGGGAGGCAGGGGGTAGCGGCGGGCGACGCTCACGACGAGGCGGAGGTTGGCCCGGATGAACCGGTCCTTGGCTGCGGCGGCCTCGCGGATGGCCTTGTCGAGCTCACGGCCCTTCTCGCCATCATCCTTGCGAGCACGGGCTTCGAAGCCCTTCTCGATGATCTGGCTGAGCTCGCGCTCTTCTTGAGCATTGAGGAGCGCAACCGCCCCGATCTCGTTCAGGTACTGACCTACTGAATCACTCATAACATCTCATTCAACGGTGACCGCATACGCGGTATTCCCGATTTGGGTGGTAGTGGGGGAAAGACGAGGTACCGTGTGCTCGCTGCTGCGAACGCGCGCCGCACTCCGGTCCAGCCGATGTATTGAACTACATGCACGCACATTTGTCCCGTCATTTGTGTATGACATCTGTCACACCGATGACGCAACGTGTTCAGAATCGGATACTCACCTGATTCCAACGCTGGTGACCCTGCGTCCGCCGATGACCACCAGGCTCGACCTGTGCGTAGACTCCTTGCGGTGCAGGCCAGGACGGGACTCAGAGTCGGTGTGTTTGGTGGCACCTTCGACCCTCCTCACAACGGCCACATCGCGATTGCGCTCGAGGTTCGTCATCAGCTGAGGCTCGACACCGTGCTCTTGGTTGTTGCCAACGACCCGTGGCAGAAGAGCGCCGTGGGGTCGGTGACCCCTGCCGATCTTCGTCTCGAACTCACCCGCGCCGCCATCGACGGGATCGAGGGTCTCGAGGTGTCCACGGTTGAGATCGAGAGGGGCGGTGAGAGCTATACCGCCGACACTCTCGAATCGCTGAGCGCCGAAATGGTCGAGTCCCAGCTGTTTCTGGTTGTCGGCAGCGATGCCGCTATGGGACTCGACACATGGAAGCGGCCCGACGCCGTGCGCGCGTTGGCCAATACCGTCGTCGTGGATCGTGGCGGCCGCCAGGGTGGGCGACCTCCCGAAGGCTGGCCCCATCAGGTGATCGACGTTCCCGCCCTCGAGATCTCGTCGAGTGATCTTCGGGCCCGTTTCGCCGATGGGCGTCCGGTGGAGGCCCTCATGCCTCGCGAAACGGTCGACGTAGTCCGTCGGGCCGGCATCTATGGGTGCGGTTTGTGACCACTGTCGATTCGCCCTCCGAGCCTTCGGAATCGGTGAAGTTGGAGGAGTTTGTCGAGAGCCCTGAGGTTGGGTTTCAGCAACTTCGGCGGAGGCGACGTCCTGCTCCGAAGGCAAATCCGTTCTGGCGATTCGTCTTCCCCGTGATGGTTGTTGCCGCAGGTGTTGCTGTGCTGTTGCTGGCGCGCCATGGAGCGAAGGTGATCCTGGAGTCGACCGATGGTGAGCTCGTCGAGATCGTCACCGATCCAACCCAGCCCGGCTTCGAGGCCTTCGTCGATCCAACTCCCACCATGCTGCTGGCTCACATCGAGGGCGAGGAGCTAATCGGTGTGACCGTGCTCGCCCAGACCCTGCTCGAAGATGGTGGACAGGTGGTGCTCGTGAGCTCGGATCTCCTCATCACGAGCGATCTGGTTCCCAATATCGAGCCAGTCACCCTCGCCGACGCATATCAGGAGGGCGGGTTCGGGCTGGTCGAGGAACTCGTGGCATCGATGTTTGGGTTTGGATTCCTGGAGACGGCAGAGTTTTCGACCGAGCAGCTCGGTGGAGTGATGGCACGGGCCGAGCCGATCCCCTTTGGCCTGGTCGATGATCTTCGTCAGGAGACAGGCGACGGTGAGACGGAAATCTGGTTGTCTCGTGGCCAGAAGGAACTCGACGGGGCGGTGGCGGCGGAGGTCTACGCCTTCCTCAATCCCAACGAGCCCGATGCCAATCGCAACGAGCGCCAGCTCGATCTGTGGGCCAGCTGGCTGGGAGAGATCAGCCGCGCCGACGACCTTCTGAGCGCGGCGATGTCCTTCGACGTCGGGTTGTCGCCCTACCTCCGGGCCTTCGGCGACGGGTCGGTGGATGTTGTGCTCGCTCCCGCCGAGCCGGTCTTCTTCGACGATGAGCGTCCCGTGTACCGGATGAACGAAACCAACAGGGCGTGGCTTTCGGAGACGGCGCGGCGAATGGTGCCCCTCCCGATTTCGCCGCCCAACGCCCCTCTTCCCCGAGTCAGGTTGCTCAACGGCACCGACGATCCGGGTCGGCGCGACATTGCGCTCGATTCGCTCATCGACGTCGGGGTGGAGGTGGCAGTGGTCGGCAACGCTTCGGAATTCGGTGTCGAACGCTCCGTCGTCCTTTACCATCAAGCAGTCGATCAGGGGAGTGCCGAGCAACTCGCCACCTTGATCGGTGCCTCGGCGGAGTTCGTCGAGGATGTGGATCTGCCGGTCGATCTCACAGTCATCGTCGGTGCCGATTGGGAGATGCCGTGAACGAAGCCGACGAGTTGTCGCATTGGGCGCGTTGCGCGGCGGTTGCCGCCGACGACCTGAAAGCCACCGACACCTTGATCATCGACGTGGGCGATGTCTTCGCGGTCTCCGACTATTTTGTGATCACCAGTGGCTCCAACTCGCGTCAGGTCCACGCGATCGTCGACTCGGTTGAGAAGAGCCTCAAGGGGCTCGGTGGCCCTTCCCCGGTGCGGTTGGAGGGTATTGAGGAGCGGGAGTGGGTGCTGATGGACTACGGGGGATTCGTTGTCCACATCTTCCGCCAGGAGCAACGCGAGTTCTATCAACTCGAACGCCTGTGGGGCGATCGCCCACGGGTCGCATGGCAATCGAGCCCGCAGCCCGAGGTCTCCGGAATCTGATCAAGTGTTCCGACGGTGTCCGAGGGCTTGACGTGGATCTCTGTTCATGCTCATATTAGAGAGTACGCATGTGGGGGGATGGCCACTCGTACCTTCGAGGAGGTTTGAACAATGGCTACATCGGTGAATCAATCGCTTCGCGACGAACTCGACGAGGTGGTGGTGGGTCTGTGCAAGGGACTCAACGACTCGAAGCGGCTCCTGGTCCTGTACGCGCTGAGCGATGGACCCCACACCGTCGGTGAATTGTGCACGATGCTCGATGCATCCCAGTCGAACACATCGCAGCATCTCTCGGTTCTTCGAACGGCCGGATTGGTAGACACTGAGCGCAAGGGCAACAGCGTCATCTACTCGCTCCGTCACCTGAAGATCATCGACGCGATCGACAAACTTCGCGAGATCATGACCGATGAGGTCAGTCGCAAGCACCGTGCGGTAGGGGCCTGAGCGGTCGTTCTTGGGTTTCCCGGAAGGCACGATTCCCGGGAATATTTTGGCCCCGGTAGTTGCCTTCATATGAGAGCTTGCTAATATCAGCATGTAATAAGAAGAACTGCTTGTGAGGTCGGACCTCGTGGTTCGGCCTCGTCGCCAAAGTTTGCGAGAGCACTCCCAAATCGAAGTGCTCGATCGATCGGAGGAGCCGTTGTGACTACGGTTCGAAGCCGCCTTCTAGTCGTGATTCTGGCCATTGGTCTGGGACTCGCCGCGGCGCCTGCCGCCTTTCAGATGTTCAGCCGTGCCCCCAAGGGCGGCGACATGATCGATGAGTTCCGGCCCTACATGACCGAAGATCAAGTGGCCCTGTTCCAGGGCTACATGGCGAAGATCCGCGCCGCGGATCAGGAGATCCATGATGTGATCGAGGCCGGGATCGTCGACGGCGGGGTGCTCGACCAGGCCGCGTACGACGCCCAATTCTCCCTCGTCTCCGGATTCTCGGATCAGTGGCCGGCCATCGATGCCGACATGACCGATCTTCTCGACACGATGGAAACCAACATCGACAACTTCGAGGCTGTTGATGCCCTGCCGCCGTTTGCCTTGTTCCCCTGGTTCTTCGTGCTGCCTGGCCTCATCATTGCCGGCCTCGCGTTTGCCGCGTATCGCGTCGGTCGCCACCGCACACCCACCCGACTCCTGGGCGCACTGGCGGTGATGGGCGTCGCGGTTGTCCTCGCTCCGGTGTTTTTCCAGATGTTCACCCGCGCCCCGCTGGGTGGCGACATGATCGTCGACTTCGAGCCGATGATGGAACGCGAGCGCGTGCAGGGAGTGCAGGGCTACTTCATCACGATGGGTGGAGCCGAAGGCCAGCTCCGCACGGCAGTTGTCCCCTTCGCCGAGGCTGAGGCCGGCATCACCCAGGCCGACCTACCTGCTGCCGCCCAGTTCTCCGAAGACTGGACGGCGATCGTCACCGACTTCGCTCCGATGATTTCCACGATGAGTGACAACGTCGACAATTTCGAAGCGGTAAACGCCATGCCGCCGTTCGCCCTGTTCCCCTGGTTCTTCGTGATCCCTGGCGTGCTGGTGGCAGGCCTGGCGTGGTGGGCGAGAAGAGCCGGTGAATCCCCCGAGCCGGACCTACAAGGAGATACCAATGCCAGTGTCTAGATCCCTGCGTGTCCTCTTCGCGTTGCTGGCGCTGTCGATGATCGCGGCAGCGTGTGGCGACAGCTCGGGAGACGGTGACTCCGGCCAGGCCGACGACTCGCCCAGCGATGCGGTCGACGTCGATGATCCCGAACCCGACGAGTCGGATGCAGACACCGATGAGCCCGATGCGGCCGACGACCCCGAGCCGGAGGCCACACTCGAAGGCGAACTCTCGGGACTGTTCGGCATCGACGCCACGGTCTGCGATACCGCCGGAGCCGAGTCGGGTTCCTACTTCCGCATGGTTGCCATCGGTGGAACGGTCGCAGACGGGCCCTTCATCCCCAATGGCGATTCGACCTGTGCCGACCAAACCTTCATCGAGATGTCGGCTGGCACCGACGGTGGCCTGTCGACCCTCGAAATCCAGCCCGCCACCGAGCCCTTCTTCGATGACGCCGGCCACGCCACCGCTGGACGAATCGCCGCTCCCACCGTCTTCTTCGGCGTGGCCTTCGCCATGGCCACCACCGATGAAGCACCGCCTCCGATGATTACCGCCACCGCTGGCGAACTCTCCGGCGACGTCTCGGGCGTGTCGGCCTACTACGCGGGGCTGATCTTCAACCAGGGCGCACCGAAGCCCGACGGTTCCACGCCTGGCATCACCTATGCGGCGCCCACCGGTTCGATCGACCCCGACACCGGCGCCTACACCCTCGAGTGGGCAAGCCAGATCGTGGGCGGCGCGTTCAACGAATTCACAGGTGTATGGCACCTGGAAGGGACGTTCACACCGGCCGGCTGATCTCACCTGAGGGTGTCTCGTCTGACTTGATCCGAATATTCAGGCAATCCAGAAAAGGAACAACACATGTACCGATCCCGAGCAATGGTCGCAGTCGTCGTGATGGCTGCCGCTCTGATGTTGACGACGGGGGCGGCTTCGGCCCAGGACCCGTCGGTCAGCGTCGACCCGAGTAGTGACCTCGCCGACGGAGACACGGTGACCGTCACCGCAACCGGATTCCCGGCCGACAGCACGGCATTTGTGTCCGGTCAGTGCGTGACCCCGATCACCGACCCGCTCCAGCAGTGCGACACCGGCAACATCGTGCCGGTCCCGCTCGATGCCAGTGGTGAAGCCACCTTCGACATCACCCTCAGCACGGGTGTGATCGGCAGCGGCACGTGCGGAGCGGATGGCGACGACTGTGTGATCATGGTCGGCAGCCTCACCGCACCCGAGTTCGGCTTCGCGCCGATCACGTTCGCCGACGGAGAGTTGGCCCTCACCGGGCCTAGCGACATCGTGATGTTGGTAGGCGCGGGCTTCGCCCTCTTGGCGGTGGGCTCGCTGCTCGCTGCTCGCTCCCGCAAGATCGGCGTCGTCGTCTGAACCGATCGCCCGGCAGCCGTTCCAAGCCCTCACTCCGCTCGTGCGGCTGCCGGGATCGGGCACTATCTGTGGAGCTATGGGGAATTGAACCCCAGACCTCTTCCATGCCATGGAAGCGCTCTACCAACTGAGCTATAGCCCCTCTGTACGAGGCCCGATGGTACCAGCGGCCTCAGGAGCTGCCACCCTCCCACGACCCGCAGGCAGGGCGTTCTAGCGTCGTCGGAGATGTTCTCGACGCGCCGCCTGCTGGTGGCTTCCAGCACCGCCTATTTCCTCATCGGATTCCGCATCGCCACGTCGGTGGCGGGGCCCTTGTTGTCGGCCGACGACGTTGCCTATCTCGCCCTGGGCCGGACACTCGCCGGCGGTGGAGGGGCACCGTTGCGCGCTCAGCCGCCGTACGGAATTCTGTACCCGTCCTTGATGGCTCCCGGGTGGGCGATCGGGCTCGGCGAAGACGCGATGCTCACCTATGCCCGGGGTGTGAACGCGCTCACGGGGGCTCTCCTGATTCCCGTCCTGTACGCGATCGTCAAGCGGATGTGGCGACCCGATCGGGGCGTGGCGCTGGCGGCAGCCTTGATCGGCGCGGGTCTGCCGGCTCTCTGGCTCACCGCCACCATGGCGTGGACCGAACGCCTGCTTGCATTGCTCGT
>JAJCXY010000093.1 GCA_029263215.1 Acidimicrobiales bacterium
GTTGATGCGGGTGGCGGGACGACTGCGCAGGTAGTAGGTGGTCTTCAGACCGGCCTTCCACGCGTACATGTACATCGAGGAGAGCTTGCCGATGGTGGGCGACTCCATGAACAGGTTGAGCGACTGGCTCTGATCGATGAAGGCGCCTCGATCGGCGGCCATCTCGATCAGGGACTTCATGGGGATCTCCCAAGCGGTGCGGTAGATCGACTTGAGGTCTTCGGGGATGCGATCGATCTCCCGGATCGAGCCTTCAGACTTCTTCATCGCGGTGATCATCTCGTTGTCCCACAAGCCCCGGCTCTGGAGCTCCTGCACCAGGTAACGATTGATCTGCATGAACTCGCCCGAGAGGGTCTCTCGCTTGAAGAGGTTGGAGACCTGGGGCTCGATGCACTCGTAGCAACCCGCAATAGAGGCGATGGTGGCGGTGGGTGCGATGGCGATCATGAGGGAATTGCGCAGACCGTGGCTCTCGATTCGTTCGCGCAACGGCGCCCAACGCTGCTCGTCGGAGGGCTCCACTCCCCAGAGATCGAACTGGAGATCGCCGGCCGCGGCGCGGGTTTCGGCGAAGGCGGCGTGGGGGCCGCTGGCCTCGGCGAGTTCGGTGGATGCCCACAGGGCGTTGAAGTAGATCTCCTCGCTCACGCGGCGGCTGACATCGCGGGCCACAGGAGAGTCGAAGGGAACACCCATCTTGAAGAAGACGTCTTGCAGGCCCATCAGGCCGAGGCCGACCGGTCGCCACCGACTGTTGGACACGCTGGCTTCGCTGGTGGGGTAGAAGTTGATGTCGACGACCCGATCGAGGAAGGGCACCACCTGGCGCACGACCTCACCGAGGCGGATGTAGTCCATCGCGACGACGCCTTCGGACTCCACCACGAACTCGCCGAGATTGACCGAGCCCAGGTTGCACACCGCGGTCTCGTCCTGGCTGGTGACCTCGAGGATCTCGGTGCACAGGTTGGAGAGATGCACCACCCGGTTGCGGGAGTTGGCTTCGCCGTTGGATCCGGCACCGGTCTGGTTGCATTTGAGGTTGGACGGATCCTTGAAGGTCATCCAGCCGTTGCCGGTCTCGGCGAGGGTCTTCATCATGCGCTGGTAGAGCTGGCGGGCGGGGATCTGCTTCTCGTAGCGGCTCTCGGCTTCGGCCTGCTCGTAGATCGCTCTGAATTCATCGCCGTAGGTGTCGATGAGCTCGGGGACCTTTTTGGGATCGAACAGGCTCCATTGCCAATCCTTTTCAACCCGTTCCATGAAGAGATCGGGGATCCAGTTGGCGAGATTGATGTTGTGGGTGCGGCGGCCGTGGTCGCCGGTATTGTCTCTCAGCTCCAGGAACTGGTCGATGTCGGCATGCCAAGCCTCGAGATAGACGCAGGCGGCGCCCTTGCGTCGGCCGCCCTGGTTGACCGCAGCCACCGATGCGTCGAGGGTCTTGAGCCAGGGCACGATGCCGTTGGATAGGCCGTTGGTGCCGACGATGAGGCTGTTCTTGGAACGAATGCGGTGCCAGGCGACACCGATACCACCGGCGAACTTCGAGAGGCGGGCGATGTCGGTGTAGCGCTTGTAGATGCCCTCGAGTGAGTCTTCGGGCGAGTCGAGGAGGTAGCAGCTCGACATCTGGGGATGGGTGGTGCCGGAGTTGAAAAGGGTGGGGCTGGACGGGAGGTAGGCCAGCGACGACATGAGGTCGTAGAAGCGGATGGCTTCATCGGGGTCGGTGGAGAGCCCACAGGCCACTCTCAGGAAGAAGTGCTGGGGGGTCTCGATGACCTTGCGGGTCTCGGGATGACGCAGCAGGTAGCGGTCGTAGACGGTGCGTAGGCCGAAGAATTCGAAGTGCTTGTCGCGCTGGCTGTCGATGGCTGCGTTGAGCTCGGGGGCGTGGCTGCTGACGAACTCGAGGACGTCGTCGCTGATGAGGCCGACGCGGTGCCCGAGGCTGACCGACTCCGAGAACCAGGGAACGTTTTGGATTCGAACTTCTTTGTCGATGTAGATCGCCAACATCCGGGCGGCCAGCTTCGAGTAGTTGGGTTCTTCGACTATGAGGCCGGCTGCGGTTCGGATCGACAGTTCATCGAGCTCCTGGGTGGTGGCTCCGTCGGCCAAGGCGGCGATCGTGCGAGTGGAGACGACCATGGGGTCGATCCCGAGCAGCCCCTCACTGGCGCGTGCCACGGCATTGACGATCTTGTTGACATCGACCGGTTCGAGATTGCCATTGCGCTTTCGCACGCGCATCGTGGTGGCTGTCTCGGTGGTGGCGGTGTCGTGCTCGACCGCTGAGAGTCGATCCTCCGTTATTGCCATGTGGCTGCCCCTGCTCCCGCGCCGAGACCACCTGACGAGGATTGGTGGCTCTCGGCTCTACCACCGCCTCGCCCCCACGAGAGTGCGGAGTTGCAATTACAGCCGCGTAATTACACCAACGTCAAGAGCTACTTCGAACAATCTTCCGATTGTGCTGAATTAAAGGGCTCCTAAACGACGATTCGCGCGGAGCGTGGTTGTGGCGTGATCACCACACGCAGCGCTCGGCTGTCTTCGCGGCGATCCTTGTAGTTTGTTTAGGCTGGTGGGCATGGGCACCGAGAGCACGCGACCAGACCCCGACTGGCTCGACGACACCGAACAACGAGCATGGCGGGGATGGATCGACTCCTCGCGTCGCATCCAGACAGCCATCGATCGCCAGCTCAAGACCGACACCGGGTTCACACTCGACGACTACGAAGTGCTGGTGCGCTTGAGCGAGGCCGTCGATCACCGGATGCGCATGTCCGACCTCGCCGCGGAGATCACCAATTCTCCGAGTCGACTCTCCCAGCGCATCGACCGCCTCGTCGCCAAGGATGTCGTGCGTCGCACTCGTTGCGGCGACGACGGGAGGGTCTGGTGGGCCGAGCTCACCCCCGAAGGGTTTGCTCGGCTCGAGGTGGCCGCGCCGGGTCACGTCGACGAGGTCAGGCGGGTGTTCACGGATCGGCTCACCGACGTCGAGATCGAGTTCCTCGCCGAGCTGATGCCACGGCTATCGGCCCTCGACGACACGCCCTGACTCGACCGCTACTCAGTGAGCGGTTGGAGGAGTTCGCGGTTGGGTTCGAGTCTCATCTCCAGCACTGAGATCACGCCGCCCGTAGCGGGGTCGTCGATGATGCTGATCTCGCCCGGATAGCGGTCGAGGACAACGATTTGCTGGGTCCAGGTTGTGTCGGTCACTGCGGGTTCGGTCTCCTCGATGAATCCATCATCGAAGAAGCTCTCCTCGCCAGGCTGGTAGGTGGTGCCGTCGAGGCCGGTGGAGTAGATGGCTCGAGCCGACTCACCGGAGCCCGGGGCGAGGCGGTAGGTGTATTCGAGGTCGATGTAGCGGAGCCCTTCGGCGGCGGCGAAGGAATCGGCCGGGCGATCGCGAGTGGAGAAGCGCAGCTCGATCAGCTGAGCGCCGGGGGCCACGGGAAGAGCGGCGGAGAGCCGATCGAGCATGGGAACGGGAATGAGGTCGGGCACAGAGTCGAGAGTGATCTCGATCTCGTAACCGGGTTGGCGGTCGTGGCCGAAGATCATGTCCTCTTCGGCCCAGACTCGGGCCACCACAGGCGTGGCGCCAACGCCCCCCAGGGGAAAGGTGGCGGCGTTGAGCTGGTAGACGAAATTCACCGACTGGGGGCCACCGGCCCCGCTGCTCGGGTCGCTTATCACCTGACCGGTATTGCGCCAGCCGAGTGCTTCCATGACGGGGTCGTAGGTGAGGCGGGTCTCGATCGTGCCCGGCCCTCCCTCGGGGAGTTCGGCATCGATGTCGCCGATCGGTTGGGACGAGATCACCTCATAGCTCCACTCCCATCGCCAAGTTGGCTCGGTGCTGTCGGCCCGCAGAATCACCGACAGGGTGTGAGGGGTCGAGCCGTCGGGCACGTCGATCTCGATCGGGAAGCCGATGAGGCGCCGGGCGAGATCGAGGGGATCGCCGGTGCCTTCACCCCACTGCACGATCAGGCCGGGGATGTCGTCGAGCTCGACCGGTGGAGGCGGATTACTCACCGGTGCTGAGGTGGTGGTGGATGTGCTCGTGGTGGAACTCGTCGCCGCGTCCTCCGTGACTTCGGGGGTGTCGGCATCGGTAGGAGCATCGGAATCGGGCGCACTGGTGGTGGAACTCGTGGACGACGACGTGGAGGTGGTGCTCGAGCTCTCGGCGTTGTCGCCGCCACCGCAGGCCGCGGTGAGCAGGGCCAGCGAGGCTGCGATCGCAGCGATGGCCGGACGTGATCTGGGGAGAGCCATCAGGGGAACCTACGGCGGCGGCACAGTTTCGCCATGTCGGGTGAGGGGATCAGCGAGACTGATCGCGGGGAAGGCGTGCGGTGAGCTCATCGATGTGTTGCAAGAGGCTCGCGATGTGCGCTTGTTGTTGCTCGATGAGTCGCTCGGCTGTGTGGCGATGGGCCGCCATCTCCATCTCGTATTTTACGGTGAGGGCCTCGAGCGCCGTGAGTGCGGGTGATCTCTCGTCGTCGTCGTCTTCTTCTTCTTCTTCTTCTTCTTCTTCGGGAGCCTCAGGTGTGTCGAGCTCGAGCTGGCCGGCCGTTTCGCTCGACTCGGTGGACTCGGCCGGGGCCGGAGGATCAGATGGGATCGGTGGAGGCGGCCGGCCCGAGTCGCCGTGCTCGAACTCGGGTTCGGGCCGGGGGGCCGATTCGATACGGCGACGAGCGGCGCGTACATGGTCGAGCGCGAGTTGGCGACGCCGCTCGCTGGTGCTCAGCATTGGCTGGTCGTCATCGGCCACAACCAGAGATTACGGCTCCCGTACGGCCCCCGTCGAGCGACTCTGGCTACGGTGGGCGACATGGACATTCAGCTTCGTCACAATCCGTCGTTCTCAGTGGCCCGGGCCGTCCTCGGCCCCGGTGAGGCCATCCGGGCCGAGTCGGGAGCGATGATGGCCATGGCGGCCGATATCGCCCTCGACGCCAAGATCGAAGGGGGCCTGATGAAGGGCCTCAAGAGGAGTGTGCTCGGCGGCGAGTCCCTGTTCATCACCACCGCCACCGCCCCCGCTCATGGCGGTTGGATCGATTTCGCGCCGTCATTGCCCGGCGACGTCACCGTCGTCGAGATCACCCCCGACCGGCCCCTGATGATCCAGAAGGGATCGTTCCTCTGTGCCGAGAACGGCGTGGAGATCGACACCCAGTGGGGCGGGATGAAGAACCTCGTGGGCGGCGAGGGCGGCTTCCTTCTGAAGGCTTCGGGCCAGGGTCAGGTCGTGCTCTCCACCTATGGGGCGCTCGACCGTTTCGAGCTCGATGCCGGCCAGCGGGTCATCGTCGACACCAACCACATGGTTGCCTTCGCGGAGAGCGTCACCATGGAACTCAAGAAGGCCTCGGAGTCCGCATGGAAGTCGATGAAGAGCGGCGAAGGGCTTGTGTTCGTCTTCACCGGGCCCGGCGAGTTGATGATGCAGTCGCGTAATCCCGACGACATCGTCCGGTATGTGGCGGCCAACATGCCGGGCCAGCGCAACTGACCTTGGGTCCGTCGCCTGCCGGCGGAAGCGGAGTCGAAGTCGAGGGGTTTCCAGCGGGTGCTGAGAGTCGCCTACCTTGTGGCGTTCGTGGGTCTGGTGGCGTCGGCGTGCTCGGCCGCGGCCACCGAGCCTGTAGCCGTTCCCGCAGCGACAGCCGCTCCCGAGTCGACGGTTTCGAGCCCGCTGGAGGCGATCGTTCTCCCCCTCTCGCTGTATGTAGTGCACGACGCCGCCGATGCTGACGGATCGTCATGGTCGTCGCAACGCGACACGGCGAGGCTCCTCGAGATAGCCGAGAGAATGGGCGATATCTGGGCCGATGCCAATATCCGGTTCGAGCCGGTAACCGTGGCCACGATCGAGGCACCCACCGAGGCTCTGGTCGACCTCGCCCGCCTCGAGGCCCGCACCTTCCTCGCCGGCGCCGGAGTGGAGTTCGAGGTCCCAGATCCGGGTGTGCTCAACGGCTTCTATGTGGCTGATCTCGCCGGAGTCAACGGCTTTGCTCCCAACGGCACCAGGACCTTCTACGTCACCGATCAACCGAGCGTGCACGACGAGCGGGTGTCGAGTCACGAGATCGGCCATCTCCTCGGCCTTCACCACGCGCTCGATGACAGCGGCCGGCTCATGTTCGGCGGCACCAACGGGATGGCGCTCACCGACGACGAGATCACGGTGGCTCGCTATTTTGCCAATGGGATTCTCGATGCGGTTCGCTAGAGCCGGATCGTTCACGATTGCCGTTGCTCTCTTTGGCGCGGCGTGCTCATCGGGCGACGGCGACGGATCGGGTTCGATCGATGACGCCGTGCCGGTCGCCTCATCGGGTGATCCGGTGGTGGTCGAGAATCAGGGAGGCTCCCTCGAGGGTCACACGCCTCGTGGCTTCGCCGGGATGGGAACTGGACTGTTCGTCGGCGACAACCTCAACCCTGGATTCCCCGACGGCGACGGAGTGCAGCTCTTCGTCACGTTCGACCTTCCCGACACTTTGGGCTCCACCGACCGTGTGGTGCTGAGGTCTGACTCGCTCCAAGTGCGCGGAGACCCCTTTGCCGATCTCGGCGTCCTGAGCGCGGCACCCGTCACTTACACAGAATTCGGCCCCCACCTCTTCGACATGGAGCTGGATGGTGAACCGATCGGGTGCACCCGCGTGGGCGACTTCTCGATCGAGTGCGATGTCAGCTCAGCCTTCGGAGCACTTGGCGCACAGGATGGGCAGAACGCGAAACGAGTCCAGTTTCGCCTCCGATTCGATCAGGCCGGCGACCGCGACGGCACCGCCGATCTCGCCATGTTCAACCGGGGCGACTCCAACACCAACGAGGCAGGACTGTTCAGGCTCGAGTTCGGCTGAGCTCGGGGCTGGCAGGGGGGTGGGTTTCGTACATTCTCAGGATCACCATCAGGCCGGACAGGGCGGTGAGCGCGGCAACGGCGTAGATGGCGGCCCTGATCGAGATCAGATCGGCCATGATTCCGGCGAAGACGGCGCCCACCGCGAACCCGAGATCGCGCCAGAGGCGGTAGACGCCGACCGCCCTCGCTCGCCAGCTGGGGTGGGCGACATCGCCGATGGCCGCGAGGAGGGTGGGATAGACCATCGCGGTTCCTGCGCCGAGGGTCGCGGCTCCGAGGGCCCAAGGCCAGAACCCTGTGGTGGTGGCCATGATGGCGAGCGCGCCGGCCTGCACGATCATCCCGCCGGCGATTAGCGGCTTTCGGCCGATCCGGTCTGAAAGTCCACCGGTGTAGAGCTGGCCGAGTCCCCAAACGGCGGGATAGAGAGCAGCCAGCACGCCGATTCGCGAGATGCTGAGTCCCTGGTCGGCGAAGTAGATCGGGAACAGGCCCCACGCGAGTCCGTCGTTGAGGTTGTTGACGAGGCCGGCTTGCGAGCACGAGGAGAGTGCCCGCTCGCGAAAGCTGGTGATGGCGAACACCTCACTGGTGGTGAGTTCTTCGGGCCTGTTGTCGTCGGAGGTCTCGGCGCGGAGCTGGTTGGCTTCCTGGTGGACGTGATGCTGGGTCTCGCGCACGAACACAACAGAGAGGCCGAGGCCGAGACCGGCGAAGGCGAGGCCGAGGAAGAAGGGCTCGGGTCTGAGTCCCCAGCGGTCGGCGATGAAGCCGGTGGCGAGAGCGGTGACGGCCACCGCTCCGTAGCCGGCCGCCTCGTTGAGTCCCATGGCGAGGCCGCGGCGGCGGGGGCCGGCGAGGTCGATCTTCATGATCACCGTGGTCGACCAGGTGAGTCCCTGGTTGACTCCGAGTAGGACGTTGGCGGCGATGACCCAGCCCCACGTGGGCGCCCATATCAACATCAGGGGCACCGGTATTCCGATCAGCCATCCGGCTATGAGCACCGGCCTACGGCCGTGCCTATCCGAGAGGGTTCCCGCCACGAAGTTGGTCGCTGCTTTCACCACGCCGAAGGCGGCGATGAATGTGAGGGTGGCGCTGAGAGCGCTCACGCCGAACTCTGCCTCCGCCAACAGGGGGAGCACCGTGCGCTCCTGGCCGATCATTCCCCCCACGAGGGCGTTCACCCCGACCAGGAGGGAGAACTGGGCGAGGTTCTCCTTCAGGCCGAGGCGAGGCCCTTCAGCGGTGTCGGTCGGGCCAGGACTCTCAGCCATCGAGGTTGATCAGGCACCGACGGGTGCTGCGCTCGGCGCCGAAGAGGAGGACGAACATCATCGAGGGGACGCAGACGCCGGTGACGGCAACGAACGTGGCCAGCGAGCCGAGGGCGATGAGCAGAACAGTGCCGAGGATGCCGAGGCCGACGCTCCACGCGATGACCGCGCCGCCGAGCAAGGCTGATCCCACCGCGCAGCCCCATCGCTTGGCGGCCCGATTGGCCGGCATCGCCTGGCGGCCGGTTCGACGGGCGATGGCGTTGTAGACCGATTCGAACGGGTGGTTGCGGGCCACGACGCCGATGAGTGCGGTGGCGAGGGTAGCGAGCACGAGGGCCATGGATCCGGTGACCGCGGCGATGAGGCTGAGGATGCCACACGCCGCCGGTGCGAGCTTGTGGGCGAAGGCCGCGGTGCGAGCCGACTCGTCGAGCTTGTCACCGCGCCACCCCTGGAGCTGAAGCAGATTGGTGCTGCGATCGCGGCCGGGGTCTGTGAGCACCTTCTTGAGCGAAGTGAAGTTGCTGCTGGTGGCGGGAAGGGTGGCGGTGTTCATCGGGTGATCCTCAAACAAGTATTTGACAAAGAGCGGCTTGATCTTGTCTCAAGACCTCATCCATTGTCAAGCAGTTCCTTGAATATGAGTGTTAGTGTGGCCTTCATGGGAGATCGAGCCGCCAAGAACGCCCTGTTCGATGGGTTTTCCGAGGTCGCCAAGGCCCTCGGTAATGGGCGGCGGGCCGAACTCGTTGATGTGTTGGCCCAAGGCGAGCGAAGCGTCGATGATCTCGCCACCGAGATCTCCCAGAGTGTGGCCAACACGTCGTTTCATCTGCGAACCCTCGCCCAGTCGGGGTTGGTGGCCACTCGTCGCGAAGGCACCAGGGTGTACTACCGGCTCGCGTCAGACCGAGTGAGGGAGCTGTGGGCCGCGATGCGCGACGTCGCCGCCACCCACACTGCCGAACTCGACGTGCTCGCGGCGGCATACCTCGGAGATCGTTCCCAGCTCGAGACCATCGACCAGGACGAGCTCACCCAACGCATCGACGACGGAAGCGTGGTGGTGATAGATGTGCGCAACTCCACCGAATACGCCGCCGGCCACATCACGGGTGCCCTGTCGATCCCGATCGAAGAGCTGGCCCAAAGGGTGGACGAACTGGCCGATGATGTGGAGATCGTGGCCTACTGCCGGGGTCCCTACTGTGTCTTTGCCGACGACGCCGTGCGCGTGCTGGCCGACCACGATCGCAGCGCCCTGCGGTTGCTCGGAGGTTTCCCCGAGTGGCAGGCCGACGACCGGCCCACCAGCACCTGAGGGTCAGCGGGCAGCGAGCGAGAACTTCAGGACCTGATTGTCGATCCTTGCTTCGTGCACGCGGTGTTGGCCGTTGCCGTCGCCGATCGTGATGCTGGTGGCCAGGACCTGTTCGGCGATGTAGGCCTCGTGGCGGGTAATCGCCGCCGCGACCTTGTCGGCCGGAGAGTCGATCCACACATCGATGCGGTCGGTCACCACGAGATCTTCGGCCTTGCGGGCGTTCTGGATTTCGCGCACGAGATCGCGAGCGAGTCCTTCCGCGGCCAGTTCGTCGGTGACATCGGTGTCGAGGGTCACCACGGCATCGTTGGAGCGCAGAGCCGCCGCAACCACCCCTTCGGGCGACTCCAGAGCCAGTTCGTATTCGTCGGCCGCCAGTACGTGGCCCGCCACGGTGACGGTGCCATCGTCGTTGGCGGTCCAGTTGCCGCTGCGGGCTCCACCGAACACTGTCTGTACGTCTTTGCCCAGACGAGGGCCGAGCGCCTTGCCATCGGGTCGGAGGATGAAGGTGGCCAGGTCGCCGATCTCCTCGGTGACCTTCACCGTCTTCACGTTGAGTTCGTCGGCGAGAAGGTCGGCGAAGGGCTCGAGGGTCGACGCGTCGTGTCCGGCCACGGTGACCGACGCAAGGGGGAGCCGCACCCTCAGACCCTGGTCCTCGCGGAGGCGCAAGCCTGTGGAGGCGACATCTCGCAGGCGGTCCATTGCGGCAACAAGAGCCTCGTCGTTGGGGTAGGAGTCGAGTGAGGGCCAGTCGGTGAGGTGAACCGATTCGGGTTGGTCGGCATCGGGACCGGTGAGCCCGGCCCAGATCTCCTCGGTGATCATGGGCATGAACGGTGCCGCCACCTGGAGAAGGGAAACCAGCACGGTGTAGAGGGTGTCGAGACCCGCATCGTCGGCGTGTCCGCTCTCGGTGCCCCAGAAACGCCCTCGGCTGCGGCGGATGTACCAGTTGTTGAGGGCATCGATGAAGCTCTGGATCTCCGCGGCCGCACCCGGCAGGTCGTAGGAGTCCATGCGGCCCTCGACCGATGCGATCAGTGAGCGAGTCTTGGCGAGGATGTAGCGGTCGAGGAGCTCGGTGGAGTCGGTGCGAAACGTGGCGGTGTGGCCCTCGACGTTGGCGTAGAGCGTGAAGAACGAATAGGCATTCCAGATGGGCAGGATCACCTGGCGCACGACATCGTCGATGCCCTGGTCGGAGATCCGCATGTCGCCACCGCGCACGATGTTGGCGCCCATGAAATACCAGCGCAGGGCGTCGGACCCCTGGCGGTCGAAGATCAGTTCGGGCTCGGTGTAGTTGCGGAGCTTCTTCGACAGCTTGGTGCCGTCCTCGGCATTGAGAACGCCATGAACGATCACGTTCTGGAACGCGGGTCGATCGAACAGGGCGCCTGCCAGCACATGAAGCGTGTAGAACCAGCCCCGCGACTGGTTGATGTATTCGACGATGAAATCGGCCGGAAAATGCTCGTCGAACCAGTCCTTGTTCTCGAACGGGTAGTGGACCTGGGCGAACGGCATCGAACCCGACTCGAACCAGCAGTCGAGCACCTCCGGCACCCGCCTCATCATCGACTGGCCGGTGGGGTCGTCGGGGTTGGGCCGAACCAGCTCGTCGATATAGGGCCGATGGAGGTTGGTGGGCCGATGCCCGAAGGCCTCCTCGAGCTCATCGAGCGAGCCGTACACCTCCGTGCGCGGGTATTCGGGGTTGTCGCTGATCCAGATCGGGATCGGTGAACCCCAGAAACGGTTGCGGGAGATCGACCAGTCGCGTGCCCCTTCGAGCCACATGCCGAAGCGGCCGTCGCGGATGTGGTTGGGGACCCAGTTGATCTCCTGGTTGGTTTCCTGCAGGCGGTCGCGGAAGTCGGTGACCTTCACGTACCAGGAAGGCATCGCCTTGTAGATGATGGGCGTGTCGGTGCGCCAACAGTGGGGGTAGTTGTGGGTGATGCTGTCGTGGCGGACTAGTTGGCCGGTCTCGCGTAGGTGCTTGATGATGCCGGAGTTGGCCTCGAGCACGTTCTCGCCGGCCCACTCCACCACGTCGTCGGTGAAGCGGCCGGAGTCGTCGACGGGCACGACCATGCCGATGCCCGCTTCTTCTCCGAGGCGCTGATCGTCCTCACCGAAGCCGGGGGCCATATGGACGACGCCGGTGCCTTCGGTGGTGTCGACGAAGTCGGCGGCGAGCACGACGAACGAGCGGTTGGTGCCGTGGTGGGCCTGCTCGGGATCGACCTCGGCCATGTCGGCGAAGTAGGGGAACAGGGGCCGGTAGGTGCGGCCGACGAGATCGTGGCCGGTGATGGTGCCGACCCTCTCGGCATCCTCGAGCTGTTTGGCGTATTTCTCGAGTACTTCCTCGCCGAGGATGTAGCGCGACCCGTCGGCGTCGAGCATGACCGCGTAGTCGAGATCGGGGCCCACCGCGAGAGCGAGGTTGGAGGGAAGGGTCCACGGGGTGGTGGTCCAGGCAAGGATGGCGACCGCGCCGTCATCGCCCTCGCCTGTGGGGATGCCGGTGGTGCTATCGAGTTCGAACGCCACGGTGACCGCAGGGTCCTGGCGGGGGCGGGTGGCGTCGTCGAGACGGATTTCGTGGTTGGACAAGGGGGTTTCGGCGCCCCAGCTGTAGGGCAGCACTCGGTTGGCCTGATAGATGAGGCCCTTGTCCCATAGCTGCTTGAAGGCCCACATCACCGACTCCATGTAGTCGATGTCCATGGTCTTGTAGTCGTGTTCGAAATCGACCCAGCGAGCCTGGCGGGTAACCGTCTTCTCCCACTCCTTGGTGTATTTCAGCACCGACGTGCGGCAGTGGTCGTTGAAGCGCTCGATGCCGTATTCGATGATCGATGCCCGCCCCGCCACCGGTAGTTCCTTCTCGGCTTCCATCTCGGCCGGGAGCCCATGGCAGTCCCAACCGAAGCGCCGCTCGACCCGCTTGCCCTTCATCGTCTGGTAGCGGGGGACGACGTCCTTCACGTAGCCGGTGAGGAGGTGGCCGTGGTGCGGGAGTCCGTTGGCGAACGGGGGGCCGTCGTAGAAGACGTACTCGTCGGAGACCGGACGCTGCTCGACCGATGCCTCGAATGTCTTTCGGGTCTTCCAGCGGTCGAGAATGCGCCGCTCGATGGCCGGAAGGTCCGGACTCTCTACGTGCGGATACGGCGCGGTGTTCCCGTCGGGGGAGGCGTCACTCATGGGCGCCAAGGCTAGCGGTGGGGGGAGAAGGGCCACTGCGGATTCCTGACGAGACTGAGTGGGCCG
Source organism: Acidimicrobiales bacterium (assembly GCA_029263215.1). GTDB lineage: Bacteria > Actinomycetota > Acidimicrobiia > Acidimicrobiales > Aldehydirespiratoraceae > OFTM10. The sequence goes on from JAJCXY010000093.1 coordinate 12,818, forward strand.
CCACCGTGCCGGATGGGTCGGACGACCCATGAATCGGTCAACTCTGAGCATGGTCGGGCCGATGCAAGGATCTGTAGGACCGCAGACAGTGGTGAAGTCGGGCATTATGGTGACCGCGCGGGCTTTGGGCCGAATCGGGAATTCTGGAATGGGAACGGCAGACACGAGCGATAGCGACGCGCCGGGGTCGGCCGAGTCCGGCGCCCCCCGCTCGCCGGCCGCGGTGCCCGAGTCGGTCATCGATCAGGCCCGCGGCGGCGACCAGCGTGCCTTCGACGTGGTGTTCGCCACCTACCACCCCTCCTTGACGCGGTATCTGCGCACGGTCGCCCCCGCCACCGCCGACGATGTGGCCGCAGCCACCTGGGAGTCGGTGGCTCGATCGCTGCACAATTTCAGCGGTGACGGAGCCGACTTCCGGCGTTGGTTGTTCACGATCGCCCGTCGCCGACTCGTCGATGAGGTACGGCGGGCCACCCGCCGACCCCTCCGGGTTGCGGGGATCGAAGAGGTTGAAGCTCGCGATGTCGATGCCGTTCCCGGGGCCGACACCTTCCTGGACGGGCCCGATTGGGCTGCGGGTGTGCTCGCGCAGGTACCCACTCGCCAGGCCGAAGTCGTGGCTCTGCGTATCCTCGGTGGGCTTTCCGTTCAGGAGGTGGCCGAGCTTCTGGGGATCACCGAAGCCAACGTGAGGGTGCTCAGCCACCGTGGCCTCCAAGCCGTGCAGCAGATCCTGCATGATTCGCCCGACCTACTCACCGAGCCACGAGATCCACAAATCTCGTCGGTCGTGTAACGCCCATGACCCTGCCGGCGATCTGTAAGACATGAGCGAGATCACCCCCGAGGAAGCTGAGGCGATCATCGACGCCGCAGCGCGTGGCGAGGTGGCCGACGTTCATACCCTGCTCGGCGAAACGCTCGCCGACCTCCATGCTCCGGCCATCGAGGTGGTCGATGGTGCGGCGCCGATACTGATCAGCGCCGGTGGTAATGGCCTCACCGCTCGAATCGCACGGCGCACGGCCATCGCCGCGTCGGCCGCGGTGCTGGGTCTGGCGGGAGTGGCCGCGGCCACCACGGTGGGGTTCGAGTTGCTCGACACCGGCGGCGACGATGGTCCTGAGTTGATCATCGACGAGATCGCACCCGACATCGATACTGCTGCCATCACCGACTCCTCGGAGGGGTCCGATGATGACGCGGTCACACCCGAAAGCAATGATGCGCCATCGGTGCGGGTCGAGTCGGTCCCCGGTGTCGATCCCACCGACGGACTCGACGGAAAGGAACTCGAGATCCTCTGCGACGCCGCCACCAATCACGGCGACTTCGCATCGGCGGTGGCGAAGGACAAGGTCACAGAATCCGACGATGGTCCCGGCCGGCGGGTGGGCGAGGCCGCCAAGTCCGACTGCGGTGAAGGCGACGGACCCGGTTCCGAGCGAGCCGATGCCGCGCCAGCAACCGACGCCGATCCCAGGTCGGATGGGGCTACCGACGAGCCTGGTACCCGTGGCCGCGGCCACGACAAGAACGGTCCCCAGTCCAACGGCAACGGCCGTGAGACCGCCCCGGGGCAGAACAAGTAGCGCCCGCCAGGACGCCTACGACTAGTCGGTCCAGGCCTTAGCAGGGTCGTCGATCTCGATGACCTCGTTGTCTTCGCTGAATGCGATGAAGCGGTCGAAGGTGCGTAGGAACCAGCGGTCGTGGGTCACGCAGACGACGGTGCCCTCGAACATTTCGAGACCGGCTTCGAGAGCTTCGGCCGAAGCAACGTCGAGGTTGTCGGTGGGCTCGTCGAGCAGGAGCAGGTTGACCCCGTCGATTTCGAGCAGGAGGATCTGGAATCGGGCCTGCTGGCCTCCTGAGAGGGTTTCGAAGGTCTGCTCGGCGGCACCTTGAAGCTCGTAGCGGCTCAGGCGCGACATTGCGGGTCCCCGCATGATGTCGCGCTTGGCGAGGATGTCGATGAGCACCTTGCCTCTGAGCTCGGGATGGTCGTGGGTCTGGTTGAACAGGCCCGGCACCACCCGGGCACCATGGCGCCATTCGCCCACATGGGCCACATCGCTACCACCGAGCAGGCGCAAGAAGTGCGACTTACCGGTGCCGTTGCGGCCCACCACCGCCACCCGCTCGCCGAACCAGATCTCGAGATCGAAGGGGTAGGTGAGGTCGGTGAGCTCCAGCTGTTCGACGATGACGACGCGTTTGCCGGTGCGACTGCCCTCCAGGCGCATGTCGATGTGCTGCTCCTTGGCCAGTTCAGGAGGTGGCCCGGCCTCGTCGTAGTGGCGCAGACGGGTCTCCGCGGCACGGGCCCGACTCGCATTGGCGTCGCTCATCGCGGCCCTACGTTTCTGCTCGCGCATGTGGGCTACCAGACGCTTGCGCTCCTCCGCCCAGCGCCGTTGCTCATCGCTCATGAGCGCGATCCGATGCTCGCGGGCTTCGCGCCAGGTGGCGAACGACCCACCGTGGGTCCAGGCATTCTTGGCTTCGAGGGTGACGACCTTGTTGGATGTCTCGGCCAGGAGTTCGCGGTCGTGACTCACATACAGGATCGTCTTCGAGCTCGCCTGGAGGCGCTCCGCGAGCCACTCCTTGCCGGGAACGTCGAGGAAGTTGTCGGGCTCATCGAGCAGGAGCACATCATGTTCGGAACGCAGGAGAAGTTCCAAGGCCATACGTTTCTGCTCGCCGCCGGAGAAGGTCGACATGGGGCGGGCCTCGATCTCCCGCCAGGGCAGGTCGACCACCCGGTGAGCACACTCCTCCCACAGCACCTCGTGGTCGTAGCCGCCGGCACTTTCCCAGTGCTCGAGCGCAGCGGCGTACCTCATGCCGTCGTCGGAGCCGTCGGCCATGCGGGCCTCGGCTCGGGTGAGACGCTCGGCCGCCTCGCGGATCGTGGGGTTGGCCAGCGAGAGGTAGAGATCGCGGACCGTGGTGGTGACGTCGAGTGATCCGACCAGCTGGGTCATCACCCCGAGCGAGCCCTGGACAGAAATGGTGCCGGTCTCGGCGGTGGCGGTGCCTGCGAGGAGCCGCATCATCGTGGTCTTGCCCGCGCCGTTGGCACCGACGAGGGCTACGTGGTCGCCCTCGCCCACCCGGAACGACACATCATCGAGAAGGGTCTGGCCGCCGGGAATGGACCATCCGAGATGGCTGACTTGGATGGATCCCACCCCGCCAAGCTAGTGCGCGACGAGTTTCAACCGTCGATGATTATGGCCTCGGGAGCCTTGCTGTCGTGGAGGCAGCCGACCGCGATTTGCGTGGCGGGCGGAACCAGGCTCAGCCCGATGAGTCCCTCCTCGTCGGGTCCGAGGTTCCAGAAACCCACAGGCTGCCCGCTGTCGGCGAAGAATATGCCCGCGTCGACATCAGACCCTCGGACAGTGTCGACGATGATCTTCGAGCCGACCGGAACCGAGGTCGCGCCGTTGTAGGTGCACCCGTCGGCGTGGATGGTGAGCGTTCCCGTGATCGAATCGGCATCTGGCTGCTCGACATCCAGCACCGTGGCGACCACGGGGGCGGTTTCGAAGTCGGTACAGGCCAGCGTCCTCGGGCCTTCTCTGGTGACATTCATCGTGCCGGAGTTGCCGCTTTCTGGCTCAGCCGCCAGATTGAGGACCGCTTGCCCTTGGGTGGGGGCACCGCGGAAGCCCTGCACGAACCAAGGGCGATCGGAGCGATTCTCGAAGTCGACTCGCAGCACGTCGCCCACGCTCACTGCTGAAGCGCCGGAACCGACGGTGCAGCTGGTGCCGTCCCAGATCACTGTCACTTTGACGTCCGCAGGCGGACTGATGGTGGGTGGGGCATCGGGGATGTCGGGCACGACTATCGCGCCGTCGACGACCTCGCGGGTGAGTTCGTCGAGTCTCCGGATGGTTGCAGCGGTGAGATTGTCGCCGGAGGTGGAGTAACCGACGGCACCGTCGCGGAGCCCGAGGGAGATCACCCCGGACTCCAGCTCGCCTGACATGAATCGCTCGATACTCACGCGAATAGCGAAGTCGTTGCGCTTGATCATCGATGTGAGCACGTGGTCGCGTATGCTCCCGTCCACCGCGAGCCATTGATCGGTGTCCACCCCGATCGCCCACCGCTTCGGGCCTCCGGGCTCGGTCATCTCTTCGGCCATGGAGGGGACGAGATCCCCGGAATTGCCTGCTGCTTGAAACACCACATCCGCGCCTGCGCTATAGAGCTCTCGGGCGGCTTCCGCCCCTTGGGCCGGCCTGCCGAAAACGGTGCTATCCCCGTCGGTGACCAGGAATCTCGACTCGATCTCGATGTCGGGGTTGATGTGGCGGGCACCGGCTTCGTAGCCGGCGCGGAACTGGTCGATGATGTCCTGCCAGCCGCCGAGGAAACCGATGACACCGGTTTCGGTGGTGAGGGCGGCCGCAGCCCCGGCCAGAAACGATCCCTCGGCGGAGTCGATCGTGATGGTGGTGAGATTGTCGATGCCGAAGTCGACGGCGAAGTTGTGGAAGGCCACGAACTGGGTGTCGGGATGGGCAATCGCGACCGGGGGAATGACGTCGACGATTTCCTGACTCGAGACGATGAGATCGGGACCGCTATCGGCCAAGGCATCGATCTCCTCCGCCGTATCGCTGATCGGCTCCAGGAGAATGGCTTCGAAGTCGAGTTGCCTCTGAGCTTGCGCCCATCCAGCTCGCATTTGCACCTCGACGGAAGCGTCCTCACCGAACGGGCCTGCCGCGTAAGCCACTTGGGGGAGGGGGTCTCCGCCGGCGAAGAGCCAGGCGGCAGCTCCGCCGGCGATCAGGGTGACAACGATGACCACCAACCCGTAGGTGCGACGCCGCACCCGACCGGCCATGGTCTTCTCCCGTTCGGACCGATCGGCTTCGTCGCGGTCGGCGTCGTCACGGGCGGCCGTCGACTCCCGGATGAAGGTCTGCTCGGCCGCGGTGAGATCGAGCGTGGCGGTGTCGGCCCAGCTTTCATAGTCGACCAGGCGCTGACCGGCGAGCAGATAGTCGGGGTTGCGGTCGGCTGTATTCCACTCGTTCATGGCCGCCACGAGGGTGGAGTGGCGGACGATGTCGCTGCCGGCCTCATCGATCCAGCCCCGCAGACGAGGCCACTCGGTGAGAAGGGCCTCGTGGGCCACCTCGACGGTGGGGGAGCCGGAGATCTGATCGCGATCGAAGGCGAGCAGGCGTTGGTTGCCGAAAACCTCGATCGCCCTTTGGGTGGCGACGAGGTCGCCCGGCATCGACGTGAGTTCCGATGCCAGAACCCGTCGTCTACTCCAGTCCCGTTCGCCGCTGATGGTGACGAGACGTAGTACGAGCTGGCGCGCTGCTATCTGCTCATCGTCACTCAGCTCGGACCACAGGTCCTCGGCCCGCTGGGCTAGGGCGCCACGAATACCGCCCATCGCGTTGTAGGCGTCGAGGGTGACGACATCGGCCTCTCGCCGGTCGAACAGCATCGTGAGCGTGTACTGGAAGAGAGGTAAGGCGCCGGGTTGCCCGATCACATCGGTGAGGAGGCTGGCGAGAAGGGTCGGCTCCATCGCCACACCGGCTCGCCGCATCGGTTCGGCCACAGCCGTCTCGAGCTCGTCGGTGGACAGGGCGGAGACGTTGACGATCCCCTCTCCGAGCCGTGAGGCCAGATCGGGGTAGCGAAGGGGACGCTCGTAGAAGTCGGCCCTCAGCGTGAGCAACACCATCACCCTCCCGCGAGGGTCATCGAGGGCGGGGCCGAGCAGCTCGATGAACGCCTGTCGCTCGTCCTCGGCCTCCACGAGGGTGAACAGCTCCTCGAACTGGTCGATCACCAATAGCAGGCGACCCTCATCGGGGAGTACGCGTAGCGCCGCCCGCAGCAGTCCGTCTTCCGGCTCCGCGAGCTGCTGCTTGAGTGAGTCGGGGGCGTCGAGGCTCGACCGCAGCAGAGCTGCCTCGAGTTCCACGAGTGGGTGCGAGCCCGGAGTCATCTGGGCGACGAGCCAGCCGTCGGAGTCGGCTATCGCGGCCTTGCGCACCGCCGGCACGACGCCGGCCCGTACCGCGCTCGACTTGCCTGATCCGCTGGCTCCGACGAGGGCGACGAGCGGGTCACCCTGATCGAGGCGGCGGATTACGTCCGCGACGAGATGGTCCCGACCGAAGAAGTCGTCGGCATCGTCCTCGCCGAAGGAGCGCAGGCCTTTGAACGGGTTCTGGCGAACGGTGTCCCCCAGGGTCGTTTCGCGGCGCCGGTCGCCGATCACCGGGTCGTGGAGAAGGATCTGTTCTTCGAGGCGACGGAGCTCCGGCGAGGGTTCGATCCCCAGGTCGTCGCCGATGGTTCGCCGATGACGGTCGAAGGCCCGGAGTGCGTCGGCGGCCCGGCCCGATTGATAGAGGGAGCGCATCAGTAGGGCCACGAACCGCTCCCGATACTGGTGTTGGGAGACCAGCGTCTCGAGGGTGCCGATCTGCTCACGGGCTCGGCCCTGGCGCAGTTCGGCCTCGGCGCGGATCTCGAATGCCTCGAGACGCATCTCTTCGATGCGGGGCACTTCCAGGTGGGCGAAACGTTCGTCGTGGAATTCACCACACGGGTCGCCACGCCAGAGCGAGAGCATCTCGTCGATGTGAGCCGTGACCGAGCTGGGGTCGCTCTGGATCAACTGCCGGGCCTGCTGGAGTTCGGCCTCGAAGCGGTTGAGGTCGATCAAGGAAGGATCGAGCTGGAGGACATAGCCGTGGTCGCGGGTGAGTAGCACGCTGCTCTCGCCGTGGCCGTCGCGGTCCGGCTCGATTGCGGACCTCAACCGAGAGATCACCGTCCAGAGCGCCCGTTCCTTGTCGCCGGCGTCGTCACCCCAGAGATCCTCCAGGATCCGGTCGGTGGTCACCACCCGGTTGGCGTGAAGCAGGAGCAGGCACAGTAGGGCCCGCTGCTTTCTGGGGCCGAGATCGATAGGCGCGCCGTCATCGATCACTTCGACCGGTCCGAGAAGTCGAAAATCCATCCCCCGGGCTCCCCTCATCGCCTGAGCGTAGTTGTCCGGCCCGAAGCCGGCTCTGGTGACCCTGATCGGGCGAACTTTCAGTCAACTTGCAGCACCTTTCTTATTGAGCGGCGGGACCGCAAGTTCCCTATAGGCACTGAGAAAGGTGAATTTCAGACGGTGCCTCCATGCACCGAATCCTCATCTCAGTCATCGCCGCGACATCGATCGTCATGGGCCTGTTTCCGGCGCCACTTCAGGCTTCATCCGAGCTCCGGCCACTTACCACGCTTGCCCCGGTGGTGACCCTCGAAGGGGGCTTGGCCGCCGAACAGCAGGTAGTGCTCGCCGCGGTCGAACGATTCGTTTCGGCTTCCATGGAGCTTCCCGACCTCGACATCCGGATCCACGACGACTTCAGCGGCTGCGACGGCCACCACGGCCTGTATCACCGGGAAGGCGATATCGCGGTGATCGACCTCTGCTCGGACCGTGAGCTCCTCGTATTTCACGAGATCGGTCATGCGTGGGAGCAGTTCACACTCGACAACGACGACCGGGCCGCCTTTCTGGATCAGGTAGGGGCAGAGTCGTGGAGCGACCGGGCCATCGACCACGGCTCGAGGGGTGCTGAGATCGCAGCCGACAGCATCGCCTACGCCCTGATCCACCGTCCCGGTGTCTCCCTCCAGGCGCGGCCACTCGAACTGTTCGAGGGGCTCGTTGGCGAAGAGTCGCCGCGGATAGCGGAGTTCGCAGCAGAGGCCGTTGAGATCGCCGCCAATGCCGATGAGGCCATGGATGCCGACAAGGTCTCGGCCCACGCTGCCTACCTCGCCTGGCAGGCCGCGCAGGGCTAGTCGACGGGGCCTGGGTCAAATCATCCCGGCATCGGCCTGTGGTGGCTTCGAACTAGTAGCGTCGGCGGGGATGGCTGATCTCAATATGGGAGACCGGGCGACCGCGGAGGTCATCGACCGCGTTGTCGCCTATGGCAGCGTTGTCGCCGGGTCTGGCTCCAGTGTCGATGAGGCGTTCCTGCGGTGCTACTTCGCGCATGTCGGCGGGGCCGACCTGCTCGACCGGCGTATCGAGGATCTGTTCGGCCGGGCGGCTGAACATGCTCGAATAGGGGCGGAGTGGGAATCGGGGTCGCCGAGGGTTGTGCTTATCAATCCGAAGATCGATGTCGACGGTTGGGAGAGCGACCACTCCATCGTGATGCTCGTCACCGACGACCTCCCCTTCCTCGTCGATTCCGTCACCATGGAGCTGAGTCGGCTCCAGCTCGGTATCCATCTGGCCATACATCCGATCCTCATCGATCTGCGTCCCGACGGTGGGGGGTTCGCAGATCCTCGCGATCACCAGGGCAGTGGGGCCGGCCAGGCTTCTTTCATCTCGATCGAGATCGATCGCCAGACCGAACCAGACCAGATCCAGTCCATCGAGGAAGATCTGTTTCGGGTGCTGGGCGACGTGAGGGCTGCGGTGGAGGACTGGCCGGCGATGCGCCAGAAGATGCGCGACATCGCCGATGGCTTGCTGGACGAGGCCCCACCGATCCCGAATGCGGAAGTGGAGGAGGCCTACGAGTTGCTGAGCTGGCTCGCCGAGAACAACTTCGTGTTCCTCGGCTATCGCGAATACAGCCTCGGCGACGACCGGCTCACCGCCGACCCCGCTTCCGGGCTCGGCATTCTGAAGTCGAAGAACGGAGAGCAGCCGCGCGGTCGGCCCCTGAGCGAGATGGCGCCAGAGGTGCAGGCCCGGGCCACGGCGCCGGTGCTGCTCAATATCACCAAGGCCACCTCCAAGTCCACCATCCACAGAGCCGTGCATCTCGACTATGTGGGCGTGAAGACCTTCAACGAGGCCGGTGAGGTCAGCGGTGAACGCCGCTTCCTCGGGCTCTACACGATCGAGGCCTACTCCCAGTCGGTCACACGCGTCCCTCGCCTGCGGCGCTTGGCGCGTGAGGTCCTGGAGCGGGCCGGCTACCCGCCCGGTGGCCACGATGAGAAGGCCCTTCGAGCCATCCTGGAGGCCTACCCCCGCGACGAGTTGTTCCAGATCGAGACCGACGAACTGTTCGAGATCGCGATGGGGATCGCTGCTCTGCAGGAGCGGCGCCGGGTGCGGGTCTTCGCCCGGTCCGAACTCTTCGGCCGTTTCGTGACAGTGATGGTCTACATGCCCCGCGATCGCTACAACACGGTGGCCCGCACCGGCATCCAGGATCTATTGCTCGAGGCCTATGGAGGGTCGAGCGCGGATTGGAGTACCGACATATCGCAGAGCGTGCTGTCGCGCACGCTTTTTCATCTTCGGGTCGACAGCGGCCATGTAGCTGTGGTCGACGTGCCTGCCCTGGAGGCGCGGATCGAGGAGTTGTTGCGAGATTGGCATGACGACTTCCTGGCGGAGTTGGTGCGAGAAGAGGGCGAGCACATCGGTGTCGGACTCGGCCGCGCCTACGGACGCGCTTTCTCCCAGGATTACCAGGCCGCGTTCTCGCCTCGCATCGCTATCGCCGATGTCCAACAGATGGAGAATCTGGGCGACAACGGCCAACTGAGCCTCAATGTCTATCGAGAGCCGGGTCAACCCAGGAATGCGTTCAAGCTGAAGCTCTACCGGCGCGGCGAACGAGTTTCGCTCACTGCGGTCATGCCCACCCTCTCCAACCTGGGTGTGGAGGTCATCGACGAGCGGCCCTACGAGGTGCATCCCGAGGGGCAGGACGCGATCTGGATCTACGACTTCTGGCTCGAGTACCCCGATCTTCAGCTCGACTTCGGTGAAGTGGCCGAGCTGATGGAGCAGACATTCGACGCGGTCTGGTGCGGGGATGAGTCCAACGACGGTCTCAATCGGCTCGTGTTGAGCGCGGGGATGGGTCCCCGAGAAGTGGGGATACTGAGGGCCTACGCCCGCTACCTGCATCAGGCCCGGCTGGGATACACGCGCCGTTTCGTGGAAAACACCTTCGTTGATCATGCCGACGCGGCGCGGTTGTTGGTGGAGCTCTTCGGCGCCCGTTTCGATCCCGACCGAGACGATCGTGAGGAAGCGTCGGCCGCGATCAACGAGAAGTTTTTTGCTCGGGTGGAAAACGTCACCAGCCTCGATCAGGACCGGCTGCTTCGTCGATTCCACAATCTGATCACCAGCACTCTTCGCACCAACTGCTTCCAGCTTCTCGAACGCGACAACGGCGACGCGCCGCCGTACCTGGCGTTCAAGCTCGACCCGAAGACGATCGACGATCTGCCCGAACCCCGCCCTCAGTACGAGATCTACGTCTACTCACCGAGATTCGAAGGCGTGCACCTGCGCTCCGGAGCAGTTGCTCGAGGTGGGCTGCGCTGGTCCGATCGGCTGGAGGACTACCGGACCGAAGTGCTCGGCCTGGTCAAAGCCCAGATGGTGAAGAACGCGGTGATCGTGCCTTCCGGAGCGAAGGGCGGATTTGTGCTGAAGCGCCCACCCACCGACGCCGACCCGGCCTCCCTTCGTGAAGAGGTCGTGATCTGCTACCAGTTGTTCGTGTCGGCTCTGCTCGACATCACCGACAACCTGGTTGGCTCAGAAGTCGTCGCTCCCGATCGCACCGTGCGCTACGACGGCGACGACACTTACCTGGTGGTGGCGGCCGACAAGGGCACCGCCACCTTCTCCGACATCGCCAACGAGCTGGCGATCAGCCGCAACATGTGGCTCGGTGACGCCTTCGCGTCCGGCGGCTCCAACGGCTACGACCACAAGGCGATGGGGATCACCGCCCGCGGCGGGTGGGAGTCGGTGAAGCGGCACTTCCGCGAGCTCGGCCGCAACGTCCAGTCCGAACCGTTCACCGCGGTGGGCATCGGCGACATGTCGGGCGACGTGTTCGGCAACGCGATGCTGTTGTCGGAACACACTCGCTTGATCGCGGCGTTCGATCACCGCAATGTATTCATCGATCCTGATCCCGACGCTGCGGCCACTCATGCCGAGCGGGCGCGATTGTTTGCTCTGCCGCGGTCGAGCTGGGAGGACTTCGACCTCGATCTCATCTCCGAGGGCGGTGGCGTCTATTCCCGCTCGGCGAAATCGATCGAGCTCAGTGTGCCGGCGCGCCACGCCCTGGGACTCGACGCGGAGGTGGTTACCCCCGACGATCTGATCCGCGGCGTCCTGAAGGCGCCGGTCGAGCTCCTGTGGAACGGCGGCATCGGCACCTACGTCAAGGCATCCGACGAAACCCACGCCGAGGTGGGCGACAAGGCCAACGACACCATCCGGGTCGATGGCCGCGACCTGAGGGTCCAGGTTGTGGGCGAGGGCGGCAACCTCGGTGTCACCCAGCGGGGTCGGATCGAGTTCGCAACCGGGGGCGGACTCATCTACACCGATGCAATCGACAATGCCGGCGGCGTCGACTGCTCGGATCACGAGGTCAACATCAAGATCCTTCTCGATCAGGTCACTGCGGCCGGCGACCTCACCGAGAAGCAACGCAACGGGCTGCTCGCCGAGATGACCGACGAGGTCGGTGCCCTCGTGTTGGCCAACAACTACAACCAGACCCAAGCGCTCAGCACCGCGCTGGCTGAAGCCGCGAGCATGGTGGAGGTGCACGCCCGCTACATGTCGAGCTTGGAGGGACGAGGCCTGCTCGATCGCGCTCTCGAGCGTTTGCCAGACGTAGAGGAGATGGTCGACCGCCGTCAGGCCGGCACGGGACTCACGGCGCCGGAGCTGGCCGTGCTGCTCGCCTATACGAAGATCACGCTCGACAGTGAACTGCTCGCGTCGAAGGTCCCCGACGACGACATCTTCGTGTCGCTTCTGGTCAACTATTTCCCCACCGCGTTGCAGGAGCGTTATCCCGACCAGATCCGGAGCCACCGGCTGCGTCGGGAGATAATCGCCAACCGGATCTCCAACGTCGTGGTTGATCGGGGCGGCACCTCCCTGGTCTATCGACTCACCCAGGAGACGTCTGCGCCGAGTCCCGACGTGGCCGCGGCCCACATGGCGGCGTGGGAAATATTCCAGCTCGACGAGCTGAGCCGGGAGGTCAACGACTGTGAGGCGATGCTATCCGCCGACCGCCAGATGGCGATCCACTTGTCCGGTCGCCAGCTCGCGGAACGCGCCACCCGCCTGCTCATCCGTAGCCGTCCATTCCCCTTCAGCGCCGCCTCGGCAATCGAGGAGCTGGCCGGGCCGGTGCAGGAGACGGTGGAGCATCTGCCCGAGTTCCTGGCCGGGTCCGATCGTCTCGCATTCGAGCTGGCGAAGCGAGAGATGGCAGACGAGGGTCTGCCCGACGAGCTCGGGGCGCAGGTCGCGGCATTGGGGCCGTCGCTCGCGGCTCTCGACATCGCCGACGTGGCCAGGGCCAGCGGGGTCGCGTTGCCCACTGTTGCCGCGGTCCACTTCACGATCGCCGATCAGCTCGAGCTCAACTGGCTACGCGATCGGATCCTCGATCTTCCCCGCGACAGCCAATGGTCGTCGCTGGCCCGGCTCACCTTGCGCGGCGATTTGTACACCGACCACCGGGCCCTGACCACCCAACTCATCGTCGACTGTGCCGACGACGACTCAGATGATCTGGTGGCCCGATGGATACGGCGCTACGAGGTGCAGGTCGGCTACTACCGCGAGACGATCGCCGCGATCAGAGCGGTCGGAGCTGCTGATCTCACCACCCTGCTGGTGGCGGCCCGAGAGGTCCGAAACCTGATCGCCCACACTGCTTGAGTGAATCGGCCGGATCCTTGTGGGATCAGGCGCTGAGGGCGAGTTCGGAAACCGCAGGCATGATGGTGCGTGCGGTGGGGCTGAGCTGATCACATACCCGGCAACGCCACCAGGTGACGGTCTGGAAGCTTCCCTCGTCGACCGTCACGATCTGGCCGGTGTGGACATGCTGGTTCTTGTGGCAGCTGGTACAGGTCATGGTTTCCATGTCAGATCCTTTCGGGTTTATCTTCTGTGATTATCGCCTACATTCTGCGGTAGAGGGCACTGTATAGTGAATCGATAGGAAGCTACGACGGGACTAAATCCTGTGTTGGACGAGATCGACCGCACCATTCTCCGTGAGCTCCAACGAGATGGTCGCCAATCCAATCGTGACCTGGCCGCACGTGTCGGACTGAGCCCCAACGCCACCGGCGTGAGGCTCAAGCGTTTGTTCGAATCCGGCGTCATCACCGGCATATATGCCCAGCTCGATCAGCCCGCGATGGGGCGGCCGATCGAGACGATCGTGGAGATGAGAGTTCGCGACGGCGCCGATGGCGAAGCACTGCGCCAATTCTTTCGTGATGACCGACGGGTGGTGGAGGCGTGGCTCATCACCGGCCGTACCGACTACATCCTGCGGGTCGCCGCGGAGTCCACCACCGACCTCCACGATCTGATCCAAGAGCTCGGCCACGGGCGGGGTTTCGCCGACGAGATCATCACCAGCCTCATCCTCGAACGGATCTGGGCCCAGTAGTCAAGACGCCGCGAATTCGACGTCCCAACTCCGCAGGAAGCGGCTGAAGCGTTGGTGGGCGTAGGGGAGGAAGCGGATCTTCTGGATGGGTTCGAGCGCCAACGGAAGCGCGGCCATCGAGTACATGTAGTCCGAAAGCATGATCGCCCGGCGGGTCTCGGCCACGAGAGTGGCTTGCTCGGCGTCCCTGCGTGCCGAATCGTGGAACTGGGCGTTGTCGAGATAGAAGCCAATGAGAGAGCCGAGATCTTCCTCAGTGAACCGTGGCTCGCCGATCCTGAAGTGGGGCGGGTCGACGAAGCCGTGCTCCATCACCGTCTCCGCGAAGAGGTTGGCAAAGTCGAAAGCGATGTGATTGCGACACGAGAACTCGAAGTCGAGCAGCTTGATGGTGCCATCGGTCAGCTGCATCACATTGCCGTGGTAGGTGTCGTTATGACAGAAGACCGGATCCCGGTCGGGGAGGCAACGGCGAACCTTCTCGATGGTCGACGCGGTGTGGATGGCCGAGAGTTCTTCACACAGGTGCCGTTCCTCAGGGGGAAACTCGTGGCGGTGATCGGTGAGCACGCTTCGAGCCATGGCTCCCCACTTCGCGTAGAGCAGATCGAAGAAGGTGTCGGGGGGGAGGCCCTCGGGCTCGAGGTGGTGGAGGCGCCAGAGCTCATCGGCGATGCCCTTTTGGATCGCAGGATCGAAGATGTCGTCGGCAGTGAGGGTGCGGCCCACGAAGAACTCCTCCACCCGGCAGGTGTCGTCCATCAGGTGGGCGCGGGCCGCGATTCCGTGCTGGCCGAGTAGGCCGAACACGGCCTGCTCGGTGGAGAAGTCGAGGATCGCGTTCTCCTTGCCGTCGAGGTGGCGGTAGAGAACCGCCGGCGGATCGATGCCGTCTTCGCTGGGCCGATGAGCCCGGATCCCCATGGTGAACGACGAGAAACCCTTGGGCGGGTCGAACTCGAAATCGTCGACCGTGCGATCCCGCCAGCCCGCCAAGACCGACTGGCACTTTTCGAGTGCCATCTGCTCCACCGAGATCTCTTCCATTGGTCCTCCGCGCGCCGTCCGGGAACCAATGGCAGGCCCGCGGCGTTTCGACATATGGCGATGATGAAGCCGGGCACGGCCGTCCTTGGAAAGCCAGCCGTGCCCGACACGCCACCTCAACCACTAGGAGAAGATGACGATGAAACGATTCTACCTACGGCCGGTCTGGGCTGTCATCACGATCAGCCTCATGGCGGCTTTGGCCCTGACCCCGGCGGCTTCCGCTTCGGGTGGGGGAAGCGGGTCCCACCAGCGGAGCTACCTCGTGACGATAGAAAACCTCACGATTGGCCAGCCGTTCACCCCTCCGGTGGCGGCTACCCACCACCGCCGCACCGAAATATTCTCTCCGGGCGATGAGGCCAGCGAGGCGGTGCAGGGCCTGGCCGAGAACGGCGACGTCCCGGGCCTCATGGCGGCCCTTCAGGCCGACCCGCGGGTCGATGAGATCGTCGTGGCCGATGCCGACGGGCCGGTTCTGCCCGGCGCCTCGGTGAGCTTCGAGATCACTTCGGAACGCTCACGGAATCGCCTCTCGATCGCAGCGATGCTTATCTGCACCAACGACGGATTCGCGGGTATCGACTCGCTACGGTTGCCCCGCAAACACGGCGAACCCACGGTGGTCTACGCCGACGGCTACGACGCCGGCACTGAGCTGAACACCGAGGACTTCGACGATCTGGTGCCGCCGTGTGGCCCCCTCACCGGTGTCGATTCGATGGGTGCCGGGACCGGCATGTCGAACCCGGCGCTCGCCGAGGATGAAGACATCGACGGCCACGACGGCATCGAGGGTGTCGCCGATCTCGATCCTGCGATCCACGACTGGGACGGCCCGGTCGCCAAGATCACGATCACCCGCACAGACGGTCTGAGGGTCTACGAGGTAGAGGTCAGTAACCTCACCGGCGGTCAGCCCTTCACCCCGCCCGTCATCATCACCCATGGCCACGACTTCGATCTGTTCGACGTCGGCGATGAGGCCAGCAGCGCGGTTCAGGGCTTGGCTGAGAACGGAGACGTTCCCGGTGTCGTGGCGGCTGCCGAAGGCCAGGAGGACGTGAGTCATGTCTTGGCCGCCCCTGCTCCGGTCTTCCCCGCCGGTGATGGCGTCTACACGGTGAATGCCTACCCGGGTGCAAATCGCATCACCGTTGCGTCGATGCTGATCTGCACCAACGATGGGTTCACCGGTCTCGACAGCAAGCGCCTGCCGCGGCGGGTCGGCCAGTCGGTGACCTACGAGGGCCGCGGCTACGACGCCGGTACCGAACTCGACACCGAGGACTTCGACGATCTGGTGCCGCCGTGTGGACCTCTCACCGGTGTCGATTCGATGGGCGCCGGAACGGGCATGACCAACCCGGCGCTCGCTGAAGATGGTGAGATCACGCGCCATGCCGGGGTGGCCGGTATCGGCGATCTTGTGCCCTCGATCCACGACTGGAGTGGAGCGACCATCGAGGTCACCATCACCCGGGCCGGCTGATCCTGCGGGCAACGGGCGGGCCTCCTCGTGAGGCCCGCCCGTCAGCTCGGCACGATCAGTTCGAATAGATGTGTGTCCGGCTGGCTTCGTAACATGGGTCAGACCCCGAGATGCCGCATTGGAGACTCCGTGAGTGTGATCACTGGCCCCGATATCGAAAATGATCGCCGCCTCGACCCGCGGGTGCGTGCGCTGCTGGCGTTCGTCCCCGCTCCCGCCATGCCCGATGCGAGTAGTCGTGAGGAGCTGGTGGCCCGGTCGAACACGCCCGAGGCCGCCGAGTCGCGGGCCGCGCTCACCCCGGTGCTGGAGATGTGCGACACCGAGGAATTCGCCCCGTCGGCCGGTCTCACCTGGCGCACCCTCGAGTTCGCATCGTCGCCCGATGCCAACAAGGTGAAGATCAACTTCATCCGGCCCGAGGGCGACGAACCGGTGCCGTGCGTCTACTACATCCACGGCGGTGGCATGGCCACTTTGTCGGCGTTCGACGGCAACTATCGGGCGTGGGGCAAGATCATCGCGGCCAACAAGGTGGCGGTGGCGATGGTCGACTTCCGCAACTGCCTAGTCGCTTCATCGGCCCCCGAGGTGGAGCCGTATCCGGCCGGTTTGAACGACTGTGTCTCCGGCCTGCGGTGGTTGGCAGCCAACCATGCCGAACTCGGAATCGACGCCGAGCGGATCGTGGTGGCCGGCGAAAGCGGGGGCGGCAATCTCACACTGGCGACGGGACTCCGGCTCAAGCAGGACGACGACCTCGGCTTGATCAAGGGCCTCTACGCATGCTGTCCGTACATAGCGGGGGAGTGGCCCCAGGATCGCTACCCGTCGTCGGTCGAGAACAACGGGATCTTCATCAATGTGTCGGGTAATCGGGGCCGCCTCGGTTACGGGATCGAGGCCTGGGAGGCGCGTGATCCGATGGCGTGGCCGGGATTGGCCACGGTTGACGACGTGGCCGGGATGGTACCGACGGTGGTAAGTGTCAACGAGTGCGATCCGCTGCGCGACGAGGGCATCGAGTTCTACCGCCTGCTGCTCGAGGGTGGAGTGGAGGCACGGTGCCGTGAAGTGATGGGCACCATGCACGCCACCGAGATGTTCCCCATGGTCTGCCCCGAGATCTCGCGCGACACGGCTCGCGACATCGCAGCATTCTGCCGGGGGGTCTGAGCCGGACGGAGTCGTCTCAGCCGCTGGTGACGTAGACGACCTCGCCGCTGAGGGGAGCGTTGCCCGTCACCTCGAAGTAGGAGATGTGCGGCGCGCCGTCGTCACCGATCGCGAGGCTCACGAGCTGGCCGAGGGGCAAGCTGCCACCGGCGACGACCTGCTCGGACTGCCAGGCACCGTCACTCCCTCGACGGGCGAGCCACACGCCGCTCGTATCGGAGTAGGCCACCACGACGCCACCATCGGGATCGAGAGCGAGGGATGTGATGCGGCGTGCTCCTTCGAAGCCGGGCTGCACCGAGTCGAGGTTGGAGATCACCGCGGTCTCCCACGATCCGCTCGTGTTGGTGGCGTAGCTGACCTCGGCGCTGTCGGCATTCCAGTAGGTGATGTGGGCGGCGCCGTCGCCATCGAAAGCGAACGATGAGAAACGCCCCACGTCGCCGTCGGCAGCCACCGTGTCCAGCGTCCAGGTGCCGCCCGGTGTCTTGCTGGCGAAGATCAGGTCGGCGCTGTCGGTCGCGAAGTAGGTCATGGCGACGGTGCCGTCGGCGGCAACCTGGAGGTCGACGTTCCACTCGTAGTCGGTGGGTCCGCTGCCGATCTCTTCCACCACCCACTCGCCGTTGACCAACTCGTAGTACTCAACTCCGGGATCGCGGTTGAACTGGGCCGGATCGATTCCTGCGGCGCGCACTATCCCATCGGCGCCGATCGCGATGGTGCTGTCCCACCCGTCGTGGCCTTCGCTTGCGGCTGCCTGGAGCTGCCAGCCTGCGCCGTTGCGTACAGCGTGGGTGAGGTCGCCGAGATCCTGACTGAAGCTCGATGCCTGATGGTCGTGGAAGGCAATGTTGGGCTGGTTGTCGAGATCGAAGGCAAGACCGATCGGACCATAGAAGTAGCCCTCGGTCAGCGGGTCGACCGTCCAGCCGTCGGTAGCGCTGGCGTAGGCCACGAACCCCTCGGGGATGTCCTCGAACAGGAAGGCGATGGCAGGGTCGCCGTTGGTGTCGAGGGCCAGCGAGGGCTTCGTGCCTGCGCCGATAGGGGTAGCTGTCCACCCGTCGGCCACCGTCGACGTGAGTGTGGAGTCGCCGGGGTCAGGTGTCGGTTCGGTCTGTGCCGGCTCCGACTCGTCGGGCTCGGACTCGACCCCCTCGTCGGACGTGTCGTCGGCATCGCCGGAGTCCGACGGTTCGGCGACCGCAGCTGCCGACCCGGTGGTGCCGTCGTCATCGCTTCCGCACGCGGCTGCCAGCAGCACCACCGCGATTGCCAGGATCAAGAGTTTGCGCATCCCGTGGGCAACCCGCAACGGCGAAACCGGATTCCGTACCACCGACCGAAGGTCTCTTTCCTGGCTTTTCTGAGCGCATACGCGCGCATACCGCGCGCCAGCGCTCAGAAAACCCTAGAGGGCCGATTTGTCCTGCCTCCTCCTGGCTTTTCTGAGCGCATACGCGCGCACACCGCGCGCCAGCGCTCAGA
Organism: Acidimicrobiales bacterium; assembly: GCA_029263215.1. Taxonomy (GTDB): domain Bacteria; phylum Actinomycetota; class Acidimicrobiia; order Acidimicrobiales; family Aldehydirespiratoraceae; genus OFTM10. The sequence continues at coordinate 31,526 of JAJCXY010000093.1, forward strand.
GATCCTGGTGGTTCGGGTTCGGACCGCCGTTGTCTGCGGACGGGGAGTATGTTGGCTGGGTCGAGGTGTTTGAAGAGGAGAACGTGCGACTGAAGGAGCTGTGTTGACCGTCAAGCCCCCATTTCCGGGTACCCGTATCACCACCAACGGGAACCAGTTGGTGTCGTACCACACCGAGGCGAGGATCACTCAGGGCGGCGTCTTCTATCCGATCACGCCATCCACCGAGATGGGGGAGAACTACCAGTTGGCCTTCGCCGAGGGCGCGCTGGATGTCTACGGCAACAAAAAGGTGGCGATCGAGACCGAGGGTGAGCACTCGGCGCAGGGCGGCGCGATAGCGCTGTCGATGACGGGCCGACGGGTGGTCAACTTCACGTCGGGGCAGGGCCTGGTTTATGGCCTCGAGCAGTATTACCATGCTCCCGGCAAGCTCTCGACGCTGGTGGTGGAGGTGGCCGCTCGGGCTCTGACCAAGCATGCGCTCAACGTGCATTGTGGTCACGACGACATCTATGCGGCTCTCGACACGGGTTGGATGATGCTGTTCGCGAAGGACGCCCAGCAGGCGGCTGATCAGTCCTTGATCGCGCGTCGGGTCGCGGAGCTCTCACTCAACCCGGCCATGAACATCCAGGACGGGTTTCTCACCTCTCATTTGGAGCGCACCTTCTACCGTCACGAATCCGAACTGATGCGTCAGTTCCTCGGTGCGCACGACGACACCATTGACTGTCCCACGCCCGCCCAGTGCGAGCTGTTCGGCCCAACTCGTCGTCGGGTGCCTCGGATGATCGATCTGAAGAACCCGATGTTGTTGGGTCCGGTGCAGAACCAAGAGCACTACATGAACGGCGTCATCGCTCGCCGTAGCAACTTCGCCGATCATGTCGCCGGGTTCCTCGATGAGGCCTACGAGGAGTTCGCCCGGCTCACCGGCCGGCGTTACGGCATGATCAGCGAGTATTCGTGCGACGATGCCGACACCGTCTTCGTGTCGCTCGGATCGGCCGCGGAGAATGTGGAAGCCGCAGTCGACTATCTCCGTGGGAACGACGATGCGAAGGTCGGCTCGATCCACGTCAACGTGTTGCGCCCCTTCCCCGAGGCTGCGCTGGTGGAGGCGTTGCGGGGCAAGAAGCGGGTCATTGTGTTGGAGCGCACCGACGATCCGTTGTCGGGCGACAATCCGCTAGGGCGCGAGATCAGGGCGTCGATCAACAAGGGAGTCGAAGTAGGGCGCGAGCACCCCGACGGCGATGTTCCCGTTCTCGACCCCAGCGAAGTGCCGGTGCAGTTTGCGGGTACCTATGGCCTGGGCTCGCGCGACTTCCGACCTGAGCACGCAATCGGTGCCTACGAGTTCGCGGTCGGCCAGACAAAGCGTCTTGACGGACGTGGCCCCCACGACGGCGTACGCAACTTCGTGCTGGGCATCGATCATCCCCATGCCGTGATCTCCGAGCGCACGCCATCGCTACTTCCCGAAGGGGCGATCGCGGTTCGGTTCCACTCGATCGGTGGCTGGGGAATGATCACCACGGGCAAGAACCTGAGCGAGATCATCGGCGAGATCGGTGAGGAGGTCGCCCACCGCCATGAGGAATACGACGAGTTCGGCCGACCCGCTGAAGTTGTGCACGTGTCTGCCAATCCGAAGTACGGCTCGGAGAAGAAGGGTGCGCCCACCCAGTACTTCCTGGTGGCGGCTCCCGAACGGATCCGGGTCAATTGCGACCTGCGCCATGTCGACGTGGTGTTGTGCTGCGACCCCAAGGCGTTCACCCACACCAATCCGCTTGAAGGCATCAGTCATGGCGGCACCTTCATCATCGAGTCCGATGAGGATCCCGAGACGGTGTGGCAGCGCATCCCCGTGTATGCCCGCCATCAGATAATCGACAACGAGATCCACGTCTACTCACTGGCGGGATTCGATATCGCCAAAGCGGCCACCTCGCGAGAAGATCTCCAGTTGAGAATGCAGGGCAACGCCTTCCTCGGCGCCTTCTTCGCAGTGTCGGGGATACTTGAGGAGTACGGGGTCAGTAACGAACAGTTCCACGAGTTGGTGCGAGCCCAGTACGTCAAGAAGTTCGGCCGGTTCGGCGACGCGGTCGTCGAGTCCAACATGGTGGTGATGACCGAGGGCCTCGACCGTGTCACGGCAATCCCCCACGGCCCGATCGATGCCGCCGATCGGTCCACCATGCGCAAGCCTTCGCTCGAGGCCTGCGATGTGTGCGGACCCCTGCCGTCAGACGTGGTCGCGGTGGAGCAGCCGGTGCGCATGCCGCTCGCCCGCACCGCCACCTTCGACGCCGAATTCCGGGCCGGCCTCGGATACGACCAGCCGTCCTCGGCCTTGTCGTCGGTGGGCATGATGCCGGCCGCCACCGGCGCGACCGCGAGCAAGTACGGGTCGCGTCGTCAAACGCCGGTGTGGATCGAGGAGAACTGCACCCAGTGCCTCGACTGCATCACGGCGTGCCCCGACACGGCGTTGCCCAACACAGCCCAAGACATCGACACCATCCTCAAGACTGCCGCTAACGCCTACATCACCGATCTCGACGACCGGCGGGCGGTGATCGCGGCCGTCCCCGCGCTCGAGACCACAGTGCGGGCCCAGATGAACACCGCTATCGCCGACAAGGAACTCAAGCCCTTCGTCGATCTGCTCACCCAGGCGGTGGCTGATACCCCCGAGATCGGCGAACGGGCGCGGGATCAGTTCCTGGCCTTGTTCAAGCGTGTGCCATTCGCCTACTTCAAGACGGCGCCGATCTTCCGTTCGATGGAGCGAAAGGAGGCGGGCAGCGGTGGCCTGTTCTCGATCATGGTGTCCGACCTCTGCAAGGGATGTGGAGAGTGCGTGGTCGAGTGCGGCGAGCACCAGGCGCTCTACATGGCCGACGAGACCTCTGATCTCAACGCCGACCACGTGAGCGGCACCAACTTCTTGCAGATGCTGGCCGACACCCCCACCAAGTACCTCGGGCGATTCGATCCGAAGCACCCCGAGGAGTCACACGTCGCTCAGCTGAAGAACCACCTGATGCTGAGGAGCCAATACGAGGCGCTGGTCAGTGGCGACGGTGCCTGCGCGGGCTGTGGCGAGAAGACTGTGCTTCACGCCCTCGCGACCCTCACCGAGTCGTACATGCGGCCCCTCTTCCACTCCAAGGCTGAACGACTCGCCGCCAAGGCCGAGATCTTGATGGCCGAGGGGGAAGCCCGACTGGCCGACCTGGCCGACAAAAGGCCGGAGGAGCATGCCCTGTTCTGCCGGTCCGTGGCTCACATGCTGATGGGTCTCGGTGGCGACACCCCCGAAGACACCGAAGCCCGCTTCGTGGCCCACGGAAAGATCACCGACGCCGAGATCGTCGATGCCATCGGTCAGGTGATGAGGCGTGATGCGTTCAACCACCGCGATCTTCAGGCTGTCGACGGCATGACCGCAAACGGCATGTCGGTGATGGCGATGGGGGCCCACACGGGTTGCAACACCGTCTACGGGTCGACGCCGGTCAACAACCCTCACCCGTATCCATGGATGAACTCGTTGTTCCAGGACGGGGCCACTGTCTCTTGGCTGCTCGGAGAGGGTTTCATCCTCACCCACGCCCGTCGTTCGGTGATCCCGGAGCGTCTGTGCGATCACCTCCTCGACGATGAGGCGGCGATGACCACCGATGAGTACGACAACCTGGTGCATCTCACCGACTCAGAGATGACCGCGCTGGAGATCCGCGAGTTGCCCAAGGTGTGGGCCATCGGTGGCGACGGCGGGATGGGCGACATCGGATTCCAGAACGTGTCGAAGGTGGTGCTTCAGAACCGGCCCAACGTCAACATGTTGATGCTCGACACCCAGGTGTATTCCAACACCGGTGGGCAGAACTCCGACTCCACGCCGATGCCCGGCGGCGGCGACATGAACCAGTTCGGTCATTCTTCGCAGGGGAAGCTCACCGAGAAGAAGGGTGTGGCAGAGACCTTCCTCGGTGGACACGGATCGCCGTTCGTGGCCCAGGTGTCGGCAGCCAACACCGCCCAGTTCTACAAGGCGATCCTCAACGGGCTCGAGTATCGGGGCACGTCGTTTTTCCAGTGCTTCACCACATGTCAGCCCGAACACGGGGTGGCCGACGACATGTCGACCCAGCAGGCGATCCGCATCCGCGACTCCCGCGGGATGCCCCAATTTGTGTTCGCTCCTTCGAAGGGTGAGTCCTATGAGGACTCTCTCGATTTGGCCGGCAACCCGAGCGTCACCCGCGACTGGTATCAGAAGACGTCCAAGACCAGCGGCCGGCATTATCAATACATGGCGCCGCACTGGGCAGTCACCGAGGTCCGCTTCCGGCGCCATTGGAAGCCGACCGACTCCACCGACGGATTGATCGACCTCCACGACATGCTCACCATGGTCACCCAGAACGACGTGGTCGAGCGCTGTGTATTCGACACCAGCCATCGCTCGTTCATTCCCGACTGGGGGGTGTACGCCGAGATCGAAAACGATTCCGGAGAGGTGAGCACGATCGCGTTGTCGCGCCAGATGGTGCTGTTCTGTGTGGAACGGCGCCGTAGCTGGCGCATGCTCCAGAGCCGGGCCGGTGTCACCAATCTCGACTATGTCGCCCAGAAGACCGTGCTGGCGGCCTTCGCTGCGGGCGAGCAGGGCGACGAGGATCGAGCCGTATTCGCGGCTGCGATTCGCGATCGCGAACTCGAGACACTGCTGGCCGACGCCTAGTTCAGAGCCTCCGACGCAGCCTCGGGACCGGCGGTTTGGTGGGGTCGTTGGCGGCGGCGCGTTCGTATTGCTCGTAGACGGCGCCGACCACGATGGCGGTGATGCCGGGCGACAGGGCCTGGGCGGCACCCATCATTTCGTGGGCACGGGCTTGGCGATTCTCAGGGGCCGGCCACGTTGGCCAGAGCGCCGATCACGATCAGGCTTCGGGCTCAGCTCCGGCCGCGAGTGCAGCTGACAGCGTGCCGAACACCCATGTGGGGGAGATGCGCGGCGTATGGGGAGCGTACGGAGCGAGGGGGACTCTTCAAGGATAAGTCGGCTCGGACCCAGAGTCAGGCGAGAACGGTGACCACGACGCCGGTAACCCCGACGAACAGCAGCATCGCGGTGAACACGATCACCCTGATCGCCTCGGTGAGACGGATAGCCAGGCGCCCCTCGAGGCCGACCATCTCGTGATGCAGTCCTTCACTGAGTACCCGGAACTGATCATTGGAGACAGCGAACTGGCTGTCGACCTTCTCGAACTGGTGAGTAATCCCGTCGAAGCGTTGGTCCATCTTGTCGAGGCGCTCATCGACGTTGTCGAAGCGGCCGTCGAGTCGGGCGATGTCGTCCTTGGTGGCGAGATCGGTCCACGGCACGGGAGGCATGGACTCCATGATGGCATCCGCGAGGTCTTCATCCATCAGTTCGGTGAATCGTTGGCGGAGTCGGTGGCGGGTGGTTTCGTCGGCGGGCATAGTTCCCTTCCAGGTTGGATTGCTGCAAGGGGAAGTAAGCGCCGACTCTACGAAGGGGTTGTGACGCTCTGCGATACGTTCCTGGCATGGCTCTCGATGACGAACTCACCAACCGTGTCTGTTGGAAGATCCCGAATGCTTTGGCCCTCGTAGGGTCCAAAGCCGGCGACGAACGCAACGCGATGACCACCAGTTGGATCAGCCAACTCTCGATGGAGCCCGTGCTGATCGGGGTGGGGGTCGACAAGACAGCGGTGACTCATCGCCTCATTGCCGATGGCGGCTGCTTCACGATCAACCTCTGGGACAGTGACGACACGAGGGTGTTCGTGAAGTTCTCGAAACCGGCCACCGATGACGACGGCATGCTCAACGGCCGGGCGGTTCGTCCCGCCACAACCGGTGCTCCCGTGTTCGAAGAGGCGATAGCGTGGCTGGACTGTGAGCTTCGCCAGGCGGTGGATCTGGGAGCTCACACACTCTTCGTAGGCGAACTCGTCGACGCCGCGATAAACGACGATGAGAAGCGGTCGGCGGCGATGAGCGACACCCGAATGAAGTACGGAGGAGTGAAGCGGCACTGACCGGCTTACTTCTCGATGCCGTCACCCCCGCGTTCGGGAGGGGCGAGCGCGGGCGTGAAGATCACCTCATCCCAGACTCCGAAGGTTGTGGCGTCGTGGTAGCTGCGGAGGGCGCGGCCGGTGGGCGGAACGGACATCGCAGAAGCGAGCGCCCCGTCGTAGTCACCACGTCGGGAGTCGACCAGAAAGTCGCCAAGCATGGGCGTCGGCACCGAGACGTGCGCTGGGCGATCACCGTTCATCGCGCTGAACACCGTGAAATCCCACGTCGTCACCGAGGCACTGAGTTTGAACCGAGGTGTTTCGATATCGACCATGGCGCGGCCGAGTGGGGTCGACTCGGGCGACTGGGCGCCGAGTGGGGGGTGAGTATCGAGGCCTGATTCCAAGGGTAGATCGGCCCGCCCCGCGGTGATGGCATCGGCGGCGGCCAGGTCGGCCGGCGCCACGGAGTCGGCAATAGCGGCCCGGGCCGACGCCCACGCTGCCTCGAGGCATTCCTGGGCGGTGAACCGACCGAAGATCTCCCGGCGGAAGATCGATGCGCGGCCAGTCTCGTAGAGGTCGAAACCGAAGGCATCGCGGGCCACGAACCAGCCGTACCGGTCGACGGCGCGCACGACCTCCACCCGGATCGGTGGAGGGAGTTTGGCCTTGGCCCAGAACGAGGCGGCCGCTCGTTCGCACACGATCGCTCCGCCGGCAGCGAGGGCCATTGCGGCCGAGAGTTGTGTTCCGGTCACGAACTCTCCACCGAATTCGAGGCGGCGGTGGCGGGGCCGGACGAGGAGGCCGGGCGATGTGTCGGCATCGATGAGAAGCATGAGAGCTGGGGCAAACGTCCGACTGAACATGCCGGCGGCTCTGGGCGCGAGTTCGTTATCGAGCGACACTGAGATGTGAGTTGACCCACCCTCGAGCGTCAGCTCGTCGGCTAGGAGTTTCGCGAGTTCCTGCCCTCCATGACCGGTCCACTTCGCTGTCTGCTGCGCGATTCCGGGCGAGAGTTCAATCGGTGGTGTGGCAATTTCGGCCTCAGCTCCGTCGCAGGTGATCTTCAATCCTGAACGGGTGCGGTATGCCTCTGTATCACCGGGATCGAGGCGCTTGCCCATGATCGGCAGCTCATGGATCAGGGTGCGGAAATCGATCTGGGAGTGGTCGTGGCGCAGCACGCGGTATTCGTGCTCGACACCTATGAACCTCTGGAGCGGTGGCACCGGGCCGCGTGCTTGGTCTAGGAGTCGCTGGCGCCTTTCCACTTGTATGTGGTGTTGCCGGCTGAATCCCAGGTCTCGTAGCCCTCGTAGTCCGGTTCGGAACGCCGGTGGCTCGATTTTCCGCCCCCTCCGTCGGCGTTGGTCCACTCTTCGGTGTACACGCCGTCGGTAGTCGATCCTTCGACGGAGGCCCCGGTTTCCGGGTTCGAATAGCTCTTGGATGTCGGCCTGCCGTCGGAGCCCCACTCGTAGGTTCCCTCCGATCCGTCGTTGCCTGTCCATGTGCCAGAGGCAGTTCCGTCACTGTTGCGGGTGTCCGTCCCGCTGCCGGTGCGGCCGGTGTAGTCGGTGGATTGCCACTCGCCGTCCTTGTCCCAGCTGCGCGTCGCTGAGCTCTGGCCGTCGCTCCAGCGGGTCTTGCTGCTGCCGTCGGCCTCGGTTGACTCCGCCCAGTCGCCACCATCTCTGCCCTGGTCGAGAAGGTTGCCGTCGGCATCGGTCGTTTCCCATGCCGTGTCGCCGCTCCAGGTCGGGCTTTCGGTGGTCGTCTGGGTGACCTTTCCGTTGGCATCGAGTGTCTCGGTGATCGTTTCGCCACCCGGCTTGATTGTCTTGCGCGTGCGGGTTCCGTCGCCGTTGTCCCACTCGGCCATCGATGGCTTGCCGAGATTGGCGATCTCAGACGGTCCTCCGCCCGCACCGCTCGCGGCGTCGTCCACCATTGCGGTCATCCCGCCGTCGTCGGTGACTTCGCCCCCGTTGGCGGAATCTGTCGCGGTGTCGGTATCTACAGCTGGCGTGTTGCCCTTTTCCATGACTTCCCTGCACTCTCTCTTGGTCAGATCCTGACTTGTTCGACTTCATCGTCCGCGGAGTTTTGGACGAACGCCGATCAGCGGAGGTGAGTCCTCTTTTCCGCCTACGCCCTTGTCGGGCCTGGTGTCGCTGATTGTGGCGGGTAGGGAGACGCCGTCTTCGGTTCCATCGCGGCGTGACCACCACCACCAGAAGCCACCGCCGAGGACACCGAGTCCGATGATGATCGGAACAGTCGGAGGCCCGCCGGAGTCGTTGTCGTCGGTGCCGGCATCGACTGGATCTTCGCCGGCCGTGTCGACACCGTCAGCAGCGGTGCTGGTCTCGCTGCCCGAATCGTCGTCGTCGGTCTCGGTGAGCGGGTCCTGGGCCACCAGGGTGCCGGTCAGCTCATCGAAGAACCCGGAGGATTCTGCATCGCGTGACGTGGCCGCGAAGACGGAGACCGAGGAGCCCGGCGGCAGATCCACTCCAGCCGCGCTCAGGCAGGCCGTGTGCCCGTCGTCGGACCACTCCAGCCTGATGTCTGCGCTGGAGCTGATGTCGTCGACACCGTTGCCGGCGAATGCCATGAACTCGCCGTCGTTGTTGCTGACGAAGAGGTTGTACTCGGTGCCATCGGGGGTGGTGACTCTGAGCGACATGTCCCAGCGGGGCGGGCCGCTTTCGAAGAGACGTTGGCCATTGTCGACTGTGCTGATCTTGAACGTCGCTCTGCCGTCGACGAGTCCGGCGTAGGAGAGAGAACTGATGTCGGCGCCACCGTGCCTCGATGATTCTTCGGGTCCGGCTTCGCCGCCACTGAAGGGGTCGATCATGTCGAGGGGGGCGTCGGTCAATGCCGCCGACGGACCGAGGTCGTTCCCGGTGGGCGCATAGGGCGTGACCGGAGGGGGCGGGTCGGTGTCGGATTCCAGTTCCACCGATCCGCCATGACAGCCCGCGACGTCGCAGGCCGCCACCGTGGTGGAACCCGCCGAAGTGGGTGTGATGGTGGATCGGACTACTCCGTTGGTGTCGGTGACACCGTCGATGCGTTCGGTCGCGCCGTCGCCGTGGTTGATCTCGAAGTACATGTCGTGCGCGGCCAGAGGCGATCCGCCTTGCGAAAAGCAGGCTTCGACGTCGAAGGGGAAGGCGGCGGAGATGAGCTTGTCGCTGCCGTCGGCGCACGTTTGCTCGTCGCTGAAAACGATACCGAGTTCGACTTCGACGTCTTGGGCCGATGCCTGCGGTATCGCGCCGATCAAGGCGAGCGTGAGTGCGGCCAAAACGGTTGTGGCCTGCCATGGTCGCGAGAGCCGCGAGATGCGGCGTTGGCTGGATCTCACGAACCCTCCCCCCCGAGGTGATGGGCGACATTATCACTCGGAGGGCTTCACGCTCTGTGGTCGATGGTGGTCCGGCTGCTGTCGGTGACTGGGGTGCTCGATACTTCGCCGGTACTCTTGGTTCTGGGGTGGTCGCAGCAGCGCGGCCAGAGGCGATGGAGGCACCGGTATTCACTCGATTCGATTGGCTTCGTGGCGCAGGTCCGAGCGATCTGGGTCTGGGGTATCGATATGACCATGCGCGCGGGCTGGTATCCGTCCCCTGATGACCCCACCGAGTTGAAGTACTGGGATGGCGAGGACTGGACCGCGCACACTCAGTCCAGCCCCGACGCGCCGGGCCCTCCCGATGCGGAGCCGGAGCAGGAGCCGGAAGCCGAGGGCGTCAGCGAGTCGGCACCGGTTGCCGATGACGATGGTTGGGAACACGGTCCGGAGTCTCGATCGGTTCTCGGTTGGATAATCGGGGCGCTGGTCACCTCCGCCATTGTGATCGGGGGCTTTGTCGCCTTGACTGCCCTCTGGGGTTCCGACGATGGCCCGACACTCGGTCAGGGTGCGATCGCGGGCGACGGCTCCGATTCCATTGGTTCAGATGTGGCTGAGACGACCTCATCGACCTTGCCGGCCTTCACGGTGCCGACGACCACCCGGTTCGCCATCGCGACCACCACCACAGCGGCCCCGGGTGCGGAAGCGACCACCACAACCACCGTCGCGACGACGACCACCGGAGACGCGACTACCACAACGGAGCCCTCGGCCGAGCGTCAGGTAACCCTTCTCGTGGATGTGGCGAAGCTGAGGTCGGGACCGCGGCTCAATGCCACCGAGGTCGACACGATCACCGATCTCGGGGGCTCGACGATAGTCGTCCTGGGCGAACCCGTCGACGGTTGGTATGAGGTGAAGATCGGCACCAAGCAGGGATGGATGTTCGGTGCGTTCATCCTCCCGCCAGCGAGTGGACTCACCGTGCTCCAGACCGTGTCGGGAGCGCCGGTGGCCCTGCTCAATTCAAGTGGCCAGGCCCTCGGCGTTACCAGCGCGTCGGGTAGTTACGCATTGGCCACGGGTACGTCGGGAGAGCTGTGGCCGGTGATTCTCCCAGAAGGCGGCACTGGCTATGTCAGCGCCTCTGCGATGAAGGTCCGGTCGTGACTCCGCTTCAGCGCAACATGATTCTGGGTGGGGTGCTGATCGTCGCGTTCGCGGGTGGTGGCCTGTTGGCGTGGTCTGGTCAAGACGACGGGGATCCGGCCGCGGCGATCGAGGAGGTCGAACCCGACGAGAACATGGGAGGCGCGCAGGAGGAGCCACTCGCGCTGTCGGTCACCTCCTCGGCTGCGCCGACGAGTACCAGCTCCACCACCACGACCGTGCCTCCCGATCTGGTGGTGCAGGTGTTCGCGGTCGCCCCGCCGACCGGCGACGAAGCTCTGACCATGGCCGCTGTGCTGGCCGTCGACATCAGCCTGCCGAGCGATTGCGGATTGCCGCTCGATGTGCCGGAGTCTTTGCCCAACTCGCCTCGTGACTATCGCAACGGAACCCATCAGGGGATCGATTTCATCTGTATGGCTCGAGGCCGAGAGGCTCACGCGGCGATGCCGGGGAGGGTGCTGGTGGCCGTTGGCGACTATGTCGACCCCACGCCGGCGGAGCGCAGCGCGGTCCTGAGCATCGCGGGGGAAACGGGGAGCACCCCACCGTGGACGCTCGCCATGATGTACGGCAACTTCGTGGTGATCGACCACGGTGTGATCGACGGTGTCGGACATCTGGTGTCGGTGAATGCCCATTTCGATTCGCTTGACGAGGCGATCACTCCGGGCGCCCTGTTGGAGGCGGGGCAGAGGCTCGGCGAGATCGGCAACAAGGGAACCAACGCGGCGTCGCAGGGAACCGAGCGGCCCCAGTCGTTTCATCTCCACTGGGAGTTGTACGTCGACGACGTCTATCTCGGTGCGGGGCTCGGCTACTCTGACACTCGCGAGATCTACCGAACGCTCTTCGCTGAATCTCTCTGAGTGCTGAAGTCGGTGGAACGCTTGCCGCGGATGAACGGGGCGGCGAGCACCATGGCGATCGCGATCAAGAGCACCATCGCGGCGGCCGCGGTGCCGTACGCAACGGCGCGCCCTGATGTGTCGTAGAGGCCGCCGACGACGATTGCGGTGATGCCGGCAGTGAGCGCCTGGGCCGCGCCCATCAGGCCCTGGGCTCCGGCTTGGCGCTCCTCGGGCACGGCCATCGCTATGGCGACTCCCGGGGCGGTGAGGGTGAGTCCGTCGCTGACGGCATGGACCAGGCCGAGGGTGAAGATCCATTCACCGGACGGGAGTTGGCCATAGGTGAAGATGAAGGCCGCGCCGATGGTCAGGCCGAGCGCCCCGATTCGGAAGGGTCCGACATTTTGGGCGAGGCGGCCGCCGAACGGTCCGAAGATGACGAGCGGAGCGGCGAACAGGGTTATGCCGAGGTTGGCCATCCAGTCGTTGGTACCGAGGTCTTCGTGCACGACATCCCAAAGGGCGTCGAAAGTGCCGATCATCAAGAAGACGGTCGCCCCGAGCAGTACTGCACCGGCGATTACCCTCGAGCGGAGGAGGTCGAGGGCCAGGCGATGGCCGGCCCCGTCGATCTTCTCGGTGATCGTGACCGCGGCGGTGAACGGGAAGATGGCTACGTTGGCGACGGCGACCACGAGGAACGGTGCGGCCAGGCCGAACGGGCCGACCAGCAGGGCGGAGACCGCAGGGCCGAACGCGAACCCGAAAACGCTGGCGGAGAGAAGTCGGCCGAGGTTCCGGCCGAGGTTCTCGGGGTCGGCAAGGATCACGAGGCGGCGGATGGCGGGATGAGCGGCGCCGATCCCGACGCCGGAGACGATCCGGCCGAGGAGCAGGGGGGTGAGCGAGGTGCCGAAGGCCATCAGCAACAGGCCGAAGAAGTTGGCCACGACGCCGAGCATGATCAGGCGTCGGGCGTGGCCGCGGTCGGCTACCGGTGCGATGAAGATCTGGGCGACGAAGGCGGAGAGGAACCCGGCCCCTATGAGCATGCCGATCTCGGTCTCGTTGATGCCGTACTCGTCTCGGTAGTCGCCCACCACCGTGAAGAGCACGCCGTAGCCCATGGTGAGCGAGGCGGAGAGTGCGCCGAAGACGATCGATGGGGGGAACCGGCGCATCGGCTGAGCCTACGCGTGCTCGGGGGTGTCACACCCTCCAACGACAATCGCCATATGTGTATGAAATGTAACGGGTATGGCTGGAACAACATTGAACGTCATATGGATCTAGTGATACAGATCCACGGCTTCTTCGCCCAACAGATGAGGGGTGCAGAGCGGGTGTGGACCTACACGGTTGGGATAAGAGAGAGCTGGGGCCACCCGGAACTTTTGTGTGTCGACCTTGCCGGCGATGCTCAAGCCGCCTTGATCGGGACACTCGCCGACGACATCGAGGAGCACGGCATGGTACAGCCGACCACGCTCGAGTCGCTCGACATTGTGCTGGTGCCGGTTGATGAGGTTCAGCTCCGTGATGGGTTGGTCGCCTCCTGGGAGGGCCGCTACCAACGATCGGCAGTCATCGGCGACTTTCTCCGGATCGTGCCTGGGCCATCATGGCGACGAGTTGGGACGCGTTGTCGCTCTGGGTGAGGCCCGGCCGACTAGCTTGCGGCGATGAGAGTGATCGGATCCGGGTTCGGGCGCACGGGCACCTTGTCGCTCAAGCTTGCGCTCGAGGAGCTTGGCTATGGGCCCTGCTATCACATGCAGGAGGTGATGGGCTCCGCCGCCGACGTGAAGGTCTGGCACGACTACGCCCGCGGAGGGCCGACCGATTGGCGTGAACTCTTTGCCGAGTATGACGCGGCTGTCGATTTCCCGGCGAGCATCGTCTACCGCGACCTGCTGGAGGAGTTTCCCGACGCGATGGTTGTGCACACGATGCGCGACTCCGACAGCTGGTACGAGTCGACCCTCGAGACGATCTACCAGGGCACAACCCTGATGCCGCGCTGGATGCGCCGCTCAGTGCCGGTCGCGGGTCGGTGGGCGGAGATGGTCGACCTAATGGTCTGGGAGGGCCTTTTCGAGGGACGTTTCGAGGATCGTGCATTTGCCATCGAGCGCTATGAGGCATGGATCGCGGAGGTCATTGCCACCGTGCCGCCCCACCGCCTGCTGATGTTCAAGGTGGCCGATGGTTGGGGTCCGCTGTGCGAGTTCCTCGGTGCGATTCAGCCCGACGGTCTGTTTCCCCAGGTCAACGATCGGGAGTCTATGCTGCGTCGCTTCCGGCGTATCAAGGTGGTGACCCGGTCCGCGCCATTCGTGGGGGTCGGATTGTTCGCGGCCTTCTGCGGTGCGCTTCGCCGCCTCCGTCGTCGCTGAACGTCAGCTCAGACTGACGAACGCCGCGATTGCGGCGATCACGCCGAGGATCAAGAACATCATTGAGAGGACGACCTGACGGGTCGAGTCGGCGATCTGCTTCGAGAGGCGGCCTTCGAAGCCCTCGAGCTTGTGATCGGTGCCGGCATCAAGGGCGTTCATCTCCCGGCGGAGGCCTGTTTCGAGGCGTGTCAGGTCGCCGCGGAGATCGGCGATGTCATCCTTGGTGGTCGCTTGTGACGGTGGAGATCGACTAGGAAGCTGTGATCACGCCTTTGTCGTGGTTGGGGCCTGGTCGGCTTCGATCGGCTGCGCGGTGAGGTCGATGTCGACGGTGTCATAGACATTGTCGTCTGCCTCGTCGAGCACGACTTCATCGACGATCACGCCTCGGTCGCGCATCTGTCCGACGATCCTGTCGGTCATGGCCACACGACGGTCGTCGGGTATTCGGCTCGGGAGTCGCTGATCGAGTTTCTCGCGTACGTCAGTCTCGCTGAGACCATGCCACTGTTCGCGCTGCTGGGAGCACTTCTTCTTCATGGCGAGTGCCACCAGCCCGAGGACCACAGCTGCGAGCAAAAGTCGTTTCATGGGGAACCTCCTGTCGATGGCTTCAACGCTAAGTCGGTGAGAGTGCGAAGGGAAGAGATTTGTTCGGCCGCCGGGCCGTAGCGATATCTCAGCGGCTCTCCGATGCCGGACTTGGTCTGCCGGTCGATAGTTGGCGGGCCGTCAGGCGGGCGTAGAGGCCACCTTCGCGCAGCAGCGATTCATGGTCACCGATCTGCACGACCCGACCCGCGTCCATGACGACGATCCTGTCGGCGTTGCGAACCGTGGACAGTCGGTGGGCGATGATGAGGGTGGTGCGGCCCCGCATCAACTCCTCGAGCGAGCGATGCACGGCTGCTTCGTTGAGGGCGTCGAGATGCGAGGTTGCTTCGTCGAGCACGAGGACGGGTGCGTCCTTCAGAAAGGCACGGGCGATGGCGACCCGCTGACGCTGACCGCCGGAGAGTCGCACCCCGCGCTCGCCGACGGTGGTCTCCAGCCCGTCGGGAATTGCCGAGACGAAGCCGCCCAGTGATGCCCGGTCGACAGCTTCGCTGAGCTCGTGTTCGGAGGCATCGGGCCGGGCCATCATCACGTTGTTGCGCAAGCTGTCGTTGAACAGGTATGTCTCTTGGCTGACCATGGCAACGTGTGCTCTGAGGTCGACCAGGTCGAGGTCACGGAGGTCCTCGCCGAACAGGGTGACCCGACCCGATGTCGGATCCCAGAAGCGCACTAGCAGGTGCGCCGCCGTGGTCTTGCCCGCGCCGGATGGCCCCACGATCGCAATGGTGGTGCCTGGGTGGGCGTTGAAGCTCACATCGGTGAGAACGGAGCGATCGGTGCCGGGGTAGGTGAACGAAACGTTCTCGAATGTGACCGCGGCGCGCCCCGAGATGGTGTCGACGGGCACGGGGGCATCGGGCGAGAGCACCGGCACCGGTTCGCGGTGAACGCTGTCGAGTCGGCGGGTTGCGCCGAGCGTGTCGGCGAGTTGCCGTCCGACATGGGCGATTTCCGACATCGGCAGGAAGCAGGCGAGGGCAAGGAGGGTGAGCAGGGGCAGCGTCGTTGCCGCGAGGTCGCCGGAGGTGACCAGCGCGGAACCGGTGAAGACGACGGCCAGGCCGCCCAGCCCGGTTGCAACCTCGAGGAGAGCGGTCTGGCGCGACAGGTCGCGATAGAAGGGCATGCGGGCATCGAGGTGGGTTCTCACCCTTTGGATGAACGCGTCGGATCTTGACTGGGCCTGCTGGAAGGCGAGTACCTCGGGTAGCCCTTGAAGGGTGTCGACCACGTAGGCGTTGAGGTCGCCGAGGGCTTCGCGGTCTCTTGATCCGAGGGCGTCGAGGCGCTTTCGGACCAGGACAGGGCTTGCTGCCACGAGGGCGAGGAAGGGCAGCAAGGCCACTGCCATGGGCCAACCCAGGAGTCCGAGCACGATCAAGACGGTGGTGGGCACCACCACCGCAACGAACGCCGGCGCCACGGTATGGGCGAAGAAGTATTCGACCATCTCCACGTCGTGGGTCGCCATGGCAACCAAATCCCCCGTGCGTCGACGTACGAGGTAGGCGGGAGCCAGTGCGTCGAGCTTTTCGTACAAGGCGATTCGCATCTCGGCGAGCATGCGGAAGGCCATGTCGTGCGCGATCCACGACTCCAGCCAATGCAGGATTCCGGCCAGAGGTGCCGTGACCGCGAGCGCCACGAGGAGACCGCCGAATGGCTCGCCGCGCCGAACCGCGGCCACAACCAGAGCGCTCAGCACTCCTACGCCGATCAGGGCGGCCACACGGGTCACGCCGAAAAGGAAGGTCGCGAACAGTTTGACACGCCACGGGCGCACTTCGGCAAAGAGCGATCGGATCGCCCCGCCCCATCCCAGAGACGTGGTTCGCACGATCTCGGCGTCGCCGGCCTGGCCGTCGCCCGACATCTCGTTGACCAGATCGGACCCGTCGTCGATGCCGTCGAGGTCGTCGAGGAAGGCGTCGGGGATCGACACCTCGTCGCGCGCCAACTGCTCGGCCATCAGGCCGTGGTAGCGGCCGCCCAACTTCACCAGCGACTGGTGGTTGCCGGATTCGACAACTTCGCCGGTGTCGAGGACGAGGATGCGGTCGGCGCCGATCACACTCGATAGTCGGTGGGCGAAGATGAGTGTGGTGCGACCGGCCATGAGACGATCGAGCGCCTCTTGGATCACGGCCTCGTTTTCGGCATCGACGCTGGAGAGCGCTTCGTCGAGTACCAGCACGGGTGCGTCTCGCAACAGGGCGCGGGCGATTGCGATTCGCTGTCGTTGGCCTCCGGACAATCGGATGCCGCGCTCGCCGATGACGGTGTCGTAGCCGTTGGGGAGATTCATCACGAAGGCATGCGCGTTGGCATCCACGGCTGCTTGGCGCACCGCGTCCAGGTCCGCGTCGGGCGCACCGAAACGGATGTTCTCGAGAACGGTGCCATGGAACAGGAACGTGTCTTGTGAGACGACCGCGATGGAGCCGTAGTGATCGTCGGCGGAGAGATCCCGCACGTCGTGGCCGCCCAGTGTGATCCGCCCCGCGCCGGGGTCGTGGAATCTGAGGAGCAGTTTCACCATCGTGCTCTTGCCTGCACCGCTCGGTCCGACGACGCCGACCCGTTCCCCGGGCGCAACACGCACGTCGAGACCGGCGAGGGTTGCTCTCGTTGCCCCCGGGTAGTGGAAGGTGACGTCCTCGAAGACGACAGTCGGTTCGAGCGGACCCGTCAGACGCGCAGGGCTGGAGGAGCGTTCGACGGCAGGCTCGCCGTCGAGGACGGCGAAAATGCCGTGGGCTGCGGACTGCCCCATCATCCCGTTGTGCAACAGGGCCCGGAGATCGCGTTGGGGGCGGAACACCTCGATGCCGGCCATCAAGACGATGAGCAGGATCTCGATCTCCATGTCGCCAGAGCGGACGCGATACGCGCCTAGAGCGAGTGCGCCGGCCGCTCCGAGGGCAAGACCGGTGTCGGTGATGCCTCTCGTGAATGAGTTGGTGGCCAAGACCCACATGGTGCTTTTGAACACGTCGTGGGCCCTCTCCGCCAGAGTTGCTCTGCGGGCATCGCTTTGACCGAAGGCCTTGAGAGTTCCGAGGCCCTGGAGTGAGTCGAGGAATTCAGCCGCGAAGCTCGAGTAGGCCTGCTGGCGAAGGAGGCTGTTCGCGGCGTCCCAGCGGTGAAAGGCGGCCGGAGCCACCAGGGTGACGAGAGCGAACACGAGCAGCACGGCTGCGACCGGGAGGTCGAGCGGGGCGAGCAGGCCGAAGATCACGAACGGGGTGATTGCCGCTACGAAGAGTTGGGGCAGGTACTCGCCGAACCACACTTCCAACTGTTCGACGCCTTCGACGAGCGAGATCAGCACCTCGCCGGTTCGGGCGTCGCCGAAGTGGGACGGCCCGAGGCGCATGACGTGGTCGTGCAATTGGGTGCGCAGGGATAGTTGCAAACGTGCCGCGGTGCGGTGCGCCAGCATCTTTCGCCAGTGTTCCAAGCCGCCGCGGGCGACCATGGCTGCAGCCACCGCCAGTGTCGGCAGCAACAGGTCGCGTGCAGTCTCACCGCGAAAGACCTTGGCCAGCAGCCATCCCAGGAGTGCCAATCGGACAATCCCCATGACCGATGCGACAACCCCGATGGCGACCGCTTGGACCAGAGCGCGCCGCTCGGCCTTGGCCATGGCCCAGAGTCTCGTGTCGATGAACAAGAGACGTTTACTACCAGACGATTCGGGATCATGGTTCATACGGCCCAGTACGACGGTTACTTCTGCCATCACCGCACCGACATCCGGCCCGATCTGTTCAATCGAGAGACAGCGAGCCCCGACACTGCATCATGGCTACTGGCGTTGGGACGCGAACCGGTGAGGATCTCCTCGCCGCGCGGACCAGTCTCTCGCATGTCCTCAGGCATCTGTTCCGTGCCACCGCGGGGTTGGCGCTAGCCCTCGTGGCCGCCCGCCTGGTCGTCGACCTCATCGGCCCTGACGCCACAGCGGGGCGATCACGCTTGTTGTGGGAGGTGCCGATCCAGGTGATCGCCGCCGGCATCGCTCTAACGATCACCTCAGCCATTCCTATCGCCACCGATCTGCGGCGGGTTCAGGCAAAGGTGGCGCGAAACGAAAAGGAACTGGCCCGGCGGTCGGTGAGCCAACGGTTCCTGCACGACGTACAGCACGCCTTTGAGATGGCGGAGGACGAAGACGAACTCTTCGAGATCGCCGCAGTGGCTCTCGGTCGGGTCGCCCACGATGAGGTCGGCGGCACCGAGATCCTCGTCGCAGATTCCAGTGCGGCCCACGTATCGTCTCTGGTGGTGGCCGATGTCGGGTCCGCCCCGGGGTGCGGGGTGGCGACGCCCGGTTCGTGTCCAGCGGTGCGTCGAGGCCAGACCTTGCGTTTCGAGGATCCCTCCGGTTTGACGGCGTGCCCCCGTCTGCGAGAACGGGACCTACCTGGCGGCATGGGGGCTACTTGCGTACCCGTGACCGTGCTGGGGACACCGAGTGCTGTGATGCACGCCACCTACTCGTTCATCGAGAATGAGGTGGAGTACGAAAAGAAGGTCGATTCGCTGGAAGGGGTCGCGGTGCAACTCGGCACCCGCCTAGGCATGCTGCGGGCGATGTCGCAGTCACAGTTGCAGGCCGACACCGATCCCCTCACCGGGTTGCTCAACCGCCGGGCCATGGAGAACCAGGTGCGCGAGCTGCGTGCCGGTGGGCAGGACTTCGCGGTGGCGATGCTCGATCTGGATCATTTCAAGCGACTCAACGACACCTACGGCCACGACACCGGTGACCGTGCCCTTCGCCTGTTCACCAGGGTGCTCACCCAAACCATGCGAGACAACGACATCGTGTGTCGCCACGGCGGTGAGGAGTTTGTGGTGGTGCTTCCGGGGGCGACGGTTGCTTCGGCGGCTCCGGTGCTTCACCGGTTGCGGGCCAGCCTTGCCGATGCGGTCGCCGGGTCCCAAGTGCCATCCTTCACGGTGAGTATCGGCTTGTGTGACTCGTCATGGTCCGACGATCTGCAGCAGGTGTTGAGCTCGGCCGATCAGGCGTTGATGGAAGCGAAGTCGCAAGGCCGAGACCGGATTGTCATCGACGACCCCATGTCGCTGCCGAGCACCGACTCGGACATGGACGTACTCGGTGAACTGGACGACGTGTTCTTCGCCGCGAGCCGGTTGAGCCAGGAATCCTGACTGCTCTTCGCTGCCCTATTTCGCTTCGGCCCAGCTCTTGACGACGCTGACATCGGCGATGAAGCGAACGGTGGGTTCTGGCGACCAGTAGTGGGCGGCTTCGGTGACGGCGTCGGCGACAAGAGCGGCAACGTCGTTTGAGTGCTCGGCTGGTACATGCACCAGCAATTCGTCGTGGAGACAGAGCACGATCTGTGCTTTGAAGGGTCGGGATCGGCGCCTGACGGTGATCGCCCAGATCTTGAAGAACTCTGCGGCTGCGCCTTGGATCAGGGCGTTCCTCGCGTACCGGCCTCGCGAGGCGGCGATCGTGATGGCCCGATCGAGATCACCTTCCACGGATGGATCGGTCCACATGCGGATGCGTCTTCCTCCGCTGGTGATCACATTGCGACCGAGCCGTCCTTGCTCGGCGGCGTCGTCGAGAAGTCCCATGGCGATCGGGTAGTTCTTGGTGAGGCCGGCGAGGGCGTGGGCGGATTCGCCGGTCGTGGCGCCGTACATCGCACCGAGGACCGCGACCTTGGCAATGTCGCGCTCCACCCCGAGCCGCTCGGCGATCGGCTGGTAGAGGTCGTCGCCCTGGGTGGCGGCGATCAAGGCCGGATCACCAGACACGGCGGCGAGGACCCGTGGTTCGATCTGACCCAGATCGGCCCGGACGAAGACGTGGCCGGCTTCGGCCTGCACGACCGGCCGCATAGCGGTCGGGAGGTTGTGGAGTCCGGCGGAGGCGGTCATTCGTCCGGCAGCACCGTCGGAGCTCGACCAGTCGCCGCGGAGCCGTCCGTTGTGGACGTGTTCGTCGAGCCAGGGGTAGCCGTAGGTGGTGGCGATTCGCTCTGCCTTGCGCCAGGTGAGGAGGGCATCGATCAGGGGTTCGGTGGCACGGAGTTGTTCGAGTCGCCATGCTCTGGTGTCGGGGAGGTCGAGGCCTTGGCGGCGCAACATCGACTTCACTTCGGCCGGGTTGCGGAGCTTGACGTCTTGGCGGGGCGTGAGGTGGGTGAGGACGGCTTCGTCGCGCCGGGCTCTGATTTCGTCCTCGTGCGCTGTCGACTTTGGTCGAGGCCCGGCTGCTTCTTCGATCAGTCGAAGGGCCTCGTGCTCGCTTATTGGCAGACCGTGGTGGGCCATCTCGGCGCAGAGAAGTTCGGCGGCGGATTCTGATCGGGCGGTTGCGATGGCGCGGTCCGGATCGGGCAGGAGGGCGAGCTGTTGCTCCTGGAGGTCGGCGGCTCGGTGGGCGAGGCCGGCCCAGGTTGCGAGTCGTTCAGGGGAGTCGCGGTAGGACCCGTTGATCCATTCGGGGCGGAGGTGGCCGTCGGGCTGGACTGGCTCGGCTCGGTTGCCTTCGTCGGCCGGCTGGTCGAGCAGGCCGAGTTGTCCCATCTTCGGCATGGTGTCGACGGGGAGGTCGTGGAGCTTGGCCCAAGCCTCGCCGATACTTGCTCGCCAGCCTCCGTACAGGAATCGGTGGACGGCCAGAACGTCCCAGCCGCGGTCGATCGGCAGGTGTGCTTCGGCGAGCTGGGCCGTGGTTTCTCGGCCCCACCAGACCCAGCGTGGTGACGACTCGGCGTTGAGTTCGGCCAACACGGCGAGGGGATCGGGTGTGGTGATCGACCAATGGTGGTCGCTGCTTGCGAAGCCGATGCCGGTGCCTGGATGGATGGCGATTGCGACTGTGTCACCTCGGTCGATGTGATGGTGAGGGGCCACGGCGTGACCGTAGCAAGCCTCGTCGGTTGGCCCACAGGGCGGATCACCCGGAGCGGCCTACTGTTCCTTGCGAGAGTTGCTCCTGTTCTGCACTCGACGGCTCCAAAGTGAAACTTGGCGCACGCGGCGTCGATGTCGTACTCGATCTCGTGGCCGGACCGAAGTGGCCATCTCTTCGAGCTGCTGCGATCCGGCGGCTGCACCGTCCCGGACCCCGACGCCTTCGGGAATCTTGTGAAGCGCATCTAGGACGGGGAAGTCGAGCCAGTTGGCGTTTCAGACCAACGGTCATGCTGTCGGCTGCCTTGAGAGGTGGCTCCGTGCCGTGAACGGAGCGCAAAGCCCCCGCAGGAAGGGTGTGAGTGAGACCGCCTGCCAGTTCTTGGTTCAGCGACGATGGGTTTCGTCAGCTCGCGGGCGCACCGGCGGCTCGCCATTGGAAGGCGGCCATTTGGGCTCGGGTGACGGTGTTGTTGGGGGAGTAGGTGGTGCTTGATGTGCCTGTGGTGATTCCGGATTCGAGCATCCATGCGACGGCGTCGGAGTAGTACGAGTCGGCCGGTACGTCTACGAACGGGGTCCCCGAACCAGCCGGGCTCGTCGGCGCCGGGATGACCTGCTCACCCCGATACTGATCGCAGTTGGCCCCGCCGGCGAGGATGCACTGGATCTCGGAGTCGTAGTGGGGATCATCGACCAGAGGTGGGATGGCGCCGCTGTCGGGCATGGCCACCGGCTCACCCCGCACGAACTCGGGGTCGCCGCCGGAGGGTCCCGCGGGCGCCAGGGTGAACCAACCGGCCGGAAGCTGTGGGGCTGTTGCGGTTCGGTGGGCTTCGACCACGACGGCATCGATCCACTGCCGGTTGGTGCCGGTCACCCTGGCCGCGATCAATTGCCTGGGGTTGTCTGCGTCGATGTCATCGACGCTGCAGCTCGTCACACTATTCATCACACCGACGAGGCGGTACCCGCCTGCTTCGGCATCGAACCAGGCGACCGGTCCTCCCGAGTCGCCGTAGCAGGCCATGGCGGTCCATTCGTCGAAGCAGAACTGGGTGGTCTGTGAGGTGCTGCTGGGGCACGAATCGGCGCGGACCATCCGGCCGTCGCGAAGCTGATCATCTGATGGCGCCTCGGCGTTCTCGAGGCCCCAACCGGCAATCCACACGATGTCGGAGACGTCTGGATTTCGTTCGGCTAGCGGATCGGCTGGCGCGATGACGCCCCGATCGAGCATGACGACTGCTAGGTCTACGCCCCGCTGCGAGATCGGGTTCGTCGGCCTCCAGGTCGGGTGGAGAGCGACCCCTCGACCCGACCGGACCTGACCGTCCGGTTGCGGTGTGCCGAAGTTGCCGATGTTCTGAGTGACGGGACTGGTTTGGATCGTGACGGAGTCGAGCTCGATATTCTCGAGGACCTTGTCGTTGTCGGTGTCGATCCAGTCATCGACACAGTGCGCCGCAGTCAACACGACGTGCGCGTCGATGATCGACCCGGTGCACCTGGAGCTGACGTTCCCATAGGTCATCGACAGTTCGACGATCGACGGCCACGCGGTCTCCTGGGTGTTGCGGGTTACCACGGTGCCGCTGTTGGCGGCAGCAGTCGCCGGCAGCAAGCCAACGACCGAGGCGACGGAGAGGACGACTGCCAGGAGCCGGGAACCGAAGGAGCTGGGTACGAGGTTGATGTTCATGTTGCAACCGAACCACCTCGGCAACGCTGGTCCCATCGGGTGAACGTCGACGTTGCGTCGACCAACGTCGAATTCGGCAGTCCGCGGTGTCGAGCGGGCTCTGACCGAGACGATGAGGTCCGCTTGAGCGAGCCCATGATCGAACGTCGCTGATTGGGCCTGATGAGACGGCCGCTGAGAGCGGGTCCTTCGCTGAAACACGCCGAGGGTGGTACTTGGAGTGCTCCCCGACCTGCAGGTGTGGAAGTGGTCCGTGAGGGTCCCGGGTCCCGGCCGAACGGTGGCCTTTCCCTGCGCAGAACCGCGACGGTTCAGGAGGTTGTTTGGACCCAGGTCTCTCTCTGTCGGCCCCGAGAGGGACAGGCGTCAGGTGGAGGCGACTGCATCGGCAGGGAGTCTGTGCCAATGCGTCAAGCGGGAAGTTGTCCGTGCTGTCCGTGCTCACGGTCTCGGCCAGCGAGCCCGGGCCTGCGGCCGCACCTCTCGCCGAAGACAGCTAGCCACCACAACCGGATGTGTCGACCGGGCCATCCGAAACGGTGGCGCTGGGAACCGGCGACGTAGAGATCCAGTTCACTCTCACCCGCGACCCGAGCAGGTACACCGAACTGGTGATGACCCGCGAGCCCACGGGGCCCATCGTGGTGAGGACTCGGTGTTGAGCTCAGCCAGCACGGCGAGGGGGTCGGTGGTCGTGATGGACCAGTGGTGCTTGCTGGTTGCGAGCCCGATGCCCGTGTCGGGGTGGACGGCGTGGCCTTGTAGTGGTGACTGGAGCTGGGCAATGAGATCGTGGGTGTCGGGCATGGCCCGACCGACCTCGTTGAGGCCTTTGATAACTCGGGAGAATGGAGGTGTTGGACACGCCGTTCGGCACCTTCGAGTCCGACTAGTCGGTCTCACAGGGTCGGGCGGCCGATCGGACCGACGGCGGCTTCTAGCGCGCCACCAATCTGCAAGAGGCCACTCTCGTTCCACCTTTGCCCTACGAGCTGAGCACCGACCGGCATGCCGTTCTCGTCGAGACCGCACGGAACGGTCAGCACCGGACACGGCGAGATCAGGTTCCACACCGCGGTCATGTCCGGGTCGTAGTTCTGGCCATCGTTCGAGGAGGGTGGATCCCAGTCTGAGATCGATGCGGGGATGGGTCCCGTCGCCATTGTGGGGCACAGCAAGGCGTCGCTTGCTTCGAGGATGGGGCGCATCCGGCGCCAGAGGTCGGAGCGGGTGTAGTCGACCTTCTTGTATTCCACTGCCGACATGACGGATCCGCGCTCGATGATGCCGAGAAGGTTGGGGTCCATGCGATCGCCGAACTCGGGAACCAGATGTCCGTAGTAGGTCGCCATGAAGACCTCCCACAGCTTGTTCCACTCCTTCTCCTCGACACCAGTGAACCGGGGGTGCACCTCCACGATTTCTGCCCCGGCGTTGGAGAGAGCGTCTGCTGCGTTTTGGACGGCAGCAGCGACGCCGGGTGCGACGTACCAGTTGTCGAGGTCGATGCTGAGCCCGATGCGCTTGCCGCGAACGTCGGGGACGACCGGGTCGGCGAGGTCTAGTGGTGTGGTGACCGAGAGAGGGTCGGATCCGTCGGGGCCTTGGGTGGCGCGCAGGAACAGGCGGGCGTCGTCGACGCAGCGGGCGATTGGCCCGTGATGGGAGATGGTGTCGAACAGGGCGGGGAGCACGTCCATCGGGATTCGGCCGAGCCCGGGCTTCAAGCCGACGACTCCGCACCACGCCGCTGGGATCCGAACCGAACCGCCCATGTCGGAACCCTCGGCGAGAGCCACACAACCGGAGGCGACTGCCGCTCCCGATCCGCCCGAGGAGCCACCGGTGGACAGGCTGCTATTCCAGGGGTTGCGGGTGATTCCCCAAAGTGGACTCTCCGTGACGAGGCTGTGCGCGAACTCGGGGCTGGTGGTCTTGCCGATCACGATTGCCCCGGCTCGTTGGAGAGCCGAGGCGATGGCGCCGTCGTGTTCCGGCACCCAGTGCTGGTGGCTGTACGACCCGAGCGTCGTGGTGTGGCCCGCGGTTGGCGTGGTGTCCTTCAGCGCGATTGGAACCCCGTGCAACACGCCTAGATCGTCGCCGTTGACCACCGTGTCGGCAGCTCGTTGCGCCGCAGCGCGTGCTTCGTCGTCCCAAACGAAGCAGAAGCAGTTGAGCGACTCGTTGATCTCGGCGATGCGGTCGAGAGCGTTGCCGACGAGATCCACGGGCGAGACGTCGCCACTCGCGACCCGCTGAGCCTGCTCACCCGCGGACAGGTACGCAAGATCGAGGTCGGCCATTCGCAGACCCTAATCGCGCAACATTCTCGGCTATCGACTTGAATCTCACTGGCCCCGGCGGGCGTAGCTCGTGAGCCGGTCCATGACTGCGGTGCTCTCGTCGTCGAATACCCCGCCGTAGACGTTGAGCACCAGCGTGGGGTTGGAGTGCCCGGCCCACTTGGCCGCAGCGCGCGGAGACGCCAGTGATCGGCTCCACATGGCGATACAGGTGTGGCGTAGGTCGTGGATCCGGAGCCCTTCGAGGCCGGCAGCGATGGTTGCAGCTCGCCAGGTCCGCGATCGGAAGTTGCCCTCGGACAACGGCGATCCCCACGCCGACGTCCAGACGAGATCACGTGGCTCAAGGCCGCGCCCAGAGATATCGTCGCCGAGTTCCTGCATCACGAAGGGAGGGACCGGGACAGTTCGGCGGCCTGCCCTGGACTTGGGCGGCCCGAACGTCGGCGCGCCGTCAGCGCCGAGTGTTCGGGTTTCGACCACGTCGATGGTGCGTGCGGCGATGTCGACCCGTTCGACACGCAACGCCGCCAGCTCGCCGTGGCGGAGTCCGGCGTATGCACCGACGAGGACGAACGTGCGGTAGGGCTCGGCGATCGCTGAAGCGAGGCGGTCGACCTCCTCAGGGTCGAGGAAGCTCGGTTCCTTGTGTGGGATCTGCGGTAGCGCCAGACCCCGGGTGGGGTTCTGGGCGAGCAGTCCGGATCGCACGGCGATGTCCAACGACTGGGCGAGCAGTCCGGCCGCCTTCCTGACGGTTCGCGGCGCCAGGCCGGATCCGGCGAGTTCGGCCACGAACCGCTGGGCTGAGCGGAACCCGATCTGGTCGATCGTTGTGTGGCCGAACACCGGATCGAGATGGCAGTTGTAGATCGAGTTGTCGCGTCGAAGGGTCGACGGCCGCACACCGACCCGCATCAGGGTGAACTCGGTCCACCATTCGCGAAAGGTTGGCACCGGTTCGCTCGGGGTGGTGAGCGGGTCCGGGCGCGCGTGGCCGTCCATCGAGGATCCTTCGAACCTGGCCGCCGATCAGCCGATTGCGCCGGACGCGATCAACGACGCGATCAACGACGCGATCGTGCCGATGATGAATACGGTGAGCGTGACTGTCACCGTGGCTGCGCCGAGCGTGACGGCGCGACCCAACTGGCCCATCTGAACACCGAGGTCGTCCATCTGCGTGCCGATGCTGTCCATCCGAGCGCTGACGTTGTCCATCCGAGCGCCAAGCGATGCTCCTTGCGCGGCCACGGTGCGTGTGAGCTCCTGGAGATCGCTCGAGGTCTGGTCGAGCCGAAGCGTCAACGTGTCGATCCGACCGTCGACCCTGTTGAGCTGGCGGTCGAGCTGCGTGAAATCTTCCTTTGTGGCGAGTTCGGTCCACGGGATGGGCGGCATGGACTCCATAATGGCATCTGCTGCCTGTTCATCCATCAGTTCGATGAGGTACTGACGGATACGGAGGCGAGCACTTTCGTCTGCGGGCATTGGATCCCTCTTTGTTGCGTGAACATGAGGGGGAAGTGAGCGGTAGAGCCGACGATACGGCGCGGGTGTGACAGCTGGCCGAGTCGCCTGACAGGTTCTCTTCACTCGCCTCGATCAATCCGAGAAACGCGAACATTTGTGTGGGATTTGTCTACGCGCAGCCGAGCACCTGGAAGAGGCGGCCGCCGGGGCCGGGGACAAGGAGCGGGCCCCATTCGACCGCGCCGGTCGGATAGGTGATCTGGGCGTGGGCGGTGTAGAGCGGGATGC
This sequence comes from Acidimicrobiales bacterium, assembly GCA_029263215.1. GTDB lineage: Bacteria > Actinomycetota > Acidimicrobiia > Acidimicrobiales > Aldehydirespiratoraceae > OFTM10. The sequence goes on from JAJCXY010000093.1 coordinate 58,689, forward strand.
CGTTTGTGACGTCGGGGCCGGGGGCATCGGCGACCATCGTGACCGATTCGGCCTGGAGCAGGCTCGCTTCAAGTTGGGCAATGCACGCTTCGGCGTTGGGCCCGGCGACGAGTGTGGGGATCACGGTGGCGATGACGCCGTCGCGGTCGCCGGCTGTGAGCGCGGCGTCGAGGCGAGAGAAGAAGTCGTTGAGCAGGATCTTCGTGAGGTGTTCGCCGGGGTCGCCGTCGATCGGGGTCCGCGGTTGGGTGCCCGACACGTCGGGCGGGATGCCGGCATCGGCGTCGAAATCGACGGCCTCGCTGGAGATCGGGAGCAGAGGATCGTCGATTGAGGATCCGCTGATGTCGCCGCCGGAGGTCGCCGGGTTCGGGATCTCGCCGGGGTCGCCATCGTTGTGGAAGGCGGTGGCGCGGTAGCTGAGCGGACCGTCGGGCAGTTCTGACCGGGGGATGAACCAGACGAGCGTGTCGGCGAATTCGATCACTGCTGCCGCTGAGTGGCGAGGGTGATCAGGGGCGCCGTCGATGAACCCATCGGCTCGCATCTGTCGGTTGCCGTCGGCGTCGATCTCGAGGCGGTACCAGAACTCGGTGCCGGTGAAGAAGTCGGCATCGAATTCGGGCGGTGCGGCGTAGTCGGTGTCGTCCTCTGCGTCGTCGAGGGCGAGGCCGTAGGTGAAGCCGCGAGCGCCTTCGCCGATCGGCCCGGCGAGTTCGACGCCGATGATGACGAATTCGCCGTCCGGGGCGGGCCCCGCACCGATCGGGCAGGTGACTCGGTATTCGCCCGTGTCGGCGCCACATGGGAACGCCGATGCGTTCAGCAGGCGGTTGACTCGGGTGCTCGCCAGACGGATGATCGCCGACCACACCTCGTCAATCTGCGAAGCGGGCAACGGCTTGCCGTCGACGCCGACGATGGAGAACGTGGTGTCGTCGTCTTCGTCGTGCTCGACAACGAGGAAGGCGGCGGCGCCGTCGGGTCCCCCGAAGCGAGCAACGATGGCCTGTTGCTCGGTTAGGTCTGGTGCGGCATCGACCTCGCCCTCGTCCGACTCGGTGTCGTCCGCGCCCTCGTTGGCGGTGCCGTCAACGACGGGGTCGGTCTCGGGATCGCCGCCCGAGAGTGTGACTACGCCGATCACGATTGCGATCACCGCCACGACCACGCCGGCAACGATGATCGGGAGCGAGTGCTTCGTCTCTCCGGGCCTGTCATCTGCGTCAGCGTCGTCGGCCGGGTAGTCGTCGCCGAGCCCGCCCATGTCAACCTCGGGCGGTTCGTACTCGCCATCGAGTTGGTCGAACTTCTTGTCGTCTTGGGCCTGGGCGTACGCGGCTTTCTGCTCGGGGGTCCAGTCTTCGCCGTCGTCGTCGGACGAGAAGCCGGTGCTGTCGTCCCAGACCGGATCAGGGTCGGTGGTGCGCCCGAGTCGGTGGGCAGCGCGGAGTTCACGGTCGCCTTTCGTGACCGAGAGGAGGGCCTGGTAGACCGCGTCGAGGACACTTGTGCGGTAGGTCGAGCGATCGTCGGTGTCGTGGTTGCCGGCGCTGATGATTCTTGGCAGGTGGCGTCGGCTGTCCCACACGCGAAGGGAGGCGCTCCACCCGCTGTAGTCGCGCACCGGACTCTCGGGGTCGAGTTCGTCGTCTCGTTGCTCCCACTCGTAGTAGCTGAGGTCGAGGATGAACCAGCCGGCGATGATCTGGTCGCGGCGCATCCACAGTGGCTGAGTGAGGTCGATCGGGCGGGCATGCTGGTCGACCGGGAAACGGAGGACGGTGCGGTGCTTCTCGAGGCTCTTCGGGTCGGGGTCTCGCCGACAGCTTTCGGGAAGGAACATGAGAAAGCCATCGACGTCGAAGCCGTACGCCCGCAGCGCGTCATGCGCCGCGAAACGGGCCCGCATGTGGTCGCGGTGCATGGCCTGATTCATGACGGCGTCTCTTGGCCAGCCGCGGGTGGGTCCGAGCCATCCGACCTGACGAGCCGCCTCTCGCCGATCGACGGGCACCTCGAGGCCGGAGCGCCAGGCCTTGATCTCGTCCTCGGTTGCCGGCTCGACTTCCTCATCGGGTGATGCGTCTTGTGCGGCAGGGCCGCCGGGCTGGACGATCTTGACGCTGCCGGGTCCGCTGGGCATGGCCACGATGGCCGGGTCGTCAGGCTCGTGTTGCGGCTCGGTTGCGGCGCCGGTCTCGACGTCGGGGCAGTAGTGCGTTTCGCAGTGAGCGAGCAGTTCGAGCAGATCAGCGATCTCTTGCTCGAACCGTTCGCTGTTTTGGAGATGACGATCGACGTCGGCGGACAGGGAAGCGATGTCGTACGCGGGGGTGTGACGATCGTCGACAAGTCGCTGGAGACGGGCGGCGTAGCCGACCTCGCTGCGGAGCTTCGTTCGCACGAAGTAGATCTCGTCGCACAACCCCTGGCAGGCCGGGCAGTTGCTCTTCGGGCGGAGCGAATCTGCGAGTGCGTAGTCCGTGGCTCCGGTGGCGTTGTACGGCTGGTCGCCCTGACGGTGGTCGTCGGTTGGCGGATCACAGAGGAACGTCGAGCACGCTTCGAGCATTCGCCGGGCCCTGGCCACGGCAGCTTCGGCGGCCTCGAGCTCTTCGGGGTCACGGAACTTGCCGGCCAGGAACGCGTCGTCGAGTGCAGCGAAGCGGCGCTGGGCTACTCGCAGGGCGTCGTGGTACGGCAGGCACGGCTCGCAAACATCGTCGCTCGTGCTGAAGGCAGGGACGCCGATCGGTTCCACCTCGGTCTCGACCCCGGATTCGGGCAAGAGCGCTTCGCCCTCAGCATCGTCCAGGTCGGCGTCGGGGTAGACCCCGTCGGGGTTCGGAACCCCATCGGTGAAGTCGCCGAGACCTTGAATCGCCTCGCTGACGTCCATGCCGCACTCTTCGATTCGGCACTCGATGAGCCTCTTGACGTACTGCGAGACAGAGACGCGAGTCGAGATGATGAGCTTTGCGATCTTGGCCCGCGCCGCGCTGATCTCGGCGCTTCGATGACCGGGATACTCCCCTTCGAGAAACGCCAGGCGGAGGTCGTCCTGAACGAATACGTCGATGTGGGCCCGGAGGAGGGTGATGGCTCGAGCCCACATCGCACACGGCTCGCAGTCGGCCTCGACCAGGTTGGCTTCCCAGTGCGAGCGGTAGATACCGCCCTCGGCGTAGGAGGTCCCCATCTGCCATGTGCGCGGGCTCTTGTCGCTCAGCCACTCCTCATCAGCAAATGGGTCGTAGTCGTTGCTCACGGTTCACCTCGGCCGTCGATTCCAGAAAGGACTACCACCTGCTTCGTCGACGCGACAGCACGACGGTGAAGTGCTGTCGGTGGCGATCCGAGAGGTCCCGTCGTGCCAGAACGTCCATCCGACATCACCGAGTGGTCGGATGCAGATTGGGAGCAGTGGTTCGACGCTGAGGTGGTCGACTCGAACGATTGGTTGTGGGGTGTTGCGACCGACCCCGACCTGACCGGGTGTCCAGGGTTCCGGCGTTGGCCGACATGAGGGCGGCGCTGTCTCGCAACTACTCCGAGACTCCGGGGATGGGCCAGTTCTTCCCGGAGCATTCGTCCGATGGTGCGGGCGCGTTCTGGCTGCGTAGCTCGTGCCGCAGATCGTGGACTCGGAAACCTTCGAGGCCGGGTTTGGTCGGGGCGCAAGTGTGCGTCCATCTCGGCTCTTCAGACGTGACCTGCCGATCAGCCGAAGGCGCCGGCGACGATCAGCGATGCGATCGTGCCGATCATGAACACGACGACCGTGATCGCCATAGTGGCCGCACCGATCGTGACGGCACGACCCAGCTGGCCCATCTGGACACCGAGATCGTCCATACGGACCCCGATGCCGTCCATGCGAACGCTCACACCATCTAGGCGGTCACTCACGCCGTCGATACGAGCGTCGAGCCGTTCGCCAAGTCGGTCGATGCGGGAGCCGAGCGAGGCGCCCTGCTCGGCAACGGTGCGGGTCAGCTGTTGGATGTCGCTCAAGTTTTGATCCGCTCTGAGCGTCAACGTGTCGAGCCGGCCGTCGAGACGTTCGACATCAGCCTTGGTGGCGAGGTCGGCCCAAACGATCGGCGGCATGGACTCCATCATGACGTCTGCTGCTTATTCGTCCATCAGCCCGGTCAGGTACTGACAGATTCGGAGGCGGGTGGCCGGCCGCGCGTGGGCGCGTCCATGTGTCGGGATCGTGTGTCAGCCGACGGTGGTGACCATCACCGCAACGACGCCGACGAACAGCGTCATCATGGCGAACACGATCATGCGCGTCGTTTCGATGTAGCGAACCGACAGGCGGCCCTCGAGCAGGGCCAGCTCACCGGCGTGGCGATGACCCTGTGCATCGATCAGGCCTTCGAGTCCTTCGCCCTGTGCTCGGATCGCCGAATCGAGCCGTTCGCCCTGTGCTCGGATCGCCGAGCCGACCCGCTCTTCGGTATCGGCCAGAGCTCCTTCGAACCGATCGCCAAGATCGACGAGAGCCGATTCGAGGCGCTCGCTCCTTGCATCGAGGCGCGCCACGTCGTCCTTGGTGGCGAGTTGATCCCAACGCATGGGTGGCATGGACTCCATCATGGCATCAGCCAAGTCGGAATCAAGTAGTTCAGTCAGACGGCGGTGCAGACGAAGACGAATGGATTCGTCGGAAGACATGGGGTTCCCTCGGTGTGTGGAGTACGACGAGGGGAAGTAGTCGCGAACATACCCAAGAGGTGTGACAGCCAAGCGGTGAACGGTGGAGTGCGGCGCTTCTCTTCATGAGATCGGTTCTTCGGCGGAAAGCCAGTCGACGGATCATCAAGAATTGACAGAGCTTATGAATCGCTGACATAAGAGTCATAAGATTAGATAAGATCTATCAAACCATGGATCGCCTCACTAACCCTTACCGTCCGGGCGCAGGCACGCCTCCGCCCGCGCTGATCGGTCGTGATGAACTCATCGACGACTTCGGAGTTGCGCTTCGTCGCGCGCTCGCGGGGCGCCCTGGGAAGAGCTACATGGCGATCGGGCTTCGCGGCGTAGGCAAGACCGTCCTCTTGAATCGCTTTGTCGATATTGCCAGCGATGAAGGAGTCAAGGTCGCCTTCATCGAGGCACCCCAGACCGGCAACTTCACACAGCAGCTCGCCGTGCGACTGCGAAGGACGCTGCTTGAGATGAGCCGCGGGCCGGTTCGGGCAGTCGTCAACAAGGCGCTCGGAGTGCTTCGCTCGTTCACGCTCCAACTACCCGATGGAACCAACATTCAGCTCGGGGTCGAGGCGCTCGCCGGACAGGCAGACTCGGGCATCCTTTCCGAGGACCTCACAGATGTCCTCGTCGCAGTCGGTGAGGCCGCGGCGGAGCTTGGCACCGGACTGCTCTTCGCCATCGATGAGGTCCAGTACCTCAGCGGCGACGAGTTCGGCGCAGTAATCACCGCAATTCATCGCACCACCCAGCTTGATCTCCCCGTTGTGCTCGTGGGAGCCGGCCTTCCTCAACTACCCGGCATCGCTGGCGAGGCCAAGTCGTATGCGGAACGACTGTTTGAGTTCCCGCGCATCGACTCGCTGACCGCCGAACAAGCCGCAGACGCTGTTCGGCTGCCGGCTGAGGAGCTGGGCGTGACATTCGATGACGATGCACTCGAAGAAATCGTCCAAGCCTCAAAGGGATACCCCTACTTCCTCCAGGAATGGGGCTACCACGTCTGGAACGCGTCACCCGACAGTCCGATCACTCGCGACGATGTGCTGTCCGTTGCGGGAGAGGTCATCGCAACACTCGACGAGAACTTCTTCCTCGTCAGAGTCGACCGCCTCACGCCGAAGGAGAAGGACTACCTCCGCGCCATGGCAGAACTAGGCCCGGGACCGCATCGATCAGGCGACATTGCGACCGAGCTCGGCGTCAAGGTCGAGTCCGTCGGACCTCGACGATCGGGCCTAATCGCCAAGGGAATGATCTACAGCCCCGCCCACGGCGATACCGCATTCACGGTGCCTCTGTTCGACGAGTTTCTCCGACGCACTCTGGCCTGAGAGCCCTACTGCCGCCCCGGTGTGCTCGCCCCGCGCCTCGCAACTCTTGCAGGACAGCGAGCCGACACCAGACTCGTTCTTCTCCTCAGAACGAGTCACGCGGAGGCTGACCGCAGCCATGCCATATGGCGGAGCACTGGCACGCGAGGATCGCCATGGACAGGTGGTCTCGCTCCTCGAGTCGTCCGTCAAGGAGTCCCATTAGCTCCCAACCCCACAGGGGCCGCTCCGACTGTCGGCACAGATACCGATCTCGCCACGTACGGCCAGCCAATACTGGGGTTCTTTGCGACCTTGCTGGGGCGATTGGGGTTTCCTAGCCGACGACGCGCAGCCAGTCCTCGATTCGCAATTCCATTCTCGCTACGTCGACATCGCTCACGCTTCCAGTGTGGGCGAGCGCACGGCGTGTCACGTTTAGCTCGTTGAAGTAATAAGTGACCCAATCAGCATCGCCTAGCAGGACTTCAAACAGCTCCCACTGGTCCGCAATGATCTCTGCGTACTGCGGGAAGTCGACGTAGTTGATTGGGCTCTCCCCCCGCGGGCTGTGCCATCGCGCCTTGAGGTCGGCTGCTTTGCGCTTCGCGACCTGCTTCTGGATGGCTGGAGGGATGCCGTCCTGCCACCACTTCTCAGGACCGAAGTGGTCGCGGAGGGTTCCCTCCACGAGTTCCCGTACCGAGTTCTCGAAGAAGTACAAGAGTTCATACGCCTGGCCCATTCGTCGGGCCCTGACCTGATCGTCGGGACTGAAGCTAGAAGCGAAGTGCGAATCGCGACGTGAGGTCGTGGCTGGCGAGGCCGGCAACAACCCCTCTTCATGCAGCTCCTCCAGCCGAGAATTCGCGAGCACCGATCTGAACATGAAAGCTTGGAGTTCGCGATTCACGGCCATCAGAGAAGGGTGTCCTTGAGGCTCTGGAAGATGGCGTTGTAGACGCCGATGTCAGTTGTCGCTGGTAGGTGGACGTGGACGTCGTGCTTGAGACTCAAAACCGCGCCATCCAGCTGAGCAATCGGCGGCGCGATGCGAGCGCCTTGTGGCTGCGGGTCGGCCTCCTCTCGAGGAGGAACCTCAGGCTCCTCTTCTGTTGGCTGCGCCATCACAATTGCGCTGAAGTCAGCAACCTCGCTCAGGACCTTGAAGGTGGCCGCCATCTTTTGTGTAACGGCGTCCCCTTTGCCGGTGATCCGAGCGAACGCGCCCTTCAACTCCGTGCTCGACTGCTCGTACGCCTGCTGATCGATTGCGAATAGATCCTCGTACGCGTCCCGCATCGCCTCGGCCATCACCGCTGGCGAGGCCGCTGGGTCGCGAAACCGCCGATAGCGATCTGTTGGCTCGCCTGAGTCGCTCAGGAAGCCAAGTGCCTTCAGAACGCCGAGTGTCGGCCGGTCACCCGAACTGCCAAAACCCAGTTGCTTAAGGAACTGGTTGGTAAACCGAGGTGGAACGCTCGCCTTCTTGATGGCATCAAGGATCTGATGGATGTTCTTCGTCGTGTTTAGATAGCTGGTGCTAACAGGCATCGAGGTGTCTCCGCTCTGAGCGAGTTGAGCCCGCTCACCGTTGATGGTCGGGCGTCCGCCGGTCGACGCCTGGCAACACAGTAGCTGCGCGGTGTGACGACCTCGCCTCTGACCCGGAACCGGTGATTGCAGGCGACGGGGCCCATCGCCGCTCGCGCTCTGCGCCCGGAGGACGTCCGATCGCTTCGCAGCTTGCTTGATCGCGTCCGCTGCGTGACTCCTGAACGGAGACTGGGATTCCTCTGGTCCCGTGTTCCGTGGAATTGCAGCGGAGCTAGGACGAACTGAACCCTGATCTTCCATGCTGTCGAACCGTGCACGGACATCCGTCGCCCTGGCCGCGTTGACTCCTTCTTCATCTGAGAACGGTCCGTCGACCTGTTCTGGAGTGAAGAATGGTTCAGCGCCAGAGCGAAGATGCCACGAGAGAATCGAGCAGCGGCTTGCGACGGAGGGCGTACTGACCGACACTGAAGCTATTGGGTGCAGAATCGTCACGGGCGGACGGGTGGATGCGGTTAGTGATTTTGGCGGTGAGTAGATGAGCCTCTCTACGCTCAAGGCTCTCCGCTTTCTCGTGCCAGGAGCCCTGCTGGCGTTCGTCTTCGAGCCGATTCTGGATAGCGCTGCTCGCCTGACCGAACTCGGCTTCCCAGACGCGGACCTCCTGGGATACCCCATACAAGTCGTCTTCTTCGGATTCCTTTACCACATCCTCAACGTTCGTTGGCGACTCGTTTGGAAAGGGCCGATGGGAGAGGTAAACGACCACATCAAGTCCAAGCTCCTGCGCTCCAGCAAGGGCGTTGAGGAGCTCTCCACTCACGAGGCAGAGCTGAAATCCGGACGGGGTTTGATGAACATCTACTACCGGATCATCGACAACGACGAGACACTCAAGGAGAAGGCGACCAGGGTGCGGTTCAATGGCCTCATCTGGAGCTCGGTGGCCGACGTGGAGATTGTCGGGTTGCTCGCCGGATATAGCTACTTCATTGGCTATTGGGCTGGCGGTGATAGCAGGGATCTGTTGGTCGCGGCGGTCTGCCTGTTCGTGTCAGTAAGCGCAGAGTTCGCTCTGCCTCACGTGGTGCGACGCCACCAAGCTATTGCAGACGAGCAACTGGAGATCATTCACCAGCATCACCGTCAAGACCTCCGCGCCCAGGTGAAGACGCTGATCGAGGGCAAAGATGAATAGCGGTGCGACGCCGATCGCCCAGGCCGCTATCGCTCGAATCCGAGAGGAGTATCTCGGAGCCGATCGTCCCTGGATCGTCGGGTTCAGCGGCGGAAAGGACTCATCTGCGCTAATAAGGCTTGTCTTCGAAGCCCTTCGCGACACAGGCGAGGTGACTGTCCCGGTCGCCGTTGTCTACTGCGATACTGGGGTCGAGATCCCGGTTGTCTCGCAGCTCGTCGCCGAGACGCTCGATGGCGTAGCGCTAGAGGCTCAGCGCGACGGCCTTCCGCTGAGCGTTCACAAGGCCGAGCCAAGGCTCGCCGACCGCTATTTTGTCAAGGTGCTCGGTCGCGGGTACCCGCCCCCGACCAACAAATTCCGGTGGTGTACAGATCGACTCCGTATCGGGCCGGTTCAGCGCGTATTGAGCGAGGTCGCGACCGAGGGGAGTCTTGTGCTTCTCGGCGTTCGCCGAGGGGAGAGCGCCGAACGAGATCGAATCCTCGAAAGGCATGAGCTGGAGAAGCCCTTCCACTTCAGCCAGTCAGGCGTGGCGTCCAGCACGGTGTTCGCTCCGATCCTCGATTTTGCAGTGGAGGACGTTTGGGAAACTGTCGTATTGATGGAGAAGCCGAGTGCCCTCGATGGAAGGAAGCTCTGGCGGCTGTACGGCAACGCAAGCGGCGAGGAATGTCCTTTGATACGTGAGCCGACAGCGTCTCCATGCGGCAAGGGCCGTTTTGGTTGCTGGACGTGCACGGTCGTCAGGAAGGACGAAGCGGTAGCAGGGCTGGTCGAATCTGGGCACGGCTACCTGGCGCCACTTCTTGCATACCGCGATTGGCTTCAGGCTATGCGTGACGACCCGTCCAACCGATGTGCGCGCCGACGCAACGGCGCGCCTGGGCCTGGGCCCCTCACGCTCGCGGCGCGGCGCGAAGCGCTTCGTCGCTTGCGAACGGCGGAACGGACCTCTGGGCTCAGCCTGCTGCGAACGGACGAGACGCGGCTCATCCATCGGCTCTGGCGCGAAGACCGCGGGTCAGCCAAGTACGAGGCGATCGTCTAGACCAGCCTTCAAGATGCGCGAGGCGGCAGGCCATTCTCCACGGACCGTCCACGCGCAGGCATCGGATGCTCTTGGATTATCGCCCGGGAGGCGCTCTTGTTCGCTCGCGGGAGGACGTGGAGGGACTTCCGGACATCGAATCCGAGGCTGCCAAAAAGGACGACGCCGTCAGAGCTATCGATACTCCTGAAGACCAGCTCCTCCAACGCGCCCGGATGCAACTTGGCCAGCTGCGTCACTAGGCGCAAGAAATGGTGTTTCGTTATCGCGGTGAGGCTGCCAACCCGGAGCTCCATGATTGCGTCAAGCCACTCGTCCAACATTTCGTCGGCGATCGGGCGCTTGTTGTCGCGCGGTGTCGAGATCATGGCGATCGCGAACATCGCGCGTATGCCGCCTTCGGCTTCTCGCAGGATCCGGGCCTGAGTCTGTGTCGGTAGTTCCTTTCGCAAGATCAGCATGTCGAGGATGTCGTGATCGGAATGGTCCAGGTGTTCGATCGCGAGGCTGACGAGCTTGCTGTCTGGTGGCTGGGTCAGCAGTGCGAGGAGTGTCACGCGACACGCCCGCGGATCGTCAAGGCGCCTCCGCAGAAGATCGCCGTTCGCTTCAGGAGCTAGCTCTACCAACCTGCGCACGAACGAACCTGCCTCGCGAAGAGATCCTGCCGTTGGCACTCCTCAATCCAACGCGGCAGCTCGGCAACGGTCCCGACTAGGTCCGAGCAGGCCACCCCGACACGGTCTGGCCAGGTCAACCCCGCTGGTCGGCCGAGCGTCGTTAGATCAGCTGCCCCACTCACGCCCGTAGAGCGTGATCGCGGTGAGCCCGATGCTCCCAAGCACGAAACCCGCGAGGCGAAATGCCGCAAGGATCAAGGCAAACGCCTGACCCTCGCCGTCGCTCGCGAGCCTCCACTGACTCGCCTCGGGGATCTCAAGCAGTGGGACCACCGTGTCAATGGAGATGAGCGTCACGTCGGCGATCGACGGCGATGCTGACACCTCAGCTGATGAATCAGAGGTCGTGGCTGTTGGCGTCGCTGGCTGGTCGGCGGGGAGGTAAGCATCTAGACCGACACCTATGCCTATGGTCAACGCAGCTGCGACGAAGAGCGCCGCTAACCACCGGTAGACGTTCGACAGCTGGTAACCGTATCCGGTGGTTCGACCGACGAATAGCTGCGTGAGGCGGTTGGCCTCCCTGTCGTGGGCTCGGATGAGAACCGCCCGTGCTTCGACCTCCATGCGCTCGTTGCGCAGAGAGGTGGCGAGTGCTCGCACCGGTGCCCAGGAGGTGTCCTTGCGCTGGTCTGACTCCAACCAACGGAGTCGTGCATCAAGGGACCACGCTCCTGTCGATCGTTCCAAAACCCGGTCGAACTGGAAACCGTCGAGACGATAGGTGCATCCGGGAAGACTCCAGCTCTCAGGCTCGTCGCCCAAAAGGCGGACATTTGATCCGGTGAATAGGCACAAGCCGGACATGTTTGACGGGCTGTAGATCAACTCTCCAAGTCCCATGCTCTCCGCCCGTAGGACAAGTCCTCCCTCCTCGCTGGCTGTGAACGAGGCGCCGTCGATGGAGGCGCGATGAGTGGCCAGAAGTGAGAGATCGGTCAGTCCGATGACCTCCGTTTCGGCCCGGATGTCCAGCCCGCCTGCGTTTACCGACCGCAGGGACAGCGCCGGTGCCGGCGGGAGCGCCCCCTCGAACTTCGCTTCAACGAAGATATCTCCAGTGACGGTGGCGTCAGCAAAGTCGACCGCACCCTCAAAGCATGACTCAGGCCCGAGAGCGAGTCGAGCGGTCTGGAGGCCGCGGCCCAGAATGGCTGCGACAGGCCCTCCAGCTCCGCTTGTTCCACCCCAAACAGCACCTCTCAGGGCTGCTCGTCCCAGCTCCACGTGGCCCGTGACGGAGGCTGCGCACAGGTTGATGGCGCCCGTGGCGGCGAAGCCATTTCGGAGGAACACATTTCCACCCACCGTTGAGCTCTGCAGAGTGAGGGCGTTGCGGCCGCGACCGTCAAGGACTGCGCCGTCGAACTCAACGGAGTCATCGATCTCGGCCGATGAGACATCGACTGCGCCGACCGCAGACAGGCCGTGAGCGTGCAGGCTTCCCCTAATCTTCGACGACTGCAGGTGCAACGCATACCGGTCGTCGCCGCGGGAGTCGAAGGTCCCGCTGATGACTACGCTCTGCGCTTGGATTGAGGAGAGCCGAACAGGACCGGCTACCGATGACTTGTGGATGCCCACGCCTCCGCCTACCTGTGTCGCGTCACAGTTCAGCGCGTCACGCCCCTCGGGGCCGCTGAGGGTGGCGCGCTCCACGAGGAAGACACCGCCGATGACAGCCATCGGGAGGTCGATAGTGCCCTGCACTTCGACATCCTGAAACGCAACGTCGTCGCGTGTATGGAGCCTTCGCGCTTGGACTGCGAACTTGCCGATTGCGCCGCCGACCTTCCCTCCCGCCAGCGTCAAGTGCCGCAGTTCGGTGCCCAGCAGTTGGAGTCCGCCGAGGTCACAGTTCCTGACGTCTAGGCCGCCATCGAGATGCGCTCCAATGAGCTGGATCGCGCCATGGACGGTTGTGTCGAGGAGTTCGATGCCGCCAGCAGAACTAGTTCGGGATCGGATCGTTCCGCCGACGGTCGAGGCCTCAAGACGAATCGATGGCAAACCCTCGGCGGGTGGCAGTACGAGGTCGCTGTCGAGTGTGCAGTCCCGGATGACGAGTCGATCGACGCCTTGAGCGACGACCTCCTCGATCAGGTGGGAGATCTGCGTTCCACTGAGGGTTCGACCTTCTAGCAGCGCTTCAGTCACCTTGAGTCTGTGCCCCGCCTCATGTCAGAACGCTACAACCTGATCGACTAGGTCGAGGCCTCGTGCAACGCGCGTGCACCAACCACGAACCGTGATCCGTCCGATCGGCGTCCAAAGAAGTAGTAGTAGCTGCCCTCCGGGACCTCAATGCCAGCAGTTTCCGCGAGCACTGCAGCTGCGCGGCGGGCCTGCCCCAGGCGGGAGGGAGTTTCCCCGAGTGGCTCAGCGTGGGCGACCAAGTACGCCGAGTCGTGGTCGTTCAGTGGGAGCTCCGCCAGTACAAAGCTAGGCGAGTGGCCGACATCGATTGTGGATCTGCCCGGCGCGACTACTAGTGAGATGACCGTCATCGCATCGCTGCTTTCGGGCGCCGCCTCGATGAACACCGTGCCGGACCACTTCTTCTTCGTCCGCAGGTCTGGGCGTACTGCCAGCTCCGAGGTTGGGAACACGAGCCGGAATGCCAGTAGCGCCTTGTCATCGTTCGGTGGCGGCTGATCCCACACCTCCCACGCTCGGTCTTCCCCCTGCGCAACGAGGTTTGGATCCGCAGCCACGGCTTCCTGGGTGAAGCCCATCCGCCATCGCCCCGAGGCGTGGAGGCTGACCTTCGTGTTGGTGAAGTTGTCGCGGCACTTTAGGTACGCGTCTCCAGTGCCGGTGGTCCAGAAGCGCCAGCTATTCGATGAGAGACCGTTTGGGTCCCCCACCGCGAAGCGGATCGGGCCCTCGGTGAACGGGAGTCCAAAGGACTCTGGCGGCATCGGGGAGTCGGTCATGGATGCAAGTCTGCGGGAGGAGGAGGAGGATAGAGCCTGCAGACGGATTGGCTAGGGGTGTGCCCCGGGACAGCCTGTCGGCAGGGCTTGCAGCTGTCCACATCCTGTCCACACGCCGACGGCCGCGAACGGTCGAAGAGGACTCCCGCCCTTTGAGGACCGTGAGTAGGATCAGCGCAGAACCCCAGGTCAGAGACCTGTTCGGCGTCGAGCACGAATGGAGGCTGATGTGACGAGTCTTTTCTTCACACGGCAGAGGTCACCGAGGCCAGCGACTCGTTCTTGGTTGAAGAACCTCGCCCAACCGTACTTTTCCGTCTGGTCATCGGCTCGACTGATGGTGCACAGGGCCTTCCAGTAGATGGAGGCAAGCCATTGACTACTGTCGGGGGAGCGGCTGGATGACGAGGAGGTGGGATGAGGAACCCAGGGGCATCGCAGCTCCGGACGACGGACGTGGAAGGGCATGAGCTCGACGCGGGCTTCGCTGTTCTCGGCGACAGTGACGGTGGCTTCGCTCTGGTGCTGGAGTCTCGATCCGGCCGAAGTGGGTCGGACAGCGAGAGGAACCCGGACTACTTCGCTGCTCTGACCAGAATCCTTGCGCTCCTTGGGTCAGCAGACGCTGTGCTCAATGACGCGACCGTCGACTCGAGCCGAGTTCAGGATCTGAGCCTGAGCGAGCGTCGTATCCCGCTGACCTATCCGGTTCGACTAGCGAAGGTCGACAACTTCAACGGTCTGAGGACCGAAATCACGAGCGGTCAACGGCCTATAGGTCGTGGTCCCAATGCGAAGAAGTCGGGAGGCAACAATCACAAGCGCTTGCGTTTGACGTTCTCAATCCCTGGCTTGAACGGGGGGTTGGACGCTGTGACTGATTTGCTCACGGCTGCGGTCCCAGTCGCCGGATCCGCATCCGGCTTCGTCCCATACAAGGAGGCCAACGAGGCGCCGGAGGTCAACATCGAGCGGAGCGCCGACCTGGATCGAGAGCGTCGCGAACGTGGGCTCGCTGGCCACGCGGCAACTCAGAACGCGCTCGCTGAGCGAGTCCGAGAGGCCGGGCTGACACCGGAGTCGCCAGAGAGCGGCGGCTTCGAGTGCGACATCGCCTCCGATTCTGCGGTCAGCCGAGTTGTCGGGGAAGTGAAGAGTCTCACCGGACTGAACGTGACCCGGCAGATCCGGATGGGCCTAGGTCAAGCCCTCCACTACCGACACGATGCTCGACATTCCCACGCCAACGCGGAGGCGATTCTCGCGGTGGAACGCGAGGTGGACCAGTATTGGGTCGAAGTCTGCGCCGAGGTCGGGGTAGCACTCACGTGGCCACCTGAATGGCCAAACCTCGAGAGGTTCGGAATCCCGCCTGGGCTGCCTGCCTAGGCAGCGATCGGTCGCTATGGTCAGGACAGGAGGCTGACGTGGCGAAGAGCATGACCGAGAAGGGCTCCTACGGAGTCAAGCTTGTCCGCGGGCCCTTCGTCGAGCTCTCACCTCATCCGAAAGCTGTTGAGCACGCCGATGACCTGGCGGCTCTGGCGTCCAAGCTGAAAGGCCCACTGGCCGCAGACCTCTTCTGCGGAGCTGGCGGCCTCAGTCTCGGGCTCGCCGAGGCCGGCTATTCGGTGGTGCTTGGTGTCGACAATGATGAGGACGCGCTGGCGACCCATCGCGCCTACCACCCGGGACTGAGCGCCAACTGGGATCTGGGCGATGAGGAGGTTGTGGAGCGGACCGGCGAGCTGATCCGCTATTTGGGTGTGAGCCTCGTGGCCGGAGGCCCCCCGTGTCAGCCATTCTCGAAGGCGGGTCGGTCCGGGCTACGCGACCTTGTGAGGACGGGGCGGCGCGAGGCCCACGATCACCGCAGCGACCTCTGGCAGAGTTTCCTTCGCATTGTCTCGATCGCTCGCCCTGAGGCTGTCCTGATGGAGAACGTGCCAGACATGGCGCTTGATCGCGACATGCTGATTCTCCGCACGATGGCGGACGAGCTCGAGCACCTCGGCTATTCAGTCGAGACACGGGTCGTGGACACCTGGCGATACGGCGTACCTCAGCACCGACAACGACTGATCCTGGTGGCCCTCGCGAACCGCGTGGAGTTCCGGTGGCCCGACGAGCACGAACAGCTCGTCACGCTCGGCAACGCGATCTCGGACCTCCCACCCGTTGAGGGGGGTTGGCGACCCGAGTGTGGGGCCCATGGCTGGGCGGACTACGACGGTCCTCGGACAACGTTCCAGGAGTCGATGCGTCGAGCTGTTGATGGAGCCGACAGCGGGAAGCTGTTCGACCACATCACACGGCCGGTACGGGAGGATGACCTCCAGATCTTCCAGAACATGGACTCGAAGACTAAATACTCAGACATCGACCCTGAGCTTCGGCGGTACCGACATGACATCTTCGACGACAAGTACAAGCGCCTCGACTACGACGACCTGAGTCGCACTATTACCGCTCACATTGCTAAGGACGGATACTGGTACATCCACCCGGAACAGCACCGCACGATCAGTGTGCGCGAAGCGGCCCGCATCCAAACGTTCCCCGATCACATCAGGTTCTCCGGGCCGCCCACCGCAGCATTCCGGCAGATTGGCAACGCCGTCCCGCCTCGACTCGGGTCTGAACTCGGCTCGGCAATTCGCTCGAGCCTCAAAGCTGGTGCACCCGTCCCGCACACACGGTCGGAGGTTGCAGCGGGGCTGGCAAGCTGGTTCGCCGAAGCCCCGCGAGGCGGCGTACCTTGGCTCGATGCTCCGAACCGGTGGGTCGTCCTTCAATGTGAGATTCTCTGGCCGCGGCTCGGGTCTGATCAGCTTGGGGCGGCATACAAGGCCACGCTGAACTGCCTGACGCCAGAAGCAACACTCGAGAATGAGGGCCCGCTGCGAAGAATCGCCGGTGTGCTTGGCCGTGGGCCGCGGGTGGACGAACTGATCGCGACCGCGGCCTACTTCCTCGAGCACGCTGATGCTCTCGGCGCGGACGGCCCACCGGAGGCGCTAGCGAAAGCGCCGAACGTGAGCAACTCGCTGGCGACGCTCTGTGTCCGGATCGTGCCCGGCGCGTCTGACGACCCCGTCATCGTGAATCAGGCGGTGCTCCGAGTAGCTGCCCGCTACCAGGGAACGTCAGTCGATCGGCGAAACAAGCTGAGTGATGGACGTTTGGCCGTGGCAGCCATGATTGGCGGCGACGAGCTGTCACATGAGGCCCATCTCGCACTTATGGAGATCGGCCAAACGGTCTGTGGCCCGGCCAACACCGATTGTGCTCACTGCCCGCTCGAAGCGGAGTGTGCGACGACAGCCGGATTGTCGATCCAGCAATCCTTGATCGACCTCACCAACCCAGAGCAGCAGCCAACGCCTCGTCAGTCGACCGAAGCTCGGCCATGATCCGCTCCAGCGCCGGGTAGTCACCACTCGTCATGGCAGCGGCGAGCAGGGAGGCTCCAGCCGTGCCCAGCTGCTGGCTCGCCGGGCGATCCGGCGCGGAGGACCGAGCCTTCAGAACGGATGCCTGACGGTAGACCTCCTCCGCCGCCTGGCAGAGCTCCTTCACCGGCCGCTCCAGCTGCGATCTGATTGCCGGCGGAATGTTGACGCGCATCTTGGCTACGTTCGTCTGAAGCAGGTCGTCGAGATCCGTATCGAACTGGAGTGAAGCACGAGCCAGTTTCGTGTGCTCGTCGATTGCTCGGATGCCGCTCCACCCACCGCCCTGTATCAGCCGTCCGGCCCGATAGATGTAGAGCCCCTGTTGCCGGTTCCACTTCTGTGGTCCGCTGTAGTACTCAAACGCATCCTGCGATGAGAATCGGTTCCTCGGCGGGAGCAGGAACGGATTGAACGAGACGAATCCGGCGGTGCCTTCGAGCTCGACCTCCAACACTGTTGGTGGCAGGACGATCGTGCCGGCCTCGGTCGGGGCGAATGGATCCCACGGTCCGACCTTGTCGCCGTTGACCGTGATGACGAGTCGATCCTCGGCAGCCGTATCCGCCAGGAAGCGGTGGAAGACCATCCCGAGATACTCGGAGGTTCGATCTGCCAGCGTGTCGAGCCTTCTCCGCGCCCAGCCACCCTCTGGGTTCCGCTCGGGTAGGACTCGATCGAGGTGTTCCCACGCAACGACGGTCCCTGGACCGTCGGCCAGTGTGGCAGCTGCAAAATCGCGGACCGTGGGAGTCGCCGTATCAAGCACTTCCCAGCTATCGCTTTCCTCGACATGATCGATATCCAAAACGCGCGTGGATAGCCGTCGTCGGCTCAAAGCCCGCCGAGAGATGACTGTCAGGCGACGACACTGCGAAATCGATGCCGTCTTCAGCCCAAGCCCGTACCGACCAAGCTCATTCAGCGTGTAGCTCCGCCGAGTGCCGAAGCGCATTGCCTCATCGAGACCAGCCTGCGTCATCCCCTCACCATCATCGGCGATGAGGACCAGAGATGTCGATCCGCGGAATTCGATGAGAATGTCGACGGTGGAGGCGCCGGCCGAGACGCTGTTATCGACCAGGTCGGCGACAGCTGTGACGAACTCATAACCGATGTCGCGAAGCGAGTTCGTCAACCGTCCAGCCGATGGTGTTAGCTCGATTCGCCTGCCTGCCATGAACCCTCCGGTCTCCGGAGCGACACTAGCGATGAGCGGTGACAGTCCCGTCGATCCTCTCGGCCCACAGACGCTTGATCCTCGCTGCGGCCTCGGTCGGTGCTTCGTGCTCCCACACGTGAATGGCGACCCAACCCAGCTCAGCGAGCTCACGGTCCTTTCGCGCATCGCGTTCGCTGGTGGCCTCGAACTTTGCGCGCCACCAGTCACGGTTGTTCTTTGGGAGAGTGCCGTGCTCGGGGCAAGCGTGCCAGTAGCAGCCGTCGACGAACACAGCCACGCGAGCTCGGGAAAGCACGACATCCGGCGTCCCCGGGAGCGCCTTTACGTTGACTCGAAATCGGAGACCCATCCTGTGGAGTTCACGGCGCAACACCAACTCTGGCGTCGAGTTCGCCACCGGCATCCGGCTCATCTGTTCGCTCACGCGTGCCGATCTGGCGGTTGGAGTCACACCAGAGTGTCAGGTGATTCGTGAGCGAAGGCAAGTCGTACCAAGGTGACCCAGGGAACGCCTTGATGTACCTTCGGGAAGCGGGCAAACGGGTGGTGGCGAGTGGAAACAGATTCGGCGGATACAAATCAGATCCGCGAGATCCGAGAAATGATCGAAATGCGCCAGCGCAGTTTCGGCGAGAGTGTCAAGGACGCCGCCGATTGGGCGGCGCGATTGATCGGCAATCGGACACTGATCGATGCCGCTGTTGACCAGATTCGTGACGAGGCGAAACGGCTTCAGCTCTTGAAGGTGCCCGCCGGCGTGTCTGATCTCGAATACCGAGCACTCCAGGACGAAGCTCGCCGGGCGCACTGGTACACCGGACCGAGCGAGATGGACAGAAACTGGCCGGCGCTTCGAAGCCAGATGTTGTCTGGCTCATTCACAGCGGGGGCCGTCGACTCAATCGATGCGGCCTCCACCAAGGTTGTCGGCCAACTCGCTGACCCGGGGATTCGAGCGCTCTCAAAAAAGGGTCTCGTCGTCGGGCACGTCCAGTCCGGTAAGACAGCAAACTACGCCGCCGTGCTGGCGAAGGCCGCCGACAGCGGATACCGACTCTTCATAGTGCTCGCCGGAGTACACAACGCGCTTCGGAGTCAGACGCAAGCACGACTCGACCGCGATGTGATCGGCGACCGGACCTCGCAGTGGTATCGGCTCACGGACGTCGACCATGACTTTGGCGTGGTGTCGGATGGCGCGGGGCTGCTCAGCGCCCGCGAGCTGAGAAACCTGATCGTGATCAAGAAGAACGCAGCGCGGCTGAAGCGCCTCAGAGATTGGTTGAAGGACATCCCAGAGGGAGTACGCGAGCGCTGCCCTGCCGTCATCATCGACGATGAGGCCGACCAGGCTTCCCCGAATACCAAGGCGGCACGGGACGAACTGTCCGCGATCAACGACCTGACCCGCGAGATCTTCGACCTCCTGAAGTCAGGGGTCTATGTCGGCTACACGGCAACTCCGTTCGCGAATGTCTTCATTGATCCAACCGTGGCTGACGACCTCTTCCCGGAGAACTTCATCATTGATCTCCCGCGCCCCGACGGGTACTTCGGGGCAGAGGAGGTCTTTGGCCGCGGTTCGGTCGGGGAGGACGGTGACGACCTCGGTGGCCATGACATGGTCCGTAGGATCCCAGAAACAGACGCAGCGAGTTGCCGTCCGCCGTCGAAGAAGGAGGACCGCGAGGCGTTCCACCCCGACGTACCGAGTTCGTTAAGGTCCGCCGTTCTCTGGTTTGTCCTTTCAATTGCGATCCGCCGCTCACGCGGGCAGTCGAACCGCCACTCGTCAATGCTTGTTCACACAAGTCAGTACGTTGCGCCCCACTTCTCGATGGCGGCGAAGCTGGAGGAGCTCCTGCACGAGCTCCGGCTGACGGATCCAGGCCAGCTCCAAACTGAACTTGCCGAAATCTGGGATAGCGAGTCCCTTCGAGTGCCGTCGTCCGACTTCGGTATCGAGCATGCAGGCTTTGGCGAGCTCGTCGGGCACATTGACTCTGTGCTCGAGGGCATTCGCGTTGTTGTCGACAATGGACAGTCCATGGACCGCCTCGACTACACGACGGGCGAAACGCAGAGCGTGATTGCAGTCGGGGGCAGCACGCTCTCGCGAGGCCTCACGCTCGAGGGGCTCGTTGTGAGCTATTTCCTTCGCACTTCTCGAACGTACGACACTCTCCTGCAGATGGGCCGCTGGTTCGGCTTCCGAGGTGGCTATCAGGACCTCCCCCGGATCTGGGTGACAGACGAGATGCGCGAGCAGTTTCGGTTCCTTGCGACGATTGAAGAGGAGCTCCGACAGGACATCCGCAGGTTCGAAATCGAGGGCGTGACCCCACGCCAGCTTGGCATGAGAATTCGACAGCACCCGCTGCTCGCCGTGACCGCTGCATCCAAGATGCACAACGTCGGAAAGGTCGCGGTCTCATACGGGGGCGTGCGGCTACAGACGTTCAGGTTCGACCTCGACAACCAGGACCGGCTCCTGGCAAACGTGGACGCTGGACGCGACCTGATTTCAGCGATTGCCGGTGATGGGGCAACGCCGGACACAGTCGAAGGCTCAGGCCGGTGGGTCTATCGCGACGTACCAATTGATCGGATCTTCACCTTCCTGCAGTCGTACGAGGCAGACCCGTCGCAGGCGCCCCTTCGCCGAGAGCTGGTACTGGAGTACCTCAGCGGACGAACCGATGATCGTGCCGCTCTCTGGAATGTGGCGATCATCGGTAGCTCTAAGGCCGAGCACAACTACGCAGGCGGTATCTATCGACCGGGAACCTCATCGCTCGGTCTCCCTCACGAGGTGACAAATGTCGTGCGCTCCCGGCTGACTAGCGGCACCGGTGTGGCGAACATCAAGGCGCTGATGTCGACGAGAGATCGTGTCGTGGATCTCGGGCTCGAGCCGAGCGAGCTCAAGGACAAGGATGACAGCGACCTCCAGGCACTGCGACGTACGAACATGGACGGAAGGGGCCTGCTCCTGCTGTATCCGATTGCCAAGGACTCGGTGCCGCTCCGCTCATCAACGAACCGAGAGGCACTCGGCTCGACACACGATGTCCTCGGTGTCGGCATTGTGTTCCCCGAGGCCGCTGGGCCGGCTGAGCAGATGGTCGAAGAGCATGTCTACGTCGGCCTGCCGCCTGATCTCTTCGAGCAGGTCGAAGAAGCAGACGACGAGGAGCTCGAACGGCTGCGAACTGACAACGAGGCGAGTTCAAATGTCGATGCATCGGTTCGCCTTGGAGAACTAGGCAAATGACGGATGGAAAGGCCCTCGATAGCCTCTGGCGGCTGGTCGACGAACCGTCTGGCACGGGTGAGCTGGCGTCGCTGGAGACCGACCGGCATGCGGGATCAAGACTGATGCGCGTGGCTATCGACTCGGACGGCCGTCGACACCTGCTCGTGCCGACGGAAGACGAGGTGCGGGCCGATACACGTTCGCAAGGCGTGGTCCTGGTGCCGCAGCGTCTGATGATCGATTGCAAGGCGGAGCTATTCGCTGATCTCGTCTGTGCGGATACCTCCCTGGAGACGGCGTTCACGGAGTTGTGCGAAGACGCCTGCCGCAGAATCGAGTCTTCTACTGGGCCGCCCGCTTCAACGCTTTCGGAGGTTCTACAAGAGTGGCGTGACCTCCTCCGTCGCGGCCAGGGCGACATCGATAGGTCGGCTGTGATCGGCCTCCGTGGTGAGCTGGAGATCGTTCGGCAGTTGGCGGAGTCTTCACCAGCCGGAGCGCTCACCGCGTGGCGTGGCCCGCCTGGCGGCACGTTCGACTTTCAGCGAGGGGATCTCACAGTCGAAGTGAAAACCTCCACCGCCCAGGATGGTCGCGCTGTCACGATTCATGGCCTCCGCCAGCTCGATCCACCGGAAGAGCACCGTCTTCATCTTGCCTTTGTTCGGCTCCAGGCGGACGATCTCGGCGAGTCGTGCCCAATGATCATCAAGGATCTTCGCACCCTTGGTGTCGATGGGGACGAACTCGACGACCTCCTCGCTGGGGTCAACTACCTGGAGGGAGATGAATCATCCTGGTCCGAGCGGTTCTCGACTCTCGAGCTCGATCTCTGGTACGTCGGTCCCTCGTTTCCGGGGCTTCGATCATCCCGCATGGGTCCGGAGGAGATTCGGGGGGTCAGCAACATCTCGTACACCCTCGACCTCGACTCTGCCGGCAAGCCACTCGGGGTCGAAGAGGAGCTGGCGATCATGAAAGCTCTGACGGGGTCAGAATGACGAAGAACCTCGAATGGTGGCCAAAACAGTTTGGTCCCGGAGACATCGATGGCGATGGTGCCCTCAAGCTGCTCGGTCGGCCGACATTGCATCCGGTTTCGGTGCTGGTTCGGGAGACCGCTCAGAACAGCTGGGATGCGAAGAACGACGAACAGGTCAGGTTCTCGATCCACGGCCACACTCTCACGGGGGCTCGGCTGGAGGCGCTGCGAAGCAGTGTGTTCCCGAATCCGGGGAAAGGCACGGACCTCAAGGCAGTCCTGGCGCGTGCGTCCGTGCCAGTCCTCGAGATATCTGACCGGGGCACCACCGGCCTGGGTGGTCCGCTTCGCAATGACCTCGTGCACGGATCCGAGTCAACCGACTACATCGACTTTGTCCTGAACATCGGCGCCAAGCGCGACAAGGCGCTCGGTGGGGGAACCTACGGCTTTGGAAAGACGATCAGCTACATCGCCAGCTCGGCCCACACGGTGCTGATCTGGTCGAGATGCGCCGATGGTCGCAAGACCCAGTCACGGCTCATTGGTACGGCCTTCGGCGATCGCTTCGAAACGCGTGGGAAGCGATACACGGGACGGCAGTGGTGGGGGGAGAAGACATCCGATGGGACCATGGTGGAACCGTTGTTGGGGCGTGCCGCTGACAAGATCGCCCACGGCGTCTTCGCGAGCAGATTTGAGAAGGAGGAGACTGGCACTTCACTCCTGATCATCGATCCCAGAATCCTCGAATTGGATCTTCCCCAGCTTGTCGAGGCGTGTGGTGAAGCGATTCTGTGGCATCTCTGGCCAAAGCTTGTCTCGCCGCCGCGCACGCGCAAGCCGCGCCCGATGGACATCCGGCTCTACCTGGAGGGAACCGAGGTTGAGATCCCAGATCCGAAGACTCATCCCACACTCCGCCACTATGTCTCATCTCTCCAGGCAGTCCGGGATGTACAGAAATCGGGATCAGAGCCATCGTCAGCGCTGGTAACTGTCGACGAGATCGAGCTCTTCCGCCCAGTGGCAACACTCGGCCATCTCGGGATCACGAAGGCGGCCACCCGATCCCTTGAGGGCTCAACCGAGGCTGACCCGGACGGCATCGCACCGGTAAAGAGCCCGCTTCACTCTGTGGCGTTGATGAGGAACAAGGCTGAGCTGGTCGTCAGGTACCTGGATCTTCCGAAACCACCGGCGTCGGGTGTGGACTTTGCTGGTGTCTTCCGCGCTGCCGAGGATGTCGACGACTTCTTTGCCGCTGCAGAGCCACCGGCCCACGACAGCTGGGAACCGAAAGGGATGCTGGACAAGAGCGCCAAACGGCACGTCAACATGGCTCTCAAGCGGATTCGGGAGACGTGGAAAGAGCGCGTACTGCCGGCGATTGGTGATGACGGGTCCAGGGGGTCCGGCGGATCCGAAGGATTCCTGTCCGCTGAGCTCGGCGACCTCGTCGTGGGGCTGGACGGCACGCGTGCAGGCTCCCAGCTGCCGGGTCCCAGGCCAGCACCGGCCACCGGCGGAGGTCGGTCGTCGCCGACGGCTCGCCCTCGGCTCCACCTCGTGGGAAGCGGCGGTCATGCCCTACGCGGCTCGACTTCGCTGGCGATGATCAAGTTCAGTCTGGAAGGGCCGCTCGACGGGTACGCAGTTGAGTGTGTGGCTGGGATTGGCTACGAAGGCGGCACGGATGCCGAAACCGATTCAGTTGCCATTGAGGGATTCGTGCCCGAACATCTCGACGGAGATCGAGTGGTCGTGCCCACGAGGCTTGGTCCAACCATGCTGTTGGAGGATGGCTTTGCGCTGGACTGGACTGTTGTTGTCAGCCATGTGGCGGGTCTTGCCATCGACGTCGACCTGCGACTGAAGCAGGTGGCCGCTACATGAGCAAGATCCGACTCTTGCCACACCGGACCGCCGATGACGACAGCTTCGTTGCAGGTCCATGGCTGGTCCGGTACCCGGGTTCGGACCCAGTCGAGGCATCGTCATTCATTCCTGACTTCGACTACGGCCTAGCACTGGACTTCGGGTTCCGGGTCCGAGTCGACATCGAGCGGGCCAGAGGGCTCACCGGTTTGGCAGCTGATGCGACGATCGGCATCTATGCGTTGGCCGACTGTCAAAGCGCCGACATCCGCGTGGCGACATCGGTGCCGGCGGGTGGCTTGGACCAGGAGGTGTGGGTGCACACTGATGCGGGGAGCCTCGCCGGAAGCATCGAGTTGTCGAGAGGAATCACGACACTCTCGTGTGGCTCCTCGGAGGCGTCGAACGCGCCGCTTCGAGCCGGGAGCAGGCTTCTCGACGATAAGCCGATGACGGTCGTCCTCGAGGGTGGGCTGTCTCGATTCCCCGTGGTTTCCCAGGCATTCAGCAGAAGCCGCTATCCGGCAGACGCAGCCTGGTTGCTCGCAGCTGACTTCGATGATCCGGCAGACCCCTTCCTTGGGACCGTGCGCTTGCTCATCAACAGCGAGCACCCCGCGGGCGAACTCGTGCTGTCCCGCGACGGGGGGCCAGCCGCTGAGATGGCGCGTAGTGCCCTTCGAACGGACATCGTGCGGCAGCTGTTCGCGATCCTCGCGTTCGATGACCGGGCAAGTGCAGCCGGCGACGTCGGCGACGACAGCGTCACTGGCGTCGCGTCATCCATCGCCCAGGACACTCTGGCGATGGACCTCCCTAGTGCGCTGGGGCTTCACCGCGAGGACCCGGTCGTCCTCGACGGGCTGGTGCAGAGCGCTCTCGGCTATCTGGGAACGAGAGAGTCATGAGTTCTCTCGTGTACCCGCGCCTCGACCGCGCTACCGCTGAGGAACTGTTGGCGGCCCTACCGGACTCCGACATCCCGTTCGCCCTCGAGCACCCTGAGGCAATCCCGTTCGAGGTCGGGGCGCCAGTGGACGTTGCGACGCTGAAGCGAGTCCGCTCCAGCGTGCTCGAATCAATCGAACGCTGGCCAGACGGGCCTGCGCGCGCTGAGGTGGCGGAGTGGGATGCTGCCGTCGGCGCCGCGCTCTTCAACTCAATGCAGATAGTCCCGTCAGATGCCAGCCACGAGGGGCCATGGTCGTTTCTGACACTCATTTTGCTGCCGGACGTGGCAGTCGCGAGATTCCCTGGCCGCCATCCGCAGCGAATGATTGGAGTACCCAGGAACGTGTTCCGTCGGAGCTGGTGGCGACATCACATCCTCGGCGAACTCGCGATCGCCGAGGATGTCCGACCACTCGGCGAGGATGAGATGGTCAACATCTTCGAGCGCTCAAGAATGTCCCGGAATCGAGAGCTCTCCCGGGCCCTGGCCGCGGCCATCCTCGAATACGACGGGGAGGGCCGGAGCGAGTTTGCTCGCCGGCTCACCCGGGCCGTCCGCGCTCTGACCGGCCCGCTACTACTTGATGTGCTGGCGCGCGAGCAGATCGAGCAGATCGTTTCCGAGGTGGCGGAGCGCGAAGGTAGCGTCGGCTGACCCCGATCCTGGCAATGGCCCCGGATACTGTCCAACCATGAGCAAGTCGCCAGACGAACCGGAACGCCTCGAATTGGCAGTCGTCGATCGTGGAGTTGTCGCGCAAGGTTCGCCCTCAGCGGTGGCGCGGTTCTCGGATCATGTTCGATCGCTCGTGGCGGAGGGCAGGATTCGATCGCTAGTCGCAGAAGGCATCGCTATTGCCGAGCAGATTTCGCCCGCTGGCGAGTCCTACCGCGAGTACTTCGAGTTCTCTCCGCAGGCGCTCGAGGCGCTGAGGAAATTCGACGCAGTTCCAGCGGGCGACGGCTGGTGGTACGGCTCGGTGCGCGATCAGCAACACATCGTAGCGAACCTCGAATGGCGGCCGGTCGAGGTCGCTGCCGACCAAGCACTTTCCATGCAGGCGGTTGCGACATCGCTCGCGCTGCAGGCGGCTGTGAGAGACATTCAAGAGGCGCTGCGGCGGATCGAAGGCAAGGTCGATCAGGTCATAGCCCTGGTGCGTGCTGAGCGCCTCGGCAACGTTGTTGGCGATCAGCGGACATTGCAGCCGCTGGTCGACGACGTCCGATCCAGGGGGAGGATCTCGGCGACTGACTGGTCGACCGTCGATCTCCTCGGCGCGCTCATCGCCCGAGACATCGAAGCGCTGCGCGACTACATCCGCCGCCAAACAGCCGAGGCCGGCGAACGTGGTGTCACGCAGACGCGATCCGATGCCCTCAATCAACTGGCCGAGGACTTGATCGGCGAATCGCTCGCCCTACTCGTTCTCGCTGAGGACAATCTGCTCATGTGGCATGAACTCAAGCTGGCTAGAGAAGCAACCGAGCGCAAAACGTATGCACATGCTCTCAGCGACACGCAGGACCGGCTCGCCGAGATAACGACCGCCGATCAGGATCTCCTGTCCAACCTCGTCGACGCGGCGGAGGAGTTGATGGAACCCACCGGTTGGGAGGGGCTGAGACCGTTGGAACGACAACGGCTGAGTCGAGGCGGGAGCGAAGTTGCGAACTCGGTGTCGTGGTTCGCGGCTCAACGGAATCTCGACCTGTCTCCATTGTCAGCGACCTATCCGTCGACCCGAGACTCGATTGCAAAGGCTGGCGACAAGGCGATCGATCTCGGCCGCCGGATCTACCAGCACGGGCGGGACCGCTTCAACTCTGGAAGAGAGCACGAGTGAGAGGCCACGTCGGGCCCTTCCCGGCGACCGGCCCGTGCCATGCCCGATTGAATCCGGGCTTTCGACGCCCTCTCCTAACCGCACAGAAGCTCACCGCCGGATGACCAACGAACCCGCGATCGGGATTGACGACCTGCGCCGGCGCCTTGAAACGTCAGGCACAGGCGTCGAGTCCTGGCTGTATTTGGCCCCGTCAGCTGACCGGACCGCCGGGAACCTGCCCCGCGATGAGGCGGTGCTCGTCGCCCTCGCCGTACGACTTCGACAGTGCGGCCTCACTACCACGGCGACGCGTCGCCTTCTCGCTGACGTTCTCACCTTGACCCAGGGGCGATCGAGTTGTGACTGGATCGTGGTCAAGCAGCCCCGAAGGCGGGCGACCGTTCACAGCCGGGAGCCGATCGACCTCACCGCCATGCGACTCGACGCATCGGTTCACGTCTTCACATCAGCTGAGCTACGTCAGCTTCTCTCGGACTAGGTGCATGCCTGACTCGTTCTTCGTCGGAGAACTGATCGACTGCTTGCTTTGCCGACCAGAGCTTCGGCACCTGTGGCCCGTGCCGCTAGGGTCGACCGAGATCGTTGCCGAGAAGGCAATGGTCAACTCTTGGTGGCGGAGATGCGC
>JAJCXY010000094.1 GCA_029263215.1 Acidimicrobiales bacterium
GAAAACCACGAAACCCCCGAACCTGAGGGTTCGAGGGTTTCCGATGTCTCGCGACATCACATTGTGCGCGAGGGGGGACTTGAACCCCCACACCCTTTCGGGCACAGGCACCTGAAGCCTGCGCGTCTGCCAATTCCGCCACTCGCGCGTGGCGCAAAACACCGCAGTGTTCGCTTCGGCAATGTTAGCGCAGCCCCCGTCGATTGCCGCAGAGCTAGCCTTGCGGTGTGGGCTTACGATCGGTTGAACGCCGCCTCGAGCGGTTTGTGGAGGGCACTGTGGGCCGCTTCTTTCGTGGAGGCGTACGCCCGGTCGAGATCGGTCATCGGATAGCGCGAGAGATGTCCGACTCGCGGTCTGTGGGAGTGAAGGGTCAGCCGGTGGTGGCGAATCATTTCTCGGTCAAGCTCGCGCCCGCGGATCTCGACCGTTTTACCGATGTGCAGGAGTCACTTACCCGCGAGTTGTGTGATGCAGCCCGCGACACCGCCCGCGATGAGGGGTGGATTTTCATGGGGCCGGTTCAGGTGGAACTCGAGGCCGACCCCGTGCTGAGGGGTGGGGCGATCACCGTCGGTGCCCGGATGAAGGAGGCCGACGGTGGCGTTGGTGTGCTGTATCTCGCTACCGGCCAGCAGGTCGTGCTGGGCGAGTATGTGCTCACGATGGGCCGACTCCCGGAATGCACCGTTACCTTCGACGATCCCAACGTGAGTCGCGAGCATGCCGACATCCGCCCCGGCGGCGACGGATTCCTGCTCACCGATCGTGGCTCCACCAACGGCACCACCGTCAACGACGTCAGGATCAGCCAACACCGCTTGGCCGACGGCGACCGGATTGCGCTCGGGGCCACTACCGGGCTCGAGTTCAGGGCCGGCTGACACCATCATTGTGAGCGTGTCGCAGGCTCGCTCGGAAGTAGGCTCGGCAGAACCGTGTCGGACCAAACCCTCATAATCCTGCGGATCTGTCTGCTTGCCCTCGTCTACCTCACGTTTTTCCGCGTCCTGCGAGCTGTCTGGGTTGAGTTGAAGGCCGAAGCACCACGAGTGACACCGACCCCGGTGGCCGTTGCAGTGCCGGTGCCGGCTCCGGTGGGGGCCAGTGCTGAGGTGCTCGCCCCGACGGGGTCGGCGAGCGGTGGCCAACTCCTGGTGGTTGCGCCGCCGGCGATCGCCGGAAGCGTCTTTGCCTTGGGCCCCGAGACCACCATCGGTCGTGCGGCCGGGTGCGGGGTGGTGATCGACGATCCGCGGGTCTCGAAGCTGCACGTCCGGCTATTTCGAGCCGCCGACACCTGGATGGTGGAAGATCTCGGCTCCACCAACGGCACGATTCTCAACGGCGACATGCTCGCGGATGCCCACCCCATCATCCCTGGGAATCGGATCCAGGTCGGCGACGTCGTGATGGAGCTCTCATGACCACCTTCGCCTTCGGTGCCGCCACCGATGTCGGTCGTGTCCGCCATTCCAACCAGGACCATTTCCTCGTCACCGACCCGATGTTCGTGGTGGCCGACGGGATGGGCGGCCACAACGGTGGTGAGATCGCGGCCGAGATCGCAGTGGAGACCTTGGCCGCGGCCCAGGATCTCCCTTCCATCGACGCACTCATCGAATGGGTACAGAAAGCCAACTCCGAGATCGTGACCCGAGCGAGGGTCGCTCCTGATCTGAGGGGGATGGGCACCACGGTGTGCGTCCTCGTCGGCCTTACTGCCGCCGGCCCTCACCGACTCGGAGTTGCCAACGTCGGCGACAGTCGGCTCTACCGTCTGACCGCCGAGGGCCTGAATCAGCACACCGAGGATCACAGTCTGGTGGAGGCGTTGGTTCGTGATGGGCGTCTCACCAAGGCCGAGGCGGCCAACCATCCCCAGAGAAACATCGTCACTCGAGCGCTCGGGATCGACGAGAAGGTGCTTGTCGATGCCTGGGAGTTGGTGCCGGTGCAGGGCGACCGCTACCTGTTGTGCAGTGATGGCCTTTTCGGTGAGATCGGGCCGACGGAGATCCACGGGGTGCTCACTGAGCTGGCCTCACCCCAGGATGCCGCCGACGACCTTGTGGCTCGAGCGTGCGCGGCAGGTGGCCGCGACAATGTCACCGTCGTGGTGGTCGATGTGGTCGCCGCCGACTCCGTCGATGAGCCACCCGCCGATCGTGTCTCGGCGGTTCGCAAGGCGCTCCCCGACGGAGTTCTCAACCCGGAGAGTCCTGAACCATCGGCCGGATCCGTTCCCGACGATCCCCATCCCGACGAGATCATCGTGGCCGCACCCACCGCAGTCTTCACGTGGCGCCTGATCGCGTTCGTGAGTGCGGTGGTGGTGGTGCTCGCGATCCTGATCACCTCCATCACCGTGTACGCGCGGTCCAACTACTTCATCGAGGTCGAGGGCGACTCCGTGGTCATCTATCAAGGACGCTCCGGGGGAGTGTTGTGGTTCGATCCCACGGTTGAGGATCGGATCGAGTTCGATCCGGCACTGATCGACGGCGGTGCTCTGGCCGCCCTCACCGAAGATCTGGGTTTCGATGCTCTCGATGAAGCCGAGGCCTTCGCCGACGATCTTTTGGAGCAGGCCGACTCGGCGGCCCCGTGACCGCCACGTCTCGCCGGCGCCGCACTCGCGTTGCGCCCGCCTACGCCGCCCTGAAACCGAGGCGGGTCGAAGCCGGACTCGTCCTCATGGTGGGGGTGGTCATCGTTGTGGCTTATGCCCTGGCCAGCTTCGGTGCATCGGCTTCGATTCCCGCCAACCTCGGCCCTTTCCTGGTGTGGATGCTCGCCCTGTTGCTCATCGCCCATCTCGCCACCCGGCGCCTAGCCCCTGGCGCCGACCCGGTGATGTTGCCCATGGCCCTGCTGCTCAACGGCCTGGGCTATGTGATGATCGCCCGCTTGTCGAACGACGTTCCCGGAGGTTCGGACCTGGCCGGACTCCAGTCCACCTGGACCGCGGTAGGGATCGCCGCCTATATCGGCACGCTGGTGGTGGTGCCGAGGGTTCGGATCCTGGCCAACTACCGGTATCTGTTGGGCATCGCGGGGATGGCCCTGCTCGCCTTGCCGCTGGTGCCCACGTTTGGTCGCCAGATAAACGGTGCTCGGATCTGGGCCAGCGTCGGCCCGATCAACTTCCAGCCGGGGGAGTTCGCCAAGATCGCGCTGGCGGCGTTCTTCGCCGCCTACCTCGTCGAGTCCCGAGAGTTGCTGCGCAGTCGCCTGGAGTTGCGCGACCTCGCCCCGATCGGAGTGGCGTGGGCCGGGTCGCTGGCGGTGATGGTTCTCGAACGCGACCTCGGGTCGTCGCTGCTGTTCTTCACGCTGTTCGTCGTGGTGCTGTGGGTTGCGTCGGAGCGGGCGATGTTCCTCGGCATCGGAGCGGTGCTGTTTGCCGGCGGCGCCGTGCTCGCCTGGTCGATGTTCACCCATGTGCAGCAGCGGGTCGATATCTGGCGCGACCCGTTCGCTTCGCCCAAGGGCGACGGCTTCCAGATCGTGGAGGCGTCGTTCGCCCTGGCCGATGGCGGGCTCACCGGCACCGGTCTCGGCCAGGGTGAGCCCGACAGGATCCCCTTCGTCGAGACCGACTTCATATTCGCGGCCATCGGAGAGGAACTCGGTCTCGCCGGTTCCACCGCGATCCTGATGGCATTCCTTGTTCTGATCGGGTCGGGTCTTCGGGTGGCGCTCAGAGCCGACCGACCGTTTGAGAAACTCTTCACGGTGGGCCTGACCACCCTTCTCGGCGTGCAGGCATTCATCATCATGGGCGGCGTGCTGAGGGTGGTGCCGCTCACCGGCATTACCTTGCCTTTCGTCAGCTACGGCGGCTCTTCGCTGGTGGCCAACTACATCCTGCTGGCGTTGCTGATGCGAATGTCTCACGAGCAACGCCTCGAACCCGTGCCCGCTCAGTCGTGAACGTCCGGATCCGGCGCCTCGGTGTTGCCCTCGGCGTGTTGTATCTGCTGCTGTTCGCCCAGCTCAACCGGGTCCAGTTCTTCGGTGCTGAGCGACTGCAGGACAATGTCAACAACTCTCGAGGGCTGGTGCGGGAATTCGGTCGCGAGAGGGGTCGGATGATCACCGCCGACGGTGTGATAGTGGCCCGGTCGGTAGAGGTGGGCGAGCCGGTCGATTTTGTGCGGGAGTACCCCGAGGGCGAGCTCTACGCCCATATCTCGGGCTATCAGTCGCTCAATGTCGCTTCCACCGGGCTCGAACGCGAGTTCAACGACGAGTTGGCGGGGTCGCCGATCGATCAGCAGTTCCAGACGTTTGCCGATGTCTTTCGCGACCGCGACACCACAGCCACCCTGCGGCTCACACTGCGCCACGACGTGCAGGAGGCAGCCCGTTCGGCGCTCGGCGATCGGAACGGGTCGGTGGTGGCCCTCGACCCCCGAACCGGGGCGATCATCGCGATGTGGACCTGGCCCAGCTTCGACCCCAACCTCATCGCCGATCCTGATGGGGCGGCCGCCAACGACTCCTACGAGACCCTTCTGGCCGACCCCGACGACCCCCTGCTGGCCAAAGCATTCCGGGAGGTCTTCTTCCCGGGTTCCACGTTCAAGCTGGTCACCGCGTCGGCTGGTGTCGAGAGCGGTGTCATCGGTGCCTTTGACCCGGTGTTCGACGTCACCGACAGCTACGATCCGATCCCTTCCGGTTCGCCGATCTCGAACTTTGCGGGGAGCAGTTGTGGCGGGGATCTGATCGAGATCCTTCGAGCGTCGTGCAACACGGCTTTTGCCGAGATGGGAGCGGAGTGGATCGGACCCGAGCAGATGGTCACCGCCGCGGAGGCCTTCGGTTTCAATCACACACCGCCCATCGATCTACCCAATGCCGCCGGCTCGCGATTCCCCACCGACTTCGGGGCTTACCTGGCCGACGTCGAGTTCTACCGCGGAGCCGAGGACGATCCCGTCGAGGGCGACCCTGGCGAAGGCGATGAGGGCGAAGTCGATGGGGGGATCACTCTCGCCAACGGCACCGTCCCGGTTCATGAGAACACTGCTCGCCTCGCCCAGGCTTCGATCGGCCAGAACGACGTGGCGGCTACCCCGCTCCAGATGGCACTGGTGGCCGCCGCCATCGCCAACGAGGGCCTGATCATGGCTCCTCACGTGGTCGGGTCACAGACAGCGGCCGATGGCAGTGTCTACGACACCACCAACCCCGAGGTGTGGCGG
This sequence comes from Acidimicrobiales bacterium, assembly GCA_029263215.1. GTDB lineage: Bacteria > Actinomycetota > Acidimicrobiia > Acidimicrobiales > Aldehydirespiratoraceae > OFTM10. The sequence continues at coordinate 5,214 of JAJCXY010000094.1, forward strand.
GCGGCCATGAGTAGGGGCACCGCCCAGGTCCTGCACTCCGCGATGATCAATGTGGCCGTCAACGGCACCGCCCGCAATCTCGCGGTGCCCGGCCTCACCGTCGGCGGCAAGACCGGGACGGCTCAGCTCGGCACCGATCCACCAAACTCCCACGCCTGGATCGTGGGATTCGCCGGCCCGCCGGGACAGCCCGCGGAGATCGCCGTGGCCGTGATCGTGGAAGCTCAGGAGGGCGCGAGCGAGCAAACAGGAGGGCGCGTCGCCGCCCCCATCGGCCGGGCCGTCATCGAGGCGTATTTCTCCATCAACTGATCTGCGCGGTCCTTGCATCGGTGGTCGGGTGCTCTCCCGTTAGACTCGGCTGCCATGTCCGAACAGGGACCAACCGTCTTCAACGGGCGGTACGAACTGCTGCGTCACATTGCCCGTGGGGGCATGGCCGACGTCTATCTAGCGCGCGATGAATTGCTCGGCCGTGAGGTCGCGCTCAAGGTGCTTTTCCCGGAGTTCGCCAACGATCCGAACTTCGTCGAGCGCTTTCGCCGTGAGGCTCAGGCCGCCGCCAACCTCAACCACCCCAACATCGTCGGTATCTACGATTGGGGTCAGGAGCGGGGCACCTATTACATCGTGATGGAGCATGTGTCGGGCCGGTCCATGTCCGACGTATTGCGCAGCACCGGCCCTCTCTCGCCCGATCGGGCCGCGGAGATCGCAGCCGATGTCGCCGGGGCACTCGCGATCGCTCATGCTGCCGGGCTGGTTCACCGCGATGTGAAGCTCGGCAACATCCTCGTCTCCGACGGTGGCGACGTGAAGGTCGCCGACTTCGGGATCGCCACCGCTCTCGCCGGCGGCACCGACGCCGGGCTCACCCAGCACGGTTCGGTGATGGGCACGGCCACCTACTTCTCGCCCGAGCAGGCCCAGGGCAAGAGTGTCGACGGCAGGAGCGATCTCTATTCCCTCGGCGTTGTTCTCTACGAGATGCTCGCGGGGCAGCCGCCCTTCCAAGCCGAGACCCCCGTGGCCGTCGCCTACAAGCACGTGCAGGAGAAGCCCGAGCCGCTTTCCGAGCGGGGTGTTCAGGTGGCCCAGTCGCTCGAAGCGATCACCATGAAGCTGCTGGCCAAGAGCCCGGCCAATCGCTACCCGAGCGCCGACGATCTTCGCAGCGATCTCCGCCGCTACCTCGCCGGCGCCCACAAGATCCCGGGTCGTGGTAGTGCCGCGGCAGCAGGTGCCGCCGCAGGTGCCGGCGCCGCGAGCGCAGCTTCGGCCGCACCCGGCGACAACGGTGATCCGGGCGCCGCGTCGTTCACGCCGAGGCCCGTGCCCAACCCCACCCCGGTCGACGCCACCACCGCCCAGCCCATCGCTCCCGCGGCCCAGCCGGTGGTGGCCCAACCCGTCCCCGCGGGTATGGCGGTCGACCCCAACGCCGCGGCCATGGCCGCCCAGTATCCGGGTGGCTACTACTACGAAGAGGCACCCCGTGGTGGTGGAGGGGTCTGGCGCACCGTGGCCCTCGTCACCTCACTCGCCGTTCTTGTGGCGATCCTCGGCTTCTTGTTCGTGGCCTTCCTCGATGCCCTGGGTGGCGACGACGCAGGTGAGGATGATCAGCAGTTCGATCCCGACGCCACCCTGGTGGATGTGCCGAGCCTTGTCGGCGAGCAGAGTGATACCGCTCGTTCCGCCCTGCTCGAGCTCGGGCTGGTGGTGGAGATCGTCGCCGAATCCAACAGCCAGGTCGCTCTCAACGAGGTGTTCGATCAGAATCCTCCGGCCGGTCAGCGGGCGGAAGTGGGCGACACCGTCACCCTCACCGTCAGTTCGGGCACGGCCGATACCGTGCCCAACGTGATCGGCCAGACCGAGGAAGCGGCCCGCGCCCTGCTGCAAGGGCAGGGCTATTCCGTCGAGGTCATAAATGAGGCGAGCCCCACCGATGCGGGCACCGTCATCGATCAAGAACCTGGGGCACGCACCGAACTGGCGCCGGGTGATGTGGTTCAGATCACCGTTTCGAATGGGCCTGAGGTCGTTGCGGTCCCCGATGTGGAGGGCTTGTCGGTCATCTCGGCCATCAACGCGATACGAGACGCCGGCTTCACCGTCTCGGCTACGCAGATCGAAGAAGCCAGCGAAGAAATCGAAGAAGGCAACGTCATCCGCACCGAACCGGCTGCCAACCAGCTGGTGCCGGCCGGATCACAGGTGAGCATCGTGGTGTCCACGGGCCTGCCCCAGGTGGTCGTGCCCCAACTCGACGGCCTGTTCGCCGATACGGCCATCCAGACCCTGCGCAACGCCGGCCTCGACCCGGTTCCGGTGTTTGAAGCGGTCCCGGTCGGATCTCCTCAAGCGGGTCGGGTCATCTCCCAGAGTCCCGCCGCCTTCGAGGAGGTCGACGTCAACTCGGTGGTCACCATCACCGTCGGCGAGGCCACGGAGGTCACCACGACCACCACCACGACTACCACCACCACGGCCGCACCCACCACTACCACCACGACCGCGGCGCCCTAACCGCCCAACCCGTCACCTGCTGTTCAGGAGCAGCGGGCGAGGAAGGTCTGCAGCAGGTCGTGGCCCGCGGCTGTGAGCACCGACTCGGGGTGGAACTGCACACCCTCGACCTCGAGTTCGCGGTGGCGTAGACCCATGATGAGTCCGTCGTCGCTCTCCGCGGTGACCTCCAGCTGTGGGGGCAGGGTTTCGCGGTCGACGATCAAGGAGTGGTAGCGGGTGGCCTCCAATGGGTTGGGCAGCCCGGCGAACACTCCGGTGTCGTGATGGCGGATCAGGGAGGTCTTGCCGTGCATCACCTGGGGGGCACGGATCACGTCGCCTCCGAACGCCTGACCCATGCACTGCATCCCGAGACACACGCCGAAGATCGGTACGGTGCCGGCCAACTCGGCGAGAATCGCCAATGATATGCCGGCGGCATCGGGAGTGCCGGGTCCTGGTGAGATCAGGATGCCATCGGGGGTCAGGTCGCGGATGTCGGCCACATCGATCTCATCGTGGCGGCGCACCACGGGGTTGGCGCCGAGTTCACCCAGGTACTG
>JAJCXY010000095.1 GCA_029263215.1 Acidimicrobiales bacterium
CAGCTTCTCGTCGACCGCGGCTGACTGCCCCGCCAGGCCGATCACGCGGCGCACCGCATCGGGCTCACGGGCCACATCGTGGCCGGCGATACGGATCGTTCCCTCGTCGACCGAGGTGAGCGTGGTGGCCATCTTCACGACAGTGGTCTTGCCCGCCCCGTTCGGTCCGAGCAGGCCGAAGACCTCGCCGCGGGCGACAGCAAACGTGACGTCGTCGACCGCGACCACATCGCCGAAACGTTTCACCAGCCCGGTGGCCTCGATGAGAGCTTCTGCATAGATGGACATACAGTTGAGTCTATTAGACGATATGTACATTTACCACTCAAGGACGAACTCCCCTATTGATTGCCATCGTCTTCTTGTTGTGTGGATTCGCGGCTGCGCCGGTGTGCCGTCCGCAACATTAGGAAGGACTCGCCATGCAGGTCGTGTGGGGAACAGTCGTCGTGGTGCTCTCGCTGCTGTGCTGGGGAGGACAAACGGCGTCGTGGTTCGCGCCGAAGACTGCCGCGAAACTCACCCTGACCGAAGCCGAGGGCGATGTGGAGCCCACATACTGGGTCGACATCCGAGGTGAGGCGCTCTGGGACGTCTTCACGCTGTGGATCATGTTGGCAGCAGGAGTGCTCCTACTTGCCGACAACCCCTCGTGGCCCTACTTCGGCCTCGTCGGAGGGGGCATCTACCTGTACTTCGCGGGCCGAGGGATCGTCACCCGGGCGCTGATGATTCGCCATGGTGTCCAGATAGGAGCCCCGGAAAACGTGAAGTTGGGATTCATCTTTCTCGGCATCTGGGGCGTCATGGCAATTGTCACGATCATCGCTGCGGCGGCGGCGCTGTCATGACTCGTCCCCGCGGGCCGGCTACGCGTGGGAGAATGCGTGATGGCCGTCGGGCGAGAGCAACGTAGAATTCAGCGCCGGGAGCGAGTAAGCCATCACTTCGCAGAAACCGACGTAGACCCGGCGCTCGACCTACTCGAGATGCTTGAGATCGCCTGGCACGACTGCTACGGCGACGTCACCCCGTCCGAGGACATCGTCGACGACGTGCTCATCCTGTCCGCGGGCGAACTGGCCGGTCTCATCCGATCGGCACACCTCGCGATAACCGACTGGCGCGACTTGAACATGGAGGCTGCCGCGATCAGGAATCAGCGTCACCGCGAGCGGTAATCCGATGGACCGGCGAGCACCACGACGTAGCCGTCGGGGTCGTGGATCCAGAACTCTCGCTGCTTGGCGTTCGGGTTGACAGCCACGTCCCGGACCACGGGAGCGCCAAGAGCTCGGGCCCGTTCAACCGCTTCGTCGAAGTGGGCGACCTCGAACCAGACCAGCACACCGTTGCCGACCGGTACTCCCTCGACGGCCAAGGCACCGTGGTGGTCGTCGCCCTCTCGGTTGTGGAGCTGCATGACCAGTTCGCCGTCGTGGAAGAGCTGCTCGTACTCGTCGCCACCATGACCGCTCTCGAGGCCGATCACCTCGCGGTAGAACTCACTCGACCGGGGTACATCGTCGACCACGAGTAGGACCTGGGACCACACCGACGTTGCCATGGCGTCCATCTTGGCATCGTCCACCTTGCACCAGCTATGGGCTGGTGGTGTGGCGCAGTCGATCCATGAACATGGGCCAGCCAATCCGGTGGGAGGGCAGGTGCTCGTCGGGCAGGCCGCGATGTTCGACTTCGACGAGAGTTCCTCCACCGGTCGTGGGGGTGAGGGTGAACTCAACCTCGGTCGAGTTCGGGGGGAGTGTTTCCGATCCGGCGTGGCCCCAGGAGAGCACCACCCGTTTCGGCGCGACGACCTCGAGGTACTGCCCTCGAACGGGGATGCCTTCGATGTCGAGGGTGAACTCTCCGCCCGGTTGGGCGTCGAGCACGGCGAAGTCGCCTATCCACGAGACGAGGAGCTTGGCATCGATGAAGTAGTCGAAGACGGTCTCGGGCGGTGCCGGCACTTCGATCGAGCACGTGAAGGTGCCGCTCATTCGTTGCGATCCTCGAGCACGGTCTTGAGCTTGTCGAGACCGCCGGGCCATAGGTCGGCGACAAACGACCCGACGGACTCGAAGCCATCGGGACGAATCACGTAAAGGTGGCGCCGGCCTTCTTGCTCCATGGCGACTAGACCGGCGTCCTTGAGGACTTGGAGGTGGTGGGAGACAGCCTGCTGGCTGGCCCCGCAACCCTCAGCGATCGCACCCACCGACAAGGCCTCATCGCGCACGAGTCGGAGAATCTGTTGGCGCTGGGGAGCGGCGAGGGCTGCGAACACTTCTTCGGCTGGCACTCCCCCATCGTGCCACTAGGGCGACAAACCCACAAGTTCCTGCTTGTACATTCGACCAACAAGCGATAGTTTGTGCAAATGATGCCTTGTGGATTGCAGGGCTCACCTACAAGGAGCAGGAACACGTGGACATGCGAGAGATCAACAGGGGCGTCATCAGCGAGTTCCGGGCCAATGACGGCCTGCTATCCGGCCCCATGGAAGGCACACCCATCTTGTTGTTGACCACCACCGGGCATCGCAGCGGCAATGCTCACACCACTCCGGTCGGATTCATCGATGCCGGCGGTCGTCTCGCGGTTGCGGCGGCCAACGGTGGGTCCGATCATCACCCCGACTGGTACCGCAACATCGAAGGCCACAACCAGGTCACCATCGAACTGCCCGGAGCCTCGATCCCCTCGATCGCAACAATCGCCGTCGGCACAGAGCGTGCCGACCTGCTCGAGCAACTCACCACGACTCTCCCTGGGATGGCAGACCACGTCTCGGCAGCCGCCCGCGAGATCCCCGTCGTCATATTTGGCGAGGCGCGTACTCGATCTTCGTGAACGGCCAGTCGGTCTCGAGCCAGCTTGAGATGGCCCGCCAGGTGACGACGTCCATATCGGCACGACTCGCTCGCACCCATGAACTCACCTC
>JAJCXY010000096.1 GCA_029263215.1 Acidimicrobiales bacterium
GGCGATGACGATGCGACGACCGAAGGTGAGTGACGGGATCTCTCCTCGTTGTACGCACTCGTAGGCTGAGGTCTTGGAGATGCCGAGAATCTCGGCGGCCTCGGCGACGGTGAAGGTGAGTCGTGGTGTCATGGTTCCTCCTGGGAGATTGGGGACTCGACGGAGGAAGGCGCCCGGGGCGGGCCAGACGCGACACGGATTCCCGTGGTGCAGGACTGCACCAGCAACTGCACGGGATCGTGGTGCAGCGCTGTACGACAAGCGGAGGTGGTGTCAGCCATCCAGCACGGTGCCGATGTTGCCGGCGGCCTGCTCGTCGGCGTGGTGGACGAAGTGGGCGTAGATGTCGAGTGTCGTCGAGGCGTCTGCGTGTCCGAGGCGACCGCTCACCGTTCGCACGTCGGTGCCGCTCGCCAGCAGCGCGGTGGCGTTGAAGTGGCGGAGATCGTGCAGTCGCACGCCCGGCAGGCCACATCTCTCGCGTAGGCGAGTGAACGACAGTGACACGTAGTCCGGCCGCCATGGCGACGAGTGGTCGGGCTCATGAGAAAACACGAACGCATCGGGTCCGAGGTCGCCGCCGCATCGTTCGATGAAGTCGGCCACCGTTGTCCGATGTTCGAGGAGGATGTCGATCGTGCCCGAGTCCAGGGACAGCCGGCGCTCGGCGTGTGTCTTGGTGTCTTTCTCGACTACTCCCCGGCTGCGGCTGTTGATGACGCTTCGCCGGATAGTCAGCGTGCCCGCCACCAGGTCGACTTCGTCCCAATGCAGCGCGCAGATCTCGCCCCGTCGGGCGCCGGTCGATGCTGCCAGGCGGAGGAATACAGCGAGTGGAGGATTGGCCTCGCGGGCCCGCTCGATGAGCAGGCTGACGTCCTCGGGTGATGGGATCGTGTGTTGCGGACGGCCCTTCGGCTGCGGTGGCGCGGAGACAGCTGCCGGATTGACGGCGATCCATCCCCACCGAACCGCCTGGGCGAGCGCAGTCCGTAACACGGCATGGATGCGCTTGACCGAGTTCGGTGCCAGAGGCTGCCCATCATGACCGTCCTGCCGGCGCAGCTCGATGTACCACGCGTCGAGATCCGCCGTACGCAATCGCCGCAGCGGTATGTCGCCCCAACGGGGGAGGATCCGGCGGTCGAGTATCGATCGATAGCCGTCGGCGGTGGTAGGGGACCAGTCGAGCTCGCCTCGGGTGTACCAGGCTTCCACCAACTCGCGGACGGTGCCCGTTTTGGCGGTCACCACTCCGTCATCGACCTGGGCGACAAGACGGGCCAATTCTTTCTCGGCATCACGCCGGGGGCCCTTCACCGTGCGCGAGATGTACTGCTTCTTGCCGGTTTCAGCGCTGCGACCTGCGTAGACCCTGAGCTCCCAACTCCGTTCTCCTCGCTTCCGCATCGACCCGGCCATGGCCGCGATCCTTGCAGATGGATGGGCAAGGTGCCGCCAGGGATGGGCAACTCGGTGGATGGATCATTCCGCGCAGTGCGCTGACCAGGCGTTATGTGGCGCCCCCGGCAGGAATCGAACCTGCGCACACGGTTTAGGAAACCGATGCTCTATCCACTGAGCTACGGGGGCAGACCGGAAGAGTTCGGCGCGCGAAAGCCCGGTCGGAGGATGAGCGTACTGGTGGCCGGCGGTGGGACGCGTCAGGTCCACCGTGCAGGATAAGTCGGCGGGTCCGGCTCGACTCTGCCGGTGTTTGCGACGGAGTGGGACCGACCGAATGGCGTGGGGGCTAGGCCTCGTAGGGGGAAGGTTCGGGAAACAGCTCGGCAAGAAAGGCCCGGAGACCGGCGGCGAGACCGAAATCACTGTGGTTGAGAAAGTTCCGTGACTGGACAAACGCCCGGAGCTGACTTCGGGTTCGACCAGGCCGGTATATGGCGGCCCGGACACGGGCGGCTCGCAGGTTGACGGGCTGCGTGCTCCCTATGGAATTGAAGTAGAGCGAGTTGATGGCGTACCCGTCCGCCTTGCCATAGTCGTAGGCAAGCGTCGTTTCGGCGAATCTGTGTTTTGAATAGAGGACCGGAACGTGGCTTTCGTAGTTCAAGGTGGGAAGCCCGCGGCTCGCAAGCTCGCGACCGGTCCGGGTTATTCTCCGACCCCACTCTGAGGCTGGGAAGTCCTTCGTGCGAAGGATGTCCGGACGGGAATAGGGTCCCAGGTCGCTGCAAGAAGTTGGTCGCAGGAGATATTGATCGTCGCTAAAGCGCACGAAAGACTCCGAGAGTTCTGGCTCTATGCAGGCCCGGAGAACCTTCACGATGATGTTCGCATCCTTGTTGGAGGCGTAGGGATCGGGGAAAGGCAGGTGGCGGACGTTCCGCAGCCACGGGATGTCTTTGCCCACTACCCAAACGTTGCGCAACTCGGGGAAGAATCGAGACACGCTCCGGAGGGAGAATCTGAGTTCGTTGTCGTCCCAGGGACTGCCTTCGCCGACAACATAGACAACGTCGACGGTCGGCTCGGCAAGCGTCGAGTCTGTGCGTGTCGTGAGTTTCAAACATGCCTACTGACCTTGGGACTGTTGTCTTGGGCTCCGCAGTCGAGGGAGCGATCAGTGGTCAGTAGCACTACATCCCATGGCGCTGGTGGGCAACCCGAACCCACCAACCAGGGCACGACCGTTTCGTTTCCGGGTCCCGCAAGTCGAGCGTCTCGCCGAGAACAACAGTGAGCGGCCGGGAGACAGGAACCCGACCGCTGCACTGGCTGGCTGGAAATCGATCGGGTGGGACAGAACCCGACCGAACTCATGGAGGTGTTCATTTGCGACCTGGAGACCGTGGCCGCACCCCGTGTATCGACACGCGTTGATCGCTTCCTCAGAGGCCAAGGACACAAATCGGGAGGGTCTCACTCCCCGAAGGTCTGATCCCTTGGGGCTCAGCCGCCGCGTTGGAGCGGAGTGTCGGCGTTGCGACGTGCGGTCAACTGGGTGGAGAAGACCGCGGCTTCGGTTCGGGTGTCCATGTGGAGCTTCTTCAGCATCGTCGACACATAGTTCTTCACTGTCTTTTCCGACAGGTGAAGGCGGCCGCCGATTTGTCGATTGGTGAGGCCTTCGGCCACCAGTTCAAGGAGTTCGCGTTCGCGGTCGCTCAGCTCGGCGAGGCGTTCCTCATCTTCGGATTGGCCCGAACGAAGCCGATCGAACATGCGATCGGTGAGACGAGGATCCACCAGCGACTGGCCGGCGTGGACACCACGGACCGATCTGACGAGTTCGTCGCCGCCCACCCGCTTCAGGACGTAGCCGGCCGCGCCGGCATTGATGGCGGCGAAGAGAGTTTCGTCGTCGGAAAACGATGTGAGCACCAGGATTCGCACCTCGGGTGCGTATTGGCGGAGTGCCTCACATACTTCGACGCCGTTGCCGTCGGGTAACACGATGTCGACCATCGCCACATCGGGCTTCAGCGCCACGATCTGCTTTACGCCGTCGGCGACGGTGCCTGCTTCTCCGATCACCTCGAGATCATCTTCAATCGAGAGGATGTCGCGTAGACCTCGGCGGACCATCTCGTGGTCATCGAGGAGGAAGACCTGAATCGTCATTGGAGTTCCTTGTCTCTTCCGGGCGCTGTCTCACGCACCCGCTATGGATTCAGTCGGCGGTTCGAGGTCAGGTTCAAGGCGAACTGCTCCATATGCCAGGACTTTCTGCTCTTCGGGACCAGTGACCTCCATCACGTAAGTCCGGGGACCAAATTCCTACCAACTCATCAAGGCGGCGGTGGGCGCGGCCGATTGGTAGGAGTTGAACGGCCGTGATGGGTGGCTGTTCGATGCGGGAGTAGAGAGATGACGGATCTGAGCTCGAAAACCGTAGACGTGGCCGGCGGGTCTGCGTCTACCGCCGCCATCAACCGAGCCGCGCTGGAGCAGGCCTCGGAATTCTGCACGCTCAGCGATTCGAACGGCGATGTGTTGTGGGTTTCGCCCGCGGTGACCGCGGTGCTCGGCTACAACCCTGATGAGTTCCTGGCCGCGTCGGCCTGGTCGCTCGTGCATCACGACGACATCGAGCGTGTGCGTAGCGTGTCGGCCGACCTCGTCGAGGACGTGGGCGGCAGGCGCCGCGTGCAGTACCGGGCCCGGCATGCCGACGACAGCTGGCGTTGGATCGAAGCGGTGAGCTCCAACCTGCTCGACCGTCGCGGTGTCGAAGGAATCGTCACCACCCTCCGAGACGTAACCAGCCGCGTCATGGCGAAGCGCCGGCTCTCTCAGAGCGAACGCAGGCTTCGATCCATTGTCTCGAGTGCGGGCGACGTGATCGCCATCCTCGATGAACGCGGCAGCGTCGACTACATCACCCCCACCGTGGCGACCCTGCTTCAGCGCTCGGCCACGGTGATGCAGGAGGACTGGATCAGCTACGTCCATCCCGAAGATCTCGATGACATGCTCAGCCTGTTCGGTACTGCCCTCGAGGATCCCGGGATCACCAAGGGTCCCATCGACATGCGTCTATTGCGCGGCGACGGCGAGTGGCTCACCGTGGAAACGCTGTTCACCGACTACCGCACCGATCCGATCGTGCGGGGGATCGTGCTCAATGCCCGAGACGTGACCGGCCGCCGCCGCATCGAGGTGTCGGAGCGAAGCAGTCAGAAGATCTTCAACGCCCTCGTCGAGATGGCGCCGGTCGGGATCTTCCTGACGGACGCTTCCGGTGAATGGACCTATGTAAACGCTCGAATCGCCGCCGACTTCGACACCACTCCCGGAGCCCTACTCGGCACCGGTTGGATGAAACTCTTCGATGCTGCCGACGTGGTGCGGCTGCGCAGTGAGTTGGCTCGATGGGACGGACAAGGCCGATACGTCACCGAGATTCGCACGCGGACCAGCCCTGATGCCCGCGAGCTACGGCTCACCCTCAGCCGACCCCAGGCCGACGAAGAACAACTCGGCGCAGTCGGCACCCTCGAGGATGTCACCAGTCGTCGTGGTCTCGAAGAGATGCTGCTCGATGGTGCCGCCCTCGGTTCGGTGGCCGGCGTCGTCGGTAGCGCAGCTCACGATCTGCACAACCTGTTGGCTTCGATCGGATTCCAGCTTGGTGTGCTCGACCTCCCCAACGATGCCGCCAACGAGGCGATCGATCGTGCTTGTGACATCACCGAAGACCTGATGGCCATGAGCCGCCCGAGCCGCAATCGTGTCGGTCCGGTCGAGGTCGGCGACGTCATCGCCGGTCTGGCCGACATGCTCCGGGTACTGGTCGAGCATCAGGCCGACCTTGCGTTCATCGACAGTTCAGATGGCCGCCTCTCGGCAGCCGACCGATCGGGGTTGGAACGGGTCGTCACCAACCTCGTCGTCAACGCCCGAGATGCGGTGGAACCGCGCGGCAAGATCGCGGTCGAGGTTGCCGTGGTCGATGTGGCCGACGGAGATCAGGAGGCGCTGTCGGCCGGGCTCCATGTGGCGATCTCGGTAGTCGACAACGGTTGTGGTGTGGCCGACGTCTTCAGGGCACGGATGTTCGAGCCCTACTTCACCACCAAGGAAGACGGCAACGGAATCGGGCTCGCGGCCTCTCGGCGCACGGTGCGGGCGTGGGGCGGCGACATCGGTGTGGAGTCGGTGGAGGGCAAGGGCACCTCGATGACCGTCTACCTACCTGTCATCGATCCCGACTGATCGTCAGCGCCCCTGCCAGCGAGGCGGACGCTTCTCCCGCCAGGCCTCGCGGCCCTCGGCGGTGTCTTCGCTCGCTCCGACAACGCGACGCATCGTCTCGCCCATACGCACCGCATCGGTCCACGGCAGCTTCTGGCCTCGGTGGGCCATCTCATTGGTGGCCTTCACCGCAAGTGGTGCGCCCTGGCACAGGCGCCCGGCCAAGGCTCGGGCTTCGCGGAGCAGGTCGTGGTGGGGGAACACCCTCCACGCGAGCCCGATCTCCTTCGCGTGGGTGGCATCGATGGAGTCGCCGGTGAGCAGTAACTCCAGTGCGTCGGGCATGGAAACTCGATCGGGAAGTCGGAGCGCGCCGACGATCGTGGCGACCCCGATGGTTACCTCCGGGTAGGCGAACGAGGCCCGCTCGCTGGCCAGCACAAAATCACACGTGAGGGCGGCGGTGAGTCCGTAGCCGATGCACGGGCCGTTCACCGCCGCGATCGTGGGCTTCCATATCTCCATGCCGCTCTCGAAGGTTGTGATGGTGGGCCACTCCCAGAACGATCCCGGCCAGTTGCCTGTTGAGCCCTCGCCATCGCGCAGGTCTGCGCCCGCGCAGAACGCTTTGCCCGCGCCGGTCACGATCCCAACCCAAGCCTCTTCGTCCTCGCGAAACCGCGTCCAGGCGGCATCGAGCGACTCGCGCATCGAACCATTGACCGCGTTCAATGCTTCGGGTCGGTTGTATGTGATCGTGGCGACGTGACCGTCGCGTTCGTAGCTTGCTTCCTCACCCATGGCCCCAGCATTCCCTACGCTGCGGTCCATGGCCACGATCACTGCAGACCTCACCAGCGGCTTCGCCGTGAAAATCCGCGACGGCGACCATGTTTGGCATGCCGACGAACCCACCGACCTGGGCGGTACCGACACTGGTCCCAACCCCTATTCGCTGCTGCTCGGTGCGGTGGCCGCGTGCACCGCGATCACCTTGTCGATGTATTGCCAGCGAAAGGGTTGGGACCTCCATTCGGTCTCGGCTCAATATCAGCACGACAAGGTGCATGCCGACGACTGCAAGGATTGCGACGATGACCTGACGGGTTACATCGACCGGATCCGAAGCGAAATCTTCATCGAAGGAAATTTCGATGAAGATCAGCGCAAGCGGCTCAGCGCCATCGCCCAGAAGTGCCCGGTGCACAAGACGGTGGCCAACGGCGCAGAATTCACCACCGAGTGCATCTTCGTCGGCTGATCGCCGCCAAGTCTGATCAGCGACTGGCGAGGTTGTCGCGAATCTCGGTGAGCAGATCGACCTCGGACGGGCCGGACGGAGCGGCCTCTTCCTCTTCATCCTTGCTGGCGTTGTAGGCCTTGAGAACGAAGAACACGGCCAGAGCCACGAAGAAGAAGCTCACCATGGCAGTGAGGACCGAGCCGTAGAAGATCGGCGTGTCGCTGATGTCGAAGGTGAGCGAATCGAAATTGGGCTCACCGAAGATGGCGGCCACGATCTGCATGATCACTCCGTCGACGACACGGTCGATGATCGGCTTGAACGCGGTGGCCATGATCACTGCCACCGCCAGGTCGACGATGCTGCCCTTGTTGATGAAATCCTTGAATTCCTGAAGCACGTGGCTGTCCTTTCGGGTTGGTGCCCCAGACCCTATGACAGGTGTCTCAGCCGCTCCAGAACGACTGTCTGACACTGCGTGGCTAAGGTCGAAGTGTCAGCCCCAGCACAAGAAGGTGACGCCATGGCCGAAGGGTCGATCGAGATCTACGAGAGCGAAGACCGAAGGTTCCCTCCACCGCCGGAATTCGCCGCCGCGGCCCTGACCAACGATCGTTCCTTGTACGACGAGGCCGAGGCCGACTACGAGGCCTTCTGGGCTCGTCAGGCCCGCGAACTCGTGACCTGGTCCACCGATTTCGACACCACCCTCGAGTGGGATCTCCCCTTCTCGAAGTGGTTCATTGGTGGTGAGCTCAACGTGAGTGAGAACTGCCTCGATCGCCACGTCGACGCGGGCAAGGGCGACAAGGTCGCCTACCACTGGGAGGGCGAACCCGGCGACACCCGCACAATCACCTACTCCGAACTTCTCGACGATGTGGAGCGGTTCGCCAACGTGATGAAAGGCCTCGGGCTCGAAAAGGGCGACCGGGTCGCGATCTACATGCCGATGATCCCCGAGCTCCCCATCGCGATGTTGGCCTGCACGCGTATCGGTGTGGCCCATTCGGTGATCTTCGGTGGGTTCTCCCCCGATTCCATCACCGACCGGTGTGAAGATGCCGAAGCCCGCCTCGTGATCACCGCCGATGCGGGCTATCGCCGAGGCGAACCGTCGGCGCTCAAGCCCAACGTCGATGCTGCGCTTTCGGCCGGGGCGCCGAGTGTCGAAAACGTGGTCGTGGTCGACCGTTGTGGCACCGATCCGGAGATGGTGGAGGGCCGTGATCACTGGTGGCACGAGGTGATGGCCGACGCTGCCGCAGACTGCCCGGCTGAGCCCATGGACTCAGAGCAGCTCCTATACATCCTCTACACCTCCGGCACCACGGCAAAGCCCAAGGGCATCATGCACACCACCGGCGGCTACCTCACCCAGGCCGTGTTCACCCACAAATACGTCTTCGACCTCAAGGCCGACACCGACGTCTACTGGTGTGCCGCCGACATCGGTTGGGTCACGGGCCACAGCTACATCGTCTACGGCCCTCTCGCCAACGGGTGCACGTCGGTCATGTACGAGGGCACACCCGACACGCCTCGGCCCGAGGAACGCGGCGACGATCGGGCCTCATGGAACAAGGATCGCCTGTGGGACATCATCGAGCGTTACGGCGTAACCCAGCTCTACACCGCACCCACCGCGATCCGTACCTTCATGCGCTGGGGCCCTGAATGGCCGGCAGGCCGCGACCTCTCCACCCTTCGAGTGCTGGGCACGGTGGGCGAACCGATCAACCCCGAAGCATGGATGTGGTACCACGAGCACATCGGAGCGGAGAGGTGCCCCATCGTCGACACCTGGTGGCAGACCGAGACGGGCGGTCACATGATCAGCCCCTTGCCGGGTGTCACCACCACCAAGCCCGGCTCTGGCTGTCATCCGATTCCCGGCACCTTCGCCGAGGTGGTCGACGACGACGGCCAGGTCGTCACCGAGGGAGGCGGCTATCTCACTCTCACGCGGCCGTGGCCCGGAATGCTGAGGGGAATCTGGGGCGACCCCGAGCGCTACAAAGAGACCTACTGGTCCACCTATGAAGGCCGCTACTTCGCCGGCGACGGAGCCCGCGTCGATGCCGACGGTTACATCTGGATACTCGGCCGGGTCGACGACGTGATGAACGTCTCCGGCCATCGAATCTCCACCGCGGAAGTGGAGTCGGCCCTGGTGGATCATCCCGCGGTGGCCGAGGCGGCGGTCGTCGGCGCTACCGACGAGGTCACCGGCCAGGCGATCGTGGGCTACGTGATCCTCATCGGTTCGGTCGAGGCAAGCGACGAGTTGCGCGAAGAAGTCCGCCAACACGTGGCGAAGAAGCTGGGCCCCACCGCCCGCCCCCGGGCTGTCTTTCTCGTCCCCGATCTACCGAAGACCCGCTCGGGCAAAATCATGCGGCGCCTCCTGCGCAACGTGGCCGACGGACACCAGTTGGGCGACACCACCACCCTCGCCGACCCGGGCGTTGTTGCGGCCATCCGTGAAGGCGCAGCCGAAGGCGACGGAGACTGACGTCAGCCGATGTGAGCCACCCCGACAACTGGACCCCCAGAACGGGTGCCGCCCTTGCCGCGCCCGCGGTGATCCTCGACCTCGACGGTGTCATCGCCGATACCGAACATCGCCAGCACTTCCTCGCTGGATCCACCAACCGCGACAAGGACTGGGCAGGCTTCTTCAACGCGTGTGCGGATGACCCGGTGATCCCCGCTGGGAAAGCGTTGGCCGCGGCGATCAGTGCCGACATCACCGTGGTAGTGCTCACCGCCCGCATCCACGAGATCCGCGAGGAAACCATCGCGTGGCTCGACACCAACGAGATCCGCCACGACTGGCTGATCATGCGCGGACCCCGAGGGGGCGGACCCAGTAGCGATTGGAAGCGAACCCAACTCGAGTTGCTGCGAGAATTCGGCGCCGACATCCGACTCACCCTCGACGATGATCCCCGCAACATCGCCATGATGCTCGAGATGGGCCTCACCGCTCAGTACATCCACAGCGGCTACTACCTCGACCAGAGCTTTGACGTGGAATTTCGGTAGCTACTCCTACTGTTGAACCCAGTAGTCCCGTAACTCCGTTGGAGGCGCAGCCCGCAAATGGTCAATACCGCAAAGACATTCACCCTTCTCGCCGCCATGGGTGGCCTGATCATCGTCGCCGGCGGCGCGCTCGGGGGCACCGGTGGTCTGTTCATAGGCCTGTTCATCGGCATCGTCATGGTGGGCGGGTCGTATTGGTTCAGCGACAAGCTCGCCATCAAGTCGGCCAAGGCCCAGCCGGTCACCCGCGAACAGATGCCCCAGTTCTACGAGATCATGGAAGATCTCACCGCCCGAGCCGACATGCCGATGCCCAAGCTCTACGTGTCGCCCAACCCTCAGCCCAATGCCTTCGCCACCGGCCGCAACCCGAGTCACGCAGCGGTGGCGGTCACCGCCGGCCTACTCGAGGCGATGTCGTGGGACCAGGTGCGCGGTGTGCTCGCCCACGAACTGGCCCACATCCGCAACCGCGACATCCTCATCGGTTCGGTGGCGGCCGCCATCGGTATGGGCATCACCGTCGCCGCCCGAATGGCCATGTGGAGCGCGATATTCACTGGTGGGAGAGGCAACAACAGAGGTAACCCGATCGGCGAACTCGCCTTCGCGATTCTTGCTCCTGTTGCGGCCGCCATCATCCAGGCCGCGGTGAGCCGCAGTCGCGAATTCCAGGCCGACGCGTCGGCGGCCAAGCTGCTCGGCACCGGCGAGCCGCTGGCATCAGCACTCGAACGACTCGAGGTCTACGCCAACCGGATCCCGTCGGGCGTCGATCCCAACCAGGCTTCGGCCTACATCGTCAACCCGCTCAAGGCCGAGGCTCGAGGCGGTGGCGGGATGGGCAAGTGGTTCAGCACCCATCCGCCCACCGAGGATCGTGTTCGCAAGCTCCGTGAGGGCGCTTGGGTCTGATTCTCGCTCGGGTCTGATCGTGGAGATCAGTCGCGGAAGTTGGTGAACTGAAGAGGCAGACCGAAGTCGGCTTCCTTCAACGCGGCGATGGCGGCCTGGAGGTCGTCGCGCTTCTTGCCGCTCACCCGGAGTTGGTCGCCTTGGGTCGACGACTGCACACCCTTGAGGGAGAGGCCCTTGATGAACTTGTGGAGCTCCTTGGCCTTATCGGCAGCGATGCCCGCCTGGAGCTGAGCGCTCTGGCGAACGCTGCCCCCAGAAGCGGGCTCGATGTCGGAGTAGTCGAGCACCTTGAGCGACACCTTGCGCCTCACCAGCTTCTCCTCGAGCACCTGGCGTAGAGCGGCGAGGCGATCCTCGGAGCCAGATGCCATATTGATCGCATCTTCGCCGAGTTCCACCGACGAATCGGTGCCCTTGAAATCGAACCGTTGGGACACTTCCCGAGCTGCCTGATCGACCGCGTTGCGGACCTCCTGCATATCGACCTCTGAAACCACATCGAATGTCGCCATGCGGTGGACGGTACTACGCCGCGATGGCCACGACACGACCGTCCCCACGGCGGTCGGCTCGGATCGGCCTCCCTCAAACTTTGGCGCTGCCTGCCGACGCGTGGGACATGGTGGTACTCCGTATAGCGACACTTGTCTCCGCGCTGACGTACCTCGGTTGGCGGCTGACATTCACATGGGACGGCGCAAATCCGGTCCTGTTCTTCCTGCTCATAGCGGCTGAGGCCTTCGGGATGCTCAGGCTTTGGATGGAGATCTCCCTCCTTGGCGACCCCCGACCCCAGAACCGCGCCCCGGAGACCGGTATGGCACCTGATGCCGACGTCGTGGTGGTCGTGGTCGACGAGCCGGCCAGCGAAGTGCGTGCGGCAGTGCTGTCGGCTCGACTCATCCGTGGCTACGGCAAGCTCGTGATCGTCGATCGTGATGGTCGTCTCGACGTGGCAGAACTCGCCCGGCGGCTCGAGATCGAAAGGGTGGCCGGATCGTTCGAGAGCGACCTCGGCGAACTGATCGATGAAGCCCTCGACCGTTGCCAGTCGCTGCTCACCCTCCTAGTGCCGGCCGACGTCGTCGTCATGCCCGACATTCTCGAAGTGAGTTCGGGGGCCTTCGCCGACCCCGATGTCGGTGTGGTGGTGAGCCGGGTGGAAGACACCAACGCCGCCAACTCTGTCGACTTCGGTGGCTACGGCGAGCACCGTCTTCGCGACACGCTCATGCTCGACAAGCTCGACACCAACAACGCCCTGCCGTGGTGGCCGGGGATGGCCGTGGTGCGCCGCGCCGCGGTGAGAAACGTCGGAGGCATGGCTCGCGGCCGCTTCGGTGTGACCCTGTCGACGGGCGTACGGCTCCAGGCCGATGGTTGGAAGATCACCGATGTCCCGGTCGTGGTTGCCCGTCGTCTCGCTCCGTGGAGCGACGACCGTCATCTCCATCGTTGGGCTCGCGAACTCCACGAACGCCTCGCAGTGCTCGTCGATCCCGAGGCGCCGCGCCGCGGCGAACACTCGACCCGAATGAGCAGGCGCGTCTACCGGGGCGCCGATGTTCACGTCGGTCGGGCCATCCAGCGCCTCGTGCTCATCGGAATACTCGTCGCCACGATGTACACGTCGTCACTTCCCCTCGTCGCCGATCCGGTGGTGCTCGCTGTCTTGTGGAGTGCCTGGATGGGTTCGTCGGTACTACTGCGGAGTCAAGCCACGGCCCCGCTCGGATTCACTCCCTGGATCACCAATGATCTCCGCCTGCTCGCGACGGATCTGACGGTGGCGGCCCGCGCCCTTTCCGGTCGTGAGCTTCGGAGCGAGCTGGTGGAACCGGCGCCGGGTCGCAAGGCCCGCACGGTTCTGCTGATCGGGCTTCAGGTTGTGATCGCGGCGACCCTGGCCGCATTCGGGCTCGGGATCCTACGCCCCGCACACGGCGACTTCGCCACCTTCGTCACCCTCGGATTCAGCGCATGGCTGTGGGTGATGACCCTCCAGGCCCGATCGGCATTGAAGCTGCGCCAGGTTCGCCAGAGCTTCCGTACCTTCGAGCAACTCGATGTGTTCGCGTCGGAATCCAAGATGGGCATCATCGGCGTTTCGCCCTTCGGTCTCGACGTCGTCTCCGCCGGTGCACTGAGGGTCGGCCAGAAGGTCAGGCTCGCCTTCGGTCTCCCCCAGGCCGACGGGTCGATCGTGCGCATCGAGTGCGCCACCTCGGTGCGTCGCGCCGCCCGCGATGGCAAGCGCCACGTCGCCTACCTGCGTTTCGCTCATCTCGACGATGTGCAGATGGATCGGATCACCGAGTACTTGTCGGTTGTGGCGGGACACCGGATGTTGCGCGATACCGATGGTGGTATTGATGCGGCCGCTGGTCTTGCCGAGGTCATCGCCGATCAGGACACCGCCGAGGATGTCGAGGCCGCAGAAACGACCTAGGGCGGTAGTGTTTGTCTGTCCACGGGTCGGTGCCCGAGTGGCCAAAGGGAACGGGCTGTAAACCCGTCGGCTTCGCCTACGAAGGTTCGAATCCTTCTCGGCCCACAACTGGACCAGGAGGCCTGGCGTTTCGGCGCCGGGCCTCCTGCCGTTTTCGCCCTAGCGGCGGTCAGGTCAGCATTCTCTGCATCACGATCAGGTCGAGCCAGCGACCCATCTTGCGGCCAACCTCGCGCTGGGTGCCGGTCGCTTCGAAACCGCATGCTGCATGGAGTGCGATCGACGCTTCATGCCCGCCGGCGATGTGAGCGAGGATCGTGTGGAAACCGCGCTTCTCGGCCATGGCGATCAATTCGAGGAGCAGGGCCTTGCCGACTCCCATCCCACGCGCCGAGGTGGAGACGTAGACACTGTCCTCGACCGTGGTGTTGTAGGCCGGTCGACCGCGATATGGAGACAGCGACGCGAAGCCGGCGACCTCGCCATCGACCTCGGCCACCACCACCCCTAGAGCGCCTTCGCGCTCGCGTATCCAGGCTCTCTGGTCGTCGAGCGTGCGGGGCAGCAGGTCGAAGGTGACCGTGGTGTTCTCGACCTCGAAGTTGTAGATGGCGCGCAGAGCCTCTGCATCAGCGACAGTGGCGTGGCGAAGGAGCATCAGCGTTCGGCGAGCAGGGCGGCCACCCGGCGGTTGATGGCCCCAGGAAGCATGCGGGTGGTGCTGGTAGCGACCTTGTTGGCAACACCGGGCACGACCCTGGCCCGCCCCTTGTCTGCCGCGGTGAGAGCGATGGCGGCTACTTCCTCGGAGGTCTGCCAGAGCATCCCGGGGATCTTCGACGCGTCGTAGTCGGCTCGAGTCTGGAACTCGGTGCGAGTGAAGCCGGGGCAGATCGTCGTGACACCCACCCCCTTCGATTTCAGTTCCTCGTGAAGCGAGTCGCCGAGGCTCACGACAAACGCCTTGGACGCGCTGTAGGTGGCGGTACCCGCCCCTGGCGCGAGGCCGGCAATGGATGCGACATTCAAGATGGTGCCGGCCCCTCGCTGCGCCATCGCCCCAGCCCCTGCGTGGGTCAGGCGGAGCAGAGCAGTGACGTTGACATCGACCATCGAGCTCTCCCGATCGATATCTAGCTCTATGAAGTCGCCATGAGACCCGAAACCGGCGTTGTTGACGATGAGGTCGATCGGCCGGGCTTGGTCGGTGAGGCGGGCCTCCACCGCGCCGAGTTGCTCGACATCGCCCAGGTCCGCAGCCAGGACCTCCACATCGAGCTGATCGAACTCGGCGGCAAGGGAACGGAGTTGCTTCTCGTTGCGAGCCACCACCACCAGATCGGTGCCTTCGGCAGCCAGCTCTCGAGCTATCGCGTCACCGATGCCGCTCGAGGCACCGGTCACCAGGGCGCGGGTCCATCGGGCCATGTTGTTCCTTTTGTCGGAGAGACCCGAATCTAAACGCGTCGGCTAGCCGGCTTCCACGACTTGCACCACTTCGGCCCACCGGTCGAGCACACTCAGGTCGCCGTTTCGGATCTGATGCGCAGCGGTATAGGTCATGAGGCGGGTGTCGGGGGCGACGTCTCGATAGCGCTCCACCAGCCTGGAGCCCAGCTCACTCCAACTGCCCGACACCGTGTAGTGGTCGAGGACGTCGTCGGTTACCAGCGCGATCATCCCGGCCACATCACCCTCGCGTTGGAGGGTGTGCAGGCGTTCGGACAGGCCGTCGAAGCCATGCATCTCGAACATCGGCGCATAGGTGCGCGTCGAGCCGTAAAACGCCACCATGCTGCGGGCGTGCTCACGGGTGGAGGCCAACTCCTCCTCGGTGTCGCCCACCGCTGTCATTACCGGAATCACGAAGGTGATGTCGTCGAGCGAACGGCCCGCCTTCGAGGCTCCTTCCTCGACGTGGGGGCGTTGCACTTCAGAGAGGTAGGTGGCGGAATTGAACGGGTGGATGTGCACGCCGTCGCACACCTCGCCGGCCATGCGGCTCATCCACGGCAGCACCGCGGAGACGTAGATCTGAGGGTCGGGGGGAGCGATCGGGCCCGGCGACCACTGGGCCGGCAGCAGCGAGAAGTCGTAGAAGTCGCCGTGGAAGTCGAGCTTCTCCTCGCCTCGAAACGCCCGAAAGATCGCCTGGATCGCTTGAACGTGTTCCTTGAGCCGGGGTCCCGGCGGCGCATACTCCGAGGAGTAGCGCCTCTCGATGTGGGCCTTCACCTGGGTACCCAGCCCGAGAACGAAGCGCCCGTCGGTGGCCTCGGCCAGCTGGTAGGCAGTGCTGGCGGTGACCATCGGACTACGCGGGAATGCCACCGCGATCGCGGTACCGATCCCCATGGTGGTGGTCGCGAGCCCGGCCGCGGCGCACGACAGGTAAGGGGTACGGCCGGTCTCGGTGAACCAGAGAGTGCCGAACCCCGCCGCCTCCAACGCCCGCGCTCGAGTCTCGACCGCTCTGAGCTCATCGGCTGCGATCATCACGTCGAGCTTCACTGGAGTTCCTCTCGGAGGAGCGACACGGCGTCACCGTAGACGTTGGCTGTTGTCGTGCCGAACCCGTAGCCGTCTACGCTGTCGCCACCAACTCGAGGAGGATCCGATGGAGCCCACCCAACTCGCCGATCAGGCCGACACCGAACCCGTGCCCGCCGAGGCCGAGGCCGACGCCGACCTCGTCGAAGAAGAGTTGCTCGTGGAGGAGATCTCCATCGATGGGATGTGTGGGGTCTACTGAGCCGTCGATGAAGTTCGATATCGATCGCGCCTACCGGCTCAACGATCGTGTCGCCCTGCGGCCCGAGCCGTTCGGGGCCCTCGCCTACCACTACGGCAACCGGCGACTCAATTTCCTCAGGGCCCACGATCTCGTCACCGTGATCGAGTCGCTCGCCGAGCACGAGACGGTGAGGTCGGCCTTCGACGCCGCCGGGATCGCGGGGCCACGTCGGCCAGCGTTCGAGAAGGCCCTCGCATCGCTCGCCGAGTCCGACTTCCTAGTGGCGACATGAGCCTCACCGACGACATGAAGGCGGGGCTCCAAGCACCCATCTGTCTCACCTGGGAGCTTACCTACGCCTGCAATCTGCAGTGTGTGCATTGCTTGTCGTCGTCGGGTCGCCGCGATCCGCGTGAGCTCACCACGACCGAAGCCGAGGCCGTGATCGATGAGATCCAACGGATGCAGGTCTTCTACGTCAACATCGGCGGTGGCGAGCCCACGATCCGCCCCGACTTCTGGCATCTGATCGACTACTGCGTCGATCACGACGTCGGGGTGAAGTTCTCCACCAACGGCAGCCGCATCGATCCACGCGTCGCTCGTGAACTCGCCCGCTCCGACTATGTCGACATCCAAATCTCGATCGACGGAGCCGACGCGGCCACTAACGACCATGTGCGAGGGGAAGGTTCCTTCGCCACCGCGCTCACCGCCATGGATCACCTCGCCGATGCCGATTTCGGCGAGTTCAAGATCAGTGTCGTGATGACCCGCCACAACATCGGCCAGCTCGATCAGTTCGCCGATCTCGCCCACCGCTACGGCGCCCAACTCAGGCTCACCCGCTTCCGCCCCTCGGGCCGCGGTGCTGCCACATGGCACGAACTCCACCCTTCCGATCAGCAGCAGCGCGATCTCTACCACTGGCTGCTCGATCGCCCCGATGTGCTCACCGGCGACTCCTTCTTCCACCTTTCGGCGCTCGGTGAGGCCTTGCCCGGCCTCAATCTCTGCGGCGCCGGGAGGGTCGTCTGCCTGGTTGATCCGGTGGGCGACGTCTACGCCTGCCCCTTCGTCCTCCACGACGACTTCAAGGCCGGCAACGTTCGCGACGAGGGCGGATTCGAACGCGTCTGGCGCAACAGCGAACTGTTCGCAGGCCTGCGCGAACCCCAGTCGGCCGGGGCGTGCGCATCCTGCGGTGAATTCGATGCTTGTCAGGGCGGGTGCATGGCCGCCAAGTTCTTCACGGGTATCCCACTCGACGGCCCCGACCCCGAATGTGTCAACGGCTACGGCGAGGAACTGGTGGCGGCCGCGGCGGGCGCGACTCGCCCCCTCGTGGGGGCCGACCACTCGCGGCCATCGCCGGTGAAATTTCTGGGCCGCCGCTGACGCGGCCCTAGATGATCAGCGACGCAGCTGCATCAGCAGGCGCAGCACATACCAGAACAGCATCATCACCGATGCGAACAACGACAGAGCCGCTGACACATGGGCCTGCACCGGGTAGGTGCGGATGATGGTCTGGGTCTGATAGAGGATCGACCCACCGGCGAGCACGATCATCGCCACCGAAAACCAGATGCCGAGTTCGAACCCGAAGATCACGGCACCGAGGATCAGCACCATCGCGGCCACGCCACCGAACATCAACATCGGGCGGATGAACGACAAGTCCTTGCGGGTGACGAACGCAACCACCGAGAGCCCGGCGAAACCGATCGCGGTGAGCAAGGCTGCAGCGGCAACGGTGGTGCCACCGCCCTGGGTATTGAAGACGTAGAAGAGCATCGGGGCGAAGATCAACGCCTCCAGCGCGGCCATGCCGAACAAGGCCGCGTACTGCTTGGAGGGATTGAGCATGTCGGCCGCGGCGTTGGCCACCATCCACTGACCCACCATGAAGGCGCCGAGGATCAGCAACCAGCGGCTGCCTCCGCCGGAAACGAAGTTGTAGATGGCCTCGGCGATCCCGGTGGCGAAGAACAGGGCCTCGATGCCGACGAAGGCGGCAATCGCACCGAGAAGGTGCTGATAAACGCGAACGACGAAGTCGCCTCTGGTGTCTTCGTCGAGGGAAATGACCGGTCGCAGGTCGAGATCGCCATAGTTCACTTGTTGACTCCTCGGATCGGGATCAGGACAGTCTATCGGCGTGGGGCGTACCGTCTCCTTCGGGACGTTTCGCATCCTCCCCGATAGGGTTCGCCCGTCATTCAAACAAGGGAGCTCCACATGGGCATCTTCGACAAGGTCAAGGGCCTCATCGGCAAGAACGCTGATCAGATCGACGACGGCATCGACAAGGCCGCCGATCTGGTCGCCGACAAGGTTGGCGAAGAACACGCCGACAAGGTCGAGGCCGCGGCTGAAAAGGCAAAGGATGTCGTAGAAGACATCGCCGAAGACGAGGCTGACGACTGATCCAGCACTGCGGTCCGTGGTCGGCCATCGAGACGACCACGGACTGCGATGTTTCTCCCCAGTATCGCTAATCTCGGTGAATCAGCCTCTGGAGAGATGAGTTCGAGTGAGTAACCCGTGGTTCGAGACGGTGGCGGTCGCTCAGCGAAGAGCGAAGAAGCGCCTTCCTGCGTCGGTCTATGGCGCTCTCATCGGTGGGGCCGAGGCCGGTATCTCCCTTGGCGACAACCTCACCGCGTTCGATGAGCTGGGCTTTCGGCCGGTAACCGCCGGCCAGCCCGCCGAGAGAGACATGGCCACGTCGGTCATGGGCCAACCCATGTCGATGCCGGTGATGATCTCGCCCACGGGAGTGCAGGCGGTGCACCCTGATGGCGAGGTGGCGGTGAGCCGGGCGTGCGCCGCGCGCGGCGTGCCGATCGGGTTGAGTTCCTTCGCGAGTTCCCCTATCGAGGCGGTCATCGAGGCCAACCCCCAGACCTTCTTCCAGATCTACTGGGCCGGCGACCGCGACTCCATGGTTGCCCGACTCGAGCGGGCCAAGAGTGCTGGTGCGGTGGGGATGATCCTCACCCTCGACTGGTCGTTCTCCCATGGCCGCGACTGGGGTAGTCCCGACATCCCTCAGAGCATGGGCATCCGCACCGCGCTGCGCCACGCGCCCGAAGTGATGGCCCGCCCGCGCTGGCTCGCTACATGGCTTCGGAGAGGGAAACTCCCGGCGCTCGGCGTGCCCAATTTCGGCGTTGGCGACGATGCCGTCCCTGGGTTCTTCGACGCCTACGGGGTCTGGATGTTCACCCCGCCCCCCAGCTGGGAAGATGTGGCCTGGCTCCGCGCTCAATGGGATGGGCCCTTCATGGTGAAGGGTGTCCACCGCGCCGACGAGGCCCGGCGAGCGGTCGATGCAGGCGTCACTGCCATCTCGGTGTCCAACCACGGCGGCAACAACATCGACGGGGCGCCGGCACCGATTCGGGTGCTGCCCGAGATCGCCGCGGCAGTCGGTGATGAAATCGAAGTGGTGCTCGACGGGGGAGTGAGGCGTGGCGGCGATGTCGTCAAGGCCGTCGCCCTCGGCGCAAAGGCGGTCATGATCGGACGCGCCTACCTCTGGGGTTTGGCCGTGAACGGGCAGGCGGGGGTGGAGAACGTGCTGGATGTGATGCGCAACGGGATCGACGCCACCATGCGGGGTATCGGTAAGGGGTCACTGGCCGAACTCGGCCCCGACGACGTGATCGTTCCTCCGGGCTTCTCGCCTCCGTCCTGAGCGTGATCGGTTCGCCCCGGCGATGAAGCAGCTCGGTCGCCTGACCTCAGCCGAGGTGGCGGAGAGACACTGGACCCTGCTCATCCCGATGGGGTCGACCGAACAGCACGGGCCTCACCTCCCCCTCGACACCGACACCCGCATCGCCGTGGAGTTGGCTGCTCGCGTTGCGGCGAAGCTCGAAGATGTGCTGGTGGCACCGGCCCTCGCCATCGGTGCATCAGGCGAGCACGCCGGATTTCCCGGCACTCTTTCGGTCGGCACCGATGTGGCGGCGCAGATGATCGTGGAGATTGTGAGGACCGCCGGCCCGGAGTTCGAGAGGATCGTCGTCGTGAGCGGCCACGGCGGCAACGCAGCGGCTCTGCAAGCTGCACACGAGCTGTGTGCGTATGAGGGGCGTTCCCTCGAGATCTGGTGGCCCCGGCTCTCCGGAGGTGACGCCCATGCCGGCCGCACCGAAACTTCGGTGATGCTCGCGGTTGCACCCGATGCAGTCCGGCTGGATCGAGCCGAGCCAGGAGTATCCACGCCGGTCGCCGAATTGGTCGCCGAGTTGACAACTGGTGGGGTCGCTGCCGTGTCGCCCAACGGTGTGCTTGGCGACCCCGTTGGCGCCACTGCCGCGGAGGGCGATCGGATCCTTGCCGCATGGCTCGGGGAAGTGGTCGACCTTCTGCAACGATGAGGTCATGACCAATCCTGTAGCCCTCGTCACCGGGGCGGCCCGCGGTATCGGTGCAGCAACGGTGGAGGCCCTCACCTCTGATGGCTGGAGTGTCGCCGCCGTCGACGTATGCCATGACAACCCCGCTCTCGCCTATCCGATGGGTTCGCGGGCCGAACTCGACGAGTTGGTCGACGACGTGGGTGCGGACGTGGCGATGGCGATCGAAGGCGACGTGACGGTCCAGTCATCCATGGACGACGCGGTGGCGGCCACCATCGACCGGTTCGGTGCCCTCAACGCGGTCGTGGCGGCTTCGGGCGTGGTAGCCGGAGGCGCACCGATCTGGGAGGTCTCCGACGAGGAATGGAATGCTGTGATCGGCACCGACCTCACCGGTGTGTTCAACACCATTCGAGCCGCGGTCCCGGCTGTGCTGTCGGCCGACTCCGGCGGCCGTGTGGTGTGTGTCGCATCGGCGGCCGGCTCGCTGGGCCTACGCCACATGGCTCCCTACGCGGCCGCCAAGCACGGGGTGATCGGTCTGGCCAGATCCCTGGCCGCCGATCTTGCCGGCACGGGTGTCACTTCCAATGTGGTCAGCCCCGGCTCCACCACCACTGCCGGGCTCGACGCCTCGGCCACCATCTACGGCCTCGGGGGCATAGAAGACTTCGTGACCCACCAGGAGCCTCTGGGTCGTCTCATCCGGCCCGAAGAGGTGGCGGCCACGATCGCCTGGCTGTGCTCGCCCGCCGCTTCGGCGGTCACCGGAGCGATCCTGCCCGTCGACGGGGGAATGACCGCTACGCCCTAACCCCCGCCACCACGAAATTTGGGCGCAGGCGGTTCACGTTTTCACCCCTGTGCACCCAAATTTCGGGGACGGGTGGGGCTGGGGGGCAATCGGAGACCACCCCCGCGAGCGGCCAACTGTCCGTGCCAGCGGAGCGCTGGTACCTTCAGCTGCACTCCGAGCCGATCGAATGGAACCGAGATGAGAACCAGGGCAGCAGTTCTACGGGAACCGAACACCCCTTGGAACGTCGAAGAGATAGAGCTCGACGAGCCCCAGGCGGGGGAGATTCTGGTGAAGACCCTTGCGGCGGGGATGTGCCACTCCGACGAACACGCCCACGATGGCACGATGCCCACCCCGCTCCCGATCGTCGGTGGGCACGAAGGCGCGGGTGTCGTGATCGGTCTGGGCCCCGGGGTCACCGAATTCGAGATCGGCGATCACATGTGCTGCTCCTACATTCCGTCCTGCGGCAAGTGCACCTGGTGTGCTTCGGGCCAGCAGAACCTGTGCGACCTCGGTGCTCACCTCATGGAACCCGGAATGATGGGCGGCGGTTATCGCCACCACGCGGCCGACGGAACAGACATCACCCCCCTGCTCAAGGTCGGCACCTTCGCCGAGCACATGGTGGTGAGCGTCGATTCGGCCATCAAGATCGACAAGGACATCCCACCGGGGCCTGCTGCTCTCGTGAGCTGTGGCGTCACCAGTGGCTACGGATCCGCGGTCAATCGGGCGGACGTCACCGCCGGCGACACCGTGGTGGTCGTCGGTTGCGGCGGCCTCGGCACCGCAGCCATCCAAGGCGCCAAGGTGGCGGGGGCCAAGAACGTGATCGCAATCGATCCATCGGAGTTCAAGCGCGAGAGCGCGATGGAGTTCGGGGCCAGCCACAGTGCTCCTTCGATGGAAGAGGCGATGGAGCTGGTGGGTGGCATCACGCTGGGTGTGATGGCCGACAGTGTGATTCTCACCCCGAGCAATCTCACTGGCGATCTCATCGCTCCCGCCCAGTTCCTCACCCGTAAGGGCGGCACGATCGTGGCCACCGCGGTTGCCCCGGCCGCCCAGATGGATGTGCAGCTCAACCTGTTCATGTTTTCGATGATGAACCAGGAGTTGAAGGGCTGCCTGTTCGGTTCCACGTCGCCGCGATCAGAGATCCCCCACATCTTGTCGATGTATCAGGCGGGCCAGATCAAGCTCGACGAGATGATTACCAACACCTACACCCTCGACCAGGTCAACGAGGGCTACGAAGACATGCTCGCCAACAAGAACATCCGCGGCGTCATCATGTTCGACTGATCTGGTCACCTCGTTTCCGATGACCTCCCTCGCCGACCCCGCTGTTCTCGCCGCGCTCGATGCCGCGGTGGTGGGCCGCCGTCGCGAACTCGAGGTGCTGGTGGCGGCTCTGGCCGCCGACCGACACGTGCTGTTGGAGGGACCCCCCGGCACGGGGAAGTCCACGATCCTGCGCGAGGTCGCCGGAGTGGCCGGCACTGGGTTCGTATTCGTCGAAGGCAACGCCGAACTCACGCCGGCTCGGCTCGCCGGCCAGTTCGACCCTTCGCGGGTCCTCGAGGACGGCTACTCCGAGGATGTCTTCGTCGATGGGCCGCTGGTGGAGGCTCTGCGCAACGGATCTCTGCTCTATGTAGAAGAGCTCAATCGGGTGCCCGAGGAGACGGTGAATCTGCTGATCACGGTGATGTCGGAGGGCGAGCTGACCCTGCCCCGCCTCGGCCGAATCAGCGCCGCCGAAGGATTCCTTCTGGTGGCCGCGATGAACCCGTTCGACAATGTGGGCACCGCTCGGGTCTCGGGAGCCGTCTACGACCGGATGTGTCGCATAGCCATGAGTTACCAGACCCTCGACGACGAGTCCGACATCGTGGTGCGCCGCACCAGCGTCGATGATCGGATCTTGCGCAAGAGGGCGGTGTTGGTCACCCGCGGCACCCGGTCCCACCCTGATGTGAGGGTGGGTTCATCGGTGCGCGGCGCCATCGACCTGGTCGAGGTAGCCCATCGTCTCGCCGCCCTTCGCCGACAAGAGCCCACCGATAGAGAGGTGGGGCTCGACGCGGCTCTGGTTGCCCTCACGGGGCGGATCCGGCTCCACGAGGGAGGCGACCAGACCCCCGAGTCGGTGGTGGCCGACTTGTGGGACACCGTCCTCGCCCAGGAGAGTCCGACCCCGAACCAGGATGGCGAAGCGGGAAAAGCAACAGCCCCGTAAGGGGCGACTCCGGCGCACCGCTCCTTCTCGAGGGTGAGGCTGCCCGCCAGGCCATGGCCGACGACAATCGACGCACGATCCCACGGCCCCAGCTTGCCCGCGACCCGAAGTTCGACGAGCTCAGCCCCGAGGTGGGCGAGATCGATGAGGAGGCTCTGGGCGATCTGTTCGAGGACGATCCCGACCATGCGCTGTCGATGCTTGCCGATATGCGAACAGCCACCGATCCGGCTCTCGCCGCCTTGGCCTCGCGCCTGGCCGGTCGACTCGTGCTCGATGTGGCCCGCGTGGGCCCGGTCCAGGCCCGAGGAATCGGACGGATGGCATCGTCACCCGCCGATCGGGCCGAGGGCGATCTCGACATCGACCGGAGCCTCGACGCACTCGTCGCCGCCCGCGGCACCAACTCCGCGGTCGATCCCGAACGGCTGATGGTGCGCCACTGGACCCGGCCGTCCACCGCGGTGGCCCTGGTGGTGGATCGCAGCGGATCCATGAGCGGCCGGCGCCTGGCGACGGCTGCGGTGGCGGCAGCAGCCTGCGCCCACCGCGCCCCCATCGACTGGTCGGTGCTGGCCTTCGCCGACCGGATCATCGCGGTGAAATCCCAAGACGACGCCCGGTCCACCACCTCGGTGGTGGATGATCTGTTGCGCCTTCGGGGACGGGGCACCACCGACCTCGGAGGCGCGCTCCAGGCGGCGGCCCGTCAACTCGATCGTTCGCGGGCAAAGCGCCGAATCACCATCCTGATGTCGGACTGTCGGGCCACCACCGGGGGCGACGCGGTGGCGGTGGCTCACCGCCTCGACGAATTGTGCATTCTGGCTCCGGCCGACGACTGCGACGACGCCGTCGAGTTTGCTTCCCTGGTCGGTGCTCGGATCGCCGACATCGACGGGCCGTCGGGCATTCCGATCGCGATCCAGCATCTCCTCGAAGGAAGCCCGCTGAGTCGCCCGATTCCTACGCGGTCTGGGGACCCCGAATCAGTTGGCCGGGACGCTCCCCGGTGAACTCGTCGCCGATCACGGTGACCGCGCCGCGACAGATGGTGGCGCCGTAGCCACTCGCCTTTTGGACGAATCGTTTGGCCCCGGTGGGGAGATCAGCCGCCAGATGAGGCAGCTCCACACTGAGCTGATCCATGTCGATCACATTGAGGTCGGCTCTGAGCCCGGGAACTATCAGGCCGCGATCGGCGAGTCCGTAGAGTTCGGCGGTCTGGCGGGTCTGACGGTGCACCATCCACTCCAGCGGGAGCTTGTCGCCGCGAACACGGTCGCGGGCCCAGAACTGGAGCATGAAGGTGGGCATGCCGCCATCGGCGATCGTGCCGCAATGGGCTCCCGCATCGGCGAGACCCATCCTCGTGTGGGGATGCTGGTGGAGCTCCCAGAGGTGGTCGAGATTGTGGTTGGAGTAGTTGAACAGGGGGAAGTACAACAGGCCACGGCCGTCTTCGGTCATCAGGTGGTCGTAGGCGACCTCGGCTGGATCGAGTCCGTTTCGGGCGGCGATCTCGGCGCACGACTGCGAAGGCTCGGGTTCGTAGTCGGCTTCGCCGGCGAAGGGATACATCTTGTCCCAACTCCGGGTGATGGAGGTGATGAAGTCGCTCCACACCGCAGGAGTGTCGGCGATCATCGCCGACCTCACATCGTCGCGGCGGAGATGGCCGAGGCGTTCGTCGTCGGACAACTGGGCGATCAGGCCCCAGGTGGGGGTGAGCATGAACGGGTTGACCGTCGCCGCCCATGCCTCGAGGATTCCGACCGGGCGGCCCGACACCTGGGCCAGCACCTCCAGTCCATCGGCGTGGGCCTGCTCCATCAGGGAGAGGTCTTCGCGCCAGAGGTCGGGGGCGTAGTCGGGCTGGTTGAGATTGAAGATCACCTTCTCGCCGGTGGTGGCTGCCACGGCGCGGAGCCAACCGAAAGAGTCGGGGACGTCGGCGTGGTGCAGGGCCGCCTGGAACACGCCGTGCCCGGCGGCGCGAATCGCCCCTGCGATCGCCATGAGCTCGTCGGTGGAGGCGAAGGTGCCGGGCACCAGCTCTCCGTCGACCGACTTGTGAAGCGGGGTGCGCGATGTGGAGAACCCGAGCGCTCCCACTTCGAGGGCTTCGCGTGTGAGACGGGCCATCGTGATGATCTCGTCGTCGGTGGGGTCCTCCAGTGCCCGATCGGCCATCACGTAGGCCCTCAACGCGCCGTGAGGGATCTGGGTGCCGAGGTCCAGAGTCCAACGGCGTTCGGACAGGGCGTTCATGTATTCCGGGAAGGTCTCCCAGTCCCACTGGATGCCGTCGGTGAGCGCGGCGCCGGGGATGTCTTCCACACCTTCCATGAGCTGGATGAGGGTGTCGCGGCGATCGGGAGAAGCCGGTGCGAACCCGACCCCGCAGTTGCCCATCACCGCGGAGGTGACTCCGTGCCATCCCGATGGGGTGAGGTCGGGGTCCCATGTGGCTTGGGCGTCGTAGTGGGTGTGGGTGTCGACGAAGCCGGGGGTGACGACCCGGCCGTCGGCATCGATCTCCCTCGTGCCGGCGCCGATGTCGGCCCCCACCGCGACGATCTGCTCGCCGTCGATCGCGATGTCGCCAGCGAAGCCAGGGTTGCCGGAGCCGTCGATGATCTGGCCGTTTCGAATGACAAGGTCATGCATGGGCGAGAGGCTATGCGGTCTGCCCGCTACGGTCCTGACGGTGGATGAGATCAGTGCTGATCCCGGTTTGCGCATCACTGAGGACGGACGGGTGCTTATCGGTGGGGCGCCGCTGACGGTGCTTCGGCTCTCAGCCCAGGGCGCCGCCCTGGTGGCGCAGTGGTTCGCCGGTGTCGGGGTCGGTGAGAGCGCTTCGCAAAGGGCGCTCGCCCGGCGACTGCTCGACGCCGGCTTGGCTCATCCCCAACCGGGGCCGCGTCGTGCTACGGACGTCACCATCGTGGTCCCGGTGAAGGACGACCTCGCCGGACTCGAGCGCTGCCTGAAGAGGCTCTCCGCAGGTGGGGCAAGTGTTTCGGTGCTGGTGGTGGACGACGGGTCCACCGCGGCCGCTCAGGTGAGGACACTCGTCGACGATCACGGTGCCCGGCTCGTTCGCCGGGAGACCTCCGGTGGTCCGGGCGTGGCCCGCAACGCCGGGCTGGCGGAAGTCGATACAGAACTCGTGGTCTTTGTCGACGCTGATGTCGAGGGCACCGCGGAGTGGCTCCAGGCACTTGTCGGTCACTTCGATGATCCTGCCGTGGTGGCGGTTGCCCCGCGAGTGCGAAGCCGGCCCGGTCCCGGGTTGCGCGACCGTTACGAGCGCGAACACAGCCCTCTCGACCTGGGCGCGAGTCCATCGATCGTCGGTCCGGGCCGCGCGGTGGCCTACGTGCCGACCGCGGCGCTGGTGGTGCGCCGAGGCGATGTCGTTTCGATCGGTGGGTTCGACACCGAACTCCGGTTCGGCGAGGACGTCGATCTCATCTGGCGTCTCGTGGCGGCGGGAGGGATTGTGCGTTACGACCCGAGCGTGGAGGTTGTTCACGCGCCGCGGGAGTCGTGGCCCTCCTGGCTGGCTCAGCGGTTCGGCTACGGATCGTCGGCCGCATCGCTCAGCCGTCGCCACGGCCGCAAGGTCGCACCTGCGCGCTGCTCACCTTGGAGCATGATTTCCTGGGGTGCGGCGGCGGGAGGGCATCCCCTGATCGGCGTCGGTGTGGCAGCAGGGTCGTCGGCTGCCCTGATGAGCAAGCTCGGCGACATTTCTCATCCCGCCAAGCATGCGGCTCGGCTGGCCGGAGCAGGACATCTCCACGCCGGCCGTGGACTTGCCCGGGCTCTCACCAGGGTCTGGTGGCCGCTGGCCGTCGTCGCCACGCTGGCGTGTCGTCGCTTGCGCCCGGCGATCGCGACTGCGGCGGTTGTCCCCGCCGCGTGGGACTGGGTGGCCGGACGCCGGCCCGCCGATCCGGTTCGATCGGTGGCTTTGAGCATCGTTGACGACCTGGCCTACGGCACCGGAGTGTGGGCCGGCATGATCCGAGAGAAGACCGCCGAGCCGCTGGTCCCGGATCTGGTGAACTGGCCCGGTTCGAGGTCAGCGGCCGATGACACTACGGTCAGCGACCGATGAGAACAGTCATTCCCGAACGTATCGATGCACTCCTCGAACGCTGTCGACGCGAGATCGACGAAGGAAGGATTCCCGGCTGCCAGGTGGCTGTCGGGTTCGAACGCGAACTGGTGTTGTTCGAGGCCCTGGGCGAGGTGAGCCTCGATCAACGTTTCCACCTCTACTCGGCGGTGAAACCCACGGTGAGCCTCACCGTCCTCGAGTTGGCGGCGGAGGGTCTGATCGACCTCGATGCACCGGTTTCGTCCCTGCTGACCCGGTTCGTGGGTGGGGGCAAGGACGCCATCACTGTGTCGCAGGTGTTGTTGCACGCCGGCGGTTTCCCCCACGCACCCATGGGGCCCCGAACGTTTTCGGATCGACCGGCGCGGCTCGCCCGGTACGCCGGCTGGCGCACCACGTGGGAGCCGGGGAGCCGATACGAGTATCACGCGTCGTCAGGCCACTGGGTGCTGGCCGATCTGATCCAGGAAGTCACCGGCCGCCACCACGCCGACGTCGTGACCGAACGGGTGATGGAACCAGCAGGGTTGAGTCGATGGCTGGCCATCGACGAAGGCGACCAACACGACGTGGTCGACGTGGTGAGTGTCGGTAGGCCGCCCGACCCCGCGGTGTATCGCGAGAAGTTCGGCATCGATCTCCCCGCCAGCGAGGTCACCGATGAGGCCCTGCTCGCGTTCAACGACCCCGCGGTCCGTGCTGCCGGTCACCCCGGTGGAGGTGGCATCGCCAGTGCCGCCGACCTCGCTCTCTGGTATCAGGCCATCCTTCACGACGACGGACAGATACTCCGACCCGACGTCAAGACAGACGCTCTCACCACCGTCCGCCAGACCCACCGCGACTGGCTCGACTGTCCGGCCGAACGAACCCATGCCTTCACCCTCGGCGGCAACGACGGCCTCACCGTGTTGCGCGGTTTCGGCCACACCACTGGCCCCCGCACCTTCGGCCATGGCGGAGCGAAAGGGCAACGGGGCTGGGCCGACCCGGACACTGGCCTCTCGCTGGGCTTCGTTACCCACGGCTTGGATCTCGACGAACTCGTTCACGCCCACAGAGGCGCGGCGATCTCCACCAAGGCCGGCGAGCTCACGACACCCGTCGGTTAGCTTCTGCTTCCCATCTCACCGCGGCCCAGATGAATGACATGGTGACCACGATCGCCGCGGATATGGGCACCGCGATGTCGACCCCGTGATTCTCGGCGAAGATGCCGATCGAGGCGGGGATGACGATTGCCCCCATCGACGACGCGGCCAGCTGATAACCGACCTGTCGGGGCGCTCGCTCCTCGTCGAGATAGCGGGGCGTCAACAACACCGCGAAGGGGAACATCGCCGAGAAGCAAACCCCCAGCACGGGTAGTGCCAATCCGCCGAGGCTTCCGGGATCCAGCCAGAAGAAGACAGCGGCCACTATCGCGCCGGCCGAGGCTCGGCTCATACCGCTCGCCGGATCGACCCGATCGCCGAAGGCCGCCAACGCCAGCCGACCGACGGTCATGCCGACCCAGAACGACGCGGCCAACACACCCGCCGCCACCTCGCTCACGCCTCGCCCTTCGGTGAGGACGGTGTAGCTCCAGCCGCCGATGGCGATCTCCACTCCGACGTAGAGGCCGAACCACACGAGGAGGCCCGAGGCGACAAGTGCCGGACGGTGAGCCGAAGCTACTTGTTGGGTGTCGGCGCTCGCCGAGCAGGATGCCGTGGCGAAACCGGCCCGGCCGCGGATCACCGTTGCCGCGACGGCGAACTGAACGACCAGCAGGACGAGGAACGGGCCCCGCCAGCTGATCTGGTTGGCTATGAACGCGGTAGCCAACAATGGGCCGCCGGTGGCGCCCAGTCCGTAGGCGGTATGCAGGGCACCCATCTCCCGGGGGCCGGCAGCCAACGCCACCCAAGAGTTGGCGGTGGCGTCGGTGAGACCGTTGCCGCTGCCTACCAACACGAACCCGGCCAAAGCCATCCACCACGCCGGGGCCGTGGCCACAACCAGCACTCCCACCACCGCGGTCGAGGTGCCAAAGGAAAGTGTCGAGGCGATGCCGCGGCGGTCAGATACATGACCCGAAGCTGCGCTGGCCACCAGATAGCCGCCGGACAGGGAGGCGAAGATCATGCCGAAACTCGGGTTGCCGCGATCGAAGGTGTCGCGCAGGTCGGGCCACACCGTTCCGAGCAAGCCGTCTGTCAGCCCGAGCGCCACGAAGGCAACAAGCGTGATCAGCAACGCGGGGCGCGACGATCGGTGACCGCCTCCCATGTTCAAGTGTTCAGCGCCCCCGCTTGGCGAGGTAGGACGCTGCCACCTCACGTGATTCGGGATCGTGAAGAGCGTTGACGAGGGCGTCGGCGTCGGACCACGCGAACCGGGTCGACACCAAGGCCTCGGCCGCGGCATCGACCGCTCTCAGCGTGGCCCGCAGAGTGAGAGAAGACTTCGCTGCCAGTGATGCGGCCAACTCCTCGACCTCGGCGGTGAGGTCTGAGTCGGGCACCACCCGGTTGAGGAATCCGAGCTGGATTGCCTCGCTCGACGAGAAGGGGCGACATGTCATGACGAGGTCGCGCGTTGCCGCTGGCCCGATCTCTCTCACCAGGCGCGGTATTCCTCCCCATGCGAGAGGGATGCCGAGATCGACCTCCGGGATCACGAAACGGGTCGTCTCCGCGGCCACCCTCAGATCGCAGGCACCTGCCAGCACCACACCGCCACCTACACAGTGCCCGTGGACCGCCGCGATCGTCACCGAGTTCATGCCCTCGATCGCCTCGGCCATTAAGCGCCCCGAGTCGGCGCCATCGCGCGCCATGCCCTCCGACGAATCGGTGAAGGCAGCGAGATCGGCGCCTGCGGTGAAGGCGCGTCCTTCGCCGCTCACGATCACCACCAACACGTCGGGCTGGGCGTCGAACCAGGCTGCGGCCTCCGCCAACTCCTCGAGGCACTGGGTCGAGAGAGGGTTCAACTTGTCGGGTCGGGCGAGGGTCAGCCGGCCGATCCGGCCTTCGATCGATATGCGCACGGTCTCGGGGGTGAAGGTCGTCATGACGCGACGATGCCACGCCCGAGGCGTGGCATCGAAACCAGTCGCAAAGATTTCTGTCAGGCGAGGTTGTTGTTGCTCGCCTTGTCAGGCGATGTTGTTGATGCCCGCCTTGTCAGGCGACGTTGATCGTCTGCGTTCCGTTGTTGGAACTCGGCTCATCGGCTGGTGTCGGCTCGAGGATTGACAGGTCTCCGGTCATCGCCTCCAGGCGGGCCCAGTCGGCAACGTCGCTGTCCTCGGTGAGGAACACGATCTGCTGGCTCTCCGACGACCGCACCAGCATCTCCAACAGAGGTGCCTTCAGCGAGGGGTCGAGTCCGTTGAGCGAATCGTCGAGCACGAGAGGCAGGCTCTCGCCGGCCGGTCCGATCGAGCGCACGTTCTCGAGTCGGTTCACCAGAGCATGAGCCAATCCGGCGATCTGGTCGTCGTCGGTATCGACTGCGAGCGGAGTGGCGCTGATGGCCGACACATCCTGCATGCGGCGACCCGCAGTCTCGATTTCGTCGCGGTGTTCATGGGCCCACTCGGGCACGATGTCGCCGGCCAGGGCAAACCATTGAGCCATTGCCGCCT
This sequence comes from Acidimicrobiales bacterium, assembly GCA_029263215.1. Taxonomy (GTDB): domain Bacteria; phylum Actinomycetota; class Acidimicrobiia; order Acidimicrobiales; family Aldehydirespiratoraceae; genus OFTM10. The sequence continues at coordinate 31,231 of JAJCXY010000096.1, forward strand.
CATGCTCTGCTCCGGCCTCCACCAGGCGGCGGCGAGCCTGCTCGCTGTCGAGCAGGCCGTTGACTCGCTGGAGGTGGAAGCCGAGGTACGACTCGGCGCCGGCCAGAGCGAGGGCTGCGCTCTCTGCCTTGCGGGCACTCTGCATGCGCTGGTGCTGAACGAACGACAGGGCGGTAACGGCGGCAGCGACGATGATCCACACCATCGCCGCAACACGGCCGACGAACATCGCAGTGGGGACGGCCGAGAGCGCGGCTACGGCGCCGGCCACGAAGGAGATCTTCCGGAACCGTTCTGCTCGGGCCTGGGCATCTTCGAAGCGCTGATGCTGTTCTTCGATCTGGGCCACCACGGCTGCGTCCTCGGGTGCCGAGCCGCTGGCTTCGGCTTCGGAATCGAGCGCGTGCTGGGCTTCGGCGACGCGGGCCGCGAGGTCCCAGAGAATGTCGGGGTCGACCCCGGCGAGGCGGCGGATGATCTGGTCGTGATGGGTGCTGGTGGTGAGATCCGACGATGTCAGCCTCAGGGCCCGACGGGCCGAACGAGTGTCGAGGCCGGCTACCGACAGCAGGTCGATATGGCCGTGCTGATCCGCGAAGCGACTGCTGACGTCGGCGGCAGCTTCTACATTGATGACTCGGGCGCGGGCGCCGTGGGGGCGGAAGATGGCGAAGCGGTTGCCATTGTCGGCCGCTACCTCGGCGTGGACACCGGGTCGACTCGAACTCAGTGAACCGACCAGTTCGCTGATGAGCCCCTCCCGCTCCAGGCGCCCCACTCCGGAAATCACGGTGAGTCGGGGGTGGAAGTCCAGCGAGAAGGTGTTCTCGTCTGCCTCAATGACCAATCGCTCGAATCGCATACTGTCCAGTTCGGCGCGTGGAGTACGAGACTTGAGTCGAATGACCCAATCGCGTGGGGCATAGGGACCAGAGTGACATGCCTTGGCGATGTGGCCTGGGGTGAACAGTGACACGCGCGGGCCGACAGGTTGGAGTCGTGGGGTCGGCGTGGCATCATTGCCCACGCTTCATGTCGCGGTCGCAGGTCGATCCGTGGCGCGGTGCAGGCTCCCTTAGCTCAGTCGGCAGAGCGTCTCCATGGTAAGGAGAAGGTCGTCAGTTCGATTCTGACAGGGAGCTCGTCGGTTTGATGGTGCCACCAGGCACGATCGCACCGAGGGCGGCGACGTAGCTCAGCTGGTGAGAGCGCTCGACTCATAATCGAGAGGTCGACAGTTCGAATCTGTCCGTCGCTACCAGTCGAAAGTGCTGTCGCGACGATCGGTGAGGAGGTGCCCGGATGCCAAACGAACCGCACCGCCTCCGCATCGTCACCAACCCGACACGTAACTCTTCGAGGGTTTCGGGGTCCAAATCTTCAGATCCCGACATGGCCGAACTGGTCGAGCGGGCCGTAGCCGGAGAGCGCGAGGCGTTCGACGAGCTGGTGCGTCAGACCTACCGCGATGCGTTCGGGCTGGCCCTCCGTCTCACCGGCGATGAGGAGGATGCGCGCGACGTGGTGCAGGACGCCTACTTGAGGGCCTATCGCAGTCTCGACCGCTTCCGGGGCGACGCGCGTTTCAGCACGTGGCTCTATCGCATCGTCGCCAACTGCGCATCCACCCACACCACCCGCCTGCGTCGCCATCGCCATGAGGAGCTCGCCGACGACGACGCGATGATCGACGCTCGCCCCGAAGCTGATCCCGCGGGTCAAGCCGAAGCCGCGGCCCTTCGGCATCAACTCGACGGTGCGATCCGGGCTCTGCCTCCCCGACTCAGGTCGGTGGTGGTGCTGCGCGACGTCTACGACCTGCCCCACGAGGCGATCGCCGAGGAGTTGGGGATCTCGGTCAGCGCCGCGAAAGTGCGCCTGCATCGAGCCCGCCGGCGCCTCCGCGAACAGGTCTTCCCACTCCCGGGAGAAGAACTCCATGCCATCTGAACAATCAGCCGCACCCACAGACTGCTCGGCATTCGTCGAGGACCTCGCCACCGTCGACGACCTCACCGTGCTCGGCGGTGCTTCTCGCGACCACGTCCGCCAGTGTCTCCGGTGCCAGGCAGAAGTGGCCCACTACCGTCGAATGCGACGTGTGCTGCGCACTCTTGCCGAGCATCCCGCTTCGGTCGATCCCGCGCTCGAGCACAAAATCCTGTTCTCGCTCGATCATGAGGACGGGCGCCTCGTGCATCGGGTGCCGACCCGCACCGCGGCCACGCTGGGTGGGCTGGCTGCCGCTGCGGGCGTGATCGTGTTCGCGGCACGGCATCGTCGACTCGCGAGCTGACACCCGGCGGGCCGGGGCAACCGGCCCAATCCGACGGTCGATATACAAAAGCGCGGTGGTAGTCTTGGTCTCCGTTCTCAGGGGCGTGGCTCAATTGGTAGAGCACCGGTCTCCAAAACCGGCGGTTGGGGGTTCGAGTCCCTCCGCCCCTGCGAGATGGTGCCGTCCAGTGGTGGTATCGCCGAAATAAGCACAAGGGAATTTCGCATATGTCGATGAACCGACAGCAAAAGCGCCAAATGCAGAAGCAGGGCGAGATCGACGCCGATGGCGAGCCGGTACGCGGGCGTAAACAGCCCGGCGGTGCCCAGCCCCAGGAGCGCACCAGCCCAGTCCAGTTCCTGCGCGAGGTTCGTGGTGAGCTGCGCAAGGTTGCCTGGCCCACCAAGGACGAAACGGTCAACTATTCGATCGTGGTCCTGATCACGATCGTGATCGTCGGTGCCATGATCTATGGCCTCGATTGGTTGTTCTCCACATTCATCCTCGAGCTGTTCGAGAGCTGATCTCATGACCGACGTATTCAACGAGAACGAGTCCGCGACCGAAGAGGCACCCGTCTCAACCGAAGAGGCGTCAGCCACGACGGAAGAGGCGTCAGCTGCTCCCGCCGCCAAGCTCACCAATCAGTGGACCGGCCCGGTGGCCGAGGATGCCACTGTCGAGCAGGCCGAAGATGTGGTCGAAGGCGGAGATGAGGCGGCTGAGTCCGTCGCATCGGAAGCCGCTGAGTCGCAAAGCGAAGAGGCCGACGCCAGCGAGGTCATCGACGAAGATGCCCTCCTTGCCGACGACGACGATGATGACGATCTCTATCTCAGTCCCTACGACCGGCCGGGCAAGTGGTTCGTACTCCACACCCAGTCGGGCTACGAGAAGAAGGTCAAACAAAATCTCGAAGCTCGCATCGCTTCGATGAACATGGAGAGCCGGATCCACGAGGTGGTAATCCCCACCCGCGAGATTCCCGAGTTCAAGAACGGCAAGAAGGTGATGACCGAGAAGAAGCTCTTCCCGGGCTACCTCCTGTGCCGTACCCAGCTCGACGACGATGCCTGGTACGTCATCCGCAACACCCCTGGTGTCACGGGCTTCGTCAACCAGGGCGGAAAGCCTTCGCCGATGCGGCGTCGAGACGTCGAGAACTTCCTCGGTGTCGAAGCCGATCGCAAGCAGGAAGCTACCAAGAAGTCGAAGCCGATGTTCGAGTACGACATGGGCGAGACCGTTCGCGTCAAGGAGGGTCCGTTCGCCGACTTCTCCGGTGAGATCATCGAAATCAACGAAGATCAGCTGAAGGTGAAGGTTCTCGTCAACATCTTCGGCCGCGAAACACCCGTTGAGCTCGAGTTCGCCCAGGTGGCTCGTCTCTGATCGAAACCTCCGCGCGGGTTGTCGCGCGGCGTGTGCCCAGCCACACTGATCTGTCCCCTTTTTCCGCGGTTCGTCCGCGCTCGGTAGGAAGCATTCTCATGGCCAAGAAACAGGTCGCTGCAATCGTCAAGATCCAGATCCCCGCGGGGCAGGCCTCGCCGGCACCGCCGGTCGGTACCGCGCTCGGTCCCCATGGTGTCGCGATCATGGACTTCTGCAAGGACTACAACGCGAAGACCGAAGACAAGCGCGGCCAGATCGTGCCCGTCGAGATCACCGTCTACGAGGATCGTTCGTTCTCGTTCGTTCTCAAGACCCCACCCACCCCCTTTCTGATTCGTCAGGCCGCCGGGCTCGACAAGGCGGCCAACGAGCCGGGTCGTGAGGTTGCGGGATCCATCACTGATGCCCAGGTCGCCGAGATCGCCGAGATCAAGATGCCCGACCTCAATGCGATCGACATGGAGGGTGCCAAGCTCCAGGTTGCCGGCACCGCCCGATCGATGGGGATCACAGTCGAGGGCTAGTCCCGAGACCCGAAGACACAGTCGAGGGCTAGTCCCGAGACCCGAAGATACAGTTCGACCCACAGTTCGCCTCGGAACACCTCGCCGAGCGGCTGCAACACAGAGGGAGCCAGACATGGCGAAGAGCAAGCAGTACAACGACAACTCCAAGAAGTACGACCGCGATCGGCTCCACAGCGATGCCGAGGCAGTGGCCATCGTGAAGTCGTTGGGCACGAAGAAGTTCGACGAAACCGTCGACATCGTGATCCGGTTAGGGGTCGACCCCCGTAAGGCCGAGCAGATGGTGCGCGGCACGATCTCGCTGCCCTCGGGCACCGGCAAGGATGTGAGAGTTGCCGTGTTTGCCCAGGGCGAGGCAGCCACCGCAGCCCGTGAGGCGGGCGCCGAGCACGTCGGCGACGAGGATCTCGCTGCTGAGGTTGAGAAGGGCATGACCGACTTCGATGTCGCCATCGCCACTCCCGACATGATGCCGGTGGTCGGCAAGCTCGGCCGTGTTCTCGGTCCGCGCGGCTTGATGCCCAACCCCAAGACCGGCACCGTCACCCCCGACGTGGTCAAGGCGATCGAAGAGTTCAAGGGTGGCATGGTCGAGTACCGCACCGATCGTTTCGCGAACGTCCATGTGCCGATTGGTAAGGCCTCGTTCGACGAGGATGCGCTGCTCATCAACCTGCGCGCCCTGATCGGTGAGATCGAGCGCGTGAGGCCGGCATCGGCCAAAGGCAAGTACGTCAAGAAGGTTGTGGTGTCCACCACCATGGGTCCCGGTGTTCGCATCGATCCCGCCCAGGTCACCGTCGACTGACGAACCGATTCGCGAGACGGGCCGGTACCATTTGGCCCACAACTGAAGATCTCTGCTCACCGAAGACCTCCGGTGCGCTCGTCGAGAGCACCAATGGGCCCTGGCCCGCCGGAGTAGGAGGAGTCCCTGGTCACCACACCTGATGGTGTGGATCTGATGGGCGTCCACCGATTCGGGGGGCGCCCGCCTCGGTTTTCGAGGCAAATGAGAAACACCACACAGACAGACAACCAAACGAACAAGGAGGTGAGATGGGAGACCCGAGACCAGACAAGGTTGCGGTGGTCGACGAGGTTCGAACGAAGCTCGACGAAGCCGACGGCGTAGTACTCACCGAATACCGCGGACTCGACGTTCCTGCTATTGCGGAGCTGCGTAAGGCGCTGCGTGAGGCCGGTGGCGAGTACAAGATCTACAAGAACACGCTCGTGCGCCTGGCGGCGCGCGACGCTGGTATGGAGATCGACGACCTGCTCGTGGGCCCGACGGCTATCGCTTTCGTAAGCGCGAGGCCCGATGGATCACCCGGAGATGCAGCCGCTGTTGCCAAGGCCCTGAAGGACTTTGCCAAGACCAACGATTCGCTCGTGATCAAGGGCGGTGTGTTCGACGACAAGTTGCTCAGCACCGACGATCTCAAAGCACTCGCAGAGCTTCCGTCCCGCGATGTTCTGCTCGCTCAGCTTGCCGGTGCCCTCCAGGCCCCGATGGCGAAGCTGGCCGGGCTGCTGGCTGCAGTTCCCCGCGATTTCGCGTACGGGCTGCAGGCGCTCATCGAGAAGGGTGGGGGGAGCGATGCTCCTGTCGCCGCTGAGGAAGCAGTTGAAGAGGCTGCCGTTGATACCCCTGCCGAGGCACCCGCCGAAGCAGAAGAAACTCCCGCCGAGGCATCAGCCGAGGCCGAAGAAACCCCTGCCGAGGCACCCGCCGAAGCAGAGGAAACCCCCGCCGAGGCTTCCGCTGAGGCATCCGAAGAAGACACCGCCGACGCGTCAGACGACGCCGACGCCGACTCCGGCGACGCCGGCGAAACTGAAGAGGAGGCCTGAACATGGCGACCAAGGAAGAGATTCTCGACTCAATCGGTTCAATGACCGTGCTCGAGTTGAGCGAACTGCTGTCGGACTTCGAAGAGAAGTTCGGCGTCACCGCTGCGGCCCCCGTGGCCGTTGCCGCTGCCCCTGCTGGTGGCGACGCCGGCGAGGTTGAGGAGAAGGACTCGTTCGATGTCGTTCTCGTCAGTGCCGGCGAGAAGAAGATTCAGGTCATCAAGGAGGTTCGTGGTCTCACGTCCCTCGGCCTGAAGGAGGCCAAGGAGCTGGTCGACAGCGCCCCGAAGCCGATCATCGAGGGTGCCTCGAAGGACGACGCGGAGAAGGCCAAGGAGGCCCTCGAGGCCGCCGGTGGCAGCGTCGAACTCAAGTAGACCTTCACAAGACTGAGTGAACGGCGCCGGCCCTCGGGTCGGCGCCGTTTCTCGTTTTGGAGCGTTCGCGGCCCATATCGGCCCGGGTAGGGTGCTCGCGTGTCCGACCCGATCTCACATGTGAATGTCTGGCCCGCTGCCGATGAGCTCGTGGTCACGTGGCGGGGTGGATCAGATCAGATGTCGGTCTTCGTCTCGAACGATCCCGACGATGCCGGCACCGATGTGCGCGGCCCGCAAGAACCGGGGCGAGCCGTGGTGGAACGCACCCAACGCAGGCAGTACATCCATCTCTTCGATCCCGGGGACGGGTTCACGGTGGCTGCCCAGCGCCAAGTGGAGATGGACGGCCCCGAGAACTTTCGCGACCTCGGCGGCTACACGCTCATCGATGGAGGTCACAGTCGTTGGGGTCGGGTGTTTCGCAGCGATCGCCTGGATGCACTGAGCGATGCCGATCATGTTCGCCTCGGCGAACTCGGCGTCGCCACCGTTTTCGATCTCCGTTCGGCGGGGGAGATCGAGTTGGCTCCAGACCGTCTTCCCGACGGGTTGCGATACGTCTCACTGCCGATGTCGAGCGATGTCGCCCAGCACCGGTCGATGTTCCAACGGATAATCGACGGCGACCTCCCCAAGCTCGATCAGGCCGATATGGCCGGCGGGTACGTCCGCATGCTGGAGGGATTCGGAGACCACATCGCCGAGGTGATCACCGCGGTGGCGCAAGGCGATCGCGTCGTCTTTCACTGCACCGCCGGCAAGGACCGCACAGGAGTGATGGCGATGGTTCTGCTCGCCATCGCCGGGGTGGCCGAACCGCACCTGCTCGACGACTACGAGATTTCGAGCCACTATCGCAGCAAGGCCGAACCGAGTCAGTTCGCCGAACACATCACCGCAGCCGGCTTCGACCCGGCGGATTATGCCGCGATGTGGGGGTCTGATCGTCCGGTGATGAAGCTCACGCTCGATGGCCTGCGCGAGCGATGGGGCAACCATGAGTCGTATGTGCGGGCCATCGGAATCGACGATTCAACTGCTGCCGCGGCTCGGGCCGCGCTCCGCTTCGGCTCCTGATCTGTGCCGGTCGGGGCGGCACCGGCATGTCGAGCGTGCAAGCATGACGATCGATGACTGATCTTCCTGCCGACCTCGCACCGGTCGAGTCCGAGCGACCGCCACTGAAGGTGGACGGCTGGAGGGGCCGCCTGACGGTGGTGGCGCTCGACGTGACCCTCATCATCACCCTGGTGCTGGCCCTGATGGGCGTGCAGCTGGTGCTGTCGTACCATCTGGCTTTCGCGGCCATGACGGTCATCGCGTTCATCCACACATCCCGCCCATTCCTGGTGAGGGTGATACCGGGAATGGTGGCGACCACTCTGGCAGTGAGCGTCGCGGTCGACGACGAGCTGGTCGATGCCGACGAGCTCTACGAACTCCCAATCATGGTGGCGATGCTCGCGAGCGTGTTCCTCGCGGTGAGGATCGTCGGACGCCTCTTTGCGGAGGTCGAGACTCATCAGCAACGCCTTCGTCACCTCCATCGCACGAGCCAGATCGAGTTGAAGGAACAGTTGGTGCTGGCTCAGCGCCTGGCCACCAATGGGCGGCTGTCGGCCGGTGTTGCTCACAACTTCCGCAACTCGATGACGGCGATCTTGAGCCTGGCCGAACGCATCGAGGACTCCACCGTCGACACCGCGATAGCGGGGTCGGCCACACGGATCAGGGAGCAGGTCGACGGTGCGTCGGAGCTGTTGGCCGCGTTGTCGAGCACGGTCAGCGTTTCCGACGAGGAGGATCGATGCGATCTCGGCGCGGCCCTGCGAGACGAGCGGGCCATCGTCGACATGCTTGCCGGTCCTCATGTGGAGACCGAGGTGATCATCTCCGCGGATGAGATGTTGGTGCCGTTGAGCAAGTCGCGAATCACCCAGGTTCTGCTCAACCTTGCGATGAACGCCAACGATGCGATCCCCGATGCCGGGCAGCTGTCGGTTCGGTCTGGTCTTGTCGGAGACATCGCGCGCCTCACCGTGACAGACAACGGTGTGGGGATGGATGAGTCCACCAAAGCTCGCGCCTTCGAGCCCTTCTTCACCACCAGATCCGAGGATGGAGGTTCGGGGCTCGGTCTCTACATGGTGCAGACGATCGTCGAGGAGGTCGGGGGCACGGTGAAGGTTCAGAGCCGGCCGGGTGCGGGCACCGTGGTGGAGGTCGATCTTCCGATCGTCGATGGCTTCGCTCCGCTCAGCCGCACCGAGTCAGCCGACGTGCGTCCTGAGCGATTCTTCGGCAATGAATCGATCCTGGTGGCGGAGGATGATCCTGTAGTGCGCGATCAGCTGGTGTGGATCCTCGAGACATTCGGATACTCCGTGCACGATGTTCCCGACGGATCAGTGGCACTGCACATGCTTTCCGAGCTCGGTGGAGTCGATCTGATCGTTTCTGATGTGGCAATGCCGAGGTGCACCGGGCCCGAGTTGTTCGAGGAGGTCAGGAGGCGGGGGATCGACACGCCGTTCTTGTTCGTGAGCGCCTATGAGCCGGGTTCGCGCCCCCATGAGCGTCTTCCCGCAGGTGCCGATCTCTTGCCGAAGCCCTTTGGTCGTACCCAGCTACTCGCTCGAGTGCGAAACGCTCTCGACTAGGTCGGGCGCGAGCCTCAATGAGGGCTCGAAGAGTTCAGGCCTCGAACACGTAGCCGTGGCCCCGTACGTTGAGGATCCAGCGCGGCTTGCCGGGATCGTCCTCTAGCTTGAGACGGAGCCGGCGTACGTGTTCGGTGACGGTTGCGCCGTCTTGCCATTCGCTGTTGGACTCCCACACTTCGCGCAGTAGTTCTTCGCGGGAATAGACCCGACCGGGTGAGCGGGCAAGGAAAACGAGGAGCTCGAACTCGCGAACCGTGAGACGCACGGAGCGTCCACGGACGAGAGCCTCTCTGCGGTCGAGGTCGATGAGGAGGCCGTCGAACGAGAGCGCGGAGTCGGTGGGCGCGTCGGCGGCCGTGGCGAGGCGTCGGCGTTGGAAGCTGTTGACCCGCGCCACGAGTTCGCGGGGCGAGAAGGGTTTGACGACGAAGTCGTCGGCCCCCATTTCGAGGGCCACGATCCGATCGGTCTCGTCTGAGCGACCGCTCACCACGATTATGATCGGATCGGTTTCGAGCGCTCGGGCCGCCCTCAGTACGTCGAGTCCGCTGCTGCCGGGGAGAACGAGGTCGATTACCACGACGTCGGGATAGGTGGAGCCGATGAGCTCGATGGCTTCGTCGCCGTCGGACGCGGGAAATACCGCGCACCCGGCCTGGTCGAGGCGCCAGGCGATCGTTTCGCGGACGTCGTCGTCGTCGTCGACGACGACAACTCGCGTGGTGGTCCTGCCGATGGTTGCGACACCGCCCGATGTCATCTCAGTTCTCCTGACGCCTGATCACGACCTGTCCAGCAAGCTCAGAACAACTGGAGAACAACTCAACGACCAGCCGATCCAAACCCAATCCCTGAGGGCGCCAAGTAGTTCGTCGCCCCATGTCAATTCAACCACTTTCAGTGACGGAATGCACAACCACGTGAGAATGGCCCGAAAATCGGGACCTACTATATGACCCTGCTACGAGCGCGACAGCACCTTCGGTGGGGTCAAGGGATGTTCCAGGTCCTGCTCTAGCGGCGTGCAACCGGGGCGACCGCCCGCTTCAAACCCTTGTGGTCGCCCCGGTAAGCACACCTTGCTCATGTGACAAACGGGTTTCGCCTCTGTTGAGTTGCTTGACCCAGGGAGTCGACTTCCCTACTCTTCGCGATCATCTCGATCGCGTCGTCAGTCCGATGGCAGCGGCCGATGATGCAGGCGCCGCCGAATCGGGCGGTGCCGTTTCGGGTTGCCCTCAGACGTGGCGGCCAGTAGCCTGCAAGCCTAACGTGGTCGTCCGCGCGCGTGTCCCGACTCACTTCTGAGCGGTTACTCGCGCATGGGCGGCTGCTTGGCGTCCCTTTCCACCGATTCTTCGGGAGTCTTAGTGACCACACGCGCTGCGCAACGCGAACGGTACTCATTCGGCAACTTGGAGGAGGTGCTTGACCTACCTGATCTGATCGCAATTCAGCGGGAGAGTTTCAAGTGGCTTCTTGATGAAGGTCTGGCTCAGACCTTCCGCGATATTTCGCCGATCAAGGACTTCACCGAGACGTTGCAGCTCGAGCTCGAGTTCGATCCCGACGACGAAGACCTCCGCCCCCCGCCGAAGTTCTCGGTGGAGGAGTGCAAGGAAAAGGACATGACCTACAGCGCGCCGATCTTCGTGCGCGCCCGGTTCATGAAC
>JAJCXY010000097.1 GCA_029263215.1 Acidimicrobiales bacterium
TGTGTTGCCACCGTTCTGCTCGAAACCGGCGTCGTGCCCATCGAGGAACCCGTCACCCGCTTCGCCATCGAGGCGCCGGGAGGACTCGTGCAAGTGGAGGCGACTTGTCGCGAGGGCAAGGCCGAGCGGATCACGATCACCAACGTCGCCTCCTTCGCGTCTCACCTCGACGCCGCACTCGTGATCGACGGGGTCGGTGAGATCCGCGTCGATACGGCCTATGGAGGCGACAGCTTCGTGATGGTGGATGCCTCCGATCTCGGGGTGAAGATCGAGCCCGCAGCGGCACGGGAGCTCGCCGAAATCGGTCGCCGGGTGACCACCGCGGCCAACGAGCAGCTCGGGTTCTCTCACCCCCACAACCCCGACTGGAACCACATCTCCTTCTGCCAGATAGCAGACCCGCCGGAGCGGATCGACGACGGCAGGCTCACGATGCGCAGCACGTCGGTTATCGACCCGGGGAAGCTGGACCGTTCACCAACCGGTACCGGAGTGTCGGCGCGTATGGCGCTACTTCGGGCCCGCGGTGAGATGAAGGTGGGCGACAGGCTCGTGATGAGCTCCGTGATCGGCTCCGAATTCGTTGGCGAGATCGCGGCCGACACCTCGGTGGGTGATCGGCCCGCCATCATCCCCACCATCTCGGGGCGGGCCTGGATCACGGGTACCAGCGAGTACGTGGTCGATCCAACCGATCCGTGGCCCCGGGGCTATCGCCTGAGCGACACCTGGCCCGGAGGCTGACGGGTGTGCCACACTCCCCGCCATGACTTTTCCGAACCGGAAGCCGTTCCGCTTCGGTCTGCAGGTTCATTCGCCGATCAACGGCATGAGCTGGACCGAAACCGCACGGTTTGCTGAGGCCCAGGGTTTCGACTCCCTGCTGCTCCCCGATCATTTCCAGCATCAGTACGGGCCTCTCACCGCTCTCAGTGCTGCGGCCGCGGTCACCACCGAACTCAATGTGGGAGTGCTGGTGTTCGGAAACGACTACCGCCATCCGGTCGTCCTGGCGAAGGAGATCGCCACCCTCGACGAAATCACCGAGGGACGAGTCGAGTTCGGTCTCGGAGCGGGCTGGAAGCGGGCCGACTACGAGCAGGCCGGCATGTCCTACGCCCGGCCAGGAGTGAGAATCGACCGCATGGTGGAGAGCCTGGAGATCATCAAGAAGTGCTGGGCGGGGGGCCAGTTCGATTATGAAGGCGAGCACTACCGCATCACCGGCTACGACGGACATCCGGCCCCGCACCGTCAGGGGGGCCCTCCGGTGATCATCGGGGGCGGTGGACCCCGAATGCTGGGGGTGGCGGCAACCCACGCCGACATCGTGGCGGTCACCGCCAACCTGCGGGCGGGGGAGGTGGGGCTCGACGCGATCGCCGACTCGATGCCCGACGCGTACGACGTCAAGCTCAGCGGGGTTCGTGACGCAGCGGGGGAGCGACTCGAGGCCATAGAGCTCAGCTCGCTCACTCCGAGCATCACCCTCACCGACGACCAGGAAGCCACCCACGCCACCTTCGCCGAGATGTTCGGCACGACTCCCGAGTTGGTCGCCCAGTCGCCTGCCCTCCTCGCCGGTTCCCCGTCACAGATAGCGGAGAGCTTGAAGACCCGTCGCGACCGCTGGGGGTTCAACTATGTGGTCGTCCAACAAGACGGCAGCCGCGGCCTCGAAGCGTTCAGTGACGTCATTGCCGAGTTGGCGGGCCGCTGAACGGTCAACCGACCCTGATCACAACGAGGTCGGTCGGGGGTTGGGCTTCGGCCTGGGGGAGGGGAACGATGAGCCGACGGCTACCCACCTGCTGCACCAGAAATAGCTGGCGATCGGGGCCGGCCGCGATGGCCTTGGCCCTCACCACCGATGGGGGCAGGTCGTCGAGGATCTGATCCAGTTGCTCGAGACTGGCCGGTCGGGGCAAGGGGTGGAGTTCGACCTGGTGAGGATCGAACAGTTGGGGGGCTGGAACCGTGCTCGTCCCGCCGGGCCGTCGCGTGCCCGCGTCGAGCACTCCGGCCACGCCGGCGGTCCCGATATCCATCACGGGGGTGTGGGGAGCAAGGTCGGCGAGTACCGCATCCACCGAGGTGCGGATGTCGGGATCGGTGAGATCCGTCTTGCTCAAGGCCAACAGATCGCCGGCCTCGATTTGGCGTCGCACGACCGGTTCGGTGAGCGGATCAGCCAGCCGTTCGAGGACCTGATCGGCATCGACCAGCACGACGATGGCGTCGAGTCGGAAGCCATCGGAGTTGGCCCAGGGCGCTACTCGGTGAGGGTCGGCCACTCCGCTCAACTCGATGAGTACGTGGTCGGGAGGTTCGGGGCGGGCCCTAAGGCTGTCGAAGGCGGCGCCGAGCCCCTCGCTAAGGCTGCAACACACACAACCGTCGGTGAGTTCGATGGTGTCAGAAGAGCGACGCCGGATCAGGGCGGCGTCGATGTTGACTTCACCCACATCGTTGACAAGAACTGCGATGGGACGATCGGTTCGAGCGAGCAACTCGTTGATGAGGGTGGTCTTGCCCGAGCCGAGATAGCCGCCGATCAAAGAGACCGGTACTCGGCGGCCGTCCCACGGCGCGATCGTCTCCATTGGTTCGTCGGGCATCATCGCCGTGACGGTAGCGGACAGAAAACCCTGTTGATCTAGGGTCTCGAGATGACAGACGCTCAGGCGCCGCCGATCTTCAATCCTCTCGAGCCGGGCTATGTCGAAGACCCTTGGCCCCATCTGGCGGAGATTCGCGACGAGGATCCTGTCCACCACATGCTCACCGGCCAATGGGGGCTCTTTCGGTACTCCGACATTTTCACCCTGCTGCGAGATCCGACCCTCAGCGTCGATGATTCCAAGGCGGCCCATGAACTCTCCGATCGTTTCGCCCAGTTCGAGAGGGTGGCCGCCGGCGACGTTTCGCCGAACCACTCGATCCTCAACACCGATCCCCCCGACCACACCAGGATGCGCCGGCTCCTGAGCAAGGCATTCACCCCTCGCACGATCGAGGGTCTACGACCCGTGATCGAAGAGATGGTCGATGCCGCGCTCGATTCCATGGCGGCGGAAGGCCGCCCTGATCTGGTGGCCGGGTTGGCTTTTCCGCTCCCGTTCGATGTGATCTCGGCGATGCTCGGCATGCCGGAGGCCGACAAGGTCCAGATCCGCGAGTGGTCGGGGGCGCTGGTGAAGACCATCGATCCCGTCATCACCGACGAGGAGATCGAGGCGGCCATGCAGGCCGGAATCAAGATGGATGCGCTCATCGATGAGGTGATCGCCTGGAAGCGCGCCAACCCTGCGTCTGATCTACTCACCTCCCTCATCGAGGCTGAGGACGACGGCGACCGACTCTCAGCGGCGGAGCTTCGCGATCAGGTGTCCTTGCTGTTTGTCGCAGGTCACGAAACCACGGTCAATCTGATCGGCACGGGGATCTTCGAACTTCTCCGCAACCCTGATCAGCTCGAGCGGTGGCGTGCCGATCCCTCGCTCGCCGGCCCCGCGGTCGACGAGTTGCTTCGCTTCGTGTCGCCGGTGCAGATCACCCGTCGCATCACGGTTGCCCCCTATGAGTGCGGCGGCAAGACCATCCCGCAGGGTGCATTCGTGCTGGCGTCGCTTGCCTCGGCCAACCGCGACCCCGATTTCTGGGGCCCGACCGCAGATCAGCTCGATCTCGGCCGCGACCTGGCCGGCCAGCATCTCTCATTCGGCTCCGGCGTTCACTTCTGCCTGGGATCGTCTCTCGCCAAACTCGAAGCGGAGGTGGCCATCGGTCGGTTCATCGGGCGGTTCGGGACCCCGTCTGTGGTGGGCGAACCGGTGTGGAACGGGCGGATCAACCTGAGAGGTCTTGATCGCCTGGTGGTCGATCTGGGTTGAGATCGAGCTCGTCGTAGGGGTCGGTGTATTCCACTCCGCTCTGCCAATCCTCGATACACCGCTCCGACACGGGCATCGGCATGTTGTGGCGAGTGGAGTCGCGGTGCGAGATGTGGAGGCTGGGTGGGATGCGGGGTTCGAAGGAGCGGTTGAAGGCATCGCCACCCTCAGCCATCTTGTCCCAGCCGTTGGAGAACATGTTTCCCGTCGGCCCGACGATGTGACGCACCGTACGGAAATTTCGAGACTTCATGGCGCGGCGGCCCGCCCGTCGTGCTCGGAGCTCGGTTCGCAGATCAGCGAACCGGCCGCGAATGCGGTGGCGTCCATCGCCCATGGCTAGAGCCTAACTCACTGGCCGACGGTGTGGTCTGCGCTCAGTGGGCGCGTTCCCACTGTTCTTGGAGCTGCCTGTCGGTGCCCTGGATCTGGTCGACGACGTCGATGATCACTTCGCGGAGCCCGGGTGTCATGTTGATCTGAACGCCGTAGAGCATGCGATTCTCGGTGGTGGTGGGACGGCGGTGGCGAATTTTGACAGTGCCCGCTTCGCCCCGGAATCGGATCGATACCCGGTCGCCGAGCTCGTTGTGGCTGGGCATCGGCACCTCGATGAGAGCGCCGTCGAGGGAAATGTCGCGGAGGCGAGCCTCCACCGCATTCTCCGAGGACTTGCCGAACAGGCCGCGCGCTTGGGTCACGTCCCACTCGATCTCGAGATCGAACGGCAACTCGTGACGTGGCAGCAGGCGGTCGATTCCGTCGTGTCCTGAAGTCATGGCCTTTCATCGGCAGCTCATCGGCGATCAGTAGGGAATCCCGCTGCCACCACCGACTACGCTGCCCGCCGTGACGATCATCCACCGCAGTTCCCTCCCCGATGTCGAGATTCCCGAGGTCTCGATCGCCCAACACGTTCTCGGCGTTGCCGACCGGTTCCCCGACCGCATGGCGGTGTCCGATGGTCATGGAAAGTCGTACACGTTCGCTGAGCTGAGAGAGGCGGCGTTGAGTCTGGCCGGGGGTCTGCAGGCCCGCGGCGCGGGGCCGGGTCGTTGCGTCGGGATCATGGCACCCAACATTCCCGAGTACGCCGTCGTTTTCCACGCGATGGCGACCACTGGAGGGATGCTCACCACCATCAACCCCACCTATGGCGCCGAAGAGGTGAGGTTCCAGCTCCTGGATGCGGGCGCAAGCAGCCTCATCACGGTGCCGATGTTCGTGGATACGGCCCGCGAGGCGATGGAGGGAACCGATGTCGAGGAGCTGATCGTCATCGGTGATGTGGAGGGCGTGACCCCCTTGTCCGACCTGATGGGCGACCCCATCGATCAGGTGCCGGTGAGTGTTCGCGACGATGTGATGGTGCTGCCCTATTCGTCGGGCACCACCGGGCTGCCGAAAGGGGTGATGCTCACCCACTACAACCTGGTGGCCAACGTCTGCCAGCTGAAACACATCCTCGACTACACCGACGACGATGTCGGTCTGGCCGCTCTGCCGTTCTTCCACATCTACGGCATGCAGGTCCTCATGAACGGGATGTTGGCCAACGGAGCCGGCGTCATCACGATGCCGCGGTTCGACATGACCGAAGCGCTCGAGCTCTGTCAGGCGAATCGAATCACCCGCTTCTTCGCGGTCCCGCCCATGGTGCTCGGCCTGGCGAAGGCGCCGATCGTCGACAACTACGACCTGTCGGCACTGAAGCAGATCTTCTGCGGAGCCGCCCCCATGGGAGCGGAGCTACAAGAGGAGGCCGCGGCTCGAGTCGGCTGCCAGGTGGTGCAGGGGTTTGGCATGACCGAGCTGAGTCCGGTCAGTCACGCCACTCCCGAGGGCACAGTCAGGCCCGGCACCAGCGGTGTGGCGGTGTCGAACGTGGAGTGCCGGATCGTCGACCCCGAGTCGGGGCAGGACCAGCCGGTCGGTGAGCGGGGCGAGCTCTGGGTTCGCGGGCCGATGGTGATGAAGGGTTACCTCAACAACGCCCAAGCCACCGCGGAAACGATCGATTCCGATGGCTGGCTCCACACCGGTGATGTGGCGGTACTCGACGACCATGGCCACTACTCGATCGTCGATCGCATCAAGGAACTCATCAAGTACAAGGGTTTCCAGGTTCCGCCGGCTGAGCTGGAAGCACTGATCGTCACCCACCCCTCGGTGCTCGATGTTGCGGTCATTGGTGTGCCCGACGATGAGGCAGGCGAGCTTCCGAAGGCGTTCGTGAGTCTTGCCCCCGGAGCGTCGTTGTCGCTCGATGAACTCCAGGAGTTTGTCGGTGAGCACCTGGTGGCCTACAAGCAGATCAGGTTGCTCGAGGAGATAGATGTTGTGCCGAAGAGTGCCTCGGGAAAGATTCTCCGGCGGGAGTTGCGCGACCGTCCCTAGGGCTGAAATGGGCCGTCAGCCTCGTTGTTAGCCACCGGCGCGGCGGTATCTTGCGTTGCATGAATACTGTGGCTCCCGCGGTCTCCTCGGTTCTCACCGACCTTCTCTCTGAGCGCGGCCACCTCGTGGTCGATGGCGCCACCGGCACAGAGTTGTTCGCTCGTGGTCTGCAAGCAGGCGATGCTCCGGAGCGGATGAACCTCGACAACCCCGAGGCTGTCTACGGGCTGCACCGCGCCTACGTCGATGCCGGGTCCGACATCGTGCTCACCAACACCTTCGGAGGCACCCGCTACCGACTTGCCCTCCACGGGCTCGACTCAAGGGTTGTCGAGATCAACCGCCGTGCGGCCCAACACGCGCGTCATGTGGCCGACGAGCAGCAGCGCCGGGTTCTCGTCGCCGGGTCTATGGGTCCCACAGGGGAGCTCCTGGTGCCTCTTGGCGCGCTCGAGTACGTCGATGCGGTCGACGCCTTCACCGACCAAGCCCAGGGGCTCACAGAGGGCGGCGCCGATCTTCTCTGGATCGAGACGATGAGTTCGCTCGAGGAGGCTGAGGCAGCCATCGAAGGAGCTCGACGGTCCTCCGATCTGCCTGTCGCCATAACGATGAGTTTCGACACGGCCGGGCGGACGATGATGGGGGTCAGCGGCACCATGGCCGGCGAACGCTTCGCCGCGTTGGGAGTGGCCGCGATCGGGGCGAACTGCGGCAACAACCTGGCCGACACCGAAGCGGCGCTCACGGAGATCCGTGCAGCTGCCCCGGGAGTTCCGATCATCTCCAAGGCAAATGCGGGGATCCCGGAATGGCACGGTGCGGAGTTGAGCTACAGCGGCACACCCGAGGTGATGGCCGCGCACGCCCATCGGGTCAACATCGACGGTGTCCAGATAGTCGGTGGGTGTTGCGGCAACACCCCAGCCCACATCGCCGCGATCCGCGGCGTACTCGATGGCACGATTCCGGTGCCCGAGGTGGAGGTGGAGGTCGCTCCCGACCGAACCGCGGTCGCGCGTCCAGACCGCCCCCGTCGGCGGCGACGCTGACCAACACGAAGCCGGCGGCCGGAGTTACCAGGTATCGATCATCGGCCGACCGGATCGATCGCCCGGAGGTACCGATCGAAACAGGTTGACGAGCCTGCTGCGGGTGTCGGCAGGGTCGATCACGTCGTCGACCTCGTTGTGAGCCGCGGCGTTGAGCGCCTTCGACTTCGCGTACTGGCGGGCGACGAGCTTCTCGTAGGTCTGCCGGCGTTCGTCGAGGTCGCTGATCGCTTCGAGCTGGCGGCGGGCCCCGAGTGTGACCGCGCCTTCGATCCCCATCCCGCTGATTTCCCCGGTGGGCCAGGCCACGGTGAGCAGGGTGGAGTGGAAGGATCCGCCGGACATGGCCATTGCTCCGAGTCCGACGGCCTTACGCAACAAGACCGTGGCGGTGGGCACGGTGAGACTGGCGCCGGCCACGAACATCCGACCGAAGTGGCGGACCTGGGCGCTCTTCTCGGCTTCGGGCCCGACCATGAATCCAGGAGTGTCGCAGAGAACAACCAGGGGGAGGCCATGCCCGTCGCAGAGTTGCATGAAGCGGGCGGCCTTGTCGGCGCTGTCGGAGTCGATGGCGCCGCCGAGATGGGCGGGATCATTGGCGAGGATCCCGACTGGGCGCCCTTCGAGTCGGCCCAGCGCGGTGACCACGCTGTTGCCGAACGTGGGTCGAAGTTCGAGGGAGGAGTCGATGTCGCACAAGAGTTCGATCGCCCTTCGAACGTCGTAGATCCGCTTGCGGTTCTCGGGCACCACATCTCGCAACGCTGCCTGATCGTGGGCCTGCCATTCGCTCACCGTGCCTTGGAAGAAGGCGAGGTACCGCTGGGCGTAGGCAACCGCCTCGGTTTCGTCGCCGGCCAGGATGTCGATCACGCCGTTGGCACTCTGCACATCAACCGGCCCGATCTCCTCGGGCGTGTATACGCCGAGTCCTCCACCTTCGATCATGGCCGGACCCGCCATACCCAGATTGGCGTCGGGAGTGGCGATGATCACATCGCACACCGCGGCGAGAGCGGCATTGCCGGCGAAGCAACGTCCCGACACGATGGCGATCGACGGGGCGTTCCCGCTAAGGCGGGCCATCCAGGCGAACGACATGATCTCGAGGCCTGCGAGCGACATCTGGTCGGTGTCGCCGGGACGCCCTCCGCCTCCCTCGGCGAAGAGGATCACCGGGATACCGAGTCGGTCGACCACTTCGAGTAGTCGGTCCTTCTTCTGATGACCGCGAAAGCCCTGGGTGCCGGCCAGGACCGTGTAGTCGTAGGACATCACCGCGCAGGTGCTCGCCTCGAGTCCGAACAGGTCGCCGTTGACCCTGGCCAGTCCGCCGACGATTCCGTCGCCAGGAGTGTTGGCGATGAGGTCGTCGATCTCGCGGCGGGCGGTCTGGCCGGCATACATGAATCCGCCGTACTCCTCGAAGCTCCCCGGGTCGATGAGATCTGCGAGGTTCTCGCGGGCGGTCCGGCGCCCCCGAGCGTGGATCTTCGCGACCGCCTCGGGCCGTGCCTGGTCGAGCAGTTGGCGCCGGCGACTGATGACCTCGTCGAGATCGGCTCTGTCGGTGCCCTGAGCAGGTTCGTCGACATCGCCGTCGCTGGCACCCACCGAGCGGGCGTCGATGACCGCGATCACCTGGCCCGACTGCATGACGTCGCCCGCGGCCACCTCGATCGAGTCGATGATGCCGCTCTCCGGGGCAACCACGAGGTGCTCCATCTTCATCATCTCGACGATGGCGATGATGGCTCCCTCGCCGACCTCGTCGCCGACCGCGACCTTCACCAGCACAACGGTGCAATCGGTGGGAGCGGTGGCCACAACCGGGGAGGTCACGGGGCGTGTCGGTCTGTTGGCATCACGGCAGTCTCGCGGACATGGAGGGATCTGCTCCAACCGGCATTGCTGCCAGTGGCTCAATTCGTCGGCTCTGGAGTCGATCGGATTGGGTGGACCCCTTTGTTCGCCCCAACCCGGCCCGTGAGGGACTGGTCCGCGTGGTCACCTCGATCGCGCTCGTGTGGGGCGCGCTGTATCTCCTCTGGAGGGTCGCAACGACGCTGGACGGAACCGCTGCTCTGTCTGCTGCGTTCCTTCTGGTTGCCGAGATCCTGGGCCTGGCGGTGTTCGCAGGGAGGGCCTGGTCGGCCTCGGCGTCACCGATCGTGGCGGCCGACGCGCCGGATGCGCCCAGACCCGGCACCACTGCGGTCATTGATGCCAGTTCTCGATCGATCGATGAGTTGAGGACCACCCTCGTGTCGACCCGAAGGGTCTACGGCCTCGAAGGGGTGATCGTGGTTGATCGCGACGAGTCGCGTTGGCTCCGGACGATTGCAGAACGGTTCGGAGCGGCAATGGCCGGCCCCGACAAGACACTTGGCGAGGTGGTGGCCGGCGTGTCGACACCGTGGGTGTTGCGGATGCGCGCCGGCGATCTCCCGATGCCGGATCTCCTCACCATGACCGCACCCGCGTGCTCGGCCCCCGACGTCGGCGTGGTCCAAGTGGGCATCGAAGAAGCCGACCCGACCTCCTATGAACATGATCCGGGCGGACTCTGGTCGCTCGACCCGTTCGATCACGAGGTGGTGAGACCCTCGCTCGCTTCGCGTGGTTCGATCCCCTGGTATGGCGACGGTCCGGTGATGGTTCGCACCGCCGCGATCGGCGCCACAGGCGTTGCTGATGATGATCTCTCCGACGCCGCTCGGGGGGTGGCGCTTCGCCTTTGCGGTTACCGCATCAGTTACGTCCCGCTCACCCTGGCTAGGGTGCGGGGTCCTCGCACCCTGAGCGAGAGTCTTCAACGAAGGTGGGGGCATCTCGCTCCCAGGGCGAAGGTGGCATTCTCGCCGGATGTGCGCCGCCTTGCCCCGAAGGAGCGGGCAGCTCACCGCCTGGCCGTCGTTCCGCTCGTCAGCGCCGTGCAGCGGCTGGCTCTGGTCGTCGCGGCAGTCACCACCATGGGGCTGGCCCAACAACCCCTGAACGCCTCGGGGGCCGATCTGGTGGTCATGGCTGTCCCCGCCTACCTTCTTCGATGGAGTGCTCACCTACTCCTGGGCCGTGGCCGTCTCGCACCGTTCTCCATCCTCCGCAGCGATCTGCGCTCGATCGGCGTCGACATCACCTTGTTGAGCGAGCGCCGCCGTGGACAAGAACGCGGTTTGGGCTTGCTGATGGCACTGGCTGTGGCCCTCCACTTCGTGGTGGCGGTCACCGCGATCTCGGTGTGGAGGGACTGGCCGGATCGTCTTCCCGCGGAAGTGGCGGTCGTGGCCTTGGTGATAAGCAGCGGATTTCTGGGCGTGGCCATGGAAGCTGTACTCGATGCGGTACTGCGTCGCCAACGGCGCGCTCACCACCGGGTGAGGTTGGGGCTAGTGACCTGCCGACTCCAGGAGTTCGAAGGTCACCTTGTGAACCTGTCCACCGGTGGCGCGGGCGTGGTTGTCGACTGCGCGATCGACGAGGCACCTCAACCGGGATCGGTCACCACGATCGCGTTTCGGATTCCGGATGCAGACGGTGCGTGGCGCAATGTCTCGACCCTCGTACACATCGCCCACCGGATGGCGGAGGGTGCCGAAGCGACCCGGCTGGGTCTCACCTTCGATGATCCCACCGATTCTCCGCTCGACCCTGTGGTCGAGTTCCTGACGATCGACCGTCGCTTGTTGGCCCTCGGGCGCCGAAATCTGGAACCCGCAGCCTGACCTCATCCGAAGCCTCCGCGGGCGGTTACGATAGCGGCGCTGAGGACGCCACAGATGGCCCTACCGGTGGCCAGGTCGAGCCAGGGGGTGGCTGATCTGTCGGGAAGGCCGGCCAGTCGCTCGAGCTGGGCGACGAAACCGAGATCGACGAGGGGATGACCCTGAGGGGCCGTCATCGGCACGCCATCGATCTCGAGCTCGGGCTCAGGGAAGAACGAAACGAGGGCCACCCCTTCGTCGCTGGCCACCTCGAGTTCGGCGCGGGCCGATCCGGGTGCCCACTTCGACTCCAGCCGTGCCGCGCGGCCACTGGGTAGAGTCAGGGTGATCGTGGCTGATTCCTCGACGCCGGTCACAGGGCCTTCGGTGATCCGAGCGGCGGCTGAGTTGATGGCCTCGCCGGTGGCCGCGAACAGCACGGGAGCGAGGCGTGCACCCGGGTCAAGACCGGCCCCGCCGAAGGCGAGGCTGCCGTGGCCTCCCCAGGTGGGCGCGGGCTGGCTGGACCGCAACACCAGGTGATGAGGCGATTCCAGGTCGCCGATGGCCCTCATGGCGCGTCGCACGGTGGGAGCATGTAGGAGGTTGGCCCCGATCATGGCCGGGCAGCCAGGGTCGGGTAGGTCTGCGGGAACGGGCGCCTCGACCAGCACCGCTCCCACTTCCCCCACAAGGGCATCGATCACCTCGGGCGTTCGAGCCGGAGGCACTGCCACCACCACCGCGTCGGAACGATCGAGGATGGCGTCGAGGGACAGATCGGGGACCTCGGCTGCTGAGGCGAGCTCGGTCGCCGAGCTAGACCCGCCGCCGACTCCCACGAGTTCGATACGATCACACAACAAGGCTGCTTGGGCGTGAAGTGCGGCGCCGTGTCCTCCGCCGATGATGCCGATCCGGGTCATGTGAGCATCGTGACACGCAGTTGGCATCGCTGCCGCGGCGGCCACGGCTGTTCGGCCCGGTAACTTCAATGGCGTGCGTGGCATCGTCGGACTGTTACGACTGGCGGCCATAGTCGTCGGTGGCGGCGTGGCCGTGGCGTTTTCCCTCGCCGCTCTGGCGCCCCTGGTAGCCGACGTGTTTGCGGCCAACGAGTCGACCACAGCGGAGATCAACCTCGACGAGTTGGCGCTCAGGTCGATCGTCTACGACTCCAATGGAGCCGAGTTCGACGTGCTCTTCGACGTCGAGAACCGTGCCCTCGTGACCCTCGACGACATCAACGATCGTCTCATAACCGCGGTGCTGGCAGTGGAGGACGAGGGATTCTGGGATCACAACGGGGTCGACGCGAAAGCCATAGGCCGTGCCTTCATCGAAAATGTCAACGCGGGCGGCGTGGAGCAGGGCGGCTCCACCATCACCCAACAGCTCGTCAAGAACGGGGTCATCGGCAATGCGATCGACATCGACCGCAAGATCCCCGAGGCTGCTCTCGCGATCAGGCTCGAACGCCAGCTCACCAAGGAAGAGATCCTCGAGGCCTATCTCAACACCGTCTACTTCGGTGGCGGGGCCTATGGCGTTCGCGCCGCGGCGGAGATCTATTTCGGTGTCGCTCCTCACCAGCTTGATTGGGCCCAGTCGGCACTGTTGGCGGGCCTGATCTCGAATCCGTCAGGCTTCGACCCCACGCGTTTCCCCGAGAGGGCGGAGGATCGGCGCGAGGTCGCGCTGGGGCGCCTGCTCGACACCGGCGCGATCACCGAGTTCCAGTACGAAGCCGCCCGAGACGACCCCTTGCCCACCACCCGTAACGTGGCCGCCGAGTGGGAACCCACCAACTACTTCATCGAAGAGGTCCGACGCCGCCTTCTCGATGATCCTCGGTTGGGCGCCACCCACGCGGAACGGGCCGAAGCCCTGTTCGGTGGTGGCCTGAGGGTCTTCACCACCTTCGACCCGCTGGCCCAGCAGCAGGCGGAGGAGGCGGTTGCCGCCTTCCTGCCCGCCGACGAACGCAACTTCACAGTGTCGCTGGCGAGCGTCGAGCCCGGTACAGGGCTGGTGCGAGCCCTCATCGGTGGCCCGGGTTTCGAGAACTTCGAGTTCAACATCGCCACCCAGAAGGGGCGTCCGACGGGGTCGTCGTTCAAGCCGTTCGTGCTCGCGGCTGCGATGGAGAAGGGTTTTGTGCCGTCCGACCAGCTCAACGGGATCGGTACCTGTGAATTCGCCAACCCGGGAGGCTTCCCCGACCCATACAGGGCCAACAACTTCAGTGGGCCGGGCGGGTCGGTTGCGTCCATCCGGTCTCAGACCCTTCGATCGTCGAACTGTGCGTACGTCCGACTCGGCCAGATCGTGGGCCTGTCGAATGTGGCCGATACGGCCAAGGCACTGGGGGTCCAGACCGACCTCTCGGACCTGCCCATATCGATGCCGCTCGGACCCAAGGATGTCACCCCCCTCGACATGGCATCGTCCTACTCGTCGTTCGCCAACGACGGCATCCAGGTCGACCCGATCTTCATCGAGCGGGTCGAGGACCGCGAGGGCAACATCATCTTGGAAAACAAGCCCAACGGAGAACGAGCGATCTCGGTGCAGTCAGCCCGCCTGGTCACCCAGGTGCTCGAGGCCAACGTGAGGGGCGGCACCGGCACGAGAGCTCGCCTCGAGGAGCAGCCGGTGGCCGGCAAGACGGGCACCGCTCAGGAATTCACCGACGCCTGGTTCGTCGGATACACCCCCTACCTCTCCACCGCGATCTGGATCGGCAATCCCGATGAGCAGATCGAGATGCGAGGAGTCGACCGTGGTCCGCTTGGCATCGGCAACGTCTTCGGTGGCTCGATCCCCGCCCTCATCTGGGGCCAGTTCAACACCGACTACCACGAGGGTCTACCTGTGATCGAGTTCGAGCCGGCCGAACCCACGCGTGGCGGGATCAGGATTCGTACCGACCAGGAGGAGGACGACTACAACGAGCTGCTCAAGAGCCTGTGTGGCGATGAGGATGCCGAACGAGACACCGATGAGGATGGCATCGCCGACGCCTGCGAGGCGCCCGACTTCGAGTTCGACCGGGGCATCGGTGAGTGCCCGATTCTGTTGATTCCGGTGGACAGCGACGGCGATGGCAGGGTCGACGGATGCGAGGTGCCGACCACCACGACAACCACCACCACTACGACAACCACGACCACGACAACGACAACGACGCTTCCAGGTAGTACAACCAGCACCACACAAGCACCGCCGGCCCCTACCACCACGAGTAATCCATGAGCGACGAAGCCCTGCTCGAGATCCAACGCTGCGATGTGGAGACAGATCGCCTCAATCACCGACGACTCAACATGGATCAGCGCGGAGCGCTCGAAGCCGCACTGGCGGAACGCGCCGAGCAACAGGTCGAGATCGATACTGTTGCCGCGGCGCGGGTGGAGGTGGCCAGTCGTCAGCGCCGCTTCGAAGATGAGGCCCAGATCGTCTCCGCCAAGGCTGACGCCGACGATTCACGCCTGTACAGCGGCGAAGTGCAGGGGATCAAGGATCTGGAGGCCCTCCAACACGAGATCGCCGGCCTGAGGGCGCGTCAGGGCGGCCTCGAAGATCAGGCTCTGGAGGCGATGGAAGAGGCAGAAGAGCTCGCGGGGAGGGTGACGACGCTGGAAGACGCCCGCGTCGATGTCGACACCAGGATCAGCACGCTCGAGATGGAGATCACCACCGCCGAGGCCGAGATCGATGTGGAGATCGATTTGATGTCGATTGCCCGGGCCGTGGCGGTCGAGTCGGTGGATCCCGCCCTGGTCGAGCGTTATGAACGGTTACACCCGGGTATGGGTGCGGCCACGGTGGTGCGGTTCGACGGGTCGAACTGCTCGGGCTGTCCCTCGGTGATGCCCGCGATGGAGGTCGACAGGGTGAAACACGAAGCATCGGGTTCGGTACTCGAATGCAGCGAGTGCGGCCGGATGGTGCTGCGTTGACGTGTTCTTCTGGTTTGTAGCAGCCGCGGTGTTGACGGTGCTGTTCGTTTTCGACAGTCCTGCCATCGACTACCGCTTCGTTGCCTTGGGAGGCGTGCTGCCACTGGCAGAGGCGCTCTCGGGCAAACCTCTCCTGCTGCACACCCTGCTCGGTTCGGTGCTGGTCCTCGCCGTCGTGATGGCCGCCACGATCGGTCATCGGGTTGTTCGCCGTCGGCTGCTGGGGGTCCCGATCGGCACCATCGTGTTTCTCGTCGCTTCGACCGCGTGGACCCGCACTGAGCTCTTCTGGTGGCCCGTGGCCGGCCTCGACGGGATCGCCAGAGCTCCTTTACCCGAGTTCGATAGACCGATCGGCATTCTCGTTGTGATGGAATTGGTCGGAGTGGCTGCGATGCTCTGGCTGGTGCGCCGGTTCGATCTGAGTCGCCCCGCGCACCGCCGCCAACTGGTGAGCACGGGCCGACTCCCGAGGGCGCACCTGCGCTGATGGGGGAGAGATGCTGATCGTCGTACGTCATGGTCGCACCGAGGCCAATGCGGGAGGGGAGCTCCTCGGTCGGCGAGATCCCTCGCTCGATGCCGAGGGGCGGGTGCAAGCCCGGGCCATCGCGGATGTACTCCCCGCCGGCGCTCGGGTGATCTCCAGCCCATTGGCACGATGTCGCGAAACTGCCGCCGGGCTCGGGTCAGATGTCGAGATCGATGAGCGACTCATCGAACTCGACTACGGAGAACTCGAAGGCACACCCCTTCGCGAAGTCGAGCCCTCGACCTGGCGAGAATGGCGGGCGAGTACGAGCTGGCGTCCCGAGGGAGGAGAAAGCCACGATGATCTCGCCGCGAGAGTCTGGCCACTCCTCGACGAACTCGCACCCGCGGCCGCATCCTCCGATGTTGTGCTGGTGAGCCACGTCTCGCCCATCAAGGCAGTCGTGGCCTGGGCGTTGGGTGTCTCGATCGACATATCGTGGCGCTGTTTCGTGGAGCAGGCTTCGATCCAGCGAATCGCCACCGGCGGTGTGCGGCCGTCGCTACGGACATTCAACGAAACTGCGCACCTCGATCATCTCGCCTGAGCTGAGGATCAGGCCGCTTCGGGAGCCTGGATCAGCCGGGCCGATGTGGCGCCGGCCGCGTTGGTTGTCAGCTGGAGGCGCTCGTCGCTGAGGATGCCGGCCAGGCGAGCCTGGTAATGGGTGCGGGTGACGAGATCGTTGGGTCGAAGCAAGGTGCGTGGTGAGATGCGCTTGCGGTTGAGGTTGTACACCGAGGAGTCCTTCTGCCTGCCTGCCGCCCCCTGTGGGAAGCCGTAGGGGGCGTTACGACCGGCCCGGTGGAGGGCTGGAGTCGAAGCCATTCTTCGACCCAACAAGTAGGGGCTTGGGGCCCGGTGTGGTCCCGAAGGGGTCCCGGTCTCATAGGCCATCCGGCACATGGCGCGCAGGAAGCGCTGTGGCAGTACGCTCTCGATATCAGGTGGGACTTGGTGGGAGGAACGAAAGTGGGGCGACGGGCCCATGGCGAGTGCATCGATGATGCCGAGTATGGCGAGTTCATGAAAGAGACCCAGGGACACATCCGGAGGGTTCTTGGTGAGGCGCGGGCCGAACAGGGTGTGTCTCAGCAGAGGCTGGCCCAGGTGATCGGGGTCAACCGGGAGGCCATGCGCGACCGGCTCCTCGGTCGCACCCAGACCAAGGCCGAGGAGATCGCTGCTCTCGCGGCGTTCCTTCAGATGGACATCACCGAGTTCTTCCCGATTCGACGCGCCGGCTGACGATGTCGGGGGGCTGGCGAGTTCCCGAGAGTGAAGTTGAGTTCCGCTTCATGGCATCGGGTGGGCCCGGGGGCCAGCACGCCAACCGCTCGAACACGAAGGTGGAGGCGGTGTTTCGTCCCCCTTCGTCACCCACGATGCCCGAAGGGCTGCGGCGAAGGGTGATCGAGAAACTCGGCGAAGCGATACGCGTCACCGTCAACGACGAGCGGTCCCAGCTCCGCAACCGTGAGATTGCCATGGAACGCCTTCGCGGCCGGATAGAGGCGGCCGGCAAGGTCGACAGACCGCGACGCGCAACCAAGCCCACCCGCGGCAGCCAGCGCCGCAGGGTGGAGTCGAAGCGCCGTCGGGGCGATGTGAAGCGTGGGCGTCGCCGCCCGGGCTCCGAAGATTGATCAGGCCGGGTTAGTGCCCTACGTCGGGGGCACGGCGGTCGACATAGGGCCGGCGGTGACGATCTATGAGACCGAGTCGTTCCAGGGCGTCGGCTGCCCGGCGAACGGTTTCGTGACCGGTGCGGGCGAACACCGCTATCTCGCGTGAACTCATGGGCAGCTGGTCGGCCAGCAGCGTGAGAGCGAAGGCAACCGATCCGGTCCGTCGGGGTACGGTGCCGTCTTCGAATTCGAGCCGGTGCACATGTTCGAGCCAGCGAAGGGTGTCGGCCGACAGATCGGTCACTTGCGGAGTCTCTTTCCGAGCCCGATGAGAAGGACCATCCCGGCGGCGACCGCTGCACCGCGAGTTATTGGGGTGCGGTCGGGTGCAAGCGAGGCGGAGCCGATGGCGACGAGTCCGATCAAGAGCGCGAGCGCGAGAACCATCGCCACTTCCTCGACCCGACGGTACCGAATCGTCGGGGGGCGGGTACCGAGTTCCCGGTCGGTGATCGCCTCCCAGCCGAGTTCCGCGATCGCGTAGTAGGCGCACCCGATGAGCAGAGACCGGCCGAGGGTGGGGTCGTCGCCCCCCGCGCCGCTCAGCAGCGCTGCGCCCAACAGGGGGATGATCGCCGCACCGACAAGGCCCTCGGAGCCGATGATGACTCCGGTGATCAGGACGGCGACGGCAGTGGCGCTGATCCACGCGGTGTAACCCTGGTGTTGCTCTGCGGTGAGGATGACCACCAGGGCAATCGCCAGCGCGAACACCCCGCTGGCGACGGCGGGCACGATCCATCGAGCAGGAGCGGCAGGCTCAGTCACCCCGGGAGCGGCCTCGACACGGGTCGTTGTCATCGACCTACTCCGACGCTCAGGTGGCGACGTAACCGGTCGAGGTCCACCAGCGCGGGGGTGATCGGCTGGTCGATTTCCCAGCGCGCCACCCCGATGCCGTGATGGGCCAGTCGGTCCTCGGTTATCTCTCGTTCCAACGACCAGAGCCGGTGAGCGATCTGTCCGGGTCCGGTGTCGCTCGCCGTGAAGTCGCGCGGCAGGGGAGGGCACGCAATCACGCCAACATCGTGCCCACCCGCCCGCAATAAACGGAGTGCGTTTATGAAGCGGGGATCGAGCAGTGGGGACAAGGCAACGATGAAGGATCTCGGTGGCAGGGCGCGGGGTGGGATCATGGCGAGCGAGCGCTCGGCCGCGTTGGCGTAGAGGCCGGTGGAGAGCAGGGCGTCGGTGAGCCGTTGGAGTTGGACAGGTCCGGTGCCGGGACTCACCCAGTTGAGCACTCCACCGATCTCGATCAGCCCGACGCGGTCGGTGACCGCCAGATGACTCTCGGCCAAGCCGATCGCGGCTTCGATGGCGAGCCCGACTACGGTTCTCACGTCGTGGCCCGACTCGATGAACGAGTCGAGAAGTAGGACGACATCGGTCATCTGTTCCGAGTGGCGCTGGGACACCCAAAGATCCTCGGAGCGAGCGCTGGCGCGCCAGTTGATGTCGCGTAGCGAGTCGCCGGCAACGTACTCGCGGAGATCCGCGTACTCGACTCCGGACCCGACCGTGCGCGAACGGTGCGCACCCGAGACCCGGCGAACATGCCAGGGGGCGAGGAGCCTGTCGAGCATCTGAGGGTCGGGGTGGACGCGAACACGCGTTGGCTTATCTACCTCTCCCTTCCATCGCACCAGGGCGTACGGCTCGTTCACTACATAGGTCACGCGCCCGACGTCGAAGGTGCCCCAATGAGGGGCCGCAAGCGTGCATGACAGTGTCGTGGGGTCGGATCGGATCGCTTCGACGGTGGGCGGAGGTTTTGGAGATTCCCATTCGGGCCGACAGTTGACCTCCGCCCAGCGGCCGGGTGAAGGCTCTGTCGACAGGGTGGTCACTAGTTCCAGTTCGTCTCCGATCATCACCCGAGGGTCGGTCACCATGACCGAGGCCTCGATCGACGGGCGAGTGACGGTGAGCGAGCCGAGCACGAGGACCACGAGCCAAGGGGTCGCGAGGATCGCCGCATCGGGCCGCCCGGTGA
This sequence comes from Acidimicrobiales bacterium, assembly GCA_029263215.1. Classification (GTDB taxonomy): domain Bacteria; phylum Actinomycetota; class Acidimicrobiia; order Acidimicrobiales; family Aldehydirespiratoraceae; genus OFTM10. The sequence continues at coordinate 19,231 of JAJCXY010000097.1, forward strand.
GAACCGTTGTGAGCCCTGCGGCGGCGACCAGAATTACCGCCACGGGCAATCTCACCGTTGCCCGTCTCTGCAGCTGGGGCAGCGGCGGCTCAGGTCTCACTGGTTGGTGGGCAGCGTCGACGGTGTGGGCACCGAGTCGAGACAGTGGTCGATCACGATCGCAGGCTGCACGCCGCGGACCCACAGTTCGGGACGCATCACGATCCGATGGGCCAGCGCCGGCTGGGCGATCGCCTTCACGTCATCGGGGGTGACGTAGTCGCGGCCGGCAAGGAGTGCTCGGGCCCGCGATGCCTTCACCAGAGCGTCGACACCTCGGGGGCTGGCGCCGGCCTGGGTCTCGGGTGCTGAGCGAGTGGCGTGTACCAGCGCCACGCAATATGTGATCACGGGATCGGAGACCGTGATGGTCTCCATGGTGGCTTGGAGGCTGAGGATCGTTCCGACGTCGACGATTGGCCCGAGAAGGGTGTCGTCGGTGCCGCGTTCGAGCCGACGCCGGATGATCTCGGCATCCTCCGCTGGGGTCGGTAGACCGAGCGAGGTCTTCAGGAGGAACCGATCGATCTGGGCCTCGGGGAGGGGATAGGTGCCTTCGAACTCGATGGGGTTCTGGGTTGCGAGCACGATGAACGGGCGAGGAAGGGGGTGCGAGGTGCCGTCGACGGTCACCTGACGCTCCTGCATCGCTTCGAGCAGGGCCGCCTGCGTCTTCGGTGGCGCCCGGTTGATCTCGTCGGCCAACACGATGTTGTTGAAGACGGGCCCGGGCCGAAACTCGAAATCTCGGCGGCTCTGGTCGTAGAGGAGGGAGCCGGTGACATCGGCCGGCATGAGGTCGGGGGTGAACTGGACCCGACCGACCGACAAGGCGGTGGCATCGCCCAGCGAGCGAGCGATCAATGTCTTGCCGAGGCCCGGGAGATCCTCGAGTAGCACGTGGCCGCTGGCGAGCAATCCGCTGACCACGAGTTCGAGGGATGGTCTCTTGCCTACGACCACGGTCTCGATGTGATCGAGGAGGACGCCGCAGAGTGTCGCGGCTTCGCCTACGGGGAGTGGAGTCGGGTCGGTGCCTGGGCTCGTGCTGGTGCCGGTCATTGATTGCTCCCTGCAGATTCGGCGGGTGAGGTGAGGCGTGTCGACTCCGTGTCGGGCGAAGTCGGCCGGAGTCGGTCGAGTAGTTCTTCCAGGTGGAGGAGGCTAGGCATGCGCTCATCGGTGTCTTCATCCAGGAGCCAATACGCAGGGCCAAGAATCTCCCGAGCTGCTTCAGGGTGAGCCTCGAGATCGATGCCGTGATCGACCCTGAGGGTATGAGCGGCGATTGGCCTGAGTCGGGGCCGGAGCCGGTGAGAGTGGGCTCGCGACTGGGTGGTTCCCGCGACCACCAGGCCCTCGAGAGCGCGGAGGTTTCTCGGTCGAGCGTCGAGGGACGAGGTCGGCGGGCGTCGCGAAAACAGACTTCGAGGTTTACGGGTCGAGATCTTCGCGGCCGCGATCACGTCGACGATCACAACCCACACCGCTCCCACCGCCGCGGTGGCGAGCCAAAGGTCGATGGACAGGCGCAACTCGTCGCCCGACGACACTCCGAGGATGACGGCAAGGACTCCAGCCCACACCACTGCCACGAGGACGCGCCTCGCACTCATGGGCTTCGCTCCGCCGAGAGCTGGCGTTTCATCCGCTCGAGGTCCGACGCCGCTCGGCGCTGATCGGCGTGGGTTATCGCATGCTCGGAGAACCGGGCGATTTCGTAGAGACCGGCCAGCCGGAGAAGAGGGTCGGGGTTGGTGACGGCGTTCGACGCCAGAACCCGGCGCACATGCTCCTCTGCCGTCTCCGCGACGCGTCGCCCGTCTCCGCGGACCTCGAAGCGTGCCTCCACAGTTGCGTAAGCGGAAAGAACCGCCGATCGGGGGTCGCCGCCGGTCTCCAGTTGCCGCTGGGCTGCTGACACCATGTCGGTGAGATCATCTGGCCCGGGCTTTTCATCGTTGTCTGTCGCCGCCGACACCCACGAGGTCCGGCGGTACCGAGCCCAGGCGATCAGGGCGACGATCGTGATGAGAACGATCATCGGACCGGCGACGTCGGCAATGTCGACAGTGCGAGGGAGTGTCTCAGAAGCGGGAGCCGAGATGTCCGGCGCCGTAGCAACGTCCTGTGTTTCGGACTCTCCACGGTCGAGTTCGCGTAGAACGATGACGACGAAGATCACCAGCAGGATTCCGGATACGAACCAGTTCTTTCGCGGCTGTTGGGTGCGTTCCCCCGACTCGCTGGAGATCACAATCCAGACGAGCATGACCAGACCCACCATCGCGCCACCGAAGAGGATCACAGCCATAACGGCCTGAAGGTCGGGCACGCCCACCCAGTTGTCGGAGTCCGACTCCGAGCCGAGACCGATGACCACCACCGATGTCCAGCCCGCGATCGCCGCGATGACGACGAGCGCTCGTCGACCAACCCGCGCGAGGAGGATCCGGGTCGTGGCCCGGAGCTTCCACCGTGGTGAGGTCGAGGATTTGATCAACGGAGTCTAGGAAGACTCTCCACCGGGGTACAGAGCAGGCTGCTTCTGGCCACCCCTGCGGTTGACCCGGGTGGGATTAGGTCCATCGGGTTGGCTAGTAGCCAAAACCTTCGAGGAGAGCTCGTAGAGGTGCTTCGTCG
>JAJCXY010000098.1 GCA_029263215.1 Acidimicrobiales bacterium
GATCGTCTTGAAGCCGTCGAGATCGATGAAGAGCACACCGATGGGCTGGAGGGTTCGGCGGGAGATGGCGAAGGCCTGGTCCATCCGATCGAGCAGGAGGGCCTTGTTGGGTAGGCCGGTGAGTTCGTCGTGGAACGCCTGCTTGATGAGGCTCTGTTCGGTTTCTCGCTGAGCGGTTATGTCGCGACTCGATGATTGGAGCTGGCCCACCTCGCCATCGGGATCGCGAATGGGCGTGATCGCGGTTTCGAACCATCGGTAGCTGCCATTGCGATGGCGAAGGCGATGGCGGAACCGGGTGGGTTCGGTGCCTCGCCGGGCTGAGTCTTGTAGAGCCTGAACGAGTGCGTCGCGGGTGTTGGCGTGGGCGAGATCGACGGGATGGATCCCCGTGAGCGAAGCGGGCTCGATGTCGAGCAGGCGGCGCGCGGATGGCGACACGTAGGTGAATGTGCCGTCGGGCTCGTGCAAGCAGACGAGGTCGGAGGTGTATTCGGCCACTGCCTGGAAGATGTCTTCGGCTTCGGCGAGTTTCTGGGCCGTGGCGGCGATGATCGCCTCGGTCTCCTGGCGGTCGGTGAGACTGTGGAGTTCGGCCAGTAGCACCACGGTGGTGGAGGTGTCGTCGTTGACCGGGGTGACTCCGACTCGAAGGGGACGGGCGTCGGTCTTGCCTATGTCGATGGTGCGCGATCCCGCCCGCCCCCCGGCGCACGATTCGATGAGGGGAGCGAGAACGGTGTCGGCGTCGGGGATGTGCCAGAGGGCGTCGTTCCAGAGGGGGCGGCCTCTCATGGAGTCGCGGTCGATGTCGAGTTCGGAGAGCGAGTCGTTGCCATCGAGCACTGTGCCGTCGAGGTCAACGAGTAGCGCGGGGCCAGGGAGCTGGCTCAACGCCACCCTCATCTGGAGGCTTCGCGTGAGGTCATCGACGTCGGGGTCGGTGAGGTGGGCGAGGCGCGTCAAGACATCGGTTCGGGCTCTTTCGCCTGCCGCGGCGGCGGTGTGGCGCGTCTCGATCAAGAGTGCTCCTGTGGGCGTGCGAGCGATGGAGAATGAGCGGGTCTCACCTCACGCGAAAGGTACTCACAGGAATCGCGCGGGCGGTGGATGCTTACGCGCGGTGAGCGGTTCAACCACTGAGGGTGGTTGAGGCAAGACTCTTCGCCGCCGGTTGGGGTACTCGAATTGAGGGCGGTGCGGGCCCAAATGATAGACCTGCCAACGCTGCAGGCGAGCCCCCCTGGCCCGCGGTTCCCGGAGGAAACATGCGCACGAATTCGCTGCACCCGACACTCGTCAACCTGGTCGCCCTGCTCGCCACCTTGGCGCTGCTCGCCTCTGCGTGCGGTGGCGGCGACGACGACAACTCCGGCCCCAGCGAGACCGACGACTCGGCGGGAGACGACTCCGATGGCGACGACACCGGCGATGACGACGCCGGAACCGCGGTGACTCCCACGGTCGCGCCCGTGCCCGAAGAGGATGTGGATCCCGACGCGATCGTGACGGGTGGCACCCTCCGGGTGGCCTTGGAAGCCGAATCGGACGGTCTCAATCCGGTAGCCAACAATTTCGCCCAATCCGCCTACATGGTGGGCTTCGCCCTGATGGAACCACTCGCCTATTACGACGAGGCCGGCAACTGGTTTCCCTGGTTGGCGGAGTCGTTCACTCGGGTGGAGGGCACCAACTCCTGGCAGATCAAGCTGCGCGAAGGGATCCTCTTCCACGACGGCAGCGAGCTCGATGCCGACGACCTCGTTGCCGGTTTCGAGGCTCAGCTGGCCGACCCGGTGATCTCCCTGGCGGTGGGGCCCAGCTATCCAGCGGAGAACGCCGTCGAGAAGCTCGACACCTACACGGTTCAGTTCAATCTCATCAGGCCCAGCGCTCACTTCCCGACGGCTGTCACCGCCCAGCTCGGCATGGTGGTGTCAAGCGAGTACATCGCAGCCGCGGCGGCTGATGCGTCGCTCAACCAGAGCCCGGTGGGAACGGGTCCCTTCCGGCTCGTCAGCCGCACCCAGGACGACGTCACGATCGTGGAGCGCAACCCCGACTACTGGAGGGGCGCCGACACCGTCCACCTCGATCGGGTCGAGTTTCACGTCCACACCGATACAGCCGTGGCGGCCGATCTCGTGGCCGCCGGCGATCTCGATGTCGTGATCTCTTCCAATGCCGACGCGATCCTCACCATGCGCGAGGCAGACGGTGTGGTCACCATAGAGAACCTGCTCGGTGCGGAAAACGACATCATGCTCAACACCAGGGCTGTGCCTTTCGACGACATCCGGGCCCGCCAGGCCCTCACGTTCTCCGCCGATCGCGAAAGCTATGCAGCACTGATCAGCCAGGGCACTTCGCCCCTCGCCGACTCGATGTTTCACCCAGATCTGATCTGGAACAACCCCGCTGTCGTGCAAGAAGGCAACCAACCAGAGCTCGCCCAGCCACTCGTCGACGCCTACTGCGCCGACCTTGCGGAGAACTGTTCCGACGGCAAGATCAACATGGAGCTCCAGTACTCCGGGCCATCGGTGCTCCAGACCCGAATCGCCGACCTCCTCAGTGCAGGATGGGAACCCTTCTTCAACATCACCATCGAGGAGCTTCCCCAGGATCAGCACATCGTCGATGTGATCACCGGCGCCTACAACGTCGTTACCTGGCGCCAGTTCGGTGCGGTCGATCCCGTCACCGAGGTGATCTGGCTCGAATGCGCCACCGCCGAGGGATTCCTCACCATCAACTGGGTGCGAGTCTGCGACGAAGATCGCGATGCGCTCCTCTTCGAACAGAGGGCAACGGCCGATCTCGATCGCCGGGTCGAGATCTGGCACGAGATCCAGCAGTCGATTCACGACACCTACTCCTACATCTTCATGACCCACGCCAACTGGACCATGGGCCTCAGCGAAAGCGTCCGCAACATATGTGGCCAGGAAGGCCCCGACGGTGTGGTGCTGTTCTGCAACAACGGTGGGGTCACCTTCCTTCACGGTGTGTGGCTCTCTGAGTAGGGTTCGAGCACCATGACCGAGAGGGGGGCGAACTCATGACTCGGTTCATGATCAACAAGGTCGCCCAACTCCTACTGGTGCTGTTGGCGGTCACCTTCCTCTCGTTCAGCGCGCTCAACCTGCTCGGTGATCCCCTCTTCAATGTCGTCGGACCCCTGGCCGAACTCGACTGCGACGCAGTGGAAGCAGGCTTGATCGAAGACACCACCACCACGCTCAACAACCAGGTGGGTGATTGCGAGATCGTCGCCGAGGCCCGAGCGGTCTACCGCCTCGACGAACCGGTGATGAAGCGTTATGTCCTCTGGTTGGGCGACCTGATCTCCGGCGATCTGGGCACGAGTTTCAAGAACGACCTTCCCGTCACCGAGATCCTGAAGGACAAGTTTCCGGTGTCGATCATGTTGATGGTGATGGCCGAGATCGTGGCCCTCGGCTTGGCCATCCCGCTCGGGATATATGCGGCCTATCGAGCCAACCATCGCGCCGACCGGATCCTGTCGGTGGGGTCGTTCGGCGTGTTGTCGATCCCCAACTTCGCCTTGGGCGTGATCCTGCTCTACCTGTTCGCGCTCAAGTGGCAGATCTTCCCAGCCACCCACGACGACTCCTCGTTCTTCGCCGAGATGAAATCTCTGTCGTTGCCGGCAATCACCCTTGGAGCGGGCCTCGCCGCCACCTACCAGCGCCTGCTGCGCACCGACCTCCTCACCACCCTTCAGGAAGACTTCGTGCACATGGCCCGCGCCAAGGGCATGACCGACAGCCACATCATGTGGCGACATGCCCTGCGGCCGTCGTTGTTCTCGATCATCACCGTTTTCGGGGTGAACACCGGAGCTCTCATAGGTGGCTCCCTGGTGGTCGAGCAGATCTTCAGCATTCCCGGCGTCGGCCGTGAACTCGTGCAGGCCGTGATCCGCGACGACTTCCCGGTGGTGCTCGGTGGTGTGGTGGTGATCGCCAGCGGCTTCGTCGTGATCAACTTCGTGGTGGATCTCCTCTACTCCTGGCTCGATCCTCGGGTTCGAACGACATGACCGAGATCATCGAGACCCCTCAGGTTCCCGAAGTTGTGCCGAAGAAGGTCCTCGGCGTGGCGTTCTGGGTGGCGATCGGATGGCTGTTCATCGTGTCGCTCATCGCTCTCCTGGCTCCGGTCCTGCCCATCGATGATCCCGGCGAGATCGGGGCCGGAGGACCCCGTGAAGGGCCCTCGTGGGCCAACTGGTTCGGCACCGATGCCCTGGGTCGCGACGTATTCTCGCGCACCGCCTGGGGCGCTCGGATATCTCTGGTGGTGGGCTTGCTGGCCATCACTTTGGGGATTGTCGTGGGTGGCTCCCTCGGCATGATCGCAGGCTTCTTCCGGGGCTGGATCGACCATGTCATCAGCTTCGTGTTCTTCACCCTGTTGTCGTTTCCGGCTCTCGTGCTGGCCCTGCTCATCACCGCAACCTTCGATCGCAGCCTCCGCACGGTCAGCCTCACCCTCGGCGTTCTCGCCATCGCCCCGGTTGGTCGCCTGGCGCGGGCGTCCACCCTTGTGTTTGCAGAGCGCGAGTTCGTTCAGGCGGCGCGCGTGCTGGGAGCGAAGAGCCGTCGAATCATCGTCAAGGAGCTGCTCCCCAATGTCTTGATCCCGATGGGTGCCCTCTCGCTGCTCGGTATGGGGATAGCGATCGTTGCCGAGGGAGGGCTGGCGTTCCTCGGACTCTCGGTGGAGGGCGACGCGATCTCGTGGGGTAAGTCGATCGTCGATGGTTCCCAGTCGCGCGATCTGCAGAACAATCCCAATGTGGCGATGTTCCCTATCGGGGTGATGTTTCTCACCGTGCTCTCGCTCAACTTCGCCGGCGACCGGGTGCGGGAATACTTCGACGTCAAGGAATCGGCGTTCTGACCATGGCCGACACCCAACTCTCCGTCACCGATCTCCAGGTGAGGTTCCCTACCGACCGGGGTGTCGTCGAGGCGCTCAACGGCGTCTCGTTCGATCTCGAGAAGGGTCAGATGCTCGGGATAGTCGGCGAGTCGGGCTCGGGTAAATCGGTCACCGCCAAGACCCTCATGAACCTCCTGCCTCGCACCGCGGAGATCGACGGTGAGGTGATATTCGAGGGAGAGGACGTGCGCGCCGTAGCGCGCGAGCGCCGCAAGCACTTCTGGGGCGTGAAGATGACCATGGTGTTTCAGGACCCCATGACTTCGCTCAATCCGGTGAAGCGATGCGGTGAGCAGATCGCCGAAACCCTGCGCTACCACCTGGGCCATGGTCGCAAGATGGCCCTCCGCGGGGCGACCGATCTTCTCGGCCAGGTGGGAGTGCCCGAGCCCGCCAAGCGAGTTCACCAGTATCCCCACGAACTCTCCGGCGGACTTCGTCAGCGTGTCGTGATCGCCATGGCCTTGGCGTGTGAGCCTTCCCTGCTGATCGCCGACGAGCCCACCACTGCGGTTGATGTCACCGTGCAGAAGCACATCCTCGACCTGCTCGATCGACTGCGTCGGGAGAGGGAGATGTCGATGATCCTGATCACTCACGATCTCGGTGTGGCCCGTGGCCGTTGCGACGACGTGGCGGTGATGTATGCGGGCAGGATCGTCGAGAGATCAGCCACCGAGACCCTGTTCAACGAATCGCGTCACCCCTATACCGATGCCCTGCTGAGATCGATCCCCCACATCGACCAGCCGAGCCACACCCGCCTCGATCCCATTCCAGGTCGACCGCCGGAGATGATCAATCCTCCGGTGCGTTGCGCGTACGCGCCCCGGTGTCGCCATGCCCGAGAAGATTGCCTCACCTCCATCCCGACGATGGGGGGCGTGACAGGGGTGCACGAATTTGCCTGTCACCACCCGGCCAACACCGATCGTGGCGACGCCGCTCTGGCCGCCAATGTCGCAGTCGGCGTCACCCCGGCCGGACTCCACCTCACCGCCGGCGCCGGGAGCGAGTGATGGCCGGCACAGGACGAGCTCCGCTCCGTGATCGCCCCGACATCCTGGTTCGGGTGGAGGACCTCACCGTCGAGTTTCCGGTGGGGCGCCACGAGGTTGTCCATGCCGTCAGCGGAATCAGCTTCGATGTGGCCGAGGGCGAGACTCTGGGGATCGTGGGCGAATCCGGGTGTGGCAAGTCGACCGTGGCTCGATCGATCATCCGGCTCAACACCATCAAGAGCGGCCATGTCATCTACCACGACAAGGATCTGGCCACCCTGGAAGGCGAGGACCTGCGCAGGGTTCGTCCCGACCTCCAGATGATCTTCCAGGATCCGATCTCCTCGCTCAACCCCCGGCGTCGGGTGCGCGCCGTGATCTCGGAGGGCCTGTCCATCTGGGGTGACGACAAGGGCGTGTGGTCGCAGGACCGCATCGAGGAGTTGATGGTGGCGGTCGGGATCGACCCCGAGTTCGGAGAGCGACGGGCCCACCAGTTCTCCGGCGGGCAGTGCCAACGAATCGGAATCGCCCGCGCCCTGGCCCTCGACCCCAAGGTACTCATCTGCGACGAACCGGTTTCGGCCCTTGATGTCTCGGTGCAGGCCCAGATCCTCAACCTGCTCGAGGAGATGAAGAGCCGCTACGGCCTCACCCTGATGTTCATCAGCCACGATTTGTCGGTCGTGAAGAATGTGAGCGATCGAATCATCGTGATGTATCTCGGAAAGGCCTGTGAGATCGGCACCGCCGACGAACTCTACGAACGGCCTCGCCACCCCTACACGCGCGCCCTGCTGGCATCGATCCCCGAACCGGCAACAACAGTGGATGTTGCAGAAGGCAACATCACCGGAGAGCTCCCCTCACCGATCAACCCACCCCGAGGGTGCCGCTTCCACACCAGGTGTCAACACGTCACCGACATCTGCCGTGCCGAGGAGCCCCAGATGGTGGCGGTCGGTGGCGATCACTTCGTGGCCTGCCACCATCCTGTGGAAGTGGCCCTCGCTCTCTGAGCCGGCGCCGCTCAGCTCCGAGCCCACACCGTCTTCGACTTGAGTGCCGACGCTTCAGCGATCGTCGGAGCGATGAGTTGGTCGTCGTGGAGCTTGCGCAGGTGGGCCACCACCGAGCGGGCGGCAGGCTTGTGGAGAATCTTGGGAACGTCGGCGTAGAGCACGGCGACAATCTCAGTGGCCGACTTCGGACCGCTCGTCAGTTCGCCGAGGATCGCGGCCTCCCGAGCGAGTCGATGAGCGAGGAGGGCCTCCACGTAGGGCCGGGGATCATCGATCGGCGCGCCGTGGGTGGGGTAGAGGCGACGGTCGGTGCGGCTGAGGAGCAACTCCAGCGATCCGAGGTAGGCCGCGATATCGCCATCGGGGGGTGGGATGATCGTGGTGGACCAGCCCATCACGTGGTCGCCGGATAGAAGCGCCTTCTCCTCTCGGATGGCGAAGCAGAGGTGATTGGAGATGTGGCCCGGGGTGTGAAGGGCTTCCACGGTGTAGCCGGGGCCCTCCACCACATCGCCGTGGCTCAGGGCGATGTCGGGCGCGAAATCGACGTCGGGGCGATGTTTCTCGGCGAACTCGGGGTCGTCGCTGATCGCCCCGTGGTCCTCGTCGTCATCATCATCATCGTCGTCATCGAGGTCGTCCTCATCCGCAGCCTGAGCGGGATGAGGTCCGAAGCCGAGGATCGGGGCCCCGGTGGCCTCGGCCAAAGCGGCGGCGGCGGGCGAGTGATCGCCGTGGGTGTGGGTGATCAGGATGTGACGAACGGTCTCGCCGTCGAGGGCCCTCAACAGTGCCTCGACATGAGCGGGCTCGCGGGGCCCGGGGTCGACCACGGCCACATCACCATGGCCGATGAGGTAGGTGCCCGTGCCGTGGAACGTGAATTTCGAAGGGTTGTTGCACACCACCCGGCGAAGGAGGGGGGAGACTTCCACCGGCTCTCCGTAGTGGGGGTCGAACTCGGTGTTGAAGACCGGCGCGGCCATCTCAGTTCCTCGCTTGGCGGGCGACTCGCCAGCCTATGAAGCCGACTCCGCCGGCCATGACGGCCAGAGTGAGTAGCTGGGCGTAGCCCCCGCGATCACCGGGATTCTCCGGCTCGGGACCCGCCCCCGGCGACCCGATGATGCGGCCGGCATCGTCGAGAAAATCGGGGTCGGTGACCTGGGCTCCCAACGCGCTCACCGGGTCGATCATGACGATCGCGAAGGCACCCACAAGGGCGAGAGCCACCAACCAGCGCAGCATCAACCAAAGCCGAGCACTGCACCCCAGGTGGTGCCACAGATGGGCGCACTCAGGTCTTCGAAGGCGCTGGCATCGATGGCGGCGGGCGAGCTCAGCCCTGCCTCTTCCACGATGCAACGGGCGAGGTCGAGCTCTATGCCGAAGCTCTCGGCCAGGGCCTGAGCGACGATGTCGGTGATCTCATCGTCGCTGATACCCGTGTCGTCGTCGGTGACGCCGGAATCGTCGTCGGTGACGTCGCCAGGGTCGGGATCAGGGGTCTGATCCGGATCGGAGTCGGGTGTGTCGCCGACATCGGTGCTGGAGTCTGAATCGGGGTCGATACCGCAATACGCGCTGACCCGGTCGGAGGCCGCGTCGAACTCAGGATCGTCGAGGGCCGCGAGCCTTGGTTCGTCCTCGGGAATCTCGAGGAAGTTGTAGTCGTAGTCGTCGAGCACGTCGACAAAAGTCTGGAAGCCGCCGACCAGGGTGTCGATGTCGCCCCTGATCTCGGAGGGAGCGCCGATGGCGGCCCCCCGCATCAACTCGAGCGCTTCTTCGAAGTAGGCCCCGAGGCTGCTGAAATCGCCGCTGGAAAACGCGTCTTGGAACTGGAAGTCGATGCCGTCGAGCCGAGCTTCGATTTCTGCGTTGGAATCGCAGAAGTCGTCGCTGCTGCCGAGTCCGCTCAGGCTCGTGCCGCCGTCGTTTCCGCACGCGCCGGCCAACAGGCCCAGAGTTGTGATGAGAATCATGAATCGCCGCATGTCCGAACCCTAGCCAGGAACACCGTGTCGATGGTTCCATGGCGAGCGGATGCCGCTACGGTCGACGACATGAGGGCGGTTCGGCAGGTCTGCTGAAGGGAGGGCGAGGTGAGAGTGATCCTTCGCAACGATCTGATTGTTGTGAGGCGCGCTCTGGTCCTGGTCGCCTTCGCCCTGCTCGCCGGCTCCTGTAGCGATGATGCCGAGCCGACTCGCCCGGTTTTCTCCGACTCGACCGAGTCAGGCGACACCGCCACCACGCTGGTGCCACCGACGCCCACCGACCCGCCCGAGACCCTCAGACCCACACTCGGCGAGATGGAGGTCCCCTGCGGTCTGGTGGATCGTTCCGCGCCTCCGACATCCGGTGAGGTGGGGATCGACGACACGTCGATCCTCATCGGTACCGGCAACGATCGGGGCGGCCTGTATACGGCCGGGTCGGGACGAGGCATACCCGACGCGGTGGAGGTGATGGCCGGCTACTGCAACAGCCTCGGAGGGTTGGCCGGTCGCGAGGTGTTGGTGGCCGAATACGACGCCGCCGCAGTAGAGGCCGCCGAAAGAGCCACAGAACAGTGCGATGAGGTGTTCGCGGTGGTTGGTCAGGGCTATCTCGATGCGGAAGGGGCCCACGAGGTGCGCACGCTCTGCGGGCTTCCTTCCTACCCCGCCTGGCCCCAAGGACTCATTGCCGGGGAACCACTTCCGATCCATGGCCAACTCCTCGCCTTCTTCCTCGAACCGGCAGCGGGTCAGGTCGCCCTGGTCGCGTCACGCACATCCGACGGTGAGAGTCGGCGCGTCCTTCGCAGGTCTGCGCTGGAAACATCCGATGTGGAGTTCGTCGTGGTGGCCGAGATCTCCTATCCGATCGACGACGACCCTGGTTGGGACTCCGTAGCCCTCGAGGCCTTCGAGGCCGGGGCCGGCCTCGTCCACATCGACGGATCGTGTGAGGCAGCGGTGGTGCCGTTCCTTCGGTCTGCCGAAGAGCTCGGCTGGTCGCCGGTGGTGTTGGCCGGGCCATCGGGCTACCACTCGCAATGTGTTTCCGAGGCCCACACCGAAGGACTCGGCATCGATCGTTTGATGGTCGAGCTGCCCTTCCTGCCTCTCGAGGACGGACCCACAGACGCTCCGGTCGCCACGGCCTACGCCCGGATGCTCTCGGAGCTGGCTGCTCCTGTCACCGGCGACGCCCTGCTCGCCTCTTCCGCCTTCTGGCGTTGGGCGTCGGTGGTCGACCAGTGCGGTTCAGACCTCTCACGCTCGTGTCTCGAGGATGGCGCCACACTCACCGAAGGCTGGACCGCCGGCGGCCTGCATCGCGCCTACGACTTCGACGGCTCCACCGATGCTTGTGCGGTGGTGATGGGGGTCGTCGACGGTGGATTTGTCCGCCTGCTCCCGGAAGAACCCGGCCTTTACGACTGCTCAGGTGAGCGGTCGGTGGTTCTCAGGTGAGCAGGCTTACCAGCACGGGTAGCCGGGCGTCGATGATGCAGCCTGCGTTCACGACCTCCACCACCGCCACGAGCAGGGAGAGATCGGCGGAAACGTCGCCCCTCACCACCGACTCCAAGTAGTGGATCTCGAAATCTTCGAGGAATGGCGCCGCACACACAGCCTCGGCGGTGGTGAGACCACCGGCGACGAGACTGGCGCGCAGAGGACGTCGACAGTTGGTTTCCTCGGGGACCTCGACAGCGCCGTCGGGTGCCGCGAAACGCCATATGAAGGTGGCCGCCTCGGCGCGGGTCAGGGTACGTGCGGGTGAGAACGTGGACGAGGTCGTGCCCTTGCTTATCTTTTCGGCCGCCAGCCAGGAGATCGCATCTTGCTGGTATCCCCGGGTGACGTCGGTGAACGGATGTTGGGGCGAACCGCTGGGTTGGCCTGCGTAGCGCCACAGCATGGTGGCGAGGTCGCCCCGGCTGATCGGCGTCTCGGGGCTGAACGTCGTGCGCGATGTGCCGGTGGTTACACCTGCTGCGGCGAGCCAGCCGACCGGCTCTTGTTGGTAGCTCTGGATCACGTCGTCGAACGGATGCGGCGCACTCTGGGGTTCGTGGCCGAGAGCCTTGTCGAGCCTGAACAAGAAGGCGGCGATCTGGCCTCGGCTGACGGCCTCGCTCGGGCCGAAACACCCCGGTTCGACTCCGACGGTGATGTCCTCAGATACCAGCCAGGACACCGCCTCGGTGTAGAAGGTGTCTTCGTCGACATCCCCGAAGCCGCTGGCTGCTCCGGCCGGCGGTGCGGCAACGGTGAAGAGGATGGCGAGGGTGGCGAGGGCCGCGGTCGCTCGTATCGGGCAATGCAGGATTTTCTGCATGATGAAGAATTCTTCCTTGGTCGAGGGACTCCATGAGGGGCTGAAGCCATGCGCCCGCGTAGCTGGCGGGAGTCGATGGGCAGCCCGGCTCTGAGTGCCGAACAGATCGTGGTACAGGGTATCGCCTGGGGGTGGTGGTAGCGGTCGCGCTGTGAACGACGTCACCCGGCGTGACCCTGGTCACCGGGCGGCGTACGCTCCCGCCGTGCGACGGGTAGCGGTGATCATGGCCATGGAGGCGGAAGCAGCCCCCCTGGGCGAAGCCATCGGTGCGTTCCGGAGCGAATCGCCGCCCTGGGCCCGAGCCCTCCCATGCCGCCTCGATGTTGCTCCGGCAACCGCATCGCGCCCGGAGGTCGTGCTCGCCGTGAACGGCATCGATCCCCGCACCGGCGTCGACTGCATCGGTTCCACCGCCGCCGCCCTCACCACCCAAACCGTGCTGACTGCCTACCCCGGCGATGAGATCGATCTCGTGCTGTCCGTCGGTACCGCGGGCGGCTGGTCGCGCCTGGGCGCCGATATCGGCGACGTCTACATGGCGTGGGATCGATTCGTGAGCCACGACAGACGGATCGACATCCCCGGCTTCGACGCCTTCGCCCGCGGCGACCTCCCGGCTGCCGATCTCCGACATCATGCGGCTGCGCTCGGCTGTCGCACCGGCATCGTCACCACCGGCGACAGTCTCGACGAATCGCCCGACGACCAGGAGCGGATTCGGGCCAGTGGGGCGGAGGTCAAGGAGATGGAGGCGGCGGCGGTTGCCTGGGTGGCTCACCTGCACGGAGTCCCGGTGGGAGCGGTGAAGGCCATCACAGATCTTGTCGATTCGCCGGTTTCCACTTCTGAGCAGTTCACTGCCAATCTGGCCGCCGCCGCTCAATCGCTGCGCGAAACCACCCTGGCCCTTCTCGACAGGCTCGGAGCAGACTCTTGATCGACCCTCAAGAAGAGGCAGTGGCGGCCCAGCTCCGACTGATAGCGGGCCAACTCCACGCCGGCACCTCCGACGACGAGGCAACGGAGGCTGCCCTGAAACATCTCGAACTTGCGGCCGAACTCCTCTCCAGCGGAGAGCGACGCCTCCGGTGGTACGAAGAAGGCGGCGGCAGCCGGACCCGAGCCCGCAACCGCCACCTCTCACCATGGTCGGGCGCCCTCAATGTGGCATCGCCCCCGATGAGCCTGGAGCTGGGGGAACTCTCCGACGGCCGCCCGGCGATGTTGGGACGCGTACGCCTCGACCGGCTCCGCGAGGGTCCGCCCGGCAACGCTCACGGCGGGGTGGTGGCCGGCCTGTTCGACGAGGTCATGGGGGCGGCCCAACGTCTCACGGGCAGAGAGGGCGGGGTCACCGTTCGGCTCAGGGTTCGTTACCGCAGGCTCACGCCCCTGGACACCGACCTCATCTTCCGCGCCTGGATCGAAGACGACCGTTCGCGTCGAGTGAGCGTGAAAGCCGAGTGTGTGCTCGCCGACATGGAGTCGGATCGGTCGGGGGTCACCGCCCAGGCGGAAGCCATCTTCTTGAGGGTCAAGCGGTGACCACGGAGTCGGCAGTGATCAACTTCGTCTGCACCGGTAACGCCGCGAGGTCGGTGATGGCAGCGGCCCTGCTTCGAGACCGCATCGACAACGACGCGCCCTTCGAAGTGATCAGCGGAGGAACCCTCGTGCTGCCCGGCCAGCCCATGAGTGTGCGCACCAGGAAGGCGCTGGCCCGACACTCACTGAAGGATCCCTTTCATCGCAGCCACCAGATTGGTCCCGCCGACATCACCCGGAGTTCGCTCGTACTCGTGATGGAGGAGTACCACGTGCAGTGGATCCAACGCGAACTTCCGGCTGGTCTGCCGATAACCGGGACCCTCAAGCGGGTAGTGAAAGAACTGCCCGGGATCGCGCGAGGTCCGCTCTCTCAACGGATCGCCGCTCTCGATCTCGCCGGTCGCGAGATCGAACCATGGGAAGAAGTGATCGATCCGGCGTCGGGCCAACAGGAAGATTTCGATCGCTGCATCGACGAGCTCGCGGTACTCATCGATTCCCTGGTGCCGGCTCTGGTGCACTGATGCCCGCCCATCGACGCGAGGGCCTGGTGCTTGCGGTGGCGGTGGGGATCGTTGCGGCCACGTTCGGGGTCCTGGCCGACGCGGCCGGCCTTTCCATCCCCCAGGTGATGGTGATGTCGGCGTTGATGTTCACCGGTGCCTCCCAGTTCGCCGCGGTCAGCGTGATCGACGCCGGCGGCACGGGCTACACCGCTGTCGGCTCGGCCCTGCTCCTGGCCGCCCGCAACGCCCTCTACGGCCCTGTCGTTGCGAGCCTATTTGGTCGCTCGACGGCGATGAGAGCGGTGGGGTCGCAGTTCGTGATCGACGAGACCACCGCCATGGCGGCCATGCAGAACGAAGACGACATCGCGGCGGACGCCTTCTGGTGGACGGCGATCTGGTTGTGGACGCTCTGGAACGTCGGATCGGTCGGAGGCGCCCTCCTCGGGTCGGTCATCGGCGACCCCGAAGCATGGGGTCTCGACGCGGCGTTTCCGGCTGCCTTTGTGGCCTTGCTCGCGCCTCACCTCCGCACCCGACCGGGACGGGTCACAGCCATCGGCGGCGGGGCACTGGCGATAGCCGCCGTGCCGATCGCTCCCGCCGGAGTTCCCCTCCTCGTGGCCTCGCTCGCGGTGCTGCCCGGGTGGTTGGTGCATCGGAGGGCACTGTGAGCTGGACCGCGATAGCGGTGATGACCGCCGGTGCGTACGGGTTCAAGGTCTTCGGTGTGTTCGCCCTTGCTCGCATCGGTGATCGATCCGCGGCGACCTTCCAGTCGCTCACCGCCCTCATCCCCGCCGCCCTGTTCGCGGCCCTGGTGGCCGTGCAGACACTCGAGGCGGGCGGTGCCCTGCAGATCGACGCGCGCTTGGCTGGAGTTGCCGCGGGGGCGCTTGCAGTGCTGCGACGGATGCCGTTCGTAGTGGTCGTACTCGTCGCCATGGCAGTCACCGGCGCCATACGCTGGCAGACTCTTGGGTGATGGCTGAAGAGCACCCTCTCCCCGAAGCCTCTCCACAGCTCGTGGTGAGAGGAGGCGCCCGACTGGAGGGAACCATCAGGGTCGGAGGGGCCAAGAATTCCGCCCTGAAGCTGATGGCGGCCACCCTCCTCGCCGAGGGCTCTTACCGCTTGCGCAACGTACCGAGAATCACCGATGTCGAGCTGATGTCCGACCTCCTGCGGGCCACTGGATGCGCGGTGGAACGCGACGGTGACCAGCTGACGATCGTGGTTCCGTCGGTGATCGAGCCGGTCGCCCCCTATGAGATCGTCGAGCAGTTCCGAGCTTCGATAGTGGTGCTCGGGCCCATGCTCGCCCGCTGTGGAGAAGCTCGCGTCGCCCTCCCGGGAGGCGACGACTTCGGGCCCCGCCCGATCGACATGCACGTCCGCGGGCTCACCGAGTTGGGCGCCGAGTTCGACACCGCCCACGGCTATATCCATGCCCGCTGCCCGAACCTGCTCGGCGCCCGTGTGCTGCTGGAGTTTCCGAGTGTCGGTGCCACCGAGAATCTGCTCATGGCATCGGTGCGAGCCAAGGGCACCACCACCATCGACAACGCTGCTCGCGAGCCTGAAATCATCGATCTCTGCGAGATGCTCAACAAGATGGGTGCCCAGATCAGCGGCGCGGGCTCGTCCACGATCACCATCGAAGGAGTGGACGGTGCCGATGCCCTGCACTGTGCCGACCACAGCGTGGTATCGGATCGGATCGAGGCGGCAACTTACCTGGCCGCGGTAGCCATCGCGGGAGGCGAGATCATCGTCGAAGGGGCCCGCCACGATCACATGGTGATGCTGTGTCAGAAGCTCGGCGACATGGGAATGCGCATCTCCCCCGATGCCCACGGCATTTGGGCGCTCGTGCCGCGCCGCCTTCGGTCGGTCGACTGCTCGACGCTTCCCTATCCCGGCCTGGCCACCGACTTCAAGCCCTTCCTGGTGAGCCTGCTCGCCACCGCCGAAGGAGTCGGCATCGTCACCGAAAACCTGTTCTCCGGCCGCTTCCGCTACATCGATGAGTTGAGGCGGATGGGCGCCGATATCCGCACCGATTCCCATCATGCGGTGGTGCGGGGCGTCGAGCGACTTTCCGGCGCTCCGGTGAGGGCCCACGACATTCGTGCCGGCGCGGCCCTGCTGATCGCCGGACTCGGGGCGGAGGGCACCACCGTGGTGGCCGATGCCCACCACATCGCCCGCGGCTACGACGACATCGCCGCCAAGTTGAGGGGTGTGGGCGCCGACGTGGGCACCAGCTGATCACTTCTCGTTGATCGACGATTCGCTCTGCTCGATCAAGCCCATGGCTCGACGTCGAGCGACCCAGAGCAGGAAGCCGAACACCAGTACCGGCACTCCCACCATCACGATCTCGTCCCAACCACCATTGTGAGCGAGCAGGTCGAGGGGCGCCATAGCCGTATGATAGAGCCTCGCTACCGTCGCGGTAGCGCCAAGTGTCTCGATCGGAGCATCAGGGGTGCGTGAGCAGGTAGAGAAGGTGATCGCTGCCATCAGGCCGGCAATTCAGGCCGACCACGGCGACATAGCGCTCATCGATGTCGATGAGGGGTCCGGCCTCGTCACCGTGGAGCTCCAGGGCGCGTGTGTCACCTGCCCGGCATCCACCCAGACCCTAAAGCTGGGCATCGAGCGCATCATGAAGGATCGCGTCGAGGGTGTCACCGAGGTGGTGGAGATCAATGCTCTCGGCATGGCCGAGAGTCCCGTTCAGCTCTGAACCCGGCTCAGGTTGAGTGCGTTGGTGATCAAGCCGAGGTGGGAATAGGCCTGGGGATGGTTGCCGAGCGCCCGACCGCTCACCGGGTCGGTTTCCTCGGCGAGTAGACCGGTGGGTCCGGCCTGTTCGAGATAGGCCGCGAACAGTTGTTGGGCGCCATCGATGTCGCCGATGAGCAACTTGGCGTCTATCAGCCATGAGGTCATCAGGTTGAATCCACCCTCCTCGCCGGGAAGCCCGTCTTCATGGGTGTAGCGGTAGAGGGTGTCGCCGGTGCGGAGCCAGGTCTCGACCGCCTCGACGGTGGAGGCGAAGCGCGGGTCGTCGGCGTCGATGAGGCCGAACAGGCCCACCGCGAGCACCGACGCATCGAGGTCGTTGCCGTCGTAGGCGGTCTTGAAGTATCGGAGCTCGTCGTGCCACGCGTTGGTGAGGATGTCTTTCTTGATCTGGTCTCTCAGCGTCGGCCACTCGGGACGGTCGCGTCCGAACACATTGGTGGCGATTCGAATGGCGCGGTCGACGGTGACCCAGCACATGACCTTCGAGTTGGTGTGATGGCGAGGGGCCGAACGAACTTCCCAGATCCCCTGATCGGGCTCCCTCCATCGCCGGTCGACTGCGTTGACCATGTCTTCCACTAGACGCCAGTGCTTGGCCGAAAGCGGGGCATCGACCTCTCCGAGTTGGTGGATCAACTCGACCACAGGTCCGAAGACGTCGAGCTGGACCTGGTGATCGGCGGCATTGCCGACCCGTACCGGGCGCGATCCGGCATAGCCGGCGAGCTCTTCGATGGTGGCTTCCGGGGGCAGGGAATGGCCGCTCACCGTGTAGAGCGGCGCCAGACGCTCCGCCCCCGCCTCGCTCGTCTCGATCACCTGGAGCAGCCAGTCGAGAAGATCCATGGCCTCCTCGGTCGAGCCCAGCTTCACCAGTGCCCCCGCCGACATGCAGGCGTCGCGAATCCAGCAGTAGCGGTAGTCCCAGTTTCGTACCCCTCCGATGAACTCGGGGAGGCTCGTGGTGGGGGCCGCGAGGATCGCTCCGGTGGGGCCGTAGCAGAGAGCCTTCAGGGTGAGGGCGCTTCTGAGCACGGCGTCGGCCTCGAGGTCGGGGAGTTCGAGGCTCAGAGCCCAGTCGCGCCAAAAGGCGGTGGTGTGCTCTCGCCGGTCGGCCTCTTCGGTGCGGTCGGGCCGCAGCGACCCGGTACCGCATCTCAATTCGAGGGTGACGGGACCGGCATCGAGGTCGACGACAGCGGTGGCCGTCTGGTGGATGCCGTTGGTTTCGATCGCCCACTCCACATCGGGAGCGCGAAGCACCACCAGGTCGGCTGCGCTGACGATCTCGATCCCGCCGTCGCGAATCTCCAGCTGGGTGGGGAAGCGCCCGAAGTCGAGTCGGGGCGCGAACTCGACTACAGCTCGGCCGCTTCCTTCGATCACCCGGATCAAGTCGTTGCGGCCCGAGGTGCGATTGGGGCGACCGTCGGAGCAGTCGAGATAGTCGGTGACCGACATCGTGGGCCAGCTGGTGTTCAGGACCAGGGAGTCGTCGACGTAGGTCTGGGTCGGTTCTTCGTCGCTTGGGTCGGGACGGATCGAGAAGTGACCAGCACCGGGTCCGCCGAGCATTTCGGCGAATATCGCCGACGAATCGATTCGGGGAACACAGAGCCAGGTGATGCGCGCATCGGGTGTGACGAGGGCAGCGGTGCGCTGGTCGGAGAGCATCGAATGATGCTCGATAGGCACGACGCCGGCGCCAGCGAGCCACTCGGAGCGGCGAGCGCACAGGGCCGCGAGAAGGACGGCCACATCATCGGTGGAGCGCACCCGATGGGCGGCCGCAGTGTGTCCGTCGCCCACCTTCACCCCGATGTCGGGACCGTGGAGGGTGGCGAAGGCATCCTCGTCGGTGATGTCGTCGCCGAGGAAGAGCACGGCCGTGGCGCCTACTGATCCGCGCACCTTGGTGAGGGCACGGCCCTTGTCGGTGGGGATCAGGAGCAACTCACAAACCATCTTGCCGTGGCGGACCGTAAGGTCGCCGACCGATGTCGCGACGGCGTCGACGGCTTGCAATACCGCGTCGACTGCCGTATCGGAGACATTGCGGTAGTGCACGGCGACCGACGCCGGCTTCTTCTCGAGGCTGACGCCCTCGTGGGATTCGGCGATCTCCGCTAGTCGGTCGACGAGCCGGACCCGTCTCTCGGCGAGAACCGGGTCGAGGTCGAGGGCGAAGTCGATATCGAACTCGGTGCCGTGGGAACCGACGAGGTGAACCTCCGCGGGCAAGCGGCTCAATATGGCCAGATCGCGCAACGAACGACCAGAAATCACGGCCACGCTGGTCTGGGGCAGAGAGGCGAGGCTGCGCAGGGCAACCGAGGTCTCCCTCAACGGGAGCGCCTTCATCGGGTCGGCCACGAACGGAGCGACCGTGCCGTCGTAGTCGCAGGCCACCAGGAGATGGGGTGCGCGGGCGATCTCGGCGAGAGTGATCTCGAGCTCAGTTTCGGTTAGGAAGTCCGGGGCCACGACCAGCGACGCTACTGCCGTTGGTGGTGAAGATGCGGGTACCGTCGCCGGTGTGAGTGATTCAGACTTCACCAGTTGCTATCGACACGGCGACCGTCGAGCGGGAGTTGTCTGTCAACGCTGCGACAAACCCATCTGTCCGGAGTGCATGAACACCGCCTCTGTCGGCTTCCACTGCCCCGATTGTGCCCGCAGCGGTGGCCAGCGGGTGATCAAGGGACCAGTGGTGTTCGACCCCATCTTCACCAAGATGCTGGTGGGTCTGAATGTCGCGGCCTTTGTTCTGGCCGGCGTCTGGGGTGGCAGCCTCACCCGTCTGGGCGGGAGGCCGTTCCAGGAGGGTTCCCTGTTCGGTCCTCTGGTGGACGACGGCGAGTGGTACCGGGTGTTCACCTCGGCCTTCCTGCACGACGGGTTCGTGCACCTCGGTTTCAATATGTGGGCGCTCTGGCTGCTGGGTGGGCAACTGGAACGCATCTTCAAGCCTTCCCGCTACCTCATCCTCTATGTCGTGTCGCTGATCGGTGGTTCCTTCGGTGCCTTGCTGCTCGACCCGCTCACGCCGGCGGTGGGCGCGTCGGGTGCGGTCTTCGGCCTGTTCGGCGCAACCGCGGTGCTCCAACGATCGGCCGGGCTGAGTATCTGGGCCGGGGGGCTGGGGCCGGTTCTGGCCATCAACCTCTTCCTCACCTTCGCTATCCCTCAGATCTCGATCGGTGGGCATGTCGGAGGCCTCGTAGTGGGAGCAGGCGTGGGTGCTCTCTACGTGGCCCTGGTCCGGGCCCGTAGCCCGGAGTGGTGGGCCCCGGCTGGAGCGGCGGCTTTCGGTGTGGTGGTCTTCCTGGCCAGCCTCTGGGCTGCGGCCCAGTGGATGGATCCCCTCTTCTGACTCGTCGGCGGCTGTCAGCTCACGGGACCGAGGCGGTAGACGCTCACGTGCACTTCGCTGTGGTCGGTGACGGGAGCACCTTGCCAGTTCGCCCAACGCGACTCGAGAAGGAAGCCAGCGGCGCTCGCGGCGGAGTCGAGCTGTTCGGGGGTGCGGTAGTGGAGCATCCACGGCCGCATCCTGATTCCGGCTTCGGAGAGCTCGACGTGCTGGCCCCGGATCAGTTGCTCTGCTGCATCGTGCTCTGAGATCGTGACCACCGCGGTATCGACGTCGACACTTCGCACCGACACTCCTCCGTCGTTGAGGCCCTCCGACGGAGGGAGGAACCCCTCGATCACCAGGCATCCGCCGGGTCGCAGTGCTGCCGCCACCCGGTCGAGGCACCGCTGCTGGGCAGATCCATCGGTGAGATTGAAGAAGGTGTTGAACGCCGCGAACGCAACCGTGAACCCTTGAGGGGCCACCGGGAGTGCGGCCATGTCGGCCTTGATGCACATCACGTTGTGCCCGCCGGGTTTCGCGGCCAGTCGCGTCAGCATGGCGGAGGAGGCATCGATGCCCACGACGGTCTCGCCGGCCGCCGCCAGTGGCACCGCGAGACGCCCGGTTCCCACACCGAGCTCGAGGATCGGACCTCGGCTGGCGAGGGTTCTCACGCCGGCCACGGTTGCACCGACATCGCTCACGTCGTGATACCAGCTGTCGTAGACATCGGCGAAGCTCTCGCCATAGCTCGCCGGTCCGTAGCCCTTCATCGGCACCCAGTGTGCCTTGTGGCGGAATGCTTGGTGGCGCCCTCGTAGGCTCACACCATGCACAGCGCCGAGGTCTATCTCGACCACGCCGCGAGCACGCCGGTGCGGGCCGAGGCACGCGACGCCTGGCTCGCCGCGTCAAACGCCCATCACGCCAACCCCACCGGCGCCCACTATTCGGCGCGAGCGGCGCGGCGGGCTCTCGACGACGCCCGCGACTCCGTAGCTGGCGCACTGGCCCGCCCTCCGGCGGAGTTGGTTTTCACCAGCGGAGGGAGCGAGGCAGACAACCTTGCTGTGCGCGGCGTGCTCAGAACAAGGGGTGGCATCGCGGTGTGTTCGGCCGGCGAGCATCACGCGGTGCTGGAGCCGGTCGAGCAAACCGGCGGGCTCATGGTGCGCCTCGGCCCCGACGGCCGGGTCGGGCCCGACGAGTTGGCGGAGGTGCTCGCAAGCGCGTCCGACGTGTCGATCGTGTCGCTCATCGCGGTAAACAACGAGACCGGTGCGATCAACGATCTGGCTGCGCTCGGCGAGGTGGTACGCACTCATGCTCCTGGCGCACTCCTGCACACCGATGCGGTGCAGGCGATGAACTGGCTGGATGTGGGCGCAGCTACGGCCGACTTCGATCTTGTGTCGATCACGGGTCACAAGCTCGGAGGTCCGGTGGGTACCGGTTGCCTCTTCGTAAAGGCGGGCATCGACCTCGACCCCCTGATTCTCGGAGGGGGACAGGAACGCGGCAGGCGGGCGGGTACGCCCGATGTGGCCGGCGCAGTGGCGTTCGCAGCCGCGGTCGGCGCCGTCACCGCGGGCCGGACGGAGATGGTGTCGCGTCTGGGCGAGCTACGCGACCGCCTGGTCGACGGACTCACCGAGAGTCTCGGTGATCGTGTGCTGGCCACCGTCTTGCAACACGACCCGAGCCACGTCGTCGCCGGGATCGCCCACGTGTGTTTCCCAGGGATCGAGGCTGAAGCCCTCCTCTACCTTCTCGATGAGCAGGGCATCCGGGCCTCGGCCGCATCGTCGTGTTCGAGCGGGGCTCAAGACCCATCCCACGTCCTCGCCGCCATGGGAGTTCCTCGCCAAGTTGCCCAGGGCTCGCTCCGCTTGTCGCTCGGTCATACCAGCACCAGCCACGACGTTGATGCGGCGCTGAGGGTCATCCCGCCCGCGGTCGTCCGGCTGGCCGGCCACGGAGGCGGCTGACCATGACGGAGGGACCGGTGATGGTGGCGATGTCGGGCGGGGTCGATTCTTCGGTCGCGGCCGCCCTGCTCATCGACGCCGGCCACGAGGTGGTGGGCGTCACCATGAAGCTCTGGGGTGGGCCGAGCGACAACGGGTGCTGCGCGGTTAGCGACGTGGAAGACGCTCGTCGGGTGGCCGACCACCTCGGTATCGAGCACCACACCTTCAACTTCGGCGACGACTTCGAGCGTGATGTGGTCGGCCCCTATGTGGCCGAGCACGCCGCAGGTCGCACCCCCAACCCCTGTATCGAGTGCAATCGCCACCTCAAGTTCGATCGACTTCTTCACCGAGCCGATGCCCTCGGTTTCGCCACGATCGCCACCGGCCATCACGCCCGGATCGTGGAGACGGCGGCCGGCCCGCGTCTGGCCCGGGGCGCCGATGCCGCCAAGGACCAGTCCTATGTGTTG
The DNA here is from genome assembly GCA_029263215.1 of Acidimicrobiales bacterium. GTDB lineage: Bacteria > Actinomycetota > Acidimicrobiia > Acidimicrobiales > Aldehydirespiratoraceae > OFTM10. The sequence continues at coordinate 22,002 of JAJCXY010000098.1, forward strand.
CACGTGCTCGAACCTCCGGTGCTCCAACGCCTCTTGTTGCCCGTCGGCACCATCACCAAGGCCGACGTGCGCCGTCTCGCCGCCGATCTCGACCTCCGCACCGCCACCAAGCCCGAGAGTCAGGATGTGTGCTTCATCACCAGCGAGCACGGGCGGAAATCCTTCCTCGGCGACAGGATCGCTCTGAAGCCGGCCAAGGTTGTCGACCGCGCCGGCGTGCAGGTCGGAGCGGTCGAATCGATCGAGCTCGTCACCATTGGTCAGCGCAAAGGGTTGGGGATGGCCGGCGGCACCGATCCTCGCTATGTGATCGCTGTCGATCCGGAGGCCCTCGTGGTAACCGTCGGCGACTCAGACGACCGCCTCGTGCACCACAGCCCGCTCGAGTCGTGGCGGTGGGTGAGCGATCCGATCGACGCTGCCGTCGAGATCCAGTGCTCGGCCCATGGAGCAGCGGCGCCTGGGAAGATCGGCTCGAGCCAGGTCGAGTGGACCGATCCCCATCGGCGGATCGCGCCGGGCCAGAGCGTGGTGGCCTACCTCGACGATGTGGTCGTGGGTGGAGGAATCGCCGGGCGGGGCTGAGCCTGCTCAGGCGATGGGCAGGCCCCGCTGGCGGGCAAACCGCATCACCGCGGCCGGCCGGGCGGGCGAGATGAGCATCGCGGAGACCATTTCCTCCGCGGTGGTGGATCGGTCGACGACCACCGGCAGCTTCACCGGTTGGCGGAGCCTGAGCTCGAGTGCGAGCCCCAGCGCTTGAGCGGTGAAGTCGACTGCGGTGGTATCGGCCGCCGCGGGCCCGATCCCCTTGATCTCGTGATCGTTGAACAGCACCGGTTCGCGCATCGCCGTGCCGTCGTGTACCACGAAACCGTTGGGCACGAACACCACGAATCGTGCCGTCAGGCGGTGCATGGCGCGAAGACCCAATCCGGCGATCGGTAGGCCGATCACCAGCGCGGTGGCGCCGATCACCCACCTCTCATCGGCCAGGAGAAGGGGACCCGCGAGAGTGCCGACCACGGTTGCAACCCAGGTGGGCACAAGGACGGCGATGAGGATGGGGCCGGGTGCCCTCAGCAAGAAGCGACGCTCGTCGCCATAGCTCACGCCGTCGACGAAGCGGTCGCCGAAGCCGGGGAGGATGACGAGCAGGCCCGCAACCGCGGCGCCGATGATCCCGATGAGGATCGTGGTGTTGTCGTCGATCTCCAATGCCGCCCACACCGAGATGGGAAGCGCCGCGGGCGCGCCGGTACGGGCGATGGTGAGGGTTGCCGGTCGGGGCACGACCATGGCCATCAGCACCAGGAACCAGGCGGCCCACGCTCCGGCCGACGCGACTGATCGGAAGGGATCAGTGGTCGGTGACAGGGCGTCGTCGAGAAGGGGTCCCAGGGTGAACGGTTGGGCGATCCACACGGCCAGCACCAAGCCGTGGAGCAGGCGTTGGGGATCTCGGAGGAGTCCTGTCACGGCGCTCAAACTATCCTGCGGTTTGATGCCTGCCGCCCCCGATGATCCCGCCCAGCGAGTCGACGAGCTCCGGTCGACCGTCGCCCGTCACGCCCGCGCCTACTACGAGCTCGACACTCCGGAGATCCCCGATGCCGACTACGACCGCCTTTTGGCCGAGCTCGACGAACTCGAGCGGGCCAACCCGGAGCTGATCACCGCCGATTCACCGACCCAGAGAGTGGGCGGCCCGGCCGACACGGCGTTCTCCCCGGTCGCTCATGTTGTGCCCATGATGTCGCTGCACAACGCCTTCGACCTCGCTGATCTCGGGGCGTGGAACGACCGGGTCGAGCGGCGCCTCGAAGGGCAGCCGGTTCCGGAGTTCGCAGTGGAGTTGAAGTTCGACGGGCTCGCCATATCCCTTCGTTACGAGGACGGCATCCTGGTGCAGGGAGCCACCCGCGGTGATGGCCGCGTCGGTGAAGACGTCACCCACAATGTGCGCACGATTGCCGACATCCCCCACCAACTCCCGGCCGCGGCACCAAGCGTGCTCGAGGTGCGCGGCGAGGTGTACATGAAGCTGTCGAGTTTCGAGGCTCTCAACCAGCGCCAGGTCGAGATGGCGAAGGCCACCGGCAAGGAAGCAAAGCTTTACGTCAACCCCCGCAACACCGCGGCAGGCTCCCTGCGCCAGATCGATGCAGGCGTCACCGCCGACCGCGAGCTGTCGTTCTTCTGCTACCAACTCGGACTCGTCGAGGGTGGGCCGGAGCTCGCATCACACACCGAGACGCTCGACTGGCTAGGGCGACTCGGCTTCCCGGTCAACGACCACACCAAGGCCTTCGATTCGATAGAGGCGGTCGAGGAACGGATCCGCGATTTCGAGGCCCGGCGCCACGACTTCGATTATGAATTCGACGGCGTCGTGGTGAAGGTGAACCGGCTCCGCCTCCAGAACGAGCTCGGTGCCGACGCCAAGGCTCCCCGGTGGGCCATTGCTTTCAAGCTCCCACCCGAGGAACGCACCACCACCCTGCTCGACATCGAAGTGTCGATCGGGCCATCGGGTCAGGCCACCCCGTTCGCGGTGCTGGAGCCGGTGTTCGTCGGGGGGGTCACGGTGGGTACGGCCACCCTGCACAACCAGGACCAGGTCGCGGCCAAGGACGTGAGGCCGGGCGACACCGTGATCGTGCGGCGGGCCGGCGATGTCATCCCCGAGGTCGTGGGGCCGGTGCTCTCGGATCGGTCCGCCGACTCGGTGCCGTGGGAATTCCCCGCCTCCTGCCCTGTCTGTGGCGAACCACTGGTTCGCGACGAAGGAGCGGCCGCAACCAACTGCGTCAACTTCCGTTGCCCTCGACAGGTGCGGGGGCGAATCGAGCACTTCTCGGGCCGCGCTGCCATGGACATCGAGTTTCTCGGTGAGAAGAACATCGACCGCTTCGTGAGCCTCGGCCTGCTCGAGGATGTCGCCGGTCTCTACACCCTCGATTTCGACCTGGTTCTCGAGTTGGAGGGTTTCAAGGAGAAGTCGGTAGACAATCTCCGCAAAGCCATCGAGACGTCGAAGGCCCGACCGCTGGGCAACCTCCTGTTTGCGTTGAGGATCCCCGAGATCGGCCAGGTCAATGGCCAGACCCTCGCCGCCGCGTTCGGTTCGATGAGCCGCATACTCGACGCCACGGTGGAGGAGATAGCGGCCGTCGACGGCTTCGGCGCCGTGATCGCAGAGGCGGTGCAGGGTTGGTTCTCCACCCCGGCCGCCCGTGATCTGATCGAGCGCCTCCGAGTTGCCGGTCTCACCATGGAGGCAGCCGAGATCGACAGGTCGGAGAATCAGACCCTCGAAGGCAAGAGTGTGGTGGTGAGCGGCACCCTGGAGGGCTTCACTCGCGATGGGGCGAAGGACGCGATCGTTGCCCGGGGCGGTAAGTCCCCGGGCAGCGTGTCGAAAAAGACCCTCGCGCTGGTGATCGGCGCGGAGCCTGGTGCCTCGAAGGTCACCAAGGCTGAGGATGCCGGCGTGCCGATCATCGACGAGGAGGGGTTTGTGGCCCTCCTCGACACGGGCGAACTCCCCAACGGGAGCTAGCCGGCGCGCTTCTCCTGGGCCTCGGGCTGCAGGTGAGCACGGCGGGCCTTGCGGTTGGGTCGACCATCGGCGTTGATCTTGGCCGGATGCCGCTTCTTCTTGTTGTTGGCGCCCTTGCCCTTGTTCTCGGACCGAGCCGCGGCGGCAGCCTTCTTCTTGTGGCTGGGCTTGGCCTTCGGGCCGCCGGCCTTCTCGCCGCTCCTCGACTTCTGGCCGTGCTTGGGCTGGTGACGCCCCTTCTGGGAGCTTCCCTGGCGGGGGCCGCTGCGGCGCCTCGAACCCTCGGCCGGCTTGTCGCCGGAGCGAGGCTGGGGCCGGCTCCGCGGCTCGTGGGCGGGCTGGAGCGTGCGGGCGGGAGCATCGGAGAGCTCGCGCAACGCGGCTGCGTCCGGGTCGGTGAGACCCTCGTCGAGACCGACATCGCGCTGCATGCGGCGCATGTCCTTGCGCTGCTGGGATTGGATCAGCGAGATGACCACGCCGCCTTCACCCGCTCGGGCGGTGCGGCCGGAGCGGTGCACGTAGTCCTTGTGATCGCCGGGAGGGTCGTAGTGGATGACCGAGGCCACCCCATCGACGTGGATGCCGCGAGCGGCGACGTCGGTGGCGACCAGGGCGTGTACCCGACCCTTGGAGAAGTCGGCGAGAGCCCTGGTGCGCTGGCCCTGGCTGCGTCCGCCGTGGATTGCGGCGGCCTTGATGTCGTGGCGCCCGAGTTGCTTGGCGAGCCGGTCGGCCCCATGGCGGGTGCGACAGAAGATGATCGCAGGCCAGACGGCGTTGACGGCTCCGGCGGTGATCTCGATGCGTTCGCTCTGCTCTGCATTCCAGAACACGTGGTGCGCCGCGGTGATGTCGGGAGTTTCGTCGCCGACTTCGTGGCGAACGGGATCGCGCTGATAGTCGCGGGTGAGCTTGGCGACGTCGCCGTCGAGGGTGGCCGAGAACAGTACCGTCTGGCGGTCGGCGGCGGTCTGGTCGAGCAGGCGGCGCACGGCGGGCGTGAAGCCCATGTCGGCCATCCGGTCGGCCTCATCGAGTACGACGTGGTCGACCTGGTCGAGGCGAACGTCGCCCCGCTGGATCAGGTCTTCGAGTCGGCCCGGGCAGGCCACGAGGATCTCGATCCCCTGGCGAAGCGATTTCAGTTGGGGGCCGTAGCCGACCCCGCCGTAGACGACCCCGACTCGCACGGAACCGGCGAAAGATCGGATTTCGGTGGTGATCTGCTCGGCGAGCTCGCGGGTTGGGGCGAGCACCAGGCTGGTGGGTCGCTTCGGCTCGGCACGGGTGGCGGATGCCACCAGCGGGATGCCGAAAGCGAGGGTCTTGCCGGACCCCGTCGGGGCACGGCCACAAACGTCGCGGCCGTCGAGGGCGTCTGCGATGGTGGCAGCCTGGATCTCGAAGGGCTCGGTGATGCCGCGGCGTTCGAGCGCGGTGTAGATCGATTCGGGTACGCCCAGCTGGGCGAATGAGGGAGACATTGGGGCTCCTGGCGCGCGTTCAGCGCGCGGATATGGGTTCGTGACGCCTCACGCGGTGTGGCGAGGTCGGGATTCTTCGGGGGTTGGTTCACCTTGACCGGAAGAACCAACGCCCGTCTGCGAACCCACCAACCGGATGTCCCGGCTGGAGCAGCTCACAAGGGTATCGGATCATCGACCGATCCCCTTCCCCGCGTCAGTTGACCGTGAACGACCACTCGATCTCTTCGAAGTTGCCCGGTCGGGCGATCTCCTCGAAGGTTGCCACCGCGCAGTTGAAGTCGGCTGAGAGTCGCTCGACGGGGAGCCCCTCGCGAGGAGCGTAGATGTATTGCTGGAGGCCTTCGACGTGACGGGTCTGGCTGGTTACGTCGACGGGGAAGTTGCAAGCGGCATCCGGTGAGATCGTGAGTTGGACGAGGCGGAACTCGGCGGCGAGGTCGATGCCCACCTGCTGTTGCTGGAGCACCTCGTCGCCCCGGTTGGGGATCAGGGCGTCGATGGCCGGGTTGTTGATCACCGATACGTCGTCGGTACCGCTGTTGCCGATCAGGCCGGCCGCGACGAAGAACGCGAGGCCGGCGGTCACGAAAGCGGCCATGACGAGCTTGTGGCGTCTGTGCATCGGTTTGATCCTGTCAGATGGGGTCGACCGAGGGCGGGCCGAGAAGCGCCTCGGGGGGAGTCACCGTCGGTGGTCGGAGGAACGGTACCGTTGGCGCAATGATCTCCACGTCGCTCGATGGCGAAGTAGGTCGCGTCCTTGGTGGGCGCTACCGCATCATCGCGCCCATAGGGAGGGGAGCGTCGGCAAGGGTCTTCCTGGCCGACGACGTCACCTTGCGGCGCCGGGTGGCGGTGAAGGTTCTCCACGAGGGTCTCGCCGGCGACGATGCGTTCCTGCGTCGATTCCGCGCCGAGGCCCAGGCCGCCGCATCGCTCAACAATCCCCATGTGCTGGGGGTCTACGACTGGGGCCACGACGAGGTCCCCTATCTGGTCAGCGAATATCTGGGGGGTGGCTCCCTGCGCTCCATGCTCGACGCGGGTCATCGCCTGTCGTTGTCGCAGGCCCTGCTCGTCGGGCTCGAATCAGCCCGTGGTCTCGACTATGCCCATGGTCAGGATCTCGTGCATCGCGACATCAAGCCGGCCAACCTCCTCTTCGACGACACCGGTCGTCTGCGGATCGCGGATTTCGGCCTGGCTCGGGCCATCGCGGAAGCCGGCTGGACCGATCAGGACGGCTCGCTGGTGGGGACGGCCCGCTACGCCGCTCCCGAGCAGGCGCGAGGCGAGCGGGTCGGCCCGGCCGCCGATGTCTACGCCCTCGCGTTGGCGATCAATGAATGTGTCACCGGTGAGGTGCCTTTTGCCGGCGACACGGCCATCAGCACCCTCATGGCGCGAGCCGATACGCCGTTCGAACCTCATGGCGATCTCGGACCCCTTCAGAGCGTGCTGCGGCGAGCCGGTGATCTCGATCCCGCCGGGCGGCCGTCCGCGGGGGAGTTGGCCGCCTCGCTCATGGCCTCCGCCGGCGACCTCGCCCGACCCAATCCCCTGCCTCTGGTGGGGCCGGTGCTGGGCGATGTTGCCGATTTGGATGCCACCCAACACGGCACGATCCACGCCCTCGGCCCGGTCGACGCCACCGCTGCACCGGCCGTCGATTCCGGGCCCCGCCGGCGCTGGCCATGGGCCATCGTGGCCGCAGTCGTCATCACCGCCGGCATCGTGGCCGGGGTCGTCGGCTGGCTCAACAGCCGGCCGGTGAGCCACGACGTTCCCGAGCTGGTCGGTGCCACCCGCGATCAGGCCACGGCGGATCTGGCCGAGTTCGGCTGGGAGCTCGACTTCCGCAGCACCCGTGAGCCGGGAACCGAGGCAGGTGAGGTGGTGGCCACCGACCCGGCCGCCGGCGAGGCTCTGGAAGAGGGCGAGTTGCTGGCCATCTTCGTCTCGCTCGGAGAGCCCACCGTCACAGTTCCCGATCTCGAGGGGCTTCCCCTCGACGATGCCCGACTCAGGCTCGAAGCCGACGGGCTTACGCTCGGCACCGTCCGTGAGCGAGAAGACGAGCTCGTGGCCGCAGGGCTGGTGATCGAAGTGGTCGTGGGGGCGGGCGTCACCGGGCTCGAACCGGGCACTGCCATCGACGTGGTGGTGTCGAGCGGCCCGAGCCAGCGTTCGGTACCCGAGGCCACCGAGGGACTCACCGAGCAGGTCGCGGCCCAGCAGCTCCTGGCTCTCCGACTCGTCCCGGGGGAGGCTCACGCCTTCGATGAAGACGTGCCGTTCGGAGAAGTGATCCGGTTCGAACCCTCCACCGGTGCGGTGGTGGAGGCCGACACCGTGGTGACGATCGTGATCTCCGACGGCCCCGAGCCACGGGAGGTGCCCGCGGTGATCGGGCTCGATGTCGATGAAGCCACCGACATCCTCGAAGCTGCCGGGTTCGTGGTCACCGGCGTACAGGGCAGTCCCTCGTTGCCGGTGCTCGCCACCGACCCACCGGCGGGAGAGGTGCACGAACGGGGCAAGACCATCGTGATCGCCACCGAACTCACGGGCTGACCATCCCTGGCTCGGCTAGGCGGTGACAGCGTCGATCCGATGCAGTACCTCACGGGCGAGCGCGACCCGGTCGTCGTCGCCGGGCGGCGGAGCGATGCTGCCTGCCAGCAGCAGGATCTTGGAGGAGTCGCCCGTGAGTTTCACCCGACCCCCCATCAGTGCAGGCATCACCTGGGCCGGATCTCTCTGCACAAAAAGCTGTCGGGCCACCTCGTAGGGGATCTCGATCGAGAAGTCCGGGCGGTCGAGGTGGCCCTCCTCGATGGTGAGCGCCGGTCCGGTGGCGTCGATGTGGCCCTTCACCGGGCCGGGGCCGAACGGGGGGTCGGTGACGGTGACGTTGGCCGCCACCTCGAATTCGACGGGGCCGGCGCGGTCGGTGTAGTCGGCTCGGATTTCGCGGACCGCTCCGATCCATTCGGGGCTTAAGAACGGATGGGTGAGCACGCAGCGCAGCGTAGACGCGTCACCTGCCTATCCTTTGGCCTCATGTCTGAACGCATCACCCGCGACGACGTGGTCCACGTCGCCCGACTCGCCCGTCTCCAACTGAGCGAGGCCGAGATCGACCGGTTCACAGAACAGTTGGGCGACGTACTGGATCACGCCGAGGATGTGGAATCGCTCGATGTGGGCGACATTCCGCCCACCGCGCACCCCCTGCCCCTGGTCAATGTCACCCGCCCCGACGAACTGGTGGAATCACTCGACCGTTTCGAGCTGCTGGCCCAGGCACCTTTCGCCGAGGACGGTCATTTCCGGGTTCCTCCGGTATTGGGGGAGCAACCGTGAGTGCGATCGAGACAGCTCGGGCCGTTCGCGCCGGCGAGCGCTCCGCAGTCGAGGTGCTGGAAGAGCACCTGGCACGAATCGACGCCCGCGAGGCGGAAATCCACGCGTTCAACCTGGTCACCGAGGAATCGGCACGGGTCCAGGCGGAGGCGGTCGATGCAACGGTGGCGGCGGGAGGAGACCCCGGTCCATTGGCCGGAGCGACGGTGGCCCTCAAGGACAACATGTGCACCCGCGGGATCCCCACGACCTGCTCGTCGAAGATCCTCGAGGGATGGATCCCACCCTACGACGCCACCGTGGTCACCAAGTTGGCGGCCGCAGGTGCGGTGTTCGTGGGCAAGACCAACCTCGATGAGTTCGCGATGGGCTCCTCCACCGAAAACTCCGCGTTCGGAGCCACCCACAACCCACTCGATGTGTCTCGTGTACCGGGAGGATCTAGCGGTGGCAGCGCTGCTTCGGTGGCCGCGGGGTTCGCCGCGTTGGGCATCGGCTCCGACACCGGTGGGTCGGTGCGCCAGCCGGCTGCATTCTGTGGAGTGGTGGGTATGAAACCCACCTACGGAGCGGTGAGCCGCTATGGCCTGATCGCGTTCGGCTCCTCCCTCGACCAGATAGGCCCGTTTGCCGCTGATGTCGCCGACGCCGCGGCCCTGTTCGACCTGATCGCGGGCCACGATCCCCGCGACACCACCTCCATCGTCGACTTCGTTCCCTCGGCCGGAGCGGTCCTCGATCAGGGGGTCGACGGCCTACGAGTGGGAGTCGTGCGCGAGTTGTCCGGTGGACCCGGTTCGGTCGAAGGGATCTCCCCCGACGTGATCGCCCGCACCAACGCCGCGGTGGAGGCACTCGCCGCGGCTGGTGCCGAGGTGGAGGAGGTGTCGGTGCCTTCGGCCACGCTCGGGCTCAGCGCCTACTACCTGGTCGCCCCCGCCGAGGCTTCGAGCAACCTGGCTCGCTACGATGGAGTCCGCTTCGGCCTGCGGGTCGACGGCGCCACCACCGGCGAGATGAACACCGCCACCCGCACTGCCGGGTTCGGCGAAGAGGTGAAGCGGCGCATCATGCTCGGCACCTATGCCTTGTCGGCGGGCTACTACGACGCCTTCTACGGAAAGGCCTTGAAGGTGCGCACGATGATGCTCAACGATTTCGCTTCGGTCTACGACAAGGTCGACGTTCTGATCACGCCCACCGCACCCACCACTGCGTTCCCGATGGGTGAGCGATCCCAGGATCCGATGACGATGTACGTCAACGACGTATGCACCATCCCTTCGAACCTGGTCGGTCATCCGGGAATCTCGGTGCCGTTCGGGGTCGGCGACGACGGCATGCCCGTGGGCGTGCAGGTGCTGGCGCCGGCCACCCACGATGCCCTGACGTTCAGGGTGGGCGCGGTATTGGAAGCGGCCGCCAACGCCGGAGGTGAGTCATGACCGAAACCGCCGAGAAGGCACTGCCCGACGGTTGGGAGCTCGTGGTCGGCCTCGAGGTGCACGTTGAGCTCGCCACGGTCACGAAGCTGTTCTGTGGCTGTGCCAACGAGTTCACCTCCGATCCCAACACCAACGTATGCCCGGTGTGTGTGGGGCTACCGGGCTCGCTCCCGGTGATCAACGCAGCCGCGGTGGAGTTCGCCATGCGGCTCGGTCGTGCGCTCGGTTGTGAGGTCAGGCCGTCGGTGATGGCGAGGAAGAACTACTTCTATCCCGACATGGCCAAGGACTATCAGACCACCCAATACGACCAGCCCACCAGCATCGATGGTGAGCTGATGTTGGGCGATGGCGCAGTGGTCGGCATCGAGCGAGCTCACATCGAAGAGGATGCGGGCAAGACCACCCACATCGGAGGTGGTGGGCGGATCAACGACGCCGAGTACTCCCTCGTCGACTACAACCGTGCGGGAGTACCTCTCGTCGAGGTGGTGAGCCGGCCCGACATCCGCACCATCGACCATGCCAAGGCCTACGTCTCGGAGCTGCGCGACATCCTTCTCGCCACCGAGGTGAGCGACGCGAAGATGGAAGAAGGATCCATGCGCGTCGACGCCAACGTGTCGGTGCGCCCCGTGGGCTCAGACGAACTGCGCACCCGATGTGAGATCAAGAACATCAACTCGATCCGGTCGCTCGGGCGGGCGATCGAGTACGAAGCACTGCGCCACATCGATCTCTACGGCAGCGGCGAGGCGCCTCGCCAGGAGACCCGCCACTGGGACGAAGCCGGTGGCCGGTCCACCCCGGGGCGCTCGAAGGAGGACGCCGACGATTACCGCTACTTCCAGGAACCCGATCTGGTGCCGCTGCGTCCATCCGCCGATGTGGTGGCGGCCATCGATGCCACCCTGCCCGTGCTTCCCGCTGCTCGCCGGGCGCGGTTCGCGGCGCGTTGCACCGTGAGCGCCGCCACGATCGCCACCGTTGTCGAGCGCGGCCAAGACAACTTGGCGCTCGCCGCCATCGAAGCGGGCGCCGACGCCGACAAGGTACTCACCCGCATCGAGAACGATCTTGCGATCGACGACTGGTCGCTCGTGTCGGTCGAGGGCCTCGCGGCGCTCATTTCGATGGAGACCGCCGGCGAGCTCACCGCCACCCAAACCAAGCAGGTGCTCGCCCAGCTCGCCAGTCAGGGCGGCGACCCGAAGGCCATCGCGACAGAACTCGGGTTCGAAGCCATGGAGTCTGATGAGCTCGACGTACTCGTCGATCAATTGGTCGCCGACAACCCCGCCGAATGGGACCGATTCACCAGTGGTGACGATGGAGATCGCAAGAAGATGCAGGGCTTTTTCACCGGCCGGATCATGGCGGCCACCCGAGGTCAGGCCGATGGCCGTGCCGTCGCCGAGATCCTCGGCCGCAAGGCGAGGGGCTGACTCAGCGAACCGCGCCGGTGACCTGCCAGGTGTCGCCGCGGAACCGGTGAAGAAGAGCCGCAGCCCGCGCTGTCATCCATAGGCCGATTGCGCCCCAGAGCCAGCCAATGCCGAGGTCGAGTTGGAGCACCAGGAAGCCGCCGGTTGCGAGTATGGCTGAGGCTGCCACCATGGCGAAGGCCAGGAACCGGAGGTCGCCGGCGCCGATGAGGATGCCGTCGAGAGCGAAGACAATCCCGTTCAGCGGCTGCCAGAGGGCGACGTGGATGAGCAGGAATGCAGCCAGTGCGGTGACCGCAGGATCGTTGGAGAAGATTCCGGGCACGATGGGCGAGGTGGCGAGAACCACGATCGCCAATCCGACTCCTGCCCACCATCCCCATTGCACGACCCGCTTGCCGATCCGCCGCGCTTCGGAGGTGTCGCCGGCGCCGAGGGCTCGTCCGATCAAGGCCTGAGCGGCGATTGCCACCGCGTCGAGACTCAGAGCGAGAACACTCCAGAGCTGGAATGCCACCTCGTGAGCGGCCAGGTCGTCGTCACCGATCCGGGCGGCCACACCGAGGGTGACGAGAAGGCCGCCCTGCATGGCGGCGGTGCGCATCATGAGTTCGAGGCCCGCACCGGCTAGCCGAGTGATGGTTCGGGGGTCGGGAGTAAGCCTCACCCCGTGGACAGCCACCGCTTTCGCGATCCACCAGGTGAACAGGCCCGCCGAGAGCCAGTGGGCGAAGACGGTAGACAGGGCCGAGGCGCCGATCCCGAAGCCGAACCCGTTGATGAGGACAAGTTCGAGAACGAGATTGAAGACAGCGGTGGCCAGGGCCACGTAGAACGGCCGCTTGGTGTCCTGGAGGCCTCGCAGGTAGCCGACCCCGGCGAGGGCAACGAGCATCGGCGGCACCCCGAGCAGCGAGATGCGGAAGTAGATGAGAGCGTTGGCGGCGATCTCTCCCTCACCTCCCAGCAGGGAGATGAGCGACTCGGCCGCAAAAAGGCCGACAACTGCCGCCAGCACACCTACGAACAGGGCCAGCCACACCCCCTGCACGGCCTGGTGAGCGGCGCGGGCGTGCTCACCGGCCCCCAGGAGCCGGGCCACCGAAGCGGTGGTGCCGTAGGCGAGGAAGATGAACAGGGCGAAGGCCACCAGCAATAGCGAGGAAGCAAGGGCCAGGCCGCCGAGTTCGGGAGTGCCGATGTGGCCGACGACCGCAGTGTCGGCCAGCACGTAGAGAGGTTCGGCCGTGAGGGCACCGAGCGCGGGAACGGCGAGTCGGAGAATCTCGCGGTCGGTTTGGGTCCAGGTGGGTCGATGGATTGTCGGCATCACTCGGTCTGATCAGCGGCTGAGCCAGCGACGATAGCGATCGTGGTCGGTCCAGGCACCCGTGGCCCGGTCGAATCGGGCGGCCGCGTCGGTCATCCACTCCACCCGGCCGGCCCGCACGGCGCTCGACGAAATCTCCAGCAGATCGTCGCGGAGCGGAAGCGCTTGGTGAGCGGGGATCGGGTGAGGGGGCCGGGGGGCCAGAGCGACGGTGGGGAGAAGTTCGAGGGCGCGATCGCGGTCCCCTTCGTTGTCGTACCAGACCACATCGTTGACCTGGGCCCACTTGTCGGCCCCCATCACGACCACGTCGTAGCCCTCGGCGATGTCGACGATCATCTGGGCCTCGGTGACCCTCACGCTCAGCCCGTCGATGTCGGCCACCGTCGCGCGCAGCACATCCACTCGATCCTCGAGACGCGGCACGAGGGCATCGGACTTGCCCAACGCCACTGTCGACACCACCAGATCCACTCTCTCGAGGTCGTGGTGGCGGCGGGCCGCGAGGGCGATCTCGATGTGGGCTCGCGTGGGAGGATCGAACGATCCGGGGTACACGCCGAGGCCAGCCACGCCGGTCACGTTGTCATGGCCGGCAGCACGAGTCATACTTGGCGCTGTGAACCGTGCTCAGCGACTCCTCGTAGTAGGTATTCGTTAGCGCACGGTCGCGTCCCAAGCGGCTCACCGTGTGCACGACCTCCCTTCGGGAGGTCGTTTCGCATTTTGGGCCGCTAGTTTTCTGTCCGTTCGCAACTTGCGCTCCACCCTTGGAATCCGATCCCATGAGCAAGCAACAAATCTCCGGCGGCGAGGCCCTCGTCAAGGCACTCGAACACGAAGGTGTCGATGTGATGTTCGGGCTACCCGGCGGCGCGATCCTTCCCGTCTACGACCCCATCATCGAGTCGTCGATTCGCCACGTCCTCGTGCGCCACGAGCAGGGGGCCGGGCACATGGCCGAGGGCTATGCGCATGCCACCGGGCGCCCCGGGGTGGCGATGGTCACCAGTGGGCCCGCCGCCACCAACATGGTCACCCCTCTTTGTGATGCCTTCCTCGACTCTGTGCCGATGGTGTGCATCACCGGCCAGGTTCCTTATGCGGCGATCGGCACCGATGCTTTCCAGGAGTGCGATACCACCGGCATCACGATGGCGGTCACCAAGCACAACTTCTTGGTCTCCGAGGCCCAAGACATTCCCCGCATCATCCACGAGGCCTTCCATATCGCAACCACCGGCCGCCCCGGCCCGGTGCTGGTCGACATCCCCAAGGACATCGTCGATCCTTCGAGTCCCAGAGCGGCGATGAACTGGTATCAGGCCAGCGACGCCGACATGGAGCTGCCCGGCTACAACCCCGTCATGGAAGGCGACCGCGAGTTGATCCGCCAGGCCGCGGAGATGATCCGCGATGCCGAGCGGCCCGTGCTGTACGTCGGCGGCGGAGTCCTCAGGGCCCGCGCCGCGGAGGCTCTCCTCGAATTGGCGGAGATGGTGCAGATCCCGGTGGTCACCACCCTCATGGCCCGCGGTGCCTTCCCTGATCGCCACGACCTCTGCCTGGGCATGCCCGGAATGCACGGCAACTACACCGCCGTCACCGCGATCCAGCAGTCGGACCTTCTGGTTTCGCTCGGTGCCCGCTTCGACGACAGGGTCACGGGCAAGCTCGACGGTTTCGCGCCCGACGCGAAGATCATCCATGTCGACATCGATCCCGCCGAGTTGGGCAAGGTCCGCCAGGTCAATGTGGGCATCCAGGGCGACTGCAAGCTGGTGATCGAGTCGCTCATCGAGGCTCTACGCGAGCTCGGCGGTGTCGAAACCCACGCCGACCGCCAGGCGTGGCGCTCCACGGTGTCCGGTTGGCAGGAGCGCTTCCCGCTCGTCTACCAACAGTCGGAGCCGGGTGAGAAACTCAAGCCCCAGTTCGTCATCGAGCAGCTCCGCGACAACAACCCGAGCGACACGATCGTGTGCTCCGGTGTCGGCCAGCATCAGATGTACACCAGCCAATGGTGGAAGTTCGATCATCCCTACACCTTCATCAACTCCGGTGGACTCGGCACGATGGGCTTCTCCATCCCTGCTGCGATCGGTGCGAAGACGGGCATGCCCGATCGGCGGGTGTGGGCCGTCGACGGCGATGGTTGTTTCCAGATGACGGCGCAGGAACTCGTCACTTCCACCGTCGAGGACATTCCGATCAAGGTGGCCCTGCTCAACAACTCCTATCTCGGCATGGTGCGCCAGTGGCAGGAGATGTTCTATGACCGCCGTTACAGCGAGGTCCATCTCTCCGACCGGGTCCCCGACTACGTGAAGTGGGCCGAGTCGATGGGATGTGAGGCCATTCGCGTGGAGTCGCCCGAAGAGGTCGAACCCGCGATCGTCAAGGCCAACGAGATCAATGATCGATCGGTGGTGGTGGAGTTCCGCACCGACGCCCGCGAAAACGTGTTCCCGATGGTGGCCTCGGGTAAGACCAACTCTGAGATCCAGGTCGATCCGAGCCAGGAAGGCCTCCTGCGATGAACTCGGCCACCCCCACCCAGCGTTGGCACACGATCGTCACCACCGTGGAAAACAAGCCGGGTGTGTTGGCTCGCGTCGCCGGGCTCTTCTCACGCCGTGGCTACAACATCCATTCTCTCGCCGTTGCCCCCACCGACGACGAGAGATTCAGCCGCATCACCTTCACCGTCGATGTCGAGGGCTCGCCCCTCGACCAGGTGGTGAAGCAGCTCAACAAGCTCATCAACGTCGTCGAGATCCGCGAGCTCGACCCACTCGACGCCGTCGAGCGTGAGCTCATGCTGGTCACCGTCTGCGCCGATGCCGGTCATCGTCACGACCTGCTCGAGTTGATCGACGACTGGCGGGCATTCGTCCTGAGCGAGAACGACTCGGAGATCATGTTGTCGTTGTCGGCCCGCCCGGCCCGACTCGACGAGTTCGAGGCATCGCTACGACCCTTCGGGATCGCCAAGCTCCAACGCACCGGCAGAGTTGCCCTGCCATCACTCGATTGAGAACTCCCCCGTAGCGGGGGCACTAGAAGAAGACACGGAAGGACTGGCTGTGGCCAACATCTATTACGAATCCGACGCCGATCGCTCTGCGATCGCCGACCGCAAGGTTGCCGTTCTCGGCTACGGCTCGCAGGGCCATGCTCACGCCCTCAACCTCAAGGAGTCCGGGATCGACGTGCGAGTAGGGCTGCGCGAGAGTTCGTCGTCGGTGGCCAAGGCCGAAGCGGCCGGCCTGCGGGTGCTGCCGATCGGGGCCGCGGTGGCGGAAGCCGATCTGGTGATGATGCTGATGCCCGACACCGAGATGGCCGCGATCTACGAAGAGCACGTGGCCCCCAACCTCGCGGAGGGAGACGCGCTCTTCTTCGCCCACGGATTCAACATCCGTTTCGATCTCATCTCTCCCGTTGAGGGGATCGACGTGTGCATGGTGGCCCCGAAGGGCCCCGGCCACCTCGTGCGCCGCACCTATGTGGAAGGCGGCGGTGTACCGGCTCTCATCGCGGTAGAGCAGGATGCCACCGGGGGAGCGAAGACTCTCGCTCTCGCCTACGCCGATGCCATCGGCGGCGCCCGGGCGGGAGTGATCGAGACCACGTTCACCGAGGAGACCGAGACGGATCTGTTCGGTGAGCAGGCCGTCCTGTGCGGAGGCACCACCCGCCTCGTGCAGGCCGGGTTCGAGACACTTGTCGAGGCGGGATACCAGCCTGAGGTCGCCTACTTCGAATGCCTCCACGAGCTCAAGCTGATCGTCGATCTGATGTATGAAGAAGGCATAGCGGGGATGCGTTACTCGGTGAGCGACACCGCTGAGTGGGGCGACTTGTCTTCGGGTCCCCGCGTCATCAACGACGATGTGAAGGCCACCATGGTGCAGCTTCTCACCGAGATCCAGGACGGCACCTTCGCCGCCAACTGGGTGGAGGAGAGCCGAACGGGCCGGGCGAAGTTCCGTGCCCTCGAAGAGGCCGGGCACAACCATCCGATCGAGATCGTCGGTAAGGAACTTCGTTCGATGATGCCGTGGATCTCGGCCGGGAAGCAGTCGGTGGCGGAGACCTCCGGCGGCCAGGGCATCGACTGACCTAGGGGAACAAGCCGTCGAGCAGGGTCCAGGTGATCATGAGGATCGCCAGGATGAAGAGGCCGGGAATCGACCAGAACACGCTCCACGCCGCCCACCGAAACCAGGTGGGTCGGCGGTGGAACGGGCGATGGTGATACTGGGCGTCGAGCTCTTCGGTCTCGGAGTTGACGGCTTCGTCGAGGAGGATCTCGCTGGCATGGTCGGCCACCTCCTCACGTACGACGATCAAGAACATGCGGTCGGTCACGTGATGTGGAGCAACTGAGTGGGCCGGATCACTCAGGATCGTCGCCTCATAGCCGGAGTCCCAGAGCAGGGCGACGGCGACGTCGGCCGAGAACCGAGTGGTGTACTCGGCAATGATCGCCATTCCGGGGAGGGGACGCATCTGTTGATTCTGCCCTTTTCCGACGAACGAGGCAGCCCCTCGGCTTCGGTAGGGTGACCAAGCCATGACAACAGCCATCGAGGTGAGCAACCTCACCAAGACATACGGCGACTTCCGTGCCGTCGACGGGATCTCGTTTTCGGTCGAGGAGGGTGAGGTTCTCGCGATCCTCGGCCCCAACGGTGCGGGGAAGTCCACCACCGTCGAGGTCCTCGAAGGCCACCGTGTACGAGACAGCGGTCGGGTCGAGGTGCTCGGGGTCGACCCCGGCACCGGTGATCGTCGCTTTCGCGACCGGATCGGCATAGTGCTGCAGTCGGCGGGTGTCGACACGGAGTTCACCGTCCGAGAAGTGCTCGAGCTCTATGGATTCGCCTACTCGCGGCGTCGAGGCGTCGACGAACTTCTGGCCTTGGTGGAGCTCGAGGAGAAGGCCGACGAAAGAGTGGCCAGCCTGTCGGGGGGTCAGCAGCGGCGGATCGATCTGGCTCTCGGACTGATCGGTGATCCGGAGCTCATCTTCCTCGACGAGCCCACCACCGGTTTCGATCCGGCGGCCCGGCGCCGCAGCTGGGACCTGATCTCCAACCTCACCTCCCTCGGTCGTACCGTCGTGCTCACCACCCACTACCTCGATGAGGCCGAGCACCTCGCCGATCGGGTTCTCGTGCTCGCGGGCGGGCGCATCGTGGCCGAGGGCACACCTGCTGAGCTGAGGGCATCGGCCGATGCCAGCACCACCATCCGATTCGACCTGCCCACCGTCGATGCGCCCCTCTCCGGCCTGCTGGATCCCCTTTCGGGCACGGTCACGGGGCGCGATCGGGCGGTGGAGATCGTCACGTCGGCTCCCACTGCGGATCTCGCCCACATCACCGCTTGGGCCATCGATGTGGGGATCGAGTTGGGCGGCCTCTCGGTTGCTTCGCGTGATCTGGAGAGTGTCTATCTCCAGCTGGTCGCCGAGAGCGGGGCCGATTCATGAGGGATCTGCGGATCGTGCTGCGTTTTGTCGGCGCCCAGAACCGGATCTTCGTCCGCACTCCGGTAGGAGCCTTTTTCACGATCGGCCTGCCCCTGATCATGTTGGTGCTCTTCGTGGCGATGTTCGGCAACGACGAGCTCGGCGACACCCAGTACGGTCGCATCTCCACCTCCCAGTTCTACGCCCCGGGCCTGGCGGTGTTCGCGGCCGCATCGGCCACCTACACCAATATCGGGATGAATCTCTCCAACCGCCGTGACCTCGGCATCCTCAAGCGGGTGCGGGGCACCCCGGTGGCGCCGTGGATGTACATGTCGGCGGTGGTGATCTCCGGCATGATCATCGCCTTCGTGTCGATGGTGGTGATGGTGGGAATCGGCGTGGTGGCCTACGGCATCAACATCGAGGCCGCCAAGGTGCCGGCGATGGCGGTCTCGTTCGCGATCGGTTCGGCCTGCTTCGCCACCTTGGGTGTGGCGGTGGCGGCCTTGGCGAAGACGGCGGCCTCGGCCCAGTCGATGACCAGCGCCTCTCTCTTGCCGCTCGGCTTCATCTCCAACGTCTTCGTCAGCTTCGGTAGCGACACGCCTGGCTGGTTGGAAGTCGTCGGCGACATCTTCCCGCTCAAGCACTTCGCCATCTCGTTCTCCGAGGCCATGAGCCCGTTCAGCGACAGCCCCGCCTTCGAGTGGGATCACCTGGCGGTGATGGTGGCATGGATGGCATTGGGCGCGGTCGTCGCTTTGAAGCGGTTCCGCTGGGAGCCGGTGCCGGGCGCAGCGACATCCCGGAGCCGTCGGAATCGACGGTCCCGGACCTAGCGGTGTGACCGACGCCATACGATGCAATATTGTCTTCACGCAGATTGTATGAAACCATACGATCTGTGTTGCAGTCGGAATCAGCTCGAGCCACTCCATCCTGGCGTCGTTTCGAGATCGCCATCATCGGCACCGCCCGCCGACTTCGCTCAGCGTTCGACCAGCGCCTCGAACCCCTCGATCTCAACCTCAATCAGGCCAGCCTGCTGGCCTATGTCGCCGACTTCGGCGAGAGCACCCAGACCGAACTGGCCGAGATGGTCGATCTCGGCCGCGCCGCGATCGGCACCATGATCGATCAACTCGAGGCCCGAGGCCTGCTGGAGCGCCTTCCTGACCCCGCCGACCGACGGGTGTGGCTGGTGGCCGCCACCGACAGCGGACGCGATCTAGTCGACCGCTTCTATGCCATAGATGCCGACTTCCGTCTGGAGCTGAGGCAGGGGATCAGCCGCAGCGACCGCCAGCTACTGGCCGAGCTGCTCGAGCGGCTCGACACCAACATCAATCTCAATCTTCAGAACTCCCGAACCCAAGGAGACACAGGAAATGGCTAGCCCAACCATCACTCGGCAAACAATCACTCGGCAGACAATCACTCGGCAGACAATGTCCGATGCTGTGATCGTGGATGCTGTTCGCACACCCACGGGCAAGCGCAACGGCCGGCTCAAGGACTGGCACCCGGCCGATCTGGGCGCCCACGTGCTCAAGGCGCTCGAAGAACGCAACGGCTTCGACCCGTCGGCCGTCGACGACGTGATCACCGGTTGTGTGATGCAGGTCGGCCAGCAGGCTTTCAACATCGGGCGCAATGCAGTACTCGCGGCCGGTTGGCCCGAGTCGGTCCCCTCCACCACCGTCGATCGCCAGTGCGGTTCGAGCCAGCAGGCGATGCACTTCGCCGCACAGGGTGTGATGGCCGGCGTCTACGACATCGTCGTGGCCCTCGGCGTCGAATCGATGACCACCACTCCGATGGGCGCCTCCGCCGTCAACGGCGAGATGGGCATGCCCTTCCCGCCCTCGATGATGGAGCGCTACGCCGACACCGGCCTGCCTCCCCAGGGCATCGGTGCCGATCTCATTTCCGACGAATTCGACATCACCCGCGAGCAGCTCGATGCCTTCGGCGCTCAGAGCCAGCAGCGGGCGGAGAGGGCCCGCGACGAGGGTCGCTTCGACGCCGAGATCGTGCCCGTACCCATCGAGATCGACGGTGCCACCGAACTCCACACCCAAGATGAAGGCATCCGCAATGGCAGCACGGCCGAGGCCCTCGCCAACCTCAAGCCCGCCTTCCAGGAAGACGGGCGGATCACCGCCGGAAACTCTTCCCAGATCGCTGATGGAGCCGCCGCGGTTCTGATCATGAGCGCCGAGAAGGCCGCTGAGCTGGGCTTGAAGCCGAAGGCCCGTTTCCACTCCTTCGCCCTCGCCGGCACTGATCCGGTCACCATGTTGAAGGGTCCGATTCCCGTGACCGAGAAGATTTTCGCCAAGAATGATCTCTCCCTCGACGACATCGACCTCTTCGAGATCAACGAGGCCTTCGCCTCGGTGGTGCTCGCCTGGCAAAAGGCCACCGGCGCCGACCTCGAGAAGGTCAACGTCAAC
Organism: Acidimicrobiales bacterium; assembly: GCA_029263215.1. Taxonomy (GTDB): domain Bacteria; phylum Actinomycetota; class Acidimicrobiia; order Acidimicrobiales; family Aldehydirespiratoraceae; genus OFTM10. Next base: position 42,578 of record JAJCXY010000098.1, read on the forward strand.
GGCGGCGCCATCGCCCTCGGTCATCCCCTCGGGTGCTCGGGAGCCAAGCTCATGACCACCCTCGTACACGAACTCGAGCGCACCGGAGGCCGCTACGGATTCCAGGCCATGTGTGAGGGCGGCGGACTCGCCAACGCAACGATCATCGAAAGGATCGATTCCTGATGCCAAGAATGAACCTGGAGGGGAGCTCCTCCATCGTCACCGGCGGTGCCTCGGGCATCGGCGAAGCATGTGCGCGCCAGCTGGCTGACGCCGGCTCTCGAGTGGTCGTTGCCGACCTCAACGAAGAACTCGGCCAGGCGGTGGCCTCCGAGATCGGCGGCCTCTTCGTGAAGTGTGATGTCTCCAGCGTCGAGGATGCCGACGCCTCGGTGGCCGCAGCCTCGGAGATGGGTCCCCTGCGGGCCCTCGTCAACTCCGCCGGCATCGGCTACGCGGGTCGCACCATCGACCGCAACAATGTGCCCCTCGATCTCGACAAGTTCGGCTTCGTCCTCAAGGTCAACCTGATCGGCACCTTCAACATGCTCAGCCGCTCAGCCGCGGCGATGGCGCAGACCGAACCGGTCGACGCCGACGGGTCGCGAGGTGCGATCGTCAACATGGCGTCGGCCGCGGCCTTCGATGGCCAGATCGGACAGTGCGCCTATTCCGCGTCGAAGGGCGGCGTGGTGGGAATGACCCTGCCGATCGCACGCGACCTGAGCGCGGTGGGAATCCGGGTGAACACCATCGCCCCCGGCCTGATCGACACTCCGATCTACGGCGAGGGCGAGGCTTCGGAAGAATTCAAGAACCATCTCGGCCAGTCGGTGCTGTTTCCCAAGCGGCTCGGCAGCGGTGAGGAACTCGCCTTCGGCGTGATGGAGTGCATCACCAACCCGTACATGAACGGCGAGACGATCCGCCTCGATGGCGGCATCCGGATGCCACCCAAGTAGGAGACCACAATGACCGAGGAATCAAACGAACCGGCGGTGCTCACCGAGCGCCGCGACCGCGTCCTGATCATCACCCTCAACCGGCCCGACCAGATGAACGCAATCAACAGCGCTCTCTCCAACGGCTTGTGGGATGCGGTACAGGAGCTCAACACCGACCCTGGTCTCACCGCCGGAGTGCTCACCGGCAACGGTCGAGGGTTCTGCTCGGGCATGGACCTCAAGGCTTTCGCACGCGGTGAAGACATCGGACCGATGTTGAAGTTCATCCGGGCCGGCGCGGAGAAGCCCCTCATAGCGGCAATCGAAGGCTTCGCCCTGGCGGGTGGGCTCGAGTTGGCCCTGTCGTGTGACCTTCTGGTGGCGTCGGACGGAGCCAAGCTCGGTGTCCCCGAAGTGAAGGTCGGCCTTCTCGCGGCAGGCGGAGGACTGATGAGGTTGCCGAGTCGAGTCGGCTACGCCAAGGCAATGGAGATGGCCGTCACCGGCGATCCGATCACTGCTGAGGAAGCGTTCGACGCCGGCCTGATCTCGCGGCTCACCGGAAAGGGAGGCGCCGTCGACGCCGCTCTCCAGTTGGCCGAAAGGATCGCGCTCAATGCGCCCCTCTCGGTGGCTGCATCGAAGCAGATGGTTCAGTCCACCCAGGGCCACACCGAAGATGAGCTGTTCGAGATCCAGGGTCCCCTCCAGAGCCTCATCTTCGGTTCCGACGACGCCAAGGAGGGCCCGGTGGCGTTCGCCGAGAAGCGCGCCCCCAACTGGACGGGGAGCTGACAGTTTCGTCAGGCCAGCGGCACCGCGAAGAAGGCAACCGCCACATAGTGAACGGCTGCTCCGGCGATCACGAAGAGATGGAAGATCTCGTGATAGCCGAACCAGAGGGGCCACGGATCGGGCCGCCGTAGGGCATACACGATCGCGCCGATGGTGAAGAGGCCACCGCCGGCGAGCACCAGCACGAAACCGGCCACGCCGAGACCGGCCAGCATGTCGTCGGCCGCGATCACACCGACCCATCCGAGCAGCACATAGGGCAGTGCCACCACCACTGAAGGGGCAGACGTCCACAGCAGGCGTCCGGCCACGCCGATCGCCGCTCCGGCCCAAACCGTGGGGAGAATCCATCGCGTGGTGGCGACGGGTAGTCCGAACACCGCGATCGGTGTATAGGTCGCCGCGATCGCGACGAAAATCATCGAATGGTCGAGTCGGCGCATGACAGCCCGGCCTCGATCACCCCAGGGTCCGCGGTGATACAGGGCGCTGATCCCGAAGAGTCCGACGACAGCGACGGCATATACCCCGGTGACGAGACGGGGAACCACGCCGGGGGCGGTGGCGATGAGCAGGGGAGCGATGGTGAGCGCGGAGATGAACGCCACCTGGTGTGAGGTGCCGCGAAGCATGGGTCGGGCAACTGCGGTGATCGAGCTCATGAACGCTCCGGACGATGGGTGGTGATGGCGAAGACTGCGGCCGCGATGGGCGCCAACGCCCAGATCATGGCGGTGTCGCGAAGGCTACCGGTGGCGGACTCGGTGAGGGAGAAGGCAATCGGCCCTGCCGCAGACCCCATCACCCCGATGAAGGTGAGCGCCCCCTGGATCGAACCGATGTGGCGGACCCCGAACCAGGCCGGTATCAAGGCCGCGCCGAGAGTGCGGGTGGCCCCGGCTGTGAGTCCGAACACCACCGCATAGCCGATCACAGCGGAGGTGGACGACACCGATCCCGCCAGCAGCAGGGTGAAGCTGAGCATCACCAGGGTGGTGGCGGGAGCCAAGCGAGAGCCGATCCGGTCGATCGCCAGGCCCATGGCCGGCGAACCGACGAAGGTGCCGATCACCTGGGGGAGAAACATGATCGCCGCTTCGGTTTCGGTGAATCCGGACTCTCCGAGGAGCGCGATCTGGTGGAAGATGAGACCCGTTCCGAGCATCGAGCTCATAGCCACCGCGCTGGCAAGTATCCAAAACGCTCGTGTGCGCAGTGCTGCAGACCGGTCGAGGCTCACCTCGACCGACGGGTCCCTGGCCTCGGTGTGTTGCTCGGGGGCGATGCCATCGGCGAACTGGTCGACCGACACGGGACTGTCGATCATCCCGAACCAGGCGAGCGGCACCACGATCGTGGCGATAGCGCCGGCGGCGATGAGCCAGGCCGAACGCCAGCCCGCCTCTGCGATCACATAGGTGAGGGTGACGGGAAACAGAGCCATCATCGCGGAGGAGATGGTCATGGCCACACCCAGAGCGAGGCCCCGTCGCCGATCGAACCACAGGGAGATGGAAACCATGCTGACGAGGGAGAGGCTGCCCTGTCCGAGCATCCGGATGAACACGAATCCGATGGTGAGACTGACCAGGCCCTGCACGCCCGCCATCGCGGTGAGGGCGAGCACGAAACCGATCGCGATGGTCGTCATCGCCCGCCTCACGCCGAACCGGTCGATCCATCGTCCGACCGATGGCAGCATCAGTGATCCGGTGAGCGTGCCTACCGCATAGCCGGCGGAAACAGCGTTCTTCGACAGGTCGAGGTCGTCGATGAAGTGGTCGATGAAAACGCTCACACCGATGGTCTGGCCGGGGCCTGTCATCCCCATGGCCACCGTGGCGAGGGCCAGGATTCGCCAACCCGAGAACCGATGACCGGTGGGAGAGGAGGCCGCCGGGGCCGAACGATGCACGCAGCGAGTCTATGGATGACACCGACACCGTCCGCGTGCTCTACTCACCGGGTGTTTGCACCAGCTGAAATAGATGCAGTCATGTTCGACATGGGCGGGGTGTTCGTGGTGCCCGCTCCCGAGCCGGTGGCCCGCGCCGTGCGCGACGCCGGCGTCGAGATCGACTTCGATGGCCACGATGCCAGTCGTGCTCACTACACAGGGGTGAGGGGCATTACCGAAATCTTGGCCGGTAACGCGGTTGATGAACTCGACCCGAGTACCTGGGGTCACTACGACCGGGCCTACTTCGGTGCTCTCGGCCTCTTCGGCACCGATCTCCTGACAGCCGTGGGGGCCCGCGACCTGGGCCGGCGGGCCGAAGCGGTCGAGAACGTCTGGACCCACGCGCTGCAGCACAACATCGACGCCTTCGCCCGCATATCGGACCGACTGCCGGTGGCGATCGTCACCAACAACAACGGCACGGCGGTGCAGCAATGCCTCGATCACGGCATCTGCCAACTCGACTACGGGTCCCTGCCCCGTGTGGCCGCGATCGTCGACTCCGGTGTGATCCAGATCGCCAAGCCCGACCCCCGGATCTTCGATCCTGCGATCGAGGCCCTGGGCACCGAGCCTTCACGCACGCTCTATGTAGGCGACACCGTGCACGCCGACGTACTCGGTGCCCAGGCGGCAGGACTACCGGTGGTACAGCTCGATCCTCTCGATCTGCACCACGATCATGATCATTGGCGACTCCCCGACGTTGTGGCCCTGGCCCACCACCTCGCCTCATGACCGCCCGACCACCGCGGTTGTCGGCCCCGCGAGCACGCCGCATTTCGCTGGCGGCCCAGGGCTTTCGCGACCCGCGGCCTCGGGGACGGGTGGATCGACGCCACCTGCGCCGGGTGATGGGTCGTCTCCAACTCCTCCAACTCGACTCGGTGCCCGCGGTGATCCGCACCCAGTACATGCCGGGGTTCTCCCGACTCGGCCCCTACGACCCCGACCTGCTCGACCGCATCGCCTACACCCACGACGAGTGGTTCGAGACCTGGTGTCACGAGGCATCCCTGTTGCCCGTCGAGGACGAACCTCTGCTGCGCTGGTCGAAGGATCGCGCTCGCAACGGAGAGACGTGGGAAGGCCTGGCGCGCCTCGCTCGCGAGGATCCGGGCTATGTAGAGGCGGTGCTCGACCAGGTTCGTGACCGGCCCCTCACCGCGGGCGAGCTCCACGATCCCCGCCCCCGCGAAGGCCAATGGTGGGGCGATCGCTCCCTCGGATCGCTGGCTCTCGACTGGCTGTTTCGAATCGGTGAGGTGGGCATCCGTCGCAAGCCGGGCTTCGCCAAGGAGTTCGATCTCCTCGATCGGATCGTTCCGGCCCACATCCGCAGTCAGCCTGCACCGTCGGAAGACGATGCTCACCGCGAGCTACTGATGCGCGCCGCAGCGAGCCTCGGGGTGGCGGCGCTACCCGACCTCGTCGACTATCACCGCCTACCGAAACGACCCGCCAAGGAGCGCGTGCTCGAGTTGGTGGCCGACGGCAAGCTGATCGAGGTGGAGGTGCAGGGCTGGAGGCGCCAGGCTTACCTGCACCCCGATGCTCTCGAGCCACGGTCGGTCGACGCATGCACCCTGCTGTCGCCGTTCGATCCGGTGGTCTGGCATCGCGAGCGGGGAGAGCGACTCTTCGATTTTGAATACAAGATCGAGATCTACACACCGAAGGCCAAGCGGAAATATGGCTATTACGTGATGCCTTTCCTGCTCGGCGATGACGTGGTGGGAAGGGTCGACCTCAAGACCGACCGAGTGGATGGGGTTCTTCGCGTGTTGGGCGCATTCTCCGAAGCGGGCACCGATCCGTCGGTGGTGGCCGACGGCCTGCGTCGTGCTCTCGACGATCTCGCGGTGTTTGTCGGCGTGGGTTCATGGACGGTGAGCGGCGACAACGGCGACCTGATCCCCGCTCTGCGCTAGCCGGTAGCCTCTGCGGCGGTGGGGTCTGCGGTAGCGGGATCTTCGGCAGCGGGGTCTTCGGGCTCGGGAATCGGCATGGGTATGTAGGCGTCCCAGGGAGCGGCCGGCTGGAGTTCGATCCCACCGTCGATCTCGGGTAGCACGACTCGGCGCATCCGGTTGTGAGCGCTCTTCACCGATGCCACGTAGGCCGCTGAGTGGTTGTAGCCGAATACGGCGTTCTTCCAGGTTTCCCAGCGCCGCTGGGAGCCGTAGTTGCAGAGGTAGGCGCCGGCGGCGAGTGCAGCGTCATCGAGATCCTGGGGATCGAACACCCCGTCGCCATCGCCGTCGTGAGCCCAGCGCACCCAGGTCTCAGGAATGAACTGCATCGGCCCGACCGCCCGGTCGAAGGTGCTGTCGCGGTCCCATCGGCCACCATCGGTGTCGGGGATGGCGGCCACGACCTCGCCGAAGTTGTCGGTATTGACACCGTTGAGAGCGAGCCCCACGATCGGTCGGTCGGGCACGGCATCACGATCGATCTCGCGGCCGTTGTAGGTGCCGTGAGCCCCCTCCACCGCACCCACCGCCGCGATGGTTCGCCACGAGATCCGACAACCGGGGAAGGCCTCGGTCAGCGCCAGTTCGGCGTTGATATAGGACTCCAGGGACCGGGGGGTCAACCCCGATGCGTAGGCGACTCCGGCCTCGAGGAATGCCTCCGCGGCCACAGGCAGGAGGGCTCTGGCTTCGGTCTCCAGTTCGTTTCGTGTTCGAGCGAGAGCATTGGCTTCCCGGTGAAGTCGGAGGTGGGCGGTGTCGAGTCGCTGGCGATCGGCGATGGCCTCCGCGAGTGCATCCTCGGCAGCGGAGAGTTCGGCCATCCCGACCAGTCTCCGCTCGAGGAACTCCTCGAGGGTGTGGCCGCGAAGCTCGACAGTTCGTTGGGCATCGAAGAGGGCGTCGCCGTCGGTGCCGAGCAGGACATCGTCGGCCTCGCCGGTTCCGGCGAACATGTCGAGAGCGACCGATCGCAGGAGCGCGAGCACGCCGCGTAGGTGGGCGTCGGCTCGGTTGCGGTCGATGACCCGGGCCCTTTCATCGGCCACCGCTTCGGTTCTTTCCAGCGCCACGATCCGAAGCTCCGTGATGACCTCGCTGTGGAGCGCCTCGGTCGACTCGAGCGTCGAGGCGGTGGACAGCAGGTCGATGACGGGCTGTCCGTTCTCTGCGGTGTAGTAGATGTCCATCGAGCGCGGGATCTCACCCAGGTCGGTGGCGGCGCGCCACGCCGCGTCGAGGCCGACCGCGCTGAGTGCAGCTTCGACTGCGGCTCCGTTGGAGGCGATCTCGACCGGGTCGAGTGGTGAGGGGAGATCGTTCGCGTCCTGGGCCTGGGCGGCGCTCACCACCACGCCGGCGGCGAGTGAGATGGCGACCAGGGCAGCCGCGGGCCGACTGGGGCGGCCCCACTGAGGGGAGACGAGCTTCACTATGGCGCTCCATCGGCACAACAAGGCGCCGGGAAAGGCTGCGAGATAGCGTTGTGGGCATGAGTATGAAGGTCTCTCTCGACGAACTCCGCCCTCTGGCCGAGAGCTACGGCTCCACGGCCTACGTCGTCAGCGGTGCCGGCGATGGCGCGCCGAGAGTCACCCACGTCTCGCCGCGTTTCGTCGGTGACGTGATCGAGGTGGTGGTTGGTGGCAACGCGTCCCGTGCAGCCCTTGAAAACCCTCAGGTTTCTCTGCTCTGGCCCGCCTCCGGTAGCCATCGGATGAGTCTGATCGTCGACGGCGCGGCTGAGGTCGAGGGCGAACCCGGTCCCGACACCTTGATGCGGGTCACACCCGCCGGGGCCGTGCGCCACCGCGCCGCACCCGCTCTGTAGCCAAACTTCCACTCGCGCGTTTTCGGGCCGTTCGGCCTGGTCCTGAAGGACTATGTGTGGGCTTGGTGGTTGAGCTCACCGAGGCCCGAACGGCGTGGGCGATCAGCCGCCCGTCTCGGGGTAGGTGACCGGCGTGGAGGGTGGAACGGTGGGGTAGCCCGCATCGTTGGGATCGCGGGGCGGAGCGAGGGTGGTGGCGCCAGAATCGTCGCCGGGGGCCGTGGTGGTGGAGTCGTCGTTTGCCGGCGTGCTGGTAGTGGTGTCGCCTGAGTCGGCGTCGTCGGGAACGGTGGTGGCAGTGCTCGATGGGGGGGCCGCGACGGTGGTGGTAGTGGTTGTGGTCGTGGTACCCCGATCGTCGGCCCGGTCGCTACCGCAGCCAGCCAGGATCGCGACCACAGCCAGCGGGAGAACCAGGGAGCGTCGATGCATCGCTCGGACTCTACTGGTCGTCAGCGGCGTCGATGGGGTGTCATCAGGGCGATCGGTACCGAAATTCCGAGCTCGCTCGTTCGTAGGGTGGCGATGGTCCTTCCCTCCTGGACTGCCGGCTTCGGTGGGCCCAGGTGATCGCCGAGAAGGGCGCCCGCGGCGTCGAGGTCGTCGCACGACATCGCCAGGCCCCAGAAGCGGGCGGGGCCGGGGCCTTCGTGGTCGTCGCGGCCGACGAGTTCGAGGATCACGTCGCCGAGCCAGAAGAAGGCCTGGCGGCGGGCTTCACCATCAGCGGAAAAGCTGCGCTGCCTGCGTATCGCGACCCCGACTGCGGCGAGAGCATCTGTGGTTCGAGCCATCGACGGACTCATCGCCACGAGGTGGTCGATTGCGCTCACCAGGTTCGGGTGGGGCTCGCTATCGGTGCGAACCAGAGCCGCATCACAGGCCAACCCGTCGACGGCCCCGTCCACGCCGTCGATACCGACGCCGATGATTCCGTCCTGTTCGCCGCCCGCGAGGTGCACGGTGGTGGCGCCGATACTCACCATGTCGTCGTGCACCGCGAATCCGGCGCGCGTCCAGGAAGAGCCGGTGTCGCCGACGACGATGGTGTGAATCTGGTTGCGTCGCGTTGTCATCGGGCGAGACGGGCGGTTACCACGAACCCCCGGATGAGGCTGTCGACAGGACCCGAACCGAATCTCCGTTGGACTTCAGCGGTGGCGGCCGCGGTGGCGGTGCCGAGCAGATCGGCGTCGCGGCTCTCGATCTCGTTGCGGAGGGGGGTGCCTTGGCAGTAGGCGATGGCGGGGATCTCGGGGGTCTCGGCGCGGCTCCTCGCCTCGAGCATCGTCATCGAATCCATTTCGAGCCCGGCTTCAGCCAGTTCCTTTCGGATGAGGGACTCGTCGTGGTAGCCGTGAGGGGTGCGGGGCAGGAACTGGGGTGGATCGGCGGGGAAGATGGTGGTGACTCCGGCGGTGACTGCGTCGGCGAATTCGTTGGCTTCGAGTCGGTCCCAGGTGTTGAACACGAAGCGACCCTCCGGAGCCATCACCCGTGCCACCTCTCGGTAGGCGTCGGCGCGGTCCGGGAAGAACATCACCCCGAACTGGCAGGCGACCACATCGAATTCGTCGACCCCGAAGGGCAGGTTCATGACGTCGGCCTGGCGCCACACGACGGGTCGTTCGGTGCCTATGGACGCCGCCTGATCGAGCATCGGCTGATTGAGGTCGGTGGCGGTCAACTCGATGTGATCGGCCAGGACTCGTGACAAGGCTCGGGTGGCGACGCCGGTTCCCGCCGCCACCTCGAGGACGCGCTCGGGGGTGAGCGCCGCGACATGGTCCGCGAGGTTGTCGGCATAGGGCTCGAAGATCAGGGGCACGAGGTGACGGTCGTAGAGTTCGGCGACGGGGCCGTCGAAGATCATGTCGACATGGGGTGGGGCCATCGCCTGGTCTCCATAAGTGGGGGTGAGGTGAACCTACTGCGCGGTCGCTAGGGTCGCCGCCCGTGGAGCCAGCAAAGACATTCGCCGAACTTTTCGACATGGCCGCACACGGGCCTGATGTGTGGGTCGCACGAAGCGCGGCCTATCCGTGGGGACGGGTGTACGGGGGCCAGGTGGCAGCCCAGGGCTTGTGGGCTGCGGCATCCACCGTGGACCGGGCCTATGTGCCTCACTCCCTCCACGCCTATTTCATCAGGTCAGGTGTGATCGAAGAACCGATCCGGTTCGAGGTGGATCGGATCCGTGATGGGCGTTCTTTCGCCACCAGGCGGGTAGTGGCCCGCCAATCGGGGGGAGCGATCCTCAACCTGTCGGCGTCGTTTCATGTGGCCGAGGATGCGCCCGACAGCACCTCATTGAAGATGCCTGAGGGTTTGGCGGCACCCGACGACCTGGACGACTCCGGCTGGGCCTTCCTGTTCGAATCACGCGTTGTCGACGAATCCTGTGCCCGGGCATGGGTGAGGGTCCCCGGAGAGAACTCCGACGACCCCGTCTGGCATGCGATCGCCCACACCTTCGCCAGCGACGACCTCCCCACTGAAGCGGTCGAGTTCGCACATCCGATGGGGCGAGACCGGGCCCTCGATTTCGAATCGCGCAAGTACATGGGGGCGAGTCTCGACCACACGATGTGGTTTCACCGGTTGGCTCCCGCCGACGATTGGGTGTTGCACGATTTTCGGGCCAGCGGAGTGCATGGGGCCCGCGGCGTTGCTACGGGGGAACTCTGGTCGCGCGATGGCATCCACATCGCCACCGTCAACCAGGAGGTGCTCCTGCGTGTCCGTCAGCCCAGGAGCTGAGCGGGTGCCGAGGCGCTCGATAGGGTCGCTGGCGTCATGACCTTCACCCTGCGCCGTCCCGCGGCACGTTGCGTTCTGCTCGATCGAGAGTCGCGAATCCTGCTGATAAGTGCCGAGGACCCGATCGATCCCCACAAGCCGCCGTGGTGGGAGATCCCCGGCGGGGGTATGGGGTGGAACGAGGACTCCGGTGCCGCAGCGCTACGCGAGCTCCATGAGGAGACGGGCATTCCCGGGGTGGAGATGGGCCCCTGTGTGTGGGTGCAACAGACCGAGTACACCTTCGCCGGCTACTACTTCGAATCCGACGATCGAATCCACATCGCCTGGTGCGATGGTGGCGAGTACAACCCTCAGGGCCTCGAGGCGCTCGAGGAGGCGGCATTCCTCGGTGCGAAGTGGTGGACCCTCGACGAACTTCTCGCGGCCGACGATCTCACCGTGCCGTACCGACTCCGTGAGTTCCTTCCCGATCTGCTTGCCGGCAAGCTCCCCTCCGAACCCATCGACATCACGCCACCGCCGGAATACGGCGGGCGCGTCGTCCCCTAGCGGGCCTGGTCGTCGGTCGTGTCGGCGGGCTGACCGCGAAGGCCGCTCCAGGCCAGATCGGCCACTCGGGTGGCGAAGAAGGAGTGATCGATGGAGGGGTCGGTGGCCACCAGGTGGCGTCCGGTGGCCTCGGCGAGGCCGACAACACCATGAGCGAGGATGAGGCGTTCGTCGGGCTCGAGTCCTTCGATGGCGATGTGTTCGGCGATGAAATCGGCGATGACCCGCTCGACCCGCACCAGTTGGGCAGAGAACTCTGCGTCGGCGCGAACGCCCTCTCCGAACAGGAGCCGAAATCGCTCGGGATGATCAGACACGAACTGGAAGTAGGCGTCGAAGCCCCGCTCCACCTGCTGGCGAGGAGAATCGGCTTCGGCCACGGCCTCGCTCACCATCTGGTTGAGCTGGTGCCCGACGTCGGCCAACAGGACCGCGAAGAGGTCGCGTTTGGAAGGAAAGTGTTGGTACAACACCGGCTTGGTGACGCCGGCCTCGGCGGCTACCGCATCCATAGTGGTGGCCTGGTAGCCCTCGCTGCCGAACACCATGAGAGCCGCACCTATGAGCTGGGCCCGACGCTCGGGCCCGGGCATCCGTGGTGCCATCAGCTGATTTCTCGCCCGTGCTCGATGTCGTCGCGGACCGCGGCCTTCACCGCGTAGCCGGCCACGATCGCAGGTGCGAGCACGATCGACCCGGCCACCAGGCAGGCGACGATGACTCGAGCCGCGGTGTCGTTGAAGTCGGTGAAGAGGCCGATGAGAAACACGAGGATCGCCAGCCCGTAGAGGGCGTAGCCGAGGCGCTGGCCGAGCTCGGCCCATCGAGCAGCGCGGGCACGCCGAGCGAGTATGGGGTCTTCGGCCGGGTCCTGAGCGGTCATCGCCCGCTCACGGTATCCACCCTTCGTCTCGGAGGGGTCCCTCAGAGTCGGCTCGGGCCGGCCGTCGGGTTCGACGATGCCCCCACGAGTCGGCGCTCTGCGGGCTCTTCGATGGGACGAAGTTCGGTGGCCAGTTCGATAATGGCGCCCTCCCCGGCACTCGTTTCATGCCAGCCGAGGGTTTGCAGCGATGGCAGGGCGCTCACTGGAACGCGTCGTGGTCGGCGCTGAAGCATCAGGTTGGCGATCACGCTCACTAGCCCGACCAGCACGATGAGGTCGCCGAATGAGATCACCTGGTCGGCGGCGGTGACGGGGATGGTGTCGCCGAACATCGCCCAAGCGCTGCCGTCGTCGACGAGGGAGCGGGCACCGCTGAGACTGACGCGTTCGAGGTCGGCCTCGGCCACCATGCCCGCCTCCACCAGAGCCGAGGCCCGCACCGGAGTGGAGCCGGTGATGGCCACAGGTAAGAGGTTGGCGGCGATACCCACCGCGATCACCACCATGCCGACCAGATGCAGATTGCGAACTGCGAAAACGAGCCCGGCTGATAAGCCGACGATGGCCCATACGCCCGGCTTGGGGAGGTCGATCAGATCGACTGCGAGTCCGCATCCGAACGCGATCAGAAACAAGGAATACAGGCGGAGCTTGGTGCCGATGACAGAGGTGAGTCGGCCTCTACGGAGCAGGCCGACGATCAAGCCGACAACAACGGCGGCGACTATGGGCGCGATGGCCACAGGAGAATCCTCCAGGTCGTGCCCGCCGACCGGTTCAGAGGATAGTGAGTCGAGGGCGACAGGCGGCGGACACTCAGATCGCCGAGCCCCGGGCCGTGCCGACGAGGGGCTCTCCGTCGACCCTTCCGATCCAGCAATGGATGCCGCGGTAGGCGGCCAGCTCGTCCTCGAAATTCTCCCGATCGGGGGTGAGGACACCGATCTCCAACTCGCTGATCTCATAGGCGATGCCCGCCCAGTCCTCGAACCGCAGATAGCAGGAGTCGAGAGCGAAGTTTTCCATGATGGAGTCGCCGGGATAGAGAGAAGGGTGCGGTGCGGGGTACTCGAGTCGTCCGAAGATCTGGAATCGGTGGGAGTTCGCGCACGGCAGAAGGGTGGTGATGATCCGTGTTCTGCCCGAGACCAGGTCCTCGATCCGATCGAAGCACTGGTCGATGGTGAGTACGTACTGGTTGATGATGGCACCCGGCACGGTGGTGGGGTCGCGGGGCTCGTCACCGGAGAGATCGGGAGCAAGCGTGCTGGCTGGCGCGGTTGCCGTGCCAGGGCCGCTTGCCGGTTGGGTCGACTGCTCGTCGAGGGCGGCGCTGGCCGCTGCAGCCGGATCGCTCGGGCGGGCTTCGGAACTGTCGCCTGAGCCGCAAGAGGCCGCGAAGATGGTGGCCCCCACCACGATGGGGGCGAGGCGGAATGAGCCGGCGGGGCAGAGAGCTCTGGCGGTGCCGAGGTTCAACACAGGTTCATCAGGCTAGATCGCCGATCCGTCGGCCAACCGGCACCGGTGGATCAGCCGGCGGGAAGAGCCCGATCGATCATCTCGAACGAGAGCCACAGGCACATCGCGGCAGGAACCAGACCGACAAGTCGCAGGCTCAGCCGACCGCCCCGACCAGTCATCCAGCGACGGCCCGCATGCCCACCGAAGAACCAGAACCCGAC
>JAJCXY010000099.1 GCA_029263215.1 Acidimicrobiales bacterium
GCAGTCTGCCAGGCCGGGCGCGGCGACGCCCGTTTCCGGGAGTGGCGGCCAGGCGATCTGCGGCACACAGAAGGCTCCGCTGAGAGCTGCTGCCTTCCGGCCCTGACTCGGTTCACAGGCTCCTGTTGCACAGGACCCGACCGCCACACCCCGAAACGGGCGTTGCACTATTCACGATACCCTCGTGGACCGGAACCGCGCCTCGCGCGGACCAAGGAGGGTTGCCAGAGCGGCCGAATGGGCACGCTTGGAAAGCGTGTGAGGTGAGAGCCTCCGTGGGTTCAAATCCCACACCCTCCGCCGTGTCGGTGCCGCAAGGCATCAGCAGGACCCGAGCCCTCCAGGGGTTCGGGTCCTTTCGGTTTTCGAGAGCTTCTCAGGGACGCGGGATCACGCTGGTCTGGAGCACGTCGATGAACCGGTGTATCTCGGCTTCGGTGTTGTAGTAGTGCACCGACGCCCTCACCACCGTTGGGAGGCCCCGGTAGGCGAGGTCGTGTCGGGCCTGACCGGGAGTGGAGACCGACGTGTTGACCGCCGAGGCCAGGAGCCCGGCACGAACATTCTCAGCGGTGATGCCCTCGACGGTGAAGGTGGCGATACCTCCCCGGTCGGGGCCCTTGTCGTGAACGGAGACGCCGGCTACTCGGTCGAGACGGGAGCGCAGCATCTCGCCGAGAGCGATGAGTCGAGGAGCCGTGGCATCGACTGTCAGCTCGAGTGCGTAGTCGGCCGCCGCTCCCAGGCCGAGCTTGCCGGCGAAGTTGGTTTCCCAGTTCTCGAAGCGTTTGGCATCGTCTCGAATCACGTACTCGCCATCGTCGACCCACTTCGCGGCATGGAGATCGAGGAATGGTGGCTCGATCACTCCGAGGGCCCGGTCGCTGACGAACAAGAACCCCGTGCCTCGCGGCCCCCGCAGGTATTTGCGGCCGGTGGCCGACAGCACATCGCAGCCGATGGTGTCGACATCGAGAGGAACCTGGCCGATCGACTGGCAGGCGTCGAGCACATAGAACACCCCGTAGGCGGTGCAGAGCTTCCCCACCTCCGCCGCGGGATTGATCAACCCGCCGCTGGTGGGCACATGGGTCATGGCCATCATCGTGGCCCCGCGGGCCAGTTCGGCTTCGAGTTGACTGAGATCGATCTGGCCCTCGTCGTCGTCGTCGATGAGCACGATCTCGATGCCGAAACGCTGCTTCAACTGGAGGAGGGCAATGATGTTGCTGACGTATTCGGCTCGGCAGGTGATCACCCGATCGCCCGGCTTGAACGGGTAGCCGTAGACGGCCATGTCCCACGCCCTGGTGGCGTTCTCGATCACCGCGATCTGTCGAGCTTCGGCCCCGATCAGGGCGGCCAACGACGTGTAGACGGAGCTGAGGCGATCCTCCGCTTCATCGGCTGCCTCGTAGCCACCGATGTCGGCCTCGCGGCGCACGTGCTCGACCACCGTCGTCACGACCGATTCGGGCGGCAAGGCACTCCCTGCGTTGTTGAAATGGACGACGTTCTCCACGCCGGGAGTGTCGCGACGAACCCTCTCGATCGGAAACGGGGTTCGGTCAGGAGCGCTCATCGCCTCAAGTTACCGATCGTCGTACCATGCCGTGTGGCCCGCACCGACAACACCGCCCCGCTCGTCGCACGACGCGGGTTCGACGACGATGAGTTCGCTCGCCGAACCTCACGTTGTCAGGCCCTGATGGCCGACCAGGGAGTCGCCGCCCTGTTGGTCTGCACCGAACCCGAGGTGCGCTATTTCACCGGCTTCCATACCCCGTTCTGGCAGAGCCCGACCCGGCCCTGGTTCACAGTCGTTCCTCCCGCCGGGAAGCCGATCGCGGTCATCCCGAGTATCGGGGCAGCCACGATGTCGGCTACCTGGATCGACGACGTGAGGACTTGGTCGTCGCCGAACCTCGGCGACGACGGGATCTCCCTCCTCGTCGAATGCCTGAGGGAGGTGGCAGGCACCGACGGGCGGATCGGACTCCCCATGGGCCCCGAAACCCACGTCCGCATGCCGCTGGCCGATCTCGATCGGCTGCGTTCGATAGTGGGCGACTTCGTCGATACCACTGCCATCATCCGATCTCTTCGCATGGTGAAGTCCGAGGCGGAGATCTCCAAGCACCGACGCATCTGCGCAATCGTGTCCGACGCTTTCGCCGTCCTCCCCGACCTCCTTTCCACAGCCATGACCGAGAGGCAGGCGTTCGCCGCCTTTCGCGGCGAGATCCTGAGCCAGGGGGCCGACGACGTGCCGTATCTGGTCGGGGCCACCGGCCCGGGCGGCATCGACGACATCATTCGCCAGCCCTCGGATCGCGTCATCGAACCCGGCGATTTGTTGATCTTCGATACCGGCTCCACCTTCGACGGCTACTTCAGCGACTTCGATCGCAACTTTGCTTTCACCCACGCAACCCACGACGCCAAGGACGCCTACCAGGCGGTGTGGGAGGCCACCGAGGCCGGACTCGAAGCGGTCCGTCCGGGAGTCACCACCACCCAGATCTTCGAGGCTATGAACGCTGTGCTCGAGGGTTACGGGTCGCTGGGCAACGATGTCGGCCGTATGGGTCACGGCCTGGGGATGCAAGTGACCGAGTGGCCGTCTCACACCGCGAACGACGACACGCCGATCGAAGAGAACATGGTGCTCACCCTCGAACCCGGGCTGTTTTGGGCGCCCGGCAAGGCGATGGTCCACGAAGAAAATCTCGTGGTTCGCTCCACCGGTGCCGAGCTGCTGAGTCGCCGTGCTGCACCGGACCTTCCTATCATCTGAGCCGTGGCCACCGACGTGATGAGCGACGACGACTTCGACCAGTTCTGGGCCGAGGGATTCCTCACCGTTGCCGACGCGATCCAACCCCGACTCCTGGCCGCGGTCAACGCCGACTTCGAGGAGTGGCGAGAGCAGAGTCGCGCCCACACCGAGCCCCACGGCGAAACGCTCGACGGTCGTCCGCGCTTCGATCTCGAGCCCGATCACAGTGGGGAACACCCCGCCCTACGCCGCGTCGCGTCACCCGTGGAGATCTCCGACGCCTACCTCGAAGTGATGCGAACCAGCATCGCGGTGGACGCGGTGGCCCGCCTGATCGGCCCCAACGTCGAGTTCAACAACTCGAAGATCAACTCCAAGCAGCCAGGATCGAGTACCCAGATCCAGTTCCATCAGGACTTCCTTTTCCAGCCTCACACCAACGACGACCTGATCACCGTCCTGTTTCTCCTCGACGACGTGACCCCCGACAACGGCCCTCTCCAAGTCGTTCCCGGTAGCCACCGCGGCCCCCTCTACGAGCATTGGCACGATGGCGTCTTCACGGGTGCGGTGAGTGCGGAGGTGGTCGACGACCAATGCGCCGACACGGTCTCGGTGCTCGGCCCCGCGGGCTCGGCGTGCCTCATGCACAACCGGCTGCTCCACGGGTCGGGCCCGAACCACTCCTCGTTGCCGCGCACCCTGTTCATCAGCGAATACCGATCCGAGGACTCCAAGCCCCTCCAGGTCAACCACATCCCCAGCCGATTCGAGGGCGAACTCGTGCGAGGTGTGGCCACCGACCGCGTGCGTTGCAGCAGCTTTGAGATGGCGTTCCCCGAGGTGCCCACCGGGGCCTCATTCTTCGGCCAGCAGGCCAAGGCGCCCGTGGAGATGTGACGGTGGCGGCCGAGCCTCTGAAGCTGGACTTCGAGACCGACGACGGGTTCGGAAGCCGATCCCGGATCGGCTTGATCGTGCTCGAGACCGACCAGACGATCGAGGCCGAACTGAGACAGGTCCGGCTTCCCGGTGTCGACTGGTATCACTCGCGGATTCCGAACGAGGCCGAGGTCACTCCGGCCACGCTCTCGGCCATGCAAGCACGGATCCCCGCAGCGGCGGGTCTGCTGCCGCCTGAGTTCGGCTTCGACGCCATCGGCTACGCCTGCACCTCCGCGGCGACACTCATCGGTGAATCACTGGTGACCGAGGGGATCAGGAGTGTGCACCCGGGTGTCGCGTGCACCAACCCGATCAGTGCCGCGGTCGCCGCTTTCTCTGTTCTCGGAGTCCGGCGCATCGCGGTGGTAACCCCGTACAGCGCCGAAGTCACCGCGCCGGTGGTTGATCAGTTCGCTCGGGCTGGGCTCGGAGTGAGCGCGGTCGGCTCCTTTCTGGAGACAAGTGATCTCGTGGTCGGCAGGATCACCGAGGGGTCGGTTGGGGCGGCGGTGAGCCAGGTCGCCGCAGTGGATGAGTGCGACGCGGTGTTCGTGTCGTGCACGAGCCTGCGCACGTTCGGAATCGTCGGTCGGTTGGAGAACGAACTGGGCAAGCCGGTCGTGTCGAGCAACCTCGCCCTCACGTGGCGCCTGCTCCGTCTGGGCGGGGTGGACGACCCCGTGGAGGGTTTGGGCGAGTTGTTCCTCCGCTGAAAGCCGGCCTATTCGCCCTGCTCCCGCGAGGCGATGAATCCATGAAATTCGGCGAGCCAGGCCCGAAGATTCTCTCGTGCCTCGGGGTCGACGAGCACGCCCGCCTCGGTGATGTGGTTGATGCTGGACACACCGAGTGAGTTCTCGAAGTGTTCCGCCTTCACCGCCGCGACCGCTTTCGCCATCTCATCGCGCACACGGGTGGCCCCGTGTCGGCCGGGTGTGACCGCAACCACCCCCACCGGCTTGCCCGCGATCGCCGAGCCTTCGTCGCCGGACCTTCGCGACAACCAGTCGAGCGCGTTCTTGATCACTGCGGGGAGGCCGCCGTTGTACTCGGGGGTGAAGAAGATGACCGCGTCGGCCTCACGCACCGCTGCTTTCAGAGCCAGTACCGATGCCGGATCACCCCGTTCTTCGATGTCGCCGTTGTAGAAGGGCACGGTGCTGATCGGTGCCTCCATCAGCGACATACCCGCCTCCACCAGTTCCGTTGCCGCCTCGAAAACGAGCCGGTTGGCCGACGCCTTACGCAGGCTGCCGATGACACCCACCACGCTCACCGGGTCTGGTTGGACGCTGTTCATCTCGATATTCATAGCGGAACGTTCGGCGGCCGGTGACCTAGGACCCTTCCCGCGAGGCGCTCGCAGGCCCAAAGGTGGGTTCGACCGGCAAACGAGAACCCGAGGAGGTCGTCATGACACTGACGCCCCGCGAGCGCGTGCTCATGGCCATCGCCAACGAGAAACCCGACCGGGCACCGATCGTGCTCGGGGTGAGCAACGCCACCGGCATCAAGATGAAGCCCTATCGAGAGTTGAAACATCTCCTCGGCATCGAAGCACCCGACAACTATCTCTACGACTGGCCGGAGCTCGGAACCGCGGCCATCGACGAAGCAACGATGCTGCGACTCCACAGCGACGTGCGGGGTGTGCTTGACCTCGAACCGGCCTCGGTGCTCGAGCGCAACCGCTCCCGGGCCGACCACGCCGACTACATCGATTCCTGGGGATCCGGCGCGAAGGAGATAAAGCCCGGCGAGTGGTTCCCGATGGTGCACCCGCTGGCGGCAGCCACCACCGTCGAGGAGCTCGACGCTCACCCGTGGCCCGACATGAACGACCCGACCAGGGTCGCCCACGTAGCCGACCAGGCCCAGAAGCTGGCCGACGACGGTCGCTTCGCCATCATCGCCACACCCTGGCTCCTGTTCCCTCTGGAACGGGCCTTCGCGATGCAGGGCATGGACACCTTCTTGATGAACATGGCCCTGTATCCCGAGTTCGCCGAGGCGCTGCTCTGGAAACTCCAGGGCGTGTGCAAAGAACTGATGGGCACCTTCCTGAAAGCGCTCGGACCCAACGTCGACATCATCAAGATCGGCGACGACCTCGGCACCCAGCAGAGCCTGCTCATGTCGCCCGACATGTACCGCCGCGTTCTGAAACCCATCCATGCCGACTGGATCGAGTTCATCAAGGCCCGCACCGACGCAAAAGTGTTCTTCCACACCGACGGCGACGTCTTCCCCCTCATCGACGATTTCGTCGAGATGGGGATCGACATCCTCAACCCGATCCAGACGTCGGCAGGCAAGATGGCCAACCTCGAGGAGTTGCGCGATCGCTACGGCACCAAGATCACCTTCTGCGGAGCCATCGACACCCAGAAGATCCTCCCCCACGGCAAACCCGACGAGATCAGAGCGGAAGTCCGACGGGTGATCGACATCCTCGGCCCCGCCGGCGGCTACATGGTTTCTTCGGTCCACACCGTTATGAACGACGTGCCCGCGGAGAACATTCTGGCCATGGTCGACGCGGTCGAGGAGTACGGGCGAACATGACCGACAAGATCCTCGACAGCCTCTACGACGCCGTCGTCGCCGGTCAGGCCGACACCGCCGCCACCACCACCCAGGCCGGGCTCGATGCCGGAGTGGAGCCTCTCACCCTCCTTTTTGATTCGATGATTCCCGCACTCGAAGAGGTCGGTCGACTCTTCGAGAACGACGAGATATTCCTTCCCGAGATGCTGATCTCAGCGCGGGCCATGCAAGCGAGCATGGACCTACTGCGACCCCTTCTCGCCGACGCTGCGGCGGCCCGGATCGGAGTATTCGTGATGGGGACGGTGGCCGGCGACATCCACGACATCGGTAAGAACCTCTGCAACGTGATGCTCGAAGGGGTCGGATTCGAAGTGATCGACCTCGGTGTAAATGTGCCGGCTGAACGGTTTGTGGAGGCCATACGAGACCATCAGCCCGACGCGGTCGGCATCAGTGCCTTCCTCACCACCACGATGCCCGAACTCGACACCACGATCGTCGCGATCGAGGAAGCCGGAGTGCGGGCCGGCACCAAGATCCTCATCGGTGGAGCGCCGGTCACCCAGGAATATGCCGACCAGATCGGCGCCGACGGCTACGCCCCCACCGCGGTCACCGCGGTTCGAACCGTCAAGGCCCTGCTGGGAATCTGAGCCCCAGCCGGAAGCCCGGGAGCGCTTTGTTAGCTTTCCAGGTGATGGACGACGCCCCTCTTCTCGGTTTGAGCCGACCCGTCTGTCGCCTCCTGCATTGGGTGGCCGTGGGCTGGGCACTCGCTGCCATCGCGGCACTCGCTCTGGCCGGCCCTCTCAACCTTCTCTCTCATCGACCCGGGGGCGCGGCGTTCGAGATCGCCGAGCGCCCGGTTTTCATGGCCATGTTCGCGGTCGGCGTGATCATCGCTCTGAGATGGCAGATCATGGGGGGCGCGATCGCCGGTTTCACCGCTGCGGGCCTGGTGGTCTTCGCCGATCAGCAGCTGAAGCCCGCCTCCGCGATCATCGTCGTTGCCGGGTTTGCGATTCCCGCCCTGTTGTGGATCGTGATCGACCTCAACGATCAGCGTCCCCGCAAGGCCATTCTCGGACTTGTGATCGTGAGTGCGGCGATCCTCTCCGGGGGAGCGATCGCGGCTGAGATATACGACGATCTCTTCGGTCCCACCCATCCGGAGTCGGCCACTCCAGAGGTCGAGGAGTCGGCCCTCGACTGGATCTGGTCGGGGGGCGTCACCCAGACCTCCTTCTCGGTGGTAGCCAAGCTCGACGATCCCGCGGCCTCGATCCGGCTGGCCGTGAGCGAGAGCGCCGATTTCGATGACGTCGCCCTCGCTGCGGCGGTCGAGGCGGACGAGCACGGCGTTGTGCGGCTTCGAGCCGATGGGCTCTCCCCCGACCGTCCCTACTACTACGGCGTCGAGGTCGACGGCGCTCTCGACCGCATCCGCACCGGCCGCGTCCGTACCTTCCCGGCAGGTCCGAAGTCTTTCGAGATAGCGATCGGCTCAGATGCTCGCGTCGGGTCGAACGGGGTCGTCTTCGACGCGATCCGGTCCATCGATCCCCTGCTCTACGTGATTCCCGGTGATCTCCACTACGGCGACGTGGAGGACCCCGAGCGCGGCCTGTTCGAAGATGTCATGGACCTCACGCTCCAGCAGCCGGCCCAGGCCGCCCTCTATCGATCGACGCCGGTGGCTTATGTGTGGGACGACCACGATTTCGCGGGCGACGGATCGGGCCCATCCACCCCCAGCGCCCCGGTGGCTCAGGAGACCTTCCGTCGCTATGTGCCTCACTATCCTCTCGCCGACGACGCGGCCATCTACCAGTCGTTCTCGGTCGGGCGGGCGCGCTTCATCCTCACCGACGTACGCTCGGCGCGAAGCGACGTCAACGCGCCCGACGACTCCGCCAAGTCGATGCTCGGCGAGGAGCAGAAGGCCTGGTTCTTCGACGAGTTGCTCGATGCCAGCGAGCACTACCCCCTGATCGTCTGGGTCAATCCCCTGCCGTGGATCTCAGAACCGACACCAGCAGCCGACGACTGGGGCGGCTACGCCACCGAGCGGCGCGAGATCGCCGACTTCATCGTCGACAACGCGATCGACGGGCTCATGATGATCAGCGGCGATGCCCACATGGTGGCCATCGACGATGGGTCAAACAGCGACTTCAGCACCAATGGTGGCGCCGCGTTCCCCGTCATCCATGCCGCAGCTCTCGACCGGCCCGGCAGCATCAAGGGAGGCCCTTACAGTCATGGCTCCGTGCCCGGAGGTGGCCATTTCGGTGTGCTTTCGGTGGACGACACGGGAGGCGATTTCGTCACCGTCAACTTGTCGGGGCGGACATGGCAGGGCGAGGAACTGATGAGTCACGAATTCGTGGTGGCCTCATAGGCCCTCGGACCGCTTCCGACTGAGTTGCTGGGCGACGAGCTCCACCCAGTAGTCGATACCCGTCGCGAGGATCTCGTCGTTGAAGTCGTAGTGCGGATTGTGCAGTGTTCCGCCATGCACGGGGTCGTCGACACCGTTGCCGATCAGGGCGTAGCAACCGGGCTTGACAACAAGCAAGCGAGCGAAGTCTTCCGACGCGGGGACGGGCGCAGCGCCGTCGTCCACCCGATCGTCACCTACCACCGCCCGAGCCGCGGCCACCGCGGCCTCCGTCTCCCGCTCGGTGTTGCTCAACACGATGAACTCGCGGGAGTAGTAGAGTGAGCACTCGGCGCCGTGCGCGGCCCCGATGCCGGCCACGAGCTCGCGCATCCGTCGCTCTATCAGGCGGCCGGTTTCATCGGTGAAGCCGCGGCAGTCACCCCGGATGGTGGACGTAGAGGCGATCACATTGCGGGCGCCATCGGTCTCGAATTCGGTGACCGACACCACCCCGGCATCGAGTGGACTCATGGAGCGCGCGACGATCGACTGGAGGGCGATGACGATCTCCGCACCCACGACGGTCGCATCGACCGTACGATCGGGCATCGAAGCATGACCACCGCGGCCTCGAACGACGATCTCGAAGACGTGCTCGAAGGCCATCATCGGTCCCGGCGTCACCGCGAACTCGCCGGCTGGGATTCCCGGCATGTTGTGTAGGCCGTAGACGGCATCCATCGTGAAACGATCGAACAGCCCATCGTCGATCATGGCTTGGGCTCCGTGGCCCGCTTCCTCGCACGGCTGGAAGATGAAGTGAACCACACCGTCGAAATCGAGTTCGGCCGCGAGGCGATGCGCCGCTCCGAGCAGCATCGCGGTGTGACCGTCGTGGCCGCACCCGTGGAACACTTCGGGGCGCTCCGAGCGGTAGGGCGGAGTGCCCTGCTCCTGTATCCCGATCGCATCCATGTCGGCCCGCAGGCCGATCGCTCTCGATGATCGGCCGGAGCGAAGTGAACCGACCACGCCGGTGCCGCCCACTCCCACCGTCACCTCGATTCCGATGTCGGTGAGTGCGTCAGCCACCAGTCGGGCGGTGCTGTCCTCTTGAAAGCCCAGCTCGGGATGACGGTGAAGTTGGTGACGCCACACCGTCGCGGCCTCCACGATGTCGTATTCAGATCGCATCCGACAACGGTACTGTTGCCCGGTGGATCGACCCAGACAGTTGACAATTGCGGGCCTGATCGTGGCGGCCGCCGTTGCGCTCGACCAGCTCAGCAAGTGGTGGGCGGAGGAGGTGCTCGACGACGGAAATGCCATCGGCGTGCTCCCCACCGTCGAGTTCGACCTCACCTACAACAGCGGCTTCTCGTTCAGCGCCGGGTCGGGCAACGGTGAATGGATCGGCCTGCTGGTCACCATCCTCGTCGGCTTTCTCATCTGGCAGATCTGGAAGGCCACCGACGCCGGGCGGGCCCTAGTCATGGCCGTGATTCTGGGTGGAGCGATCGGCAACCTCATCGACAGGATCTTCCGGGCCGACGACGGGATCCTCTCCGGGAAGGTCATCGACTTCATCGATGTGAGCTGGTACGCCGTGTTCAACGTCGCCGACATCTTCGTGGTGTGCGGCGCGGTCGCCTTCGTGATCTACGAGCTGCGCGCGGCGCGTGCGGAGAAAGAGTCCGTCGCATCGTGACCCTCCCGACGAGCATCGATGTCATTCCGACCGGAACGGTCGGGGCGATGATCGATGGCGTCGACATCGCGGCGGGACTCGACGACCAGCAGTTCACCGAACTGCGAGAGGCGTTCATAGAGCATGGCGTGATATTCCTGCGCGACCAGCACATCACGCCTGACCAGCACGTCGAGTTCGCACATCGTTGGGGTGAGATCAACGTCAACCGATTTTTCCGGCCGGTCGATGGCCATCCGCTGATCGCGGAGGTCCGCAAAGACCCCGGGCAAACCCGCAACATCGGGGCCGACTGGCACACCGATCACTCCTACGACCAGATCCCCGCCTTGGGTTCCATTCTCTACGCCCGCGTGGTGCCGCCAACCGGGGGGGACACCCTTTTCACCAACATGTACCGGGCCTACGAAACGCTCTCAGACGGAATGAAGGACACCCTGCATCGGCTCTCCGCCGACCATTCGAGCCGGCACCAATTCGGCTCCCTCGCCAACATCGAGGGCGATACCCACGACATCGGCACCCGGCTGGGTAACGCCGAGGCCGCCACTCAAGACGCCGTGCATCCGGTGGTGATCCGTCATCCCCTCTCAGGTCGGCCCGCTCTCTACGTCAACTCCGACTTTGTTCTGCGCCTGACCGGCTGGACCGACGAGGAGTCCGAGCCCCTGCTGGCCCAGCTCTACGCCCATGCGGTGCGTGAGGAATTCCAGTATCGCTTCTCATGGGAGGTTGGATCCATGGCGATCTGGGACAACCGGGCCACCCTTCATGTCGCGGCCAACGACTATCAGGGTGAGCTCAGGCTGATGCACCGGATAACCATCGAGGGCGAAGCGCTGGAACCTTTCGTGCCTGCCTGACGTTCAAGTGCCGATGACCTCGGTACTCGAACCCGTCGAAGCAGCACCGCCGACCGAGACACGACGCGCCGTGTTGCGCCACAGGCGAGGCACACGCTGGATGCACTGGATCAATTTCCCCTTGATCACCATCATGATCTGGAGCGGGCTGCGCATCTATTGGGCCGAGGACATCTACGCATTCGGCATCCTCGACTGGGAGTTGTTCGCCTTCTTCCCCGACTGGTTCTATGGCTCCCTCGAACTCGAGAAGCGTCTCGCCCGCGGGCTTGCCTTCCACCTGTCGTTCGCCTGGTTGTTCGTGCTCAACGGCATCGCCTACGGGCTCTACACGCTTTCGACCGGCGGGTGGCGGCGACTGGTCCCGCGTCGGGATTCCGCCCGCGCCGGGTGGCACACGGTGCTCCACGACCTCCATCTGCGCAAGGAAGCGCCCGTGTCCGACGGCGGCTACAACGGCGCTCAGCGATGGGCTTACAGCTTCATCGTGGTACTCGGTGGCCTGGCGATGCTCACCGGGTTCGCGATCTTCAAGCCCACCCAACTGGGATTTCTGACCGCGATGTTCGGCGGCTACGAGATGGCCCGCCGAATTCACTTCGCGATCACGATCACCTTCGTCGTGTTCTTCGTGGTGCACATCATGCAGGTGTGGCGTGCCGGCTGGCGCAAGTGCTCGCCGATGCTCACCGGATACGAGCTCATCGAAGGGGCCGAGCCAGATGCCTGAGCGCGACGAGATCTCCTACGACGACTACCGGAGGCGGTCGCGCCGATCGGTGCTCACCGGGGGCACCGCGACACTTGCCGGGTTCATCGGGTGGCGCTTCGTGCAGGGCTCAGCCGCCGACAACCGGATCCCCGGCGTGCTCCGCAACATGCACGAGGTCAATGAGTCAATCTGGTCGGGCCTCTTCCGTGAGGATCATCTGGCCAAGACCTTCAGCCGTTCGGACGCATCGATTCTGAGGGTCAACGGCAGGATCGGCATTCGCGACGAGATCGACCTCGATGCCTGGCGCCTGGATGTGAAAGGTCCGGCAGGTCTGCGGCTCGACACAGTCTCGCTCGCCGACATCAAGGCCCTGCCTAAGCACGACATGACGATCGAGCACAAGTGCATCGAGGGCTGGGCCCAGGTCACCAACTGGGGCGGCGCCCGCT
Source organism: Acidimicrobiales bacterium (assembly GCA_029263215.1). Taxonomy (GTDB): domain Bacteria; phylum Actinomycetota; class Acidimicrobiia; order Acidimicrobiales; family Aldehydirespiratoraceae; genus OFTM10. The sequence goes on from JAJCXY010000099.1 coordinate 12,393, forward strand.
TCAGCGACTTCATGGACCGATACGCAGGTCGCCTCGACGGCGACATCACCCACGTGGAGCTCGCCACTCCCGATCGGAAGTACCACGTGAGCGTCGATGTGGCCACGATGCGTCACGCCCAAACCCTGCTCGCCTATGAGATGCTCGATCAGGACCTCGACAACGACCATGGCGCGCCGCTTCGGTTGGCCACCCCACTGAAGTACGGGATCAAGCAGATCAAGCGCATCGGGTCGGTGCAGTTCCTACGCGAACGAGGCCGCGACTACTGGGGTGAACGCGGCTACGACTGGTACGCGGGCCTCTGACTTCTATCCGTCTGCCCACACAGTGTCGGTTCGCTCGAGCGCACCGAAGAAGCCGTCGACTCGTTCGATGAGACCGTTCTCGGCGAATGTAACGACGTCGAATCCGGCGATCAAGGGCTCCCCGTCGACGTGTATCGCCCATTCATAGCGGTAGCGATCGTGATGGCCATCCACATTGCTGGCTAGCCCGAGGACGGCGCCCGGGTAATCAGATCGAAATCCCCTCACGTTCTGCTCGAGCGCGTCTCGACCTCGGTGGGAGTGGAGCGGGTCGACCCAAAGGCAATCGTCGGTGACGGCCTTATCGAGGTGGGCGCGGATGCGATCGGGATCGGGCTCATTCCACATTCGCAGGTAGTGCCTCATCGCCTCGGGAGTGTCGTCTGGAATCGGGGCAAACATCTGGGCTCCTGGTGAATTGTCAAGCATCGATCATGGCGCGGAGAAGGTCCTCGGTGAGCTGATCCGCGGGTAGGAGTGTCTCGATCCGGAGCTCCTCGAGCGTGACGTCGAAGGGAGCGCCGACGGTCGCGATGATGGAGATGAGACGCAGGGTGCCACGGGGGGTCTCAAGCTGCATGGGCAGGAACAGATCGGCGCCCGAGGGAAGGGGCTCGCGCGAAGGCAGCGCTCCAACGCCGGGGTAACCCCGCGCCTCGGCGAGAAGATCGCCGAGGCGGCTGTCGAATGGTCGTTCCACGAGCTCACGCTCGAGGCGGTGGACCAGCACAGTGGCGAAGCGGTCCCAATCGCTAACCCGCGACCGGATCCCATCAGGATGCAGGCACAGCCGCATGGCGTTCATTGCCACCGGCAATGGGATCTCGAGCTCCGCCATGGTTGCAAGGCCGAGGGCGGCCGGGTTGGCGAGCACGATGTCCCAACCACGATCGACCACATAGGCGGGGATATGGCCGTGAGCCGCCAACACCGTTTCGAGCACGCGACGCACGTCGTCGAGGTCGGGGTCATCGAGGCTGCGTTCGGTGTACTCCGCAGAGAACCCAGCAGCGGCGAGCAGGGTGTTCTGGTCGCGCAGCGACAGATCCAACGAGCGACCCAGATGAAGAACCATCTCGCGGCTCGGCCTCGAACGACCGGTTTCGAGGTACGACAGGTGACGTTGCGAAACATCCGCCGCCGACGCCAGTACGAGCTGTGAAAGACGGCGAGCTTCGCGCCAGCGGCGCAGTTCCTCACCAAACGAGACGGCGACTGTGGCGGAGCTCATTTCGCGATTGTAGGGGACCACGGGTGACGACTTCGATTACCTGTCGGGTCATCGCTTTCAGCCCCGCCGCGTCTCACGATCACACCATGAACAACAACATCTCAAAACTCCGCAACGTCCTGAAAGCCAACGCCGCCTTCTCTGTCATCGGTGGGCTGGTCGCGGTGACCGATGCGCCGTGGGTGTCCGAACAGACCGGGATCGATCACGTCGCGGTGACCCGCGTCGTCGGTGTCGGCCTGCTCGTCTTCGCCCCCCTGGTCGCCATGATCGTGCTCACTGGGTCGCGTACCGATACGAGCCGCTTGATACGCGACAGCCTGCTTGTGTCGATCAACGACTTCTTATGGGTAGCCGCCACCATCGTGGTGCTGGCCACAGTGGAGCTCACCACCGCAGGCATCGTCGTCGCGTTGCTCCTTGCACTGATGGTGACCGATTTCGGCGTCGCCCAGCTCTGGTACCGCTCGAAGCTCGTGGGGTCGAAGGAGACCGCTATCGTCGCAGCGTGACCGACTACCCGACCGACGACACCCTCATGGGCCTCGCCATCGACGAGGCGCGCGCCGCCACCACCCACGGCGACGTACCCGTAGGGGCGCTGGTGGTGGTCGACGGTCGGGTGATCGCGAGTCGCCACAACGAGCGGGAGCTGTTGGGCGATCCCACGGCCCACGCCGAGTTGCTGGCTGTACGCGATGCTGCCGGTGTCCTCGGGTCGTGGCGTCTCGAGGGGGCAACCGTGGTGGTCACCCTTGAGCCGTGTCCGATGTGCGCCGGAGGCCTCCAGCAGGCCAGAGTGGCGCGGGTGGTCTATGGCGCCGCCGACATGAAAGCGGGGGCGTGCGGATCGCTCTACAACCTCGGTGCCGATCCTCGGCTCAACCACGAGTTCGAGGTGCAGCACGGCGTTCGGGCCGACGAATGCGCCGCCTTGCTGAGCGACTTCTTCGCCGATCGCCGCGCCTGACCGGCAGCGATCTTTCTTGACAGGTAAGTAATCACTTACCTATTGTCGACGTGTGGACAGCATCTTTCGGGCTCTCGATGACCCCTCTCGTCGAGCTCTTCTCGACGGGCTCTACGACACCGACGGCCAGAGTCTGAAAGATCTCTGCGCCGTCCTCCCGGAAATGACGAGGCAGGGCGTGATGAATCATCTCACTGTTCTGGCCGACGCAAACCTTCTCGTCACCAGAAAAGCAGGGCGAGAGAAGCTGCACTTTCTGAACCGGGTACCGATTCAGCAGCTCCACGACCGTTGGATGAACCGCTACACCCAACCCCTCGCCGAGGCGCTCTCGGCGCTCACTAGCCATCTTGAAGGAGCAGAATCCATGACCGACCCCACCTATATCTATGAGACCTACATCCAGTGCGAGCCCGAGGCCGCGTGGAACGCAATCACCAGCGCCGAAATGACGCGCCAGTACTTCTACGGCACTGGTGTCGACTCGACCTGGGAAGTCGGGGCGCCGATTCGATACCTTGCCCCCGACGGGTCGGTCGCTGCCGAAGGCGAAGTGCTGAGCATCGATCCACCGAATCGCCTCGAGATCACCTTCCTAGCGCTGTGGGATCCCAACCTGGCCTCACGCGGAACGGTGCGCCAGGCCTGGGTGGTGGAGGCCGTCGGTGCCACCACGAAGGTGTCCGTCGAATACTACGACGTCGCCACCGACGACCCTCGGTTGATCGACTTCGCCCAAGGCATCCCTCTCATCGTCGCCGGCATGAAGACCCTGCTCGAAACAGGCGCACCGATCGTGATGGAGAGCTCGTCCTGAGACGGGACGACAGCAACCGGCTACCGTGATCGCATGCGATCGACCCAGTTGACGGGCAGGCTCCTCGCACTAATCGGTGCCCTGGCCCTGTTGGCCGCGGCCTGTGGCGACGACTCAGCCACGTTCGCGAACCAGTTCGGCGACGAGACTCCCCTCACCGGAGACACAGGCCAGGGGACCGACGACGCACCGCCCGACGACACCCTCGGCGGGGTCGATCGCAGTGCCGAGGTGGCCGGTCGGTGGGAGATCACCAACTACACCCTCAACTCAGGCCCCATCACCAATGTGCTCGGCGAAGGCGCCCACCTCACCTTCGGGCCCGATGGCACGCTCACCTACGGAACCGGCTGCAACGAGGGCAGTGGCTCGTACGACATCAGCGGTGTCTACGTGATGCCCACATCGGCGCTCGATCCCGTGATCGAAGGCCAGCCGATCACCATCGGTCCCGACCTGGCACAAACCGAGATCGGCTGCGAGGGCTTCCTCGGCGAGCAAGATGTCGACATCCCGGCTCGGCTCCTGGAAGCTAACCGATTCATACTCCGCGACGGCATGCTCGTACTGCTCGACGACTTCATCCTCATCGAGGCATCCCGCCCCTCCTGATCGCAAGCTTCGCGGTGGGCCCCGCCCGTCCGCACCGCTAACCTCGTTGACGGAAGGTTGCCAGAGCGGACGAATGGGGCGGCCTCGAAAGCCGTTGTGGCGCTTCGCGTCACCATGGGTTCGAATCCCATACCTTCCGCCAGCGAATCGCCGTCTGCCGGGTAGCCCCTGGTAGACGGCGGTTTGAGTTGGCCGGAGCCAGCCCCTAGCTAGCGGGTACGGCTTGGATCTCGAGGTTGATCTTGACGGTGTCGCTCACCAAGGCGCCGTCGAGTCCAAGTGGGGCATTGAAGGTGATTCCGAAGTCGCTGCGGTTGATCTTGCCGCTGGCACTGAAGCCGGCGCGGATCGTGTCGTATCCGTCGACTGCCACGCCGTGGAACTCAAGATCGAGCTCGACCGTTTTGGTGGTGCCCGCGATTGTGAGGTCACCAATCAAGGTGTCTCCGGTGGTCGATGACGATGTGAAGGTCATAGCCGGGTGGGTCTCGACGTTGAAGAAGTCACCGCTTTGCAGGTGGCCATCTCGGTCTGCGTTGTTGGTGTCAACCGACGACAAGTCGATTGTCGCTTCAACCGCCCCGGCACTTAGGTCGTCGGCGATGGTGACGGAGCCGCTGAAGGAGTTGAAGCGGCCGTTGACCTTTGTGAGGCCGAGGTGACGGACGCTGAACGCGACCTCGGAGTGTGCTGGTTCGATGGTCCAGATTCCGGGGATGAGGGTTGGGGTTGTCTCGATTGCAGTCATGACAGGTTCCTTTGTGTGGGGGTAGTTCATTGGTGAACTATATGATTCAGACACGAACTATATGGTTCGTGTCTGAACTAAACAACGGACAGGCTGATAGAATTCCCCGCATGGCAGGTACCCCGTGGCTGACAAACGAAGAGACCAGAATGTGGCGTGCATTCATCGACGTGTCCGCTGGCGTCCTACATCGCGTTGAGAGCGACCTGAAAGCTGATTCGCAGCTTGGCTTCGATGACTACGAGGTACTCGTGCACCTGAGCGAGCATCCCGAACGACAGCTACGCATGAGCGATCTGACCGAACGGCTCGTCGCTTCCAAGAGTGGCCTCACCCTTCGCATCGATCGCCTGAGCAAGCGAGGCCTCGTGCGGCGCGAGCCCTGCGAACAGGACAAGCGCAGCATATTTGCCGTACTCACGGACGAAGGGTTCGACACCATCACGCGCATTGCACCGAACCACGTTCGCTCTGTGCGGAGGCACCTACTCGATGCACTGACGGTCGCCGATGTCACCTGCGTGGCTGATGCGTTGCAACGGGCGACGAGCGCATTTGACGTTGACGAATGAGTCCGACCCGACGCCATTGATCATCAAGGCTCGGGGTTCGAAAGGCATCTCATCACTTCCGCCAGCGAATCGCCGTCTGCCGGGTAGCCCCTGGTAGACGGCGGTGTCGCGGCCGATTCCAGGACTTCGGCGGGAGTTACTATCACCGGCATGACAGACAACCCGATGACGCACCCGAACGTCGTTACACCATCGGAGTGGGAGACTCAGCGTCAACTGCTGCTCGTGAAGGAAAAGGCACTCACCCGAGCCCGTGATGCGTTGGCCGCCGATCGTCGCCGGATGCCGTGGATGGCCGTCGACAGGCCGTACGAGTTCGAGGGACCCGACGGGACGGCAAGTCTTCTCAAGCTCTTTGCCGAGCGAACCCAGCTAATCGTGTATCGGGCGTTCTTCGAGCCTGGCGTGTTCGGCTGGCCCGACCACGCGTGCAAGGGCTGCTCGCTCGTGGCCGATCAGGTCGCGCACGTCGCCCACCTCAACGCCCGCGACACCACGCTCGTATTCGTGTCGCGCGCACCCCAGTCCGACATCTCGCGTTTGAAGAACCGGATGGGCTGGGAGATGCCGTGGTACACGACCAACGACAGCTTCGATGCCGACTTCGGGGTCGACGACTACCACGGGCACAACGCCTTCATCCGCGACGGCGAGGACGTATTCCGCACCTACTTCATCAACAACCGAGGCGACGAAGCGCTCGGCAGCACTTGGAGCTACCTCGACTTAACAGCGCTCGGACGCCAGGAGGTGTGGGAGGACTCGCCGGAGGGTCACCCGCAGAGCTCGCCCTACGAGTGGTGGGACTGGCACGACGAGTACGACAGTTCAGAACCGTGACCTAGGTCCACTCGCCCGGGCGGAGTTATTGCTGGTGGCGTTTGTGGTGGCAGGGGGCGCAGCGGAGTTGGAGTTGGGTGGTGATGGTGTGTCCGGTCGTGGCGTTGGCGGGGTTGTGGTCGTATTGGAGAAGATCGCGGCGTCCGCAGTCTTGGCAGGTGTGGTCTCGTTCGTGCACGAGGCGTTTTTGGCGGGCGGTGGGGTGGCGGCGGCGGTTTGAGACGTCGACGGGGTTGGTTTCGGCGTTGTGGATCATGGCTCGGAGGAATGATTGGGGGGCGATGCGTTCGATGATGCTGTCGGCGATGGGGGTGCCGTCGTTGAGGGTGGCGCCATCGCCGCGTACGTGGAGGATGATTCCGGTGATGGTGGGGCCGGTGCCGTTGGTGAGGATCTCTGAAATGGCGTCGGCGTATTGCTGTGAGACCGACGGCCAGGGCTGGTCGGTGTCGTGGCGGGGTCGGCTGCGCATGACGATGGTGGTGATCGTGGCGATGAGGATGCCGGCCAGAAGTGGTGGTAGTCGCAGGGTGAATATGACCATCCCGTCGGCTTCGGTGCGCCACTTCACGCCCCGTTGGGCGTGTTGATGGGCTTCGAGATGTTCGGGGTCGTTGTTGTCGCGGAACCACACCGCCAGCGCCCGGCCTAGTTCTGCGGCGGGCACATCGGTGGCGATCGCCAACAGTTCGGGTTCGTTGTCGGTAGTGGCGAGGCGGGTGAGCGTGCGTACCTTCGAGTACGACACCGTGCCGGTCTCAAAGGCTGCTGCGATCTGAGGCAGGTCTCGGAGTTTGTGGCCTATGCGGATCCACTCGCGGGCCGTGCATGGCTCCACGTCGGTGGTGTGAGCGAGCCAATGAGCGGCGGTAGGCGATTCCAGCACCCATTCGACAGAGTCGGCGAACTGTGCGGCTAGCACCACCAGCCGGTACTGGCTATCGGCCCACCGCCGCGCCACTTCCACCAGCTCAGACCCCAGCGGACGCGTGCCCGCCCGGGCCAAAACACCAGAGTTCGCTCCAGCGACACGACCAGACATCATCGAACCTCCACACCACGATCAGAAAGTGAGAGGACCGACCGGGTTCTCATCTGGAGACGAGGAGCAAAGGGCCGGGTCGAGCTTCGCTCGACCTGAGTCTACGCAAGGGGTGTGACAGCCAAGATGTCTCACCGTTCATAGACACAGAGGGAACGGACCCACCACCGGCCGTGACAACACCACCACCCACCGGCGCGGACACGCGTCCGCAGCCACCCTCAAGCCCTCCAAAGGCCCCTGTGGTCGACGGTTCGCGTCCGCAAGGCCGTCGAATACGATTATGTCGTGCACGTTGTCCTTGTCCATCCGGAGATAGCTCCGAACACCGGTGCCATCATCAGGCTCTGTGCCAACACCGGTTCGGAGCTGCACCTGATCGAACCTCTTGGCTTCTCCCTCGATGATCGACTCTTGAAGCGGGGCGGCCTCGATTACCACGAATACGTCTCAGTCAAGGTGCACGCATCGCTCGAGGACTTACTCTCGACTCTTCCGGGCCGTCACTTCGGCTTCTCCTCCAAGGCCGACCGCAGCTACGCCGACGTCAGCTTTGAAGAGGACGACGTGCTGATCTTCGGAGCAGAACGAAGCGGGCTGGCTCAGACCACAAAGACACTCATCTCCGAGGCCCAGATGCTGGTGATCCCGATGAGAGCCGGCAACCGCAGCCTGAATCTGGCCAACGCCGTCTCGGTAGTGGTGTACGAGGCGTGGCGACAGAGCGGATTCGCGGGCGCCAGCCCCGACCGGTCGGGCCTCACTGCGGAGACCAGCGGAGCCGAGCCCTTCGACACTTGAGTCCCGCCAGTCTCGAAACGCGGATGCACCGAAGCTGGTGGGCGGCTGGAACGAGGAGCCGTTCGATGCCAACAGCGTTAGGTACGTCTCGGTCTACCGGCGCTGACCATCACGCGGCCTGAGCCTCGACGGGGTCGAGCGCTTCGAGACGATCCGAGATATCGGCGCAGCTCTCACACACCGACTCGGGGATGAGGCCGGCGGCCATGAGTCGGCTGAAGAGCCAGCAGCCGAGACAGAATCCGGCGAAGGCCTCGAGCGAGGCCGCGACCAGGATCAAGCCCACGAGCACCGTTGCCGCCCCGGTGGCTCCGAACCCGAAGTGGGCAAGTGCGGCGGCGAGCGACAGGGTGGCACCTATTCCCTGGGCGAACCGTTTCGGTGGGCCGGGCACAGGCCGGGGTTCGAGCGCGAGCAGGGGTGTGATCACCCTCGTCACGAGTTGGCCGAGGGGGCTGAGCGTGGGGCCGGTCGACACCCGAGCGACGAAGCCGAAGGCGAGGGGCGCAATCAGCCAGTGTTGCTGAGCTGCCAGCACCAGCATCGCCATTGAGACGACCCCACCGGCGACGAGCCGAGCCGATACCTCGTTGACCGGATTGGGGAAGCTGAACAGCTCGTTTCTGGACATGGGAGGACCATATCCTGATAATTCCGATCAGACTACTCATATTTAGCACCCGACGTTCTCGGAACCAGAGGCCGGCACCTATCGTCTGAGAGACATGACCCGATCAAAGAGGTTCTTCTTCATCGCCGCCCTGGCCGCGATCATCGCCGCCTCGTGCGGCGACACCACCACGACAGTCGCCGACGACAGCGCTGCGGGCGGTGCAAATCCCTCGGGAACCAGCGCGATCGATGGTTCATGGGTTCTCACAAACGGCACCATCGACGGCACGGCTATGGCACTCCTCGTCGATTACACCATAACCATGGTGATCGGCGGTGGTGAGGTCGGTGGTCGGGCAGCCTGCAACAGCTATGGCGGCTTCGTAGCGATCAGCGGCGAGTCGTTTCGCGTAGAAGCCCTGGCCTGGACCGAGATGGGCTGTGAACCCGCTCCGATGGAGCTGGAGGCCCAGTTTCTCCAAGGTATAGGCCTCGTCGACACCGCGGTCAGGTCCGGCGACACCGCAACCCTCACCGGGGATGGAGTGCAGTTCATCTTCGCCGTCGAGCCTCCGGTGCCCGCCGCCGAACTCATCGGCTCCACATGGGTGCTCGACACGATCCTCCAAGGCGACACCGCCTCCTCGACGATCTCCTCGGCCCAGCCGGCGACCCTGAGGCTCGACCCCGATGGAACCTTCACCGGGAGCACGGGATGTCGCGAGATATCGGGTGACTATGTGGTGACCGGAGCATTGTTGCAGTTCTCCTCCTGGGGCGCCGATGGCACCTGCCCCGGCGATATCGAAAGCCAGGACAATTCGGTTGTCTCGGTGATCGAGAGCGACCTCAAGGTGGCGATCGACGGCACCCGCCTCACTCTCACCGCCCCCGGCGGCGAGGGTCTCTCGTACCGACTCGAGCAGTAAGGGCGGACCGATTCTCGACCGGCTCCGATTCCGGGAAATTTCGATCGGAGTGACACACTGGACCCCATGACCACCCCGGAGTCCGCCCCAATCTTGGACCGTGTGAAGCGTGCCGTATCTGAAAATCGAGCGGCCGTATACGCGAGCGTTGCCGTGCTCGTCATCGCAGCAATAGGCGGGGCGATCATCGGGCTGAACCCGGCTATCACCCTCGTCCTCGTCGTTGTGGTGGTGGGCGCGAGCGTCGGGTCGCTGGCCTGGCGGAATCGAGAGAAGTCCCAGTCCGAAAGGCCTACCGGCCGCGGCGTGTTCACCCAATTCGCGCTCATTGCGATCGCCACGCTCGCGATCATCCAGCTCGTTCCGTACGGGCGGTCCCACTCCAATCCGGCGATCATCGCTGAGCCGGAGTGGGCGACACCCCGCACCCGGGAGTTGATGGTGAACGCATGCTTCGCGTGCCACAGCAACGAGGTGGAGTATCCGTGGTACGCCAGCATCGCCCCTCTCTCCTGGGCGGTAACCGATCACGTGAATGAGGGTCGCGACGAGGTCAACTACTCCGAGTTCGGACGGGGCGGAGAATTCGACGAGACGATCGAGACCATCCGCGACGGAGAGATGCCGCCCGGATACTTCACGATCTTCGGCCTACATCCGGAGGCCAACCTGAGCGACTCTGAGATCGACGAGCTCATCGCCGGACTCAAAGCCACACCGGGGCTGAGCGAAGAAGACGAAGACGAGGACGAGGACGAAGACGAAGACGAAGACGAAGAAGAGGACGAAGACGACGACTAAGGCCTTCGAATTGGCGGGAACCCTGGCCTGATCACCGACGTTGTCTCCACATGGCCCCTCAACACCAACGCCGGAATATCATCGCCATCGCGGCGGCTGCAGGGGCCGTGGGGATCTGGCTGGCAGCGCCCGAGGTGTACACCGCGAGCTTCAGCGATGTCGGCACCTTCATCCGGGTTCTCGGCCTCCTCATCGGCCTTGCGGCCTGGACGCTCGTCGTCGGACGGTTGGTCGAGCACCGAGTAGGGGGTGCCGTGCTCGCCTACGTCCCGGTCGTGATCGTCGCCGGCCTCGTTCTGTGGCCCTACCTACGCCCCGCCACCGAAGTGGACGAGGCATTTCCGACCGTCGACGAGACTTCCGCAGCGCCGGTCGTCTCCACCACTACGGCGCCCGCCACAACGGCACCGACAACCACCGGTGCCACGACCACCCTCGCACCCACCACCACAACCACCAGCGCACCCACCACGACAACCACCAGCGCTCCTCCCGAGCCGGTGGAACTCCGACGAGCCCCGTTCCAGGGGCTGGCCGGGCACCGCGGGAGCGGCGACGCGGCCCTCTACCGTCTCGCCGACGACACGGTCCTGTTGCGGTTCGAGGAGGTCGACATTGGGTCGGGCCCGGCGCTCAACGTCTACCTCGTGCCCGGTGAAGACCAACGAAACCTGTCCGGAGGGGTCCATGTGGCGGCTCTCACCGCCCAACGGGGCAACCAGAACTACACCGTGCCCAACGGGGTCGATCTGTCGGTCGGCGAATGGACGGTGCTCGTGTGGTGCGAGACGTTCGACGTCGAGGTGGCCAACGCAACCCTCGTGTGAGACGGGCTAGTTTTCGCCGATGACCATTTCCGTCGACGACTTCACGATGTTCTGCGACCGCACGATCGACGCCATGGTTCGGTCAGTGAGTGGCTTGGACGACGACACCGTCAACTCCCACCCCGATCTCGATGGGGCCAACTCGCCCTTCGTTCTCATCACCCATGCTCTCGCCGCGGCCCGCTTCTGGACCGAACATGTCGTTCTGGGGGAACCGAGCGATCGTGACCGGGCATCGGAGTTCGAAGCCTCCGGCACCACCGCGGAACTTGTGGCTTCCTGCCACGCCGCCAAGGCCCGGTTGGCCGAGCGCGCCCCTGCCATCGCTCAGGCCACCTCGTTGCAGGGCGAGGGCGTCACGCGGACCCCGATCCCCCGCGAGTGGACCGTCGGTGCGGTATTGATGCACACCTATGAGGAGCTGGCCCAACACCTCGGCCATCTCGAGATCACGGTGGATCTGGTCAGTCGCCCCCGCGCCTGATCATCGGCACCATCACCAGCACGATTCCCACCAGGAACAGCACGCTGCCCGCGAGACTGAGCGCGTCACCGGAACGAAGCGCCGCAGCGATGAAGAACAAGATCCCCAATACCCAGAGTCCGTAGCCGGTGAGGTCGTAGGTTTCGCGAGACCAGCGATTCATACCGCCGGACGATAGCCCGGCGTCGTACTGTGGGGGCCATGAGCCACCGGATCCTCGTCCTCAACGGGCCCAACCTCAACATGCTCGGGAGCCGCGAACCAGAGGTGTACGGGTCTCACACCCTCGAAGACATCCTCGCCGGGCTGCACACGATCGCAGATGAACGTGGAGCCGTGCTGACCGACCTCCAGTCCAACAGCGAAGGGGCCCTGATTGATGCCCTTCATCAGGCCCGAGGCAAGGTCGATGGCGTCATCTTCAATCCGGGGGCGTTCACCCACTATTCGATCGCCTTACGTGATGCGATCTCCGCTTCGGAGCTGCCCGTCGTGGAGACCCACCTGTCCAACGTCCACGCACGCGAGGAGTTCCGGCATCGTTCGGTGTTGAGCGCCGTGTGTCTCGGGGTTGTGGGCGGATTCGGAGCCGACAGCTACGCAGTGGCGCTCGAAGCCCTGTTTCGTCACCTCGACACCTGAGAAACCTGGGCATTTCGGCCAAATCGGCGTCCTGAGCCTCAGATCAGGCCTGTCAGGGCCGAAATGAAGAGACGATGCAGACACAGCCGACCCATCTGCCGCGTTCGGTCTCACGCCGAACGATGGTGAAGACCAGCGCCGCCGCCGGCGCTGGTATCTGGGTCGCGCCGTCTGTGTTCACCTTCGACCGTGCCGCCGCCGCTGTGGGTTCGTGTGGAACCAAGCCGGTACAGGTCGATTTCAGCCGCTGGGCCGGAGGCATCCTCCCGTCGTCCTTTGCGTCCGACGATGCCAGCGTCAACATCACGATGTCGATCGACGACTCCGACGGCGTCCAGGACAACAACTGGGCGATGCGGGTCTTCAACGGAACCCTCAACAGCCGCGACAATCCGGTAGTCACCGGAATGCGCAGGGCCAACAACGGCGAGGGAGTGGGTATCACCTTCACCTTCGATCAGCCAGTGAGGCTCAGCTTCCACCTGGTCGACGTGGATGCCGCGGGCTCGGGGTGGGAGGACAAGGTCGAGGTGCTGGGCCGGCTCAGTCCCAGCGCCACAAACATCAACCCCGATTCGATGACAACGGGCTCGGCCAACACCCAGATCAGTCCCAACACGGTGCGAGGCGACTCGCCCTCCGGGTCTTCGAACAGCAACGTCGAGGTCGACTTCCAGACCCCCATCGACACCTTGATCATCCGCCACTACGACGACACCAACCGCACCGGTTTCCAGTGGATCGGAATCCACGACTTCCACTGGTGCTGACTGGTTCTGCATTCGTGATCCTCAGCGGGTGAGTCCACCCTGCTGCAGTACGGCAAGCACATCGATGGCGCCACCTTCGGCATCGGCCCTTCGCTGCAACGCGGCCAGTCTGCGCCTCGTAGGCGCCGCGTCGATCATTCCCGCGAGAGAGATGGCCGCCCCCACCAGGTAGACGAGCCCACTCGTGCTGAGTACGAACATCACGAACCCGAACAGGGCGGCGACCTCGGCGAAGGCCACGCGCGAGAAGAACCATCGTTGAAGGCTCGCCACGAAGACCTCGGCCGACGACACATCGGGTTCAGAGACGAAACGGGGGCCGAGGAGCTGGGCGAGCACACCCACACCCGCCGTGGCGACAAGAGCCACCGACGAGTCGACACCTCCCTCCAGCTCATCACCGAGAACCACCACCACGATGCCTATGAGCACGATGGCGTTGACGAACACCACCCACAGGATGCGCATCGCCACCAGCCCGTTGGTTTCCCTGGCGAGCCTGAGCATGCCCACCACCGGCACCATGAGCAGGGGCAACTTGCGGATCACCGGCCCCCAGCCGGGATCTTCGGCCCGAGCGCTCATACGAGCGTGATTCCCCCGGCCTTCATCTCCTCGAGCGCAGTCTCGGTGGTGTCGGGCGCGACCCCGGCGCAATGATCGAGCAGGACGCGGGTGGTGAAACCGTTGCCCACGGCATCGAGGGCGGTGGCCCGCACACAATGATCGGTGGCGATCCCCACCACGTCGACTTCGGTGACTCCACGGTCGGTCAGCCACGAACCGAGCAAGGTTGCTTCATCTGATGCCGCGCCACCGTCGAAGCCGGTGTAGCTGGCGGTGTGGCGGCCTTTCAGAAACACCTCATCCACGGCTATGGCCAAGTTGTCGTGGAAGGCGGCGCCGTCGGTGTCGGCGACACAGTGCGGCGGCCAGGTGTCGACGAAGTCGGGCCCCACCGCCGGGTCGGCGAAATGGTCGCCGGGATCAACATGCCAGTCCTTGGTGGCCACCACCTGGCTGTAGGCACCGGCGGCCTTGTCGGTGCCCACCAGCTGGGTGATCGACGCCGCGACATCGGCTCCGCCGTCGACTCCCATGGATCCGCCTTCGCAGAAATCGTTCTGGACATCGACAACGATCAGGGCGCGGGTCATCGGTTACCTCCGTTGGCAACAGGAACTGAAAGGGGCTCTTCCACACCCTCCCAGATGGTGGGGATGGCCGGAGCGTGAGAGGGCCACGGGGTGCGATCAAGCGCGCTGAGCCGGCTGCGCCGCTCGGCACAACGAGCCCGAGCCACTGACGGATTGGTGAGGTCGACCACGATCTCGCCATCGCGCATGAGCGCCACCTGGGGGGTCATCGAATCATCAGGCAGCTCGATCGGCAGGACCGACAGGACCTCGCCGGTGAACCGGCCAGCGGAATCGATGGTGCGATGCACGTCCTTGCGTCCGCCGATGGTGTGCTTGCCCGGCGACAGCTTGCCCACCGCCCTGAGCTCACTGGTGGCCTCGTCGTCATCGGCAATGGCTACCAGCTTGTAGACCATCGAGGCGGTGGGATGACCCGACCCGGTGACCAGGCTGGTACCGACGAGATAGGCATCGATCGGGGCGCCCGCCGCTTCGAGTTCGGCGACGCTGAACTCGTCGAGATCGCTCGACACGATGATGCGACAGTCGGTGGCACCGAGTTCATCGAGGAGAACGCGAGCGGCCCGACTGTCGGCGAGCAGTTCGCCGGAATCGATGCGCACGCCACCAATGTCGGCGCCCACGGTGGCGACCGCTCGACGGATGCCCTCCATCACGTCGAAGGTGTCGACCAGATAGGTGGAGTCGACCCCCAGCGTGTCTCGCTGGGCCTCGAATGCCGCCGTTTCGGTGGCGTGAGCGAGAACAAAAGCGTGGGCGGTGGTTCCCCCGGTGGGGATTCCGTGGCGGCGACCGGCCTCGAGGTTGGAGGTGGTGTCGAAACCACCGATGTAGCCTGCCCTGGCCGCGGCCACGGCTGCTTCGGGATCGGTGCGGCGAGACCCGCCCTCTATGAGAAGACGTCCACCCGCGGCATCGGCCATGCGGGCCGCAGCGGAGGCAACCGCACAGTCGTGGTTGAGCACCGAGAGCACAACCGTCTCGAGCACAACGCACTCCGCGAAGGTACCGGTGACGGTGATCACGGGGCTGTAGGGGAAGAAGAGCTCACCCGCGCCGTAGCCGGTGATGTCGCCGCTGAACCGGTAGGCCCGCAGCCAGTCGGTCATGGGTCCTTCGTTGACCACGCCGGCCTCGACAAGATGGCTGACAGTGGCATCGTCGAACCGGAAGCGCTCGACGGCATCGAGGAGACGGTCGATCCCGGCCACCACTCCGTAGGCGCGTCCTTCGGGGAGGCGACGGGCGAACACCTCGAACACCGCTCGGCGGCCGGCCACACCTGATTGCAGCGCGGAGGCGACCATGGTGAGTTCGTAGTGATCGGTGAGCAAGGCAGACGTCGGCCGGTTCATCGTGGGCATCACGCTAGCGGCCCTGGCGAGTCAGTGATCCACCCGTAGGCTCGCCTCGATGACAGCACCCAGTCCGTTCCAGATCATGCACTCGATGTCGGCGGATCGCTCCGCCCTCGATGGCAAGCAGATCAACCGTGAGACCCGCCAGCGCGTCTTCGGCTTCGCCCGGCCCTACCGCAGGCTGATAATCGGATTCGTCACCACGATCGTGGTGTCGACCTTCCTGGGTCTCCTGCCGCCCTTGCTCATCCGCAAGGTGTTCGACGTCGCCATAGTCGACAACAACGGCGGCTACCTCAACACCTTGTTCATCGTGATGGTGATCGCCGCAGTGGGCGAAGCAATCCTCGCCCTGGTGGAACGCTGGCTGTCGTCGCGCATCGGCGAGGGTCTCATCTTCAACCTCCGGGTGCAGCTGTTCGACCACGTCCAACGAATGCCGCTCGCCTTCTTCACCCGCACCCAAACCGGCACCCTCATCTCCCGGCTCAACAACGACGTGATCGGTGCTCAGCGGGCATTCACCGGCACCCTCGGCACCGTCGTCGGCAACGTGATCATGCTGGCGGGCACGCTCATCGCCATGCTTCTCCTCGAGTGGCGACTCACCCTTATCGCCATCGTGATCCTGCCCGTCTTCGTACTTCCGGCGCGCCGGGTCGGCGCCGGCCTGCAGGACATCACCCGCGAGGGGATGAACGTCAACGCGTCGATGAACAACACGATGACGGAGCGCTTCAATGTGGCCGGCGCCCTCCTGGTGAAACTGTTCGGTCGCCACAGCGCCGAGGCCGACGACTTCTCATCTCGCGCCGGACGGGTCCGAGACATCGGCGTGCGCTCTGCCATGTACAGCCGGGTGTTCCTCGTTGCCCTCACCCTCGTAGGAGCGATCGGCACCGCTCTCATCTACTGGCTCGGCGGGCACCTGGTGATCGACAACGACATCACCCCCGGCACCCTCATCGCCCTCGGTCTCTACACGGTGCGGATCTACATGCCGCTCACATCTCTCTCCAACGCCCGCATCGACATCATGACCGCGTTCGTGTCGTTCGAAAGGGTGTTCGAGGTTCTCGACACACCCAACGCGATCACCGACGCTCCCGACGCCATGGAACTGCGCACACCGGCCGGTGCCCTGCGATTCCAGGATGTCTCCTTCCGTTATCCGGACCCCGCGGAGGGCACGCCCGCATCACTCGGAGGAGGCGAGAAGACGGGATCGCTCGCAGACGTTCTCTCTGAGATCAACCTCGATGTGCAGCCGGGCCAGATGGTGGCGATCGTCGGCCCGTCCGGTGCCGGCAAGACCACACTCACTTCGCTGGTGCCCCGCCTCTACGACGTCACCACAGGGGCGATATTCATCGACGGACACGACGTGCGCGAAGTGAGCCAGCACTCCCTGCGCCAGGCCATCGGTGTGGTGAGCCAGGACCCCCACATGTTCCACGACACCGTGGGAGCCAACCTGCGATATGCCCGACCCCAAGCCACTCATGAGGAGCTGGTCGAGGCGTGTCGGGCCGCACGGATCCACGAGGTCATCGATGCCCTACCCGAGGGCTACGACACGGTTGTGGGCGAGCGCGGCTACCGCCTTTCCGGAGGCGAGAAGCAGCGCCTCGCCATCGCCCGGATGCTGCTCAAGAACCCGTGCATCGTGGTGCTCGACGAGGCCACCAGCCATCTCGACACCGAGAACGAGGCCCAGGTGCAAGAGGCGCTCGGCGTCGCCCTCGAGGGCCGCACCTCCCTCGTCATCGCCCACCGTCTCTCCACCATCACCGATGCCGACCTGATCGTGGTGCTCGACGAGGGCCGCTTGGTCGAGCGAGGCACCCACGAAACGTTGCGTCATTCCGGCGGCGTCTACGAAGAGCTCTACGAGACCCTGGTGAGGGCCGAGACCGGGGGCTGAGGCCTCGCCTCAGGGCATCGTCGTTGTGGTGGCCGCCAGCGCGGCCTCGCCGACTGTGATGGTCACAACCGAGCCCACATCCACCTCTTCGAAGGCTCCAGGCATCTGGGCAATCACTCTTCCCACCTGAGCTGAACCGACTGGCACCGGCTCGAACACAGGCACCGGATCGAGGCCTGCGTTCCGAAGGGTCATGATCGCAGTGTCGGCGAAGAGTCCGTCGAGTTGGGGCACGATGACCTTGGGAACACCCGTCGAGATGACGATGCGAACCTGGGCACCGGCGAGCACCAGAGCGTTGGCCGCGGGAGAGGTCCTGATGACATCACCCTCCCCGATCATGTCGTGTGGCTCCTCGGCGGGAGCTCCGACCACGCTGAACCCGGCGTCACGAAGAGCGTTGAGTGCTTCAACGACAGAAAGCCCCTCGACGTCGGGAACGGCCACAAGCTCAGGGCCCGCCGATATGACCAGCACGACCGGGCCGGCTTCCTCGACCTCGACGCCGGGCACGGGGTGGGTCCGAAGCACAGTGCCCTCGGGGAGTACCGATGCCTCTCGCTGGACCGAAGACAGCGGGTTGAGGCCCGCATCGATGAGAACCACAACGGCGTCGGCCTGCGAGAGCCCGGCCACGTCGGGGACAGCGATCAACAAGGGAGGGGGTGGTGTCACCGGGGTGGTCGAGGATGTGGTCGAGCCACCCTCGACGACTAGATCGGGCGCACCGGCAACGTCGGAACCCGAGTCGTCTCCGCCTATCCAGATCGCAAAGCCGGCTATGAGCACCAGCAGTGCAGCTGCTGCCGCGAGGAGGGAGATGCGTCCCCGCGAGGACGTCTTCGCGCCCGCTGTCACCGCTGGACCCACACTCGATTCGACCTGATCGGCGTACCGGCGAAGCTGGTCTTCGAGTTCAGCCATGTTCGGCCACCCCGAGGATCGCGGTGCGCAGTCGGGTCATTCCCCGAGTGATATGGGTGCCTACCGCACTGGCTGAGATGTCGAGCGCAGTCGCCACCTCTGCGTAGGTCCAGTCGCACGCGTGGACAAGCCAAACGGTCTGACGCTGCATCGGCGATAGCGACGCGAGCGCCGGGACCAGAGCCGGCTCAACGTCGGGGATCGACGAAGCTTCGACCGGCGGAAGGTCGGGGACGCCACGGCGTCGACGGCCCGAGTTTACCGCGATTCGGTACAGATATCCGTGTGGGTTCTCCATGTTTGCAACACGCTCCCGGTGCTCCCAGGCCCAGGCAAGGGCCTCCCCGATGGCATCTGGAGCAGCATCCACGCCCACCGCGGCCGGTAGGGCTCGCCTGAGCCGAGCCGTTGCCTCCGCCGCAAACTCATCGAACTCCAAGTCCACCGTCATCACCCCTTAGAGCACTGAATGCCCCGACCGCGCCACAGCCGACCACACAACTTCTCCCACCACCGACGTGTCATCACAGGAGGCTATTCGAGCCGGCGACCCTACGAATTCACGTTGGGGGGTGCTGCCACTTAGCATCCGCTCATGCGGTTCCCCCTTTTCGCCTCCCTGCTCATCGCAACCCTGATCGCGGCGTCGTGTAGCGGCGACAGCGACCCGTCCGACTCGGCGGCCGACACTCAGTCCGACGATCCGGCCGAGCCTGACGACGTCGACGTGCCCGAGCCGGATCCCGACCCTGAACCCGAACCCGAACCCGACAGCGACGCCACCACTGTGGCCACGTTCAATACCCGGGCCAGCGGGGGCCAGGTGATGATCACAGGAGCGGATGCCGGATCGACGGTGGAGCTGCGGTCCGACACCGGCGCGAGCATCCAGAGCGCCGAGGTCGACGACCTCGGCAACCTCATCTTTCGTCGAGTGGCGCCAGCTGCCGGATATGTCGTGGCCGATATCTCCGCCGATCCCGTCGCGGTGAGCGAGCCATTCGACCTGGCCGCCGACGACGAACATCCCGACGCCGAGTTCTACGAGAGCCAGACCCTGGCGGAGGGCCTCAACTACATCGAGATGCGCGACGGCACGACCCTCGCCGCAACCGTGCGCTTCCCCGACGGCGCCGGCGATGGGCCGTTTCCCACGGTGGTGGAGTACTCCGGCTACGACCCCGCCGACCCCGACGAGGAAGAACCCACGATCGGCATCTACCGCCAGCTCGGCTATGCCACCGTCGGTGTGAACATGAGGGGATCGGGCTGCTCCGGTGGTGCCTTCAGCTTCTTCGACCCGGTCCAGTCGATCGACGGCTACGACGTGATCGAGGCCGTCGCCGCCCAGGATTGGGTGGAGTTCGGCCACGTGGGGATGGTGGGCATCTCCTACTCGGGGATCTCCCAGCTCTTCGTGGCGGCCACCCAACCTCCGAATCTCGCCGCGATCACCGCCATCTCGGTGATCGAGGACACCTACCGATCCACCCTCTACCCCGGTGGGATCTACAACAACGGCTTCGCCAAATCGTGGGCCGACAGCCGACAGGGCAGCAACGAGGCCTACGGCCAGGAGTGGGTCGAGCGTGAGGTGGCCGATGGCGACGCCAGCTGCGACGCCAACCAGCTCCTGCGGAGTCAGAACAACGATCTCGACCAGCTCAGTGCCGACAATCGCTTCTACGACCCGTCGTTCATGGATGCGCTGTCGCCTCGTACCTTCATCGACCGGATCGATGTGCCAGTCTTCCTCGCCGGCGCTTGGCAGGACGAGCAGACCGGTGGACGGTTCGCCACGATGCTCGACAATTTCACCAACGCCCCGGTGTTGAAGGTCCAGCTCTACAACGGTGCCCACGCCGACTCGCTCGGCCCCGAGAGCCTGTTCAGTGCGGTCGAGTTCCTCGACGTCTATGTGGCTCGCCGCACCCCCATCCTCAGCCCATTCATGCGACTGGGTGCCTCCCTGCTCTATGGCGCGGTGTTCGGCACCGAAGGGCTGACGATCCCCGAAGACCGCTTCACCTCTTTGGAAGAAGCGAAGGAGGTGATCGAGTCGGAACTCCCGGTCCGGATCCTGCTGGAGATGGGCTCTAACCCCGATGCCTTGGGCGGCCCTGCGCCTCGCACCGAACTGGCGGTCGCCTCGTGGCCACCGCCCGCAGCCGTCGCCACCACCTTCCTCCTTGGAGCTGGTGGATCGTTGAGTGATTCCGGAGTCGCGGCCGCGGGATTCGAGAGCTTCATCGTCAACGAGGCCCGCAGCCAGGAGCTCACCAAGACCGCCGATGAAACGGCCGACGGAGAACGAGACGCCAACGAGTTCGACAACCTCGCGTGGAGCGCCCTCGCCGACACCGAAGCACTCGTCTACGACACCGAACGCTTCGACGAAGACGTGCTCCTGGCCGGCTCCGGTTCGGTGAAGCTCTGGCTTGCGGCCGATCACGACGACGCCGACCTCCAGGTAACGATCAGCGAGATTCGACCTGACGGACAGGAGATGTACGTGCAATCGGGCTGGCTGCGTGCCTCGCACCGGGCGAGCGACACCGGCGCAGTCGACCCCGACGAGATCCACACCCATCTCGAGGCCGACTTCACCCCTCTGCCGCCCGGAGAGTTCACCGAAGTCGATGTGGAGATCTTCCCCGCGGCCCACATCTTCCGAGCCGGCTCACGACTGCGCCTCACCGTCGACAGCCCCGGCGCAACCCGCAACCTCTGGGCGTTCGATGTCGTGGCGGCCGACGGCGGCGACATCATCCTCAGCCTCGGCGACGACACGCCGTCGGCCGTCACGCTCCCGCTCATGACCGGACTCGGAGCCGATGTGATCGCCCCCGGATTGCCCACCTGCGGAGCTACCCGCTCCCAGCCCTGCCGTCCTGCAGCAGACTGGGTCAACCAGAACGCGGCGCTGGGTTGACCTGAAGCGGAAGCGACACACCCGCATCGCATCGCGGGTCAGAGCCGGTAGAAACCGGTGGTGGCGTATGCAGGCAAGTCGGTCAACTCGATGCCGGTGCCACGCGCCTACGCGATCTGGGGTTGGGTGTTTCGCCTCGTCGGTCGTGTTCTCAGCCGGGCCACGTCGGAGCCCTTGCCCGACCTCGGCGGACGCCCCACGATCCTCGTCGCCAATCACACCAGCCTGGCCGACGTCTTCTTCTCGGTCGCCATGCTGGCCAATTGGAGTTACCCGGCGCGCTGCCTCGTTCGGGAAACCTATTTCCGAGGCCGCCTCATGGGTGGCTGGCTCCGATCGATCGGCTTCATCGCGGCGGGCGGAGGCGATTCCGATGCCACCACCGAGGCCGTTGCTGCGCTCAAGGCGGGCACACCGGTGGCGGCGATGCCCGAGGGGCAAATCATTCCTCCCGACCGCCGACAGGCCGACGGCATGGGCGAGTTCCGTGGCGGGTTCATCGACATCGCCCGCAAGGCCGATGCCCAGGTCCTACCCGTCGCCCTGGTGCGATCAGAAGAGGTCTGGGGGAGCCGATCCAAGCTGCCCCGACTCCCGCTCACGCGGCCCCGAGTGACCCTCGGGGTCGGCACCCCGGTCGAGGTCGCCGACCGTGACGACACAGAGATAGAGGCCGAGGTGAGGGCCCAGATGGCGGAGATCATCGCCCGCCTCTAGGTTCCCGAGCCATGGCCAATACATCCACACCGGTCGTATTCCTGCACGGCTTCGCCACCTCCACCGAACGCACCTGGCGCGAGCCCGGTTGGTTCGACCTGGTCACCGAAGGCGGGCGTCGCCCGGTGGGCATCGATCTGCTCGGTCACGGCACCGCGCGCAAGCCCCACGAACCGGAGGCCTACTCCGCGCTCACCGACCTGGTGATCGACAAGCTGCCGCTAGCGGCCGACGGGTCCGCAATCCGCCAGATCGACGTGGTCGGATACTCCCTCGGAGCCCGCACCGCTCTCGACATCGCGATCCGCCACCCCGACCTCATCCGCAGACTCGTGCTTGGTGGCGTCGGCGAGAACCTCGTGAGCGGGATGGGACGACCCGGGTCTGTCGACGGCCATCCCGACAACGTCGCCTACCGCTTCGAGGGCCTGATCTCGTCGGCCGACAACGACCCGGAAGCGCTCGCCGCGTTGTCGACCTGGATGGCCGAGAACACCCAGTCGTTCACCGCCGAACAACTCGCCGAGGTGAAGTCGCGCTGCCTGCTGGTCATCGGCGACGAGGACTTCGTCGGTCGCCCCGAGCCACTCGCCGAACTACTCGCCAGCGCCGACACCATCGTGTTGCCCGGCGTCGACCATTTCTCGCTACCGAAACAGTTCCCCTTCATCGACGCCGCCCTGGAGTTCCTCGACGCGGTTCCCCAGTGGTGATGGCTCACACATCCACCAGAGCCATCGCCGCCATCGGTACCGTCGACACATATCCATAGGCGGGCCTCCCCCGGCGCCAACCACACGACAGGGGCTCTGTTGTGATGACGAGACCAGGACTTCCAGCAGGTGCGACCCGGTATCTGTTGGCTGCGATGCTGCTTCTCGCTGCTGGCTGTGGAACCAGCTCCGACGGCAGCTCCGACGACGCGGCCACCGACGACGACGCGGCCGCCACCGACGATATCGAACCATCACCCACATCCACGACGACAACGGCAGCCCCAACAACGTCCACCACAACAACGTCCACCACTTCCTCCACCACCACAACCACCACCGAGCCACCCGACACCGAACCACCGGCCGCGCCCACCAACGTGAGCTGTATTCCGGGAGCCGGCAGCGGAGAACTCACGGTGGAATGGGATGCGCCAGCCGAGATCGACGGTGAGATCGAAGTTGCCGGCTACTGGGTCTATGTCGCGTCCATCGGCAGCGGACTCGAACGGGTCGAGCGAGTGGTGTTGAGCGACGCCGAGACGATCGATACGACGAGCGACCGATGGAGCGCGACGGTCTACCCGATCCCGGTTTCGGGTTCGATCGACGTCGCTGTTACCGCGCTCGACGCTGCCGACAACGAGTCGGGCTGGTATCCCATCGACGCGTACTACCTCGCCGGGACTCCTTCATGTCACACCGGTCCTCCCACTGCACCCACAGTGGTCGGGATCTACCGAGCCGCTGGTAGCGGTGAGATAGACGTCATCGTCTCACCGCCCGCTCCCGACGTGGTCGAGTATCGCATCTCGGCAGATATCGACGGCGCAGGCATGGCCCCCCTCGACGTGACCATCGTGGGGCCGAGCAGCATCTCGCCTCCCAACACCCGGGTCACTGCGACATTCACCAACTGGTCAGTGCCGGTCGTCTACCGGGTGGTGGCCATCGACGCCCACGGCCACGTATCGGCCCCGACTGATCGGTCGTGCCCGCCGATACCGGGTATCTCCGACAGCTGCTGACGAGGCCACCCGAAGCTCGTCGACTCAGGCCCGCACGGTGCCCTCGCCCTCCGCGCCCCGTAGCATCGTGCCGGGCCGCTAGCTCATCGGGTAGAGCAGGAGACTTTTAATCTCAAGGTGCCGGGTTCGAGCCCCGGGCGGCCTACAGATAAAACCCCAGGTCAGAGCATCTTTTCATCAAGCCAGCTTCTGTTGAATGCCTCGAAAATGTGTGTCATGACACCCCTGATGACACACCGTCACCGGCTGCGGGTACCCTCCGGGCATGTCTCGGCGGGGAACAATCACCAAATACGACGACGATCAGGGCCGCACCAGGTGGCGGTTCCGGGTCGATCTCGCCGGCGGCAGAGGCGAGCGACGACAGGCAAAACGCCAGGGGTTCAAGACCCGCACCGCCGCCGCTGATGCGATGAAGATCCTGCTCGCTCACCACCAGGGCGTGACCGTCCGCACCGACGACACCCTCGCCGAGTACCTCGAGCGGTGGGCCGGCCAGCGCCGTGACGTCGACCAGATCCGGGCATCGACCGCCGCCTCGTACCTGGCGAAGATCCGGTATGTGAAGGACCGCCGACCGGAGCTACGCCTTACCGATGTCCGGCCGGCCGATCTGACCGGCCTGTATGTGGAGATGCGCCGCGACGGTCTCGGGCCTCGAACGGTCCGGTACCTGCACACAATCATCCGCAAGGCTCTCGCCGACGCCACCGGACAGGGCCTGCTCGGCACCAACCCGGCCGATGCCGCCATGCCGCCATCGGCTAAAGCCGCCGCAGCCGCCGAACGGACCATCTGGACTGCCGAGGAGGGGCGAGCGTTTCTTGCCTGGGACCGGCTCCCCGACAACCGCCGGGCCTGTTGGCTTCTGATCCTGAACGCCGGGCTGCGCCGCGGCGAGCTGGCCGGCCTTGAGTGGGGCGACATCGATGGCGACACGATCCGGATCGACCGCACCCGCTCGATGATCAACGGCGAGCTCGTCGAGACTCCCCCAAAGTCCGACCGGTCACGCCGCACCGTCGTCCTCTCCCCCGACACGGTGGTCGCGGTGAAGTCATGGAAGATCCGCCAGGCCGAGAAGTACCTGCGGGTCGGGCTCGGCGGCGGAGCGAGCCACTACGCCACCAACGCGAAACTCCGACCGTTCCCACCCGACGACCTCTCACACCGATGGAAAGCCGACGCAGACGCTGCGGTTGAGGCCAACGTCGTGTCCTCCTACATGTCTCTGCACGACGGCCGCCACTGGCACGCAACCCAGCTCGTCGCCAATGGCACCGACATGCGCACCATCGCCGACCGCCTCGGCCACGCCGACCCCGGTTTCACACTCCGCACCTACGGCCACTCCGACCTCGACCGGCAACGGAGTGCCGTGGCTAAGCTCGACGCTGCTGTACTCTGAGGGTCCGGCGCATCCGGCGGCGCCCGATCCTTTCAAGATCCGCGCAGGGTGTACCTTCGATGAGTAAGCGGTCCGCCGGCGACGACGGCTGCGGCCGCCGTGTCGAGTTCGGCCGAGGACCCGTCAGCTAGCAGCCTGTTCTAACCGATAACCGGCGGCATCTACGGCGCGGCGCCGCAGCCATCGCCCACCGTGATTTCCGTTATTGGGCTGAGCCTTCCCGAGGCTCGGATCGGGCTATCTGTGTTAGACCACGTAGCCCGCATCGAGGATCGGTCAAGGGTTGCCGCATCGTTCGAGAATGCTGATCCCGAGGTCATCGTTTTCCCAGGCAACTGTGCCGTCGGGCACGGTTCCGTATTTGATCACGACACCGCCGGGCAGGTCGCTCTTGAACGACACCGGGTGATCGTGTCGATCACCGATGATCGTTCGACGCTCGAACCCACGTCCGCGAAGATCTTCTTGCTGGATGGCGGTAAGGCCACCCTCGATCATCGGCGCTTCGTTCCACAGGTTCTCGAACCTTGCGCTGCGAATCGCACTATCGCGATTCATATCCCAACTCCTTTTCGGAGGCTGAGCGCATTCTCCCAGGTCTTAGTGCTGCGGCTACAGTCCAGCAAGAATCGTGCTCACCGAGCGCCCTCCCGTAGTCGCCGTTCCGGCAGCACTAGCGCAACGAACACACCACAGCCTGAGGACATCCCCCCGATTCGCCGCGGCCAACATGCGTCGGTACCATCACCGACCAGTGTTCTCGACCCCACCGCAATGGGAGAGAACATCAGATCGTCCCTCGCCCCCCACCAGGGCGAGGGACGATTCGCGTCACAAACGACGCTAGGACCCGGTCTGTCAACGCGCGGCGCGGCGGGGTCGACGCACACGGCTCATCGTCCCAGCGCTTCACAGCCTCAGACGATGGGCGCAGGCGCACCACCGGCGGGCCGCACCCATTCAGCTTCCTCGTGACGCGGTGACGGGTTCGAGAACCCGATGATCCAGCGCTCCTTGAACTCGGTAGCGGGGACGGGTCTTCCATACCAGTAGCCCTGGGCAGCAGTCGCGCCGAGCTCCCGGATTGTGGCGATATCGGCTTCGCTCTCGATTCCTTCTGCGACAGTGTCGAGACCAAAGGCAACCGCCATCTCGATCACGGCGGCGACAAGAGCGCGACGATCCTCACCATCTGAAATGCCTGTAACGAAGCTGCGGTCGACCTTGATTATGTCGACGTTGAGCGTGTTGATGAGGTGTAGGGATGAGTAGCCAGTCCCGAAGTCGTCGAGGGCGATCCGAATGCCGAGACCGCGGAGCCGCTTGAGGCCGTCATCGATCTCCGGTGAGCGTTTGAGCAGCGCTGTTTCGGTGATCTCGACCCACAGGCTGTGAGGTGCAGCTCCGTGACGTTCGAGCGCGGCCTCGACATCTGCAGCGAAGCTGGGGAGCATGAGCTGGCGAGCTGAGACGTTCACAGACACCTTGAACTGTTCGCCATTTAGGAGCTCTGAACGCCAGAATTCTGAGTCTCTCACGGCGGCATCGAGGACCTGTGCGCCGAGAGGAACGATAAGGCCGCTGTCTTCCGCTATGTCGATGAAGTCCGCAGGTGCAAGCAGCCCGAGCTTCGGGTGGCGCCACCGCACCAGCGCCTCGGCTCCGATCATTCCTCCGCTGTCGACTCCAACGATGGGCTGATAGTGAACCTCGATCTGGGCCGTGCCGATAGCTTCGCGCAGCTCGCTGGCCACATGAAGGCGTCGGGTGGCCTGATCGAGGAGGGCCGAGTCGAATACCTCGATCAGGTTGCCACCTCGTGCTTTCGCGGCGTACATCGCGAGGTCCGCGTCGCGCAGCAATGCCCCCGGGGTCTCTGCTCCGCTGACAGCGAACGAGATTCCCGCGCTGGCGGCGAGTTGAACCATCTGTGCTTGGACCTCTAGAGGCTCGTTGATCGTCTTGAGTATGCGCTCGGCCAGCTCGACGCTAGATGCGGCGCTGTCTTCGACCACGATCGTGAACTCGTCACCACCCAGCCGGCAGACCGTGTCGGTCTCGCGCACACAAGACGTGATTCGTTCGGCGATCGCCTCGAGCGCTTCATCACCTGCTGAATGTCCGAGGGCGTCGTTGAGGTCTTTGAAGCGATCGAGGTCAAGCAGGATCAGGGCAACCGAATCGCCCTGATTTCGACGCAATCGAGCGACCGCAGCACCGAGCCGCACCTTCAAATCTGCCCGGTTCCCGAGTCCGGTCAACGGATCGTGATACGCCCGGTAGGTGAGGGCCTCCTCACGCTCGCGCAACGTCGCGGCCATCGCATTGAACGACGACGCAACCTCGACGATCTCCGCCGGCCCTGTCAAAGGCAACAGGGAGGAGCGATCTCCATCAGCGATCTGGCGAGTACCAGTGCCAAGCGCGGTCAGCATTCTGGTGAGATCGCTACCGAACTTGCGCACAGCTGCAGCCCCGCCCACAAGCGTGACCACAGCGACCACAACAGCGAACCGCTCGGCCTGACTTCGGATCGTGTCGGCGCGGTCATAGTCCTCCACCGTCTCGCTGTGGGAAATCTCCGCCGCGATTTCAAGACTCGACGCGGCAGAAGCCAGCGCAGCTCGAGACTCAGCCGCAAGCGCGGAGCGCGTGTCGCCATTGGTGGCATCCAGTGCCGAGGCCATCGCCGAGCGAGCCTGATCCCAGTCGGTGATTGCCGTGTTCATTGACGTGGCCTCAGCCTCGATTCCATCCACACCATCGAGCGCTGCCACCGCAGCCTCCGCCAACGCCACTTCTCGATCGAACGGTTCCAACACCGCCGGTGGGACCGGTGCCGGCCAAGCCAACGCTCCGCCAAAGGCCACCGCCACCCGGTAGACCGAAACCGCCGCCTCGGTCATCGGGTGGGCCTCGGTCTCCTCCTCCACCCTTGCGCGTTCTTCAGTGGCGTTCGTGACGTTCGAAGCCCACAACATGGCGACAACAACCACCGCCACCGAGAGCCACGCCGCGACCCCGATCCCCCAGACATAGGTCGACAGCCGGTGCCAGCGTCGGCTTGGAACACCAGCCGCGAACTCAACGTCGGCTCTCGACCACATACAAAGCCGTCGGCGAACCGACAACAATCTTAAGAAGCCGAGAGCCGGTTCGGCGAGCGCTCCGCTTCCACGCCGCCGCCGGCAGCTGACGACGGTTTAGCCAGTAGCGGTCTGTTCGGAGGCCTTCTTCGAGATCCGTCACGACGTCACCGCAGCGATCTCGACCGAGCTCGCTGTCCGCCACGATGTCACGGACGCCGTCGCCGCCGACATCGCCATCGCACACGACGTCCTGGCCGCCGTGGCCACAGCGCTGCAACTCGTCCACAACGCCGACTCGCTTTCCCCTTCCGTCGCCGTCGGGTTCGCTGCTGCGATCGCTGTCGCGATGCACCGATCAGCCGCAACCGGCCTGGCCGCCCATCTCGCTGCAGGGGTCGCCGTGCCCGCTCACCAGGCCGCCGGCGCCGCTGGGGCGGCCCACCTTGCCGCCTCATCGGCCGGCCCGACCAACGCCGCTGCCGGCGACGCCTAGAAACGGAGCCCCACCTTGTCGACCCGAAACGATCTTCTCGATATCGGTGACAAGGCCCGGTTCGCGTTCGTGTTCACCGACGAAGACGAAGCCCTCGAGACACC
>JAJCXY010000100.1 GCA_029263215.1 Acidimicrobiales bacterium
GTGGCGGTGCTGATCGCGTCGATTGAAGCCGGCGACCCGATGGCTCTGTCGATCTTTCGCGGCCTCACCAGCGCCTTGTTTCTCGGTGTGTTGACCGACGCGATGTTGCTGGGGCACTGGTATCTGGTGCAACCGGGCCTGGCCCGAGGACCTCTCCTCGAGCTGGTTCGCTGGACGGGCATCCTCTGGGTGCCCGAAACGATCGCGATGTTGTGGCCCACCGGGATGGTTTCGGTGCTCAATGGCACGATCGACGACTCCTACAACGGGCTTCTCGGCTGGTACTGGGTGGCTAGTACCGTCGCAACCGGCGCACTTGTGGTGGTAACACGTGCCGCACTCAAGGAGCGGGCGTATTCCGCGGTGATGGCGGCCACCGGTCTCATGTACCTGGCGATCCTCACCGGGTTCGGCCAAGACCTCGTGGCCCGGGTATTGCTCGCCCCCTGAAGCCCGAACAGCCTCCTTCCGACCACGCCTCAGCGATCGACAAGCTGGCTACTTTCACCGGTCACAGCGTCTGACCTGCCAGACTGGCTGGATGCCGAGGGCTATCTGGAGTGGATCGATCAGTTTCGGACTGGTGAATATTCCGGTCCGCCTCTACAGCGCGGTCAGTCGCAAGACCGTGAGGTTCAACCAGATCGACTCGGCCACCGGATCTCGCGTCAAGCAGAAGCGGGTGTCGGCCGTCGATGGCGAAGAAGTCCCCTACGAACGCATCGTGAAGGGATACGAACTCCCTTCTGGCGACTTCGTCACGATCAGCGACGAGGAGATCGCCGGGCTCGACCCCGACGCGGTGCGCACGATCGACATCGACGAGTTCGTAGACCTGGCCGACATCGACCCGATCTTCTACGACTCCGCCTACCACCTGGTGCCCGACGAGCAGACCGCCAAGCCCTACAAGCTGCTTGCCAGTGCGATGGAGGAAGCAGGCAAGGTCGGCATCTGCCATTTTGTCATGCGCTCCAAGCAGTACCTGGCTGCGATCCGCCCCAAGGACGGGCGCCTGCTGTTGTCCACCATGGTGTACGCCGATGAGGTGGTCGATCATGCGGCGATCGGCGGCTTCGATCTACTCGACGACATCTCCATCGATGCAAAAGAGCAGGCAATGGCCGAGCAGCTGATCGCCACCCTCGATGCCACCTTCGAACCCGCAAGGCACCGCGATTCCTACCGCGATGCGGTGCTCGAACTCATCGACCGCAAGGCTGCCGGCGAAACCGGCGAGGATTTGGTGCCGGCCCCGGCCCCTTCCTCCGACAAGGTCATCGACCTCATGGCGGCGCTGGAAGCGTCGGTGAGCGCGGCCAAGAAGGCACGAGGGCGTCATCCCGCGTCGGGGCGAGGCACCGCCGGAGCGAAGGCGGCCAAGAAGGCCGCGAAGAAGTCCTCCAAGAAATCGGCCAAGCGCACCCGCAAGACGGCGTGATCAGACCCGCTCCCTTGGGTTCGATGCATGGCTGAGGCGCAACGGGTCCACGTCGAAGTCGACGGGCACCGCCTGGCCGTCAGCAACCTCGACAAGGTGCTGTTTCCCATGGTCGGGTTCACCAAGGCCCAGGTGATCGACTACTACGTGCGCGTCGCCGAAGTGATGTTGCCCCACATCGCCGACCGGGGTGTCACCCTCAGGCGCTGGCCCGACGGGGTCACCTCCGACGGGTTCTTTGAGAAACGCTGCCCGTCGCACCGGCCCGGATGGTTGGGCACCTGCCTCGGTCCCGGCGACCGCCGCGGCGGGATCGAGTACTGCCGCCTTGATTCGGTGGCCGCTCTGGCCTGGACGGCAAACCTGGCTGCCCTCGAGATCCACTCACCGATGTCTCGGTGTGGCGATCCCGATTCACCCTCGATGCTGGTGTTCGACCTCGACCCCGGCGAGCCGGCCACGATCGTGGAGTGCTGTGAGGTTGCTCTCGAGATCCGCGATGTGCTCGACACGGTCGGGCTCGCCTCGTATCCGAAGACCTCCGGCAGCAAGGGGCTTCAGGTCTACGTGCCGCTCAACACCCCCCACGAACACGATCATTGTTCCGATTTCGCTCTCGCGGTGGCCCAGCTACTCGAGAAGAAGTTGGCGAACCTCGTCGTGTCCAACATGGCCAAGAAGGTTCGCAAGGGCAAGGTCCTGATCGACTGGAGCCAGAACTCGCGTCACAAGACGACGATCGCTCCCTACTCCCTTCGCGCCAAGGACCGGCCGACGGTGTCGACCCCCCTCCTATGGACCGAGGTGGGGGAAGGCGCCGACGGCGAACCACTCGTCTTCGAAGCCGCCGACGTGCTCGAACGGATGGCCGAACGCGGCGACCTGTTCGCCGACACCCTCACCATCGAGCAACAACTCCCCACTCCGGGAAGCTGACCTGGGCTTACCGAGCCTTTCGGCCCCTGCATCTAGTCTGGTCTCATGCGGACATTCCTGAAGACCATCAAGTTCCTGATCGTCGACGGATGGCAGAGCCGCGGCGGGGCCCACATCCCTGTCGATGATTCACTGGCACGCACGATCAAGGAGACCTCGCATGTCACGCGAGGGTCCGGCGCAGCATCAGCGCCGCGGGGTCGCCATCTGAAGCAGGCAATCGACGGACATCGCAACTACCAGAAGTCATTCGACAAGAAGGAACGACCGCGCTGATCGAGTCGGGCAACAGGCGCGGTTTGTCACACCGCCCGTCCACACTGGTCGGGTGAACCGCACCGACCGTCTGTACGCCCTTGTCGAAGAGCTGAGGGCGTCGGCGCCCGCTTCTCGCACGGCCCGTGAGCTCTGCCAGATCTACGAGGTGAGCACCCGCACCATCGAACGCGACATTCTCGCCCTTCAGGAGGCAGGCGTCCCGATCCACGGGGCCACCGGGCGACGCGGCGGCTATTCGATAGATCCGGCCCGCACCCTGCCGCCGGTCAACTTCACTCCCGCGGAGGCGCTAGCGGTCGCCGTTGCGCTCGCCGACGGTACGGGGCCGTTCGCCGCAGCGGGTCGCATGGCACGCAACAAGGTGCTCGCGGCAATGTCGGGAGACGATCTCGAAGCCACTCGGGAGATGGCCGAGAGGGTCCGGCGCTATGCGCGACCGGAAACCGTGGAGCCACCCGTCGTGCCGCTCGCGGTCCAGCAGGCGATTGCCGAGAGTCTTGTGATCGCCATCGAATACCGCGATCGAAACGAGGTCGACTCATCACGCCAGGTCGAACCGGTCGGGGTGATCGCCCTCGACACCGACTGGTACCTGGTCGGATGGTGTCGCCTCAGAGACGACGCTCGTACGTTCCGGCTCGATCGGATCCGTCGTGCCGATCTCACCGGTGAGCCTGCACCCGTGCGAGATCCCGATCGGTTCCTCGAGTTCATGCCCTGGTTGGTGGAGAGGGCGAATCCTCTGCATTGAACCTGGGGGCGGCCGAGAAATTTCGGGATTCATCGGATTCACCGACACAGGGTTGTCGGAGGCGACCCGGATGCTGGCATCTCACTCAAGCAAACGAGGAGCACCCAATGTCCACCACCCCCGCCCCGATCGGCTGGTTCGAGATCGCCGGCAGCGATGTCGTGAAGACCGAAGCCTTCTATGGCGAACTGTTCGGCTGGAAGTTCTCCGACAGCGGTATGCCCTCCTACCGGATGGTCGATGCCGGCGAAGGCCCCGGAGGAGGCGTCACCACCGCCGACGGCGGCCTGCCCAGCCACTACGCCATCTTCAGCATCGCAGTCCCCGACGTCGCCGATACGTGCACTCGCATTGCCGAGATGGGGGGCAAGGTGTTGCTCGGCCCCGCTGAGGTGCCCGACAGCGGCGGACTCGTGTTCGCCAATGTCGAAGATCCCGACGGCAATCACTTCGGTGTCTTCTGCCCGCCCGCAGGCTGAATCCC
>JAJCXY010000101.1 GCA_029263215.1 Acidimicrobiales bacterium
CTCGGCACGTGGCCGCCGTTCATCGTCTTGGTCATCGGCATCATCGTTGGCACCCTCTGGGCCACGTTCGGGCCGGCCAAGGCCCCGAAGGGGCCCCCGCCTGCGGGAGCCACGCTCGCCGACGACCCGGCCCCCGAGCCCGAGGGCGAGCTCGAACCGGCCCCTCTGGGGGTTGAGCCAGAGCCAGAAGGCGAAGCGCCGATCGAGGACCTGGCGCCTCCGTCCAGCGAGGACGAAGCCCCCGGCCTCTGATCACCCACTTGACAGGAGTGCATGAAATGTAGTGAAATTCATTCACCGCTTCCCCGGCTGTGTAAGCCACCTGCCGTGGGAGAATCATGTCAACCGCCCAAACGTCACCTGTTCCGAGCCCAGAAGAACCAGCCCCGCAAGCTGAGCTGGTCCACATAAGCACGTGGTCCGACCCCCTGATCGACCGACTGGGTCACGATCCCCGGTCGGGCTACGTCGAGAAGTTCTGGCTCAGCGTGCTCGGTCCGAGCACCGTCTGGCTGCTACGCCACTGTGCCGACGTACTCGACCAACAGCCCGACGGGGCGCAGATCGACCTCGCCATCGCGGCCCGTCGTCTGGGCCTCGGACACAAGGGCGGTCGCAACAGCCCGATGGCCCGCTCGATTCTCAGAGCCTGTCGTTTCGGAGCGGCCCGGGCCGCGGGGAGCGGCCGCCTGGAGGTGCGCCGTCGCCTGCCCCCTCTGAATCGGGGCCAGATACAGAGGCTTCCCACCGAGCTGCAGCGTCAGCACCAGCAACACGTCGACTCACCGTTGTCGAACTCAGACACGGGCACCCAGGAGCGAGCCCGGAGGCTGGCTCTCGGACTCGTGGAGTGCGGCGACCCGATCGATGCCGCCGAGTTGCAGCTGGATCGCTGGCGTTTCACGCCGATTGTGGCGGCCGAAGCGGTGACCTGGGCCTGGGACCTGCACAACCGGCGAGCAGGGATCGGCCCCGAAGCGGCCTGACGGTTTCAGTCGGATGGAACTAGGGCATGAGTCGTCAAGCGCTCTCCACTGCGACACATTCGAAAGCAAACACGAAACAGTCCGTCGGATCGTCGACAACGGGCTCCGACGTCTCACTCTCGTCCCAATGGAACTCGCCGCTCGACGCACTTAGAGGCATCGGCACAAGGCCAAGCTGACCGACCACATCGAAGCCGTTGTTCCTCATCAGCTCAACTGATTCCACCGGCGTGTACTCATGGGTGTGATCGCTCGAGAGCATCGCATCGCCGACCACGAGGCGAGTGATGTGCCGGTTCGGGGTGTCAAAGATGAACCGACCACCCGGTCGAAGATGGCGCCGCACGAAATCGAGCACCAGAGGCAATTTGTCGACCTCGATGTGTTCGATGGTCTGACCCATGAACACACAATCGAACGACAGCTCGCCGAGCGCATCGATGTCAGTCACATTCTCGGCAAGGCCGTGATGAAACGAGATTGTCCCCCATTCGGTGACTCGGTCCTCGCTCTGGGAATAGCTCGGGCGGCCGTGAAACTGATCGTCTTCAGGACGGTCGAGGATGTGCAACGCAGTCGGTTTATGAGAGTAGCCGAGTTCGATTAGGGCGCCATTGGGATCACTGGGACTGGACCCACCGATGTCGAGAATGCAGTCGAAAGCAGCAAGCCCGGCGGCCCAATGCATCCGAGCGCGGTGAAGGTTGTTGTAGAACCCGGTTCGTCCCAATAGGTACTCGGCACTGGTCCTTAATTCGTCTACCGCGTCGCATCCATGTACCCGACCGCTCGCGATCCGGAGCCGCCAGGACCACTCAGCGATCCGATCGATCGTACGGCCCAATTCGGACCCATAGGCCCGCTCGACCAGCTCCATCTCACGCTGGACCCGTGGCCAGCGCAGCGCCAGCGCGGGGCCGTACCGGGCCAACCGGCTCACTCGTGCAATCCTACCTAACATGACACAGGTGGCTCCCCCAACCGCACGCATCGCCGCCGGATCGGCTTGCAGAGTACCCGGTGAAGGCATCAAACGCGGCTGGGCATCAGCGCGGCTGCGGCTCTGGGATTGCTCAGAGGAAAAGGATGGCTGGCTTCCGGTATGAGTTGTACTCCGGGTTCGGCCCCGAAGCGGCCTGAAGGCTTCAGTCGAGGGTAATTCGGGCATGAGTCGTCAGTCCCTGAAAATTGGGTCAAAAGATGCATAAGGAACTGGTCTGGTGTTGCCGAAGGAATGGGGACGGTTCACTGCCGAAGTGGTGGTGAAGACAACAACCAGGGAGTCCACCCATCATGACCACGTCTTTCCAGTTCCTTTCCGCTTGGATCACCAGTCGCATCGACGACGAGCGTGGCGCCAGCCTCGTTGAGTACGCCCTTCTCGTGGCCCTCATCGCTGTTGTGTGCATCGCCGCTGTCACCGCTCTCGGTGAGTCCGCCTCGAGCAAGTTCTCCGAGGTCGACTCGGCGATCGGCTGATCAAGCCAACATCTGAACGAATGGCGGCCCTTCGGGGCCGCCATTTCGACGTTTTGGCCCAAGCTTGCGTTACGCGGGCTTGGAGAAGCTTTCGGCCAATTCGACCAGGAGTCGCACGCCGAAGCCAGTGCCGCCCTCGGTGATCTCGGCCTCATCGGTCTCGCTCCACGCCGGCCCGGCGATATCGATATGAGCCCAGGCCAGCCCTTCGGCCACGAATTCGCTCAGGATCAGGCCCGCAGTGAGCGCTCCACCATGAGGTGTGCCGATGTTTTTCATGTCGGCGACCGACGATTCGAACTGCTTCTTGTAGTCGTCGGGTAGGGGCAGATGCCAGACCCTTTCGCCGGTCGATGCGCTGGCCTTCTCGATCTGACCGATCCAAGATTCGTTGTTTCCCATGAGGCCGGCGATTTTGCCACCGAGCGCAACCA
The DNA here is from genome assembly GCA_029263215.1 of Acidimicrobiales bacterium. GTDB lineage: Bacteria > Actinomycetota > Acidimicrobiia > Acidimicrobiales > Aldehydirespiratoraceae > OFTM10. The sequence continues at coordinate 2,900 of JAJCXY010000101.1, forward strand.
TGCAGGCCCCGGTGAGCGTGGCCAGGTCGACGATCGCGTCCGGCTTCGCTTCACTCGCCAGAGACAGGGCATCGGCGAGCACCAGGCGGCCCTCGGCGTCGGTGTTGAGCACCTCGATGGTCTTGCCGTTGCGGATCTTCAAGACATCACCGGGACGGGTGGCATCGCCGCCCAACATGTTGTCGGTCATGGGCACGAAAGCCCGCACTTTCGCTGTCACGCCTAGCTCGGACAAAACCGACATCGCTCCGATGACCGCGGCCGCACCTCCCATGTCGCACTTCATGGTCATCATGCCCTGGCCGGTCTTTATCGACAGACCGCCGGCATCGAAGGTGATGCCCTTGCCGACGAACGCGATTGTGCCGGTGGGTTTGCCCTTCGGGGTGTAGGTGAGTTCGACGAGGCGAGCAGGGTTGGTGGAGCCACGATTGACCCCGACCAGTCCGCCCAATCTGCCCTTCTTGATCGCCGCCGCGTCCCACACCTTCGCGGTGAGGCCCGACTTCTTGGCCATCGCGGCAGAGCGGCGGGCGAAGACCGGCGGGGTGAGGGTGCCTCCCGGTTCGTTGACAAAATCGCGAGCCATACATTGGCCGGCCGAAATTGCGGCCCCGCGATCGAGGGCCTGCTGGTTGCGGACCCCGGAGCCACCGGCGACATCGACTCGAGTGAGCTTGACCGCTTTGGCATCGGATTTGTAGGTCGAGAAGTTGTAGGTGGCGAGGCTGATCCCCTCCACCAGTGCCTGGCGGGCCGCCGCAGCGTCGATCTCGGTTCCAGCGGGCAGCTCCACGCCTATCCGGGTGTGGCGACCGAACCCACGCCCGATAGCGGCACCAGCGCGACGCACCGCATCGCTGTCGACGTCGGTGGACGCGCCGATTCCCACCAGGGCCGCCACCCTGGCGCCATCGGGCCATGTGTGGCTCTCCCCCGCCTTGCCCTCGAAGCCGGCATTGGCCAACTGTTCGGCGGAGACACCCTCGATACCGTCGGTCACGGAGTCGGTGGTGACAATGCGGATCACCGCCTTGGCGGGCTTGGGCACCGAGCGGGCGGCATGGAACGTGATCGTCATTTGGTCTCCTTTGGAGGGTGTTTCAGATGTCAGTCGGCCCTGGCGGGGAGCGATGAGCCCTCTCGCCAACGAGCCAAGGTCCACAACAGATCAGACAAGCGATTGAGATAGGTGATGACATGCGACTGCGCGGTCGCCACGCCGAGGGCATTTCGTTCGGCTCGCCGCACCACCGTGCGGGCCACGTCGAGCTGGGCCGCGCCGAGGTCGCCGCCGGGCACCACAAACTCTGAAGGCGGTTCGAACC
>JAJCXY010000102.1 GCA_029263215.1 Acidimicrobiales bacterium
ACCGTTCTCGCCGATCACGTCTCCGAGCTCGTAGCCGCGTGACTCCACGCCCGAGTCGTTGTCGCGGAGCTGGATCGGGGTGGTAGCCGAGACGAGGTCCTGGTTGAGGATCTGCATCTCCAGCTCTCGAAGCTCAGGCGCCGGATCGACTCCCAGCTCCTCGAGAAGGGTGTCTCGCAGCGTCGCATACGCCGCGAGTGCGTCGGCCTGGCGGTGCGATCCGTAGAGCGCCGACATCAGCTGAGCCCAGATGCGCTCTCTGAAGGGATTAACGGCGGCCTCGGCTTCGAGTGCCGGCACGAGCTCGTGGTGTCGGCCCAGCGCCAGCTCGGTATCGACCCAGCGTTCGAAGACGGCGAGCCTCGTCTCGGTCAGCCGTGTCCGTTCGAGCAAGGCGAAGGGTGGGTCACCGATCCCCTCGAGCGGAGTGCCTCCCCATTCGTCGAGGGCAGATCGATCCTCCCCTGCCCCGATCGCGGCCTCGAACCGAGCGAGATCGAGTTCGTGGGTTTCGATCGACAGGAGGTAGCCGGAGCGATCGGATTCGAGCCGGTCGGCCAACTCGCTGTGGCTCGCCCGGAGGTCGGCGATGAACCGCTGCACCGAATTGCGAGCCGACTTGGGAGGCTCGTCCCACAAGGCATCGACGATCTGATCCGCGGGCACACGACGGTTTCGCTGGAGAAGTAGGAGAGCCAGGACTGCCTTTTGGCGCGCGCCACCGAGGCTGATCTCCGCATCGTTCGCCGAGCCGCTGACCGTCGCCAACACACGGAACTCCAACATGCACCCCCCGGCGCCGGACGACCACCGATCTGGCCGGTGGCACCCGAAGGGAACCCTTCAGACCTGGCTGGCCATTCCCCACCGATCGACGACCGGCGGTTGGATCAGGCGCCGAAGTCCCAGCCCTCCCCCGAGTGGTAGCGCGAGAGCACATTCTTGGCGATGAGGATCTTGTGAACCTCGTCGGGGCCGTCGGCGAGGCGAAGGGTGCGAGCCCCCTGATACATCGCAGCCAAAGGCAGATCGCCGGTGACGCCGGCCGCCCCCCACACTTGGATTGCCCGGTCCACCACCCGCTCATAAGCGGCGGGCACGAAGACCTTGATCGACGAAATGTCGGTGCGGGCATCCATGTCGGCGGCCATCTTTTCGGCACAGTTGATGGTCATCAGTCGCGCCGCCTGGATGTCCATGTACGACTCGGCGATGAACCCCTGGATGAACTGCTTCGTCTCCTGCAGACCTCCATGGACCTCGCGGACCATGGTGCGCTCGACCATGAGATCGAAGGCCCGCCACATCTGCCCGATCGAATTCATGCAGTGGTACACGCGGCCGGCACCGAGTCGGTCCTGAGCGGCCTGATGGCCTGTACCGGTGCGCCCGAGCTGGTTGTCGACCGGCACCCTGACGTCGTCGTACACGATTTCGCAGTGGTCGCTGTTGCGGCCCCACACGTTGATTCCCCGCACGATGTTCACGCCGGGAGTGTCGGTGGGAACGATCATCTGGGTCATCTTGCCGTTGCGATCAGCAGGCCCGTCGGGGTCGTCGGTGCGACACATGACGATGAAGAAGTCGGCCCTCAGGCCGTTTGAGGTGAACCACTTGTGGCCGTTGATCACCCATTCGTCGCCGTCTCGACGGGCGGTCGTCTTCAGAGAACGGGGGTCGGAGCCGGGCTGGTCGGGCTCGGTCATCGAGAAGCCGGATTCCATCCGCCCTTCGATCAGCGGCATCAGCCACTTCTCCTTCTGGGCATCCGTTCCGTACTTGACGAGGATCTTCTGGTTGCCGGAATTGGGAGCCACAACCCCGAAGAGGGTGTTGGCCATGGCGTAGGCGAGGATCTCGTTCATGTAGGCGAGCTCGAGGAAGTCGAGACCGGCGCCGCCGTATTCCTCGGGTAGATGGGGTGCCCACAATCCCGCCTGCTTCACCGTCTCCTTGATGTGGGCCCGCACTTCGCGGACATCGTCGAGATCGGCCGGTGATAGGGGCTCACCGGAACGAGACCGCCACAACATGGCCTCGTTGGGGAGGATCTCGCGGTTGACGATCTGGGCGGTGAGCTGGCGGATCTCGTTGATCCGCTCCGACACGTTCGGAATGGGCTGCACGTTCATCTGCATGGGCGCAAGCATCGCGCAGCCACCCGAGAACGCAGAATCCGACGAAGGTCGAAGTGGGCGGGCCTACTGGTAGCGAAGTGCTTCACCTGGTTTGAGCCGCGAGGCTCTGCGCACCGGGGCGACGACAACCAGAGCGGCGAGGGCGACGGTTGCAACGAGGGCGATCGGTATCGACAACAGGGGGAACGTGTAGGGCACAGAGCCGAAACTGAACAGCTCGGTGATGACCCACGACAGCATTGCCCCGATCAACCAACCGAGGGGCACGGCAAGGAGCCAACCTCCCAGAGCGATGACCAGGGCCTCGGTGCGGAAGATGCGCCTGATGTCGCGGGCTCGTGCCCCTATGCAGCGGAGGATCCCTACCTCTCGGGTGCGTTCGAACACGTTCATCGTCATGAGGTTGACCAGTCCGATCATGCCGATGGCCACGATCGGTACTCCCATCACCGCGAGCACCCCGACGAGCATGCGATTTGCGGCGAGATTGGCATCGCGTTCGACATAGTGAATCTCGGTGCGGACAGGCACACCGCTGGCGGCGAGCTCGTCCTCGGCGGTGGCTGCTAGTCGGTCGATGTCGGCCTCGGACTGGCTCACCGAACTCACCCAGAAGGTGTTGGTGTCGGTTCGACCCAGAAGAGCCTGGAAGGTCGTGATCGGCAGATAGATGGTGGTTCCGTTGTTCATGAGCCGGCCGTCGACTCCCACCACCTCGAGTTCGGCGGTGCCCTGAGCGGTGCCCACGGTGAGCATGTCGCCGGCAGTGACACCCGACGTAGCGGCGAGGGCTCGACCGATCACAGCCACGTTTCGCCCCTCATCGGAGGGTTCGAGCCAGCGTCCGGCGTTTATGTCTGGGTCGAAGAGCGGGGTGTCGGTCGGGAGCCCCCAAGATTCGAGCTGGGCACCGTCGACCTCGAGGGAGTTGTAGAGCGTGGGGTGCACCACCTCCACCCCGTCGATCGCGGCGACCCGGTTCTTCGCTTCATCATCGAGGTCGACATTGGTGCGCTTGATCACCAGCACATCCCAACTCATCGAGTCCCAGACATCGCCGGTGACGTCAGCGATGGTGACTCCGAGGCTGAGGAAACCGAGGGCCACTCCCACCGCCAACCCGATTTGGAGCAGTGTCCCAGCCGACCGGGCCCGCCTACGGTTGACATTTCTCAGGCCGACACGGGCATTGTGAGGCAGGGGAATGCGGCGGAGTCCCTTGTCGATCGCACCGCTCTCGGCCAGCCCTCCTGCGCTGTCGAGTCCCTCTCTCACCGACACCCGTGAGGCGCGTCGAAGGGCGGGGATCGCGGCCAGCGCGCTGAACCCGACGCCGACGATCACGCTCATCACGATGACGGGGATCGATATCCCCCAGTCGGGATCGACCCCGAAGAAGGTCTGGCCGATATAGCCGACCAGCAGATTCGAGAAGGGAATCCCGAGACCGACACCGAGCACCGCCCCGAGCAGGCCGAGGAGTCCGACGGTGGACAGGAAGGACCGGGTGATCTGGCGGCGACGGCCACCGATCGCCTTCATGATGGCCACCTCACCCTTCTGCTCAGCCACCATGGTGGTCATGGTGTTCGATATCAGAACCATGGCCGAGATGAGGGCGAGCACGGCACCGACGTAGAACAGGGTGGCGAAGTTGTCGAAGTCGGCCTGCCCCGGCCAGGTGCCGACCTCGCGTACGTCGGGAAGTTCGGTGAAGACGATGGCGGGTTCGTGTTGGAGGAGGGTTGCTCGGACCTCGGTGGTGATCATCTCGACGTCGAGAGCATCGTCGACGGTGAGTTCGATCGAATCGACGCCCACCGCGCCAGACAGAGCGTTGACGGTCTCCTGGGGAACGTAGAACACCGCTCTTTCGGCGCTGGCCACCTGGCTGAACACGATGGTGTCGCCCTCGCCGGCGATGGTGAGCTCGTGTAGAGCTCCGTTGTTGTCCTCGACCGACACCACCATCCCGATGCCGCCGTCGAAGCGACCGCTGCGGGAGTTCTGGGTGTCGGTTACGGCCTCGGCTGGCGAGGGATCCGCGCCCCGGTCGACCGTCACCAGATTCACGTGTTGATCGGCGAATGATCCGACCCCGACGAGCACGGCAGCTTCGCGCCGATCACCGAACTGGATCCGGGTGGGGTAACTGGAGCGGGTATCCACCTCCCTTACCCCGTCGAGCCGAGCCACCGCGGCGAGAGTGGCATCGTCGAGTTTGATGTCGCTGATGAAGAATCTGATGTCGTGGAGCTGATCGTCCTCGACGCGGGTGGCCATTGCGCTGTTCATCAGCGATGGCATGGCGAACATCGACAGGCCCACAACCGCCGCAGCGATGGTGGCAACGGTGAAGAAGGAACGGGAACGCCGACGGCGGATGTCGTGCCACGACTTCCGTCGCAGGACGCTCATCGGTCAGGCCGTGCCGTCGATGCGGCCATCTCGGATGGTGACGGTACGGCTCGCTCGTTCGGCCAGATCCGAATCGTGGGTGACGTAGAGCACCGTCATCCCGCTGCGGTTGAGCTCACAGAGCAGGTCGAACATGAGCAGCGCGGTCTCGGAGTCGAGATTGCCGGTGGGCTCGTCGCCCACCAGCATCACCGGATCACACGCTATGGCTCGGGCGATCGCGACCCTTTGCTGTTCACCACCCGAGAGCTCGGACGGCACGTGTTGGAGACGGTCGCCGAGACCGACCAGTTCCAGGTTGTGGGCTGCCTTCTCAGCTCTCTCGCGAGAGGAGCCGATGCGGGCGAGCTCCATCGGCAGGGTGGCGTTTTCCAGCGCAGTGAGAGTGGGCAGGAGCTGGAAGAACTGGAACACGATCCCCACCCTGCGACCTCGCCAGATGGCCAGTTCCTCTTCAGACATGTCGCCGAGGGAGCTGCCGTCGACCGATACCAGCCCGGAGGTGGGCCGGTCGATGCCTGTGACCAGGTTGAGGATGGTGGACTTGCCGCTGCCTGACGGACCCACCACTGCCACCATCTCGCCGGCATGAACCTCGAGGTCCACGCCCTTCAGTGCCTGGAGTTCGACGGATCCGGATCGGTATGTCTTGGTGGCGCCAGCGAGCTCGATCAGTGGCGCCCGTGCTCCGGTATCGCTGTGATCCATCGGCTCGACCGATGATTCGGTGACCATCGATTCATCGTCATGCGGCGACGTCTGTCGCGACAGGGGCCAAGGTCACAAGACCGGCCCAGACTCCAACTACTTGCGAATCCGTCAGAGCCTCATCGGATCTCGCAAACCGGTGTCGTTCGTGGCCGAGCAGCGCTTGGCCTCCGTGGTTTAGGCGAAGGCCGGGGCGAGCACCAAGGCAGGAGTTGCGGTGGCGACCTTACGGTGGAACCAGCGGCTCAGGCGACGGCCGGCGGCGGCGCACTCACGGCGGGTCAGTTCGTCGGCTCCGGCGTGGACGACGATGGCGGGCAGACCCACAACGCCGGCGGCGATTGCGATCGAAGGATCGCAGGTGACATCGACGACCTCGACGGTGAGTTCGTGGGCGGCGGCCAACTCTGCGATCTGGGCCTCGACGGCGACCGAGTTGGGCCCATCATCGTGGGTGTAGATCTTGACTCTGCATACTGCGGTGGTGCTTGCGCTGGTGGTGGTGAACATTTCGGGCTCCGTTGCTCGGCTTGATGTGTTTCATCATCGCAAGCCGCGCTGAGTGAACACTGAGTACACAAAACCCCAGCTCAGGGCCCCTGCCGTTTGTCCCGCGGTGGGCCCAGCCCGCCCTTCAGGCGAACAGCCCCACCGAAGCGGTACGGCGTCTCTACGGGCGAGGTGCGAATCGCGCCATGGCACGCGCACTTCCCCAAGGCCTGGTGCCGAGCGATACAGCTCCAGCGGAGTCGGCACCCGATCTCCGACCTCTCGGGCTCGCCTGGTCGTTGCGGCACCATCTCGATGCCGACCGTCTGGCCCTCGTGCTCGCCGGCGCGGCCGCCTGGCGCCCCGCACAACAATGGCCCACCAACGACGAGCTTCGTCGCCTCGAACGCCTCTGGGCGATCACCGATGCGCCCACCGCGGTCTCCCTGGCGCTCGACGAGCTCTCCGAAGGGGCCGGTGTCAGCCGCCTCACCCGGGCATTGCAGCTGATCGAGCCATTGGCCGTCGTATCCGACATGGTCATCGCTCGCAGCGTCAGCGGACTCGAGGAACAGGCTGCGCTTGCGGTGCCTCCACCCCCACCAGCTGAGCTGCCCCGAGCCAGAGCGGTGGGGAGGCCCGATCTCCTTCCGGCGGTTCCCCGCTACGCCCCCGCCGCGGCGCGTCCGGCCCCGGTGGTCGAGGTCTACAACTACCCGCCCACCATCGAGATCGCCCACGGTTATCGGCTCGGCGATCAGCGCTTCGTCCTGCCCCGTAACCGAGCCGACCTCACCCTGTGGGGACGCCGACTCCAGAATTGTCTCGCCGACTACGCCGACGCAGTGGCCACCGGACGGTCGGTGGTGATCGGTTTGGAGGAGCGGGGAACCCTCGTTGCCGCCCTCGAACTCACCCGTGCCGACACGGTTCGCCAGCTCGTCGCCGTCGGCAATGCCCGGCCCACAGCAGCACGACGCCATGTGTGCCACCGGATGCTCCGCGACCTCGGCTTGGGCCTCGCTACCGCGTAGCGCCGTTCTCCTGGCAAGGTGGTGCCATGGCCATCACCGAACATCCAGACTCCGCCACCGAAGTCGACCCCGCGAGCACCAAGGTCGCAGAGGCAGTGGCGAGGGCCCGCGCCGCGTTCGCTAGTGGACGCACCCGTCCGGTGGAGTGGCGTGTCGAGCAGCTCGACGGACTCGTTCGCATGCTCGATGAGCAAAGCGCTCGGTTCGAAGAAGCGCTGGCCGCCGACCTGGGCAAGCCACCGATCGAAGGCTTCGCCGCCGACATCGGATCCACGGCGTCGGAGATCCGCGAGATCCGCAAGCACACGCCGAAGTGGGCGAAGCGGCGCAAGGTCTCCCTGCCTCTCACGTCTCGCCCCGGCAAGGGCTACATAGTTCCCGAGCCGCTCGGTGTCGCCCTGGTGATCGCCCCGTGGAACTATCCGGTTCAGCTCCTCCTCAATCCGGTCGCGGCCGCGCTGGCGGCAGGCAACGCCGTTGTGGCGAAACCTTCCGAGCTCGCTCCGGCAACATCGGCGTTGTTGGCGGAACTCATCGGGCGCTACTGCGATTCCGATGCGATCACCGTGGTGGAGGGTGCGGTCGACGTATCCACCGCCCTGCTCGAACAACGCTTCGATCACATCTTCTTCACCGGGTCCACCGATGTCGGTCGGATCGTCTACGAGGCGGCCGCCAAGCACCTCACCCCCGTCACCCTCGAACTCGGCGGCAAGAGTCCCGTGCTGGTCGACGACTCGGCCAACATCGACGTCGCCGCCCGCCGCCTGGCCTGGGGTAAGTGGCTCAACGCCGGCCAGACCTGCGTGGCTCCCGATTATGTACTGGTCACCGAGGCCCACAGGGACGCCCTGGTCGATGCCATGGAGAAGTCGTTCGAGCAGTTCGCGGGCGGGTCGGGCACCCGCCACAACGACGACTTCGCGTCGATCGTCAGTGAGCGTCACGCCGGTCGGTTGGCCGGCCTGCTCGCCGACCACGGTGGCACGGTTGCCTTCGGGGGCGAGTGCGAACCCCACGAGCGTCATGTCGCCCCCACGGTGGTGGTCGACCCCGACCTCGACTCACCCTTGATGAGCGAGGAGATTTTCGGTCCGATCCTGCCCGTCATCACCATCGAGTCAATGGCAGAAGCCGTGGAGTTCGTGAACGCGAGGGAGAAGCCGCTGGCTCTCTATGTGTTCGCTGACGACGACGACGCGGCCGAGCGCCTCATCGATCAGACCACGGCCGGCGGGTCGTGCATCAACCATGTGGTCCAGCACCTGCTGCCACCGGAGCTCCCGTTCGGTGGAGTCGGCGCCTCCGGTACCGGCCGCTATCACGGCCGGTCCGGGTTCGACACCTTCTCCAATCTGCGATCGGTGCTCGAGAAGGGCTCGAAGCCCGATCCCAAGCTGCTCTACCCGCCCTACTCCAAGCTCAAGGAGAGGCTGATCCGCCGTTTCATCTGAGACGGCTCGGTGGCTGCCGTCCTATCGGTGGCCGATCATCATCACCGCGGGAGGGTCGAACGCCATGGTCCGCACGTTGATCTCGGATAGTCCCGCTCTCTCGAACTGGTCCTGCATCTTCGACCGGGCTTCTTCACCCGTGGTCTTCCCCGTAGGTGGTTGCATGTAGACGACGGCGAGCCGCCCGCCAGCCGAAAGCCGGTCTGCCAAGGCGGTGATCGTGGCCGTCTGATCGGTCCAGAACTGCCAGACGTTGATACCGAGGATCAGATCGAAATCGGTGAGGTCGACGTCGAGTTGCTGGGCGTCTCCGACCCTCAGCTCGACATTTCCCGACGCGACCGCTCTCTTGTTACGGCGCTGAGCCTGGGCCAGCATCACATCTGACCGATCGACGCCCACGATGCGCCCACCCGTCATTCCGCTGGCCAACTGGGCGATGGTGACGCCTGGCCCGTATCCAACTTCGAGTACGCGAGCATCTGGCGCCACATCGAGCTCTCCGACGGCCCATGCTCCCCTTTCGCGGTTGCTCCTCTTGGTGGCCATTATGCGGCCCGCGAAACGACCGAGTAAGCCTTGGGGATGGGCGAAGTTGGCGAACAGCTTTTGCTTGATCATTCTTGCTCCAATACTCCGGTTCGAGCCTCGAGCCCGAGGCGAACGGTGCTCAGTGTCTCGCCGGCTGCGATGAGGTCGGAACCGTCGACCGTGGTCGTCAGGGCTGCGAACAGTTCGTGCTCGATAGCCGTCATCTCGGCGAGCGATTCACGGCCCGCGGGTGTCGCCGCTACCAGTCGCGACCTGCGATGCGAGGGGTTGTCGCGGAGCTCCGCTAGTCCGGCGGCGACGAGATCGTTGACGATCACCTGGACGTGCTGGCGTGAAACACGACGAGCGTCAGCGATGCGGGGGACCGGTGAGTCGCCGTGGCGCCCCAGATACTCGAGAACGGCACGCATCGACGGATTCACCGAGCGTGAGCCATGAAGAGCCTCCGCTGTCTGGGTCAGCGAGTGGAAGAGAAGTCGGACCTCGTCGATGAGGTCGGTGAGAGCGGAATGATCTGATCGCCTGGATGACATGACAATGAGTTTGTCATATTGACAACCTCATTGTCAATAGCTATTCCATCGGCTCGAGCAACACCACCGGGATCTCTCGTTCGGTCTTGCTCTGATAGCCGGCATATCGTGAGTTGTTGTCGATGATCTTGGGCCACAGTTCGGCCCTCTCCTCTTCATCCGCGATGCGCGCCGTCATGTCTCGGGTCGTGTCCTTCATCCTCACCTTCACCGCGGGGTTGTCACGGAGGTTGAGGAACCAGGCCGGATGGTGATCGTCGCCACCGCGCGACGCCACCAGAGCAAGGGCGTCGCCATCCTGATGGGGAGAGGAGAGCATCACCGATCGCGGCTCTCCGCTCTTGCGGCCGATCGTGGTGAGCTCCAACACCGGCATGTCGTCGGCGGTCCAACCGAGTCGGCCGCCGCTCAACTTCAACACGCTGCGATGGATGGCGTTCATGGTCTTGAGGACGACGTCGTTCGGCATCACATGACGGTATCGAACTCGGCTTCAGATCGCCCCGGGTGGTGGCTCATAACCGCCGACCACGTCGGCCATCGCCCGAGCGAAGGCCAGTGCGGTGCGGTCGTGAAGATGGGGAGCCACCACCTGAATGCCGACCGGTAGGCCCGCCGAGGTGCGTCCGATCGGCGGCACCGTGACCGGCAGGTAGGCGCTGCCGATGAGCGACGTCCAACCCACGAGATCGCCGTACGGACGGTCGCCGTGATCGGCGAGGACAGCGTGGGCCCAGTTCGATCCCTCGGCGGAGTGCACGTGGCGGAAGGGAGGCACTGGGGTGACGGGGCACAACAAGATGTCGAAGTCGGCGAAGAAGTCGGCCCAACGGCGCCGGGCCACACCTCGTTCGCGGTGGAGAAGATCCCACTCCCGATGGGTCGGGCTGGCACCACTCGCCGCCGCGGCGCGAACGGCCTCGGGGTCGGTCTGAGAAATGTCGGTGGCGGCGCTGATGAGGCGGATTCCGCGAACGAACTCCGCGGCCGCGTCGATCTCGGGACGAGCCTCACGGTCGATCCGCGCTCCAGCTTTCTCCAACTCCCCTACCGCTGCTTCGAGTACGGCACTAACCTCAGGGTCGACGGCGCAGAATCCGTCGTCGAGCCAGGCGGCCACCCGGAACTCGCGGAGATCGGCGCCGCGCGGCGGGGGTAGTTCGAGCCGCCACGCCTCGGCATCGTCCTCATCCGGCCCGGCCAGGAGGCCAACCAACAGAGTTAGGTCGTCGATCGATCGGGCAATGGGGCCGAACACGTTGACATCGGCCACATTGCGATGGTGGCTGACGTGGTCGAGGTAGCCGTGGGTGGGGATCACCCCGAAACTCGGTTTGTGGCCATACACCCCGCAGAACGCTGCCGGCACCCGCACCGAGCCGCCGATGTCGGTACCGATCTCGAAGCCGGTGAACCCCATCGCCACAGCAGCCGCTGCGCCCCCCGATGATCCGCCCGGCGTGCGCTGGTGGTCCCACGGGTTGTTGGTCGTGCCGAACATCTCGTTGTAGCTCTGGAGGTCGCTCGACCAGCGAGGCAGGTTGGTCTTGGCGAACACCACGGCCCCAGCGTCGCGAACCTTGGCGACGACAGTCGCGTCGACCTCGGGAACGTGATCGGCCAGTTCGGTGGCACCACCGGTGGAGCGAATGCCCTCGGTTGCAATCGCATCCTTGATCGTGACGGGCACACCCGCCAGAGGGCCGACGACCTGATCGCTGGCACGGGCATCGTCGATCGCGGAAGATTCGGCGTGGGCCCGCTCCGTCTCGAATGTCACCACCGCGTTGATCGGGCCGTCGAGCCGCTCGATCCGATCGAGGTACATATCGAGCAGCTCGCGAGATGAAACTTCTTTGGTCTCGAGGGCGGCGATCAGATCAGTCAGCGTTGCGGTTGGTTCCACCATGCCGACCATTTGAGTGCGGAACCTCCCGGGCCACAAGCGCCCGGTTGGTTGCACGGCCACCGAGGACTCCGATAGCCACTCCGCCCACGATGTCGAGAGGCAGGTGAGCGCCCACGTACATCCGAGCGACCGCGGTCGTTCCTGCCAGGGTCAGCAGGACTACTCGGGCCGCGGGGCCGGACTCAGAGCCCACGATCAGAGCCAGGGCGAACGCAACCGCGCAGTGGCCCGATGGATAGCCCAGCCCGGTCTGGGCCTGGCCTCTCACCACCACGTCCTCGAGATGCTTTTCCGGCCGTCCTCGCCCGATGAGCGGCTTCACCATCTTCACTCCTCGCCAAGCCGCGGTTCCCGCGATCGCGGCCGCGGTGGCTCGTCGCGGCCGACCGCTCCGAAGGAGATGCGCGGCAGCGACGAAGACCGCCGCCAACGAACCCGACTGCATCACCATCCAAACAGGAACGTGGATCGCGTCGGGCCCCTTGTTGGCTACCCGAAAGGCCTGTTCTTCAGGCCCTGACACTTCGAGCGACCGGGCGCTTCTGGCACTCTCGGCCAACACCGCAACTGCTATGGCATCAAGCGCTGAACGGGGAGGGCGCAGGCTCACAGCTCCTTGTCGATGAACGACTCACGGATGCCTTCATTGAGCGAGACCCGCGAGATCAACTGGAGCCGGTCGCCGAGTTCCACCGACAACGCCGAAGTTACGCCCGGAGCGAAGTCGAACTCCCACCAGGCGCAGCCACCGGGGAACACATAGAACCGCGACGCTCGAAAGCCGCGCTCCACCCGCTCGATGAGTTCGAAGCGTTCGGCACCCTCGAGGCCGCCTGGCACCGGAATAGCTTCGCCCAGGTCGCAAACCTCAACGAAGCGCAGGAGAGCCGCTTCATCGCCAGCTCGGTCGGAGTCGAGCCGCACCACGGTGCCGTCCTGGTTGACGGTGACACTGTCGAGTGCCCAACCATCGGGGAGGCCGTTGAGACACGGCACCAGGTCGGCGGTGGGTACCGATTGGGCAACGATGAGACCCGAGCCGCCTTCGAAACAGTCGGGGGCCGGCAGTGTCTCCTGCACAGAGCATCCCCCAGCGACCAAAGACCCCACGACGGTCAAGGCGGTCGCGGCCAACGCGTGGCGGAATGTGCGGCGAACCCACATCACAGCAGCCCCACGTCGGAGAGGCTGCTGACGAAGATCGAGACCAGGGCGGCCAGAACCAGCCCCACCCACACGGTCAGTCCGACCCGGCGCAGGGTCCAGCGCTGGATCGCTACCGGGTCGCGATCGGGAGCGAGCTCACGGAACCGGGTGAGCAGTTCTCGGCCATCTTTACGCACGCTACTTTTCAGCTGAGACGGCAGGGTGACCCCTCGCGATGCAGCAAATGCCTCGGCGATCTCATCCCCGCTGAATTGGAGAAGGGCTCTGTCATAGACGAGCTCGGGGGAACTCCCGAGGGCGAGAACCAGCATCATGTTGGCCAGGTCGACCGCCTCTCGCCAGGGTGATGGTCTGATCTCACCGAAGGCGACGTCTATGACACGTAGGCGATCTCCCTGCACCATCAGATTGGCGGGCTTGATGTCGCGATGGGCAAGCCCGGCCGTCCACATTCGAGACACCGCGGTGAGCCCGGCGTCGATCAGGTCGACGGTGATCTCGACCTCGCTGATCTCCACCGCCCCTTCCAGGAACTCCGACACCAACAGGTACTCGCGGTCGGGGGTGATCTCGACGATGCCGTATGGCTCCATGCAGTCGATGCCGGCTTGGCACATGACCCTGAGCATGTAGTCCTCGTGTTGGATGAGTCGACGGACCGAGGAGAAGTGCTGCTCGTCTTCGAGTCGCCCGTAGAGGAGGGTGCGTCCGAGCTTGTAAGAGCGGTCCGACCGGAGATGGCTGCGCGCATACAACTTGCCGAAGACGGGCGGTGCATCCGCTCGGCTGATGCGCAACGGGGTCGACCCTGCTGATCCCTCCAACCCCACCGGTTCGATGTCGGTGACATCGCAGCAGAGTTGGCGATGGAGGCCGAGCCTGATGGCATCACCCCTGATCCCGGTGACGTCGAGGTGGGCCGTCTTTCCCGTGCGGTAGGCAACGGGGAAGACTTTCTCGGGTGCCACCGTGCGGTACAACACCAGAACAGTCGCGAAACCGATCGTCACACCGGCAAATACGTCGGAAGGATGGTCGACCCCGACATAGACCTGAGCGAAGCCGAACACGACGATCACAGTGGCGGTAATCGCGATCCACGCCCTCCGATACCTGCCGATCGGTACAAGGGTCAGTCCGGTGGCGACCAGAACTGTCGTGAGCAGGGCCACGGGTCGTGAGAGATGGGCGAACCCCTCCCAGACTCCGATCTGGGTCACGCCGAGTGGTCGGGGACGATCGATCTGAAGAGTGATCAGTCCGCTGATGCCGGCAACGATCGAAAGGCTGGCGATGAGCAAGAGAACATGACGTATGCGTCGAGTCATCAAGCCGCCGATGATGGCGATCCACCCCAGCACCGCGGTCGCCCAGAGGCTCCCTATCTCGTTGATCGACTGCGCCACCGGTGTGAGCCAACCCACCCGATTGTCGACGATCGGGCCCATGAGCTCCAGGTCACGCTCGGTGATCCAGATGGCCGGTTCATCGGAGAGAAACAGCCACGCCCACGTGACCGCCCAGCCCATGAACAGAGCGAACCATGCGATCGCGGCCTTGTCGTATTCACGCGGCAAGGGCGGCGGCTCGCCCGAGGGCCGTCTCTCCCGGCCATGGCCGTGGCCGACACGAGAGACCTGGAGACTCATGAGTCGACTCGCGGCGAGATCTGCAAGACTTCGCGCGTGAGATGTAGAGCGTTGGGTCCGGTCTTGGTTGTGATGGCGCTGATCGCGGCCGCATGCGGTGGGGGCGACGACACCCAGGGCAAGCCGTCTGACCCTGCGGGCGTTCGCGTGGCGAGCTTTCCCTTCGCCGAGAGTGAGTTGCTGGCAGAGCTGTACGCCCAGGTCATCGAAGCGGCCGGCATTCCTGTGGAGAGGCTGGGTCCGGTCGGGCCCAGAGAGATCATTGCACCAGCATTGGAGCAGGGTCTCATCGACCTCGTACCCGAGTACCTCGGCACTGCCCTCGGGCACTGGGGCGCAACCGAGCACGATGCCAACACAGATTCGGCCCTGGCAGTCCTGCAGGACCTACTGGCACCGCGGGGTCTGACCCCCCTGGCCGCGTCGCCGGCCCAGGACAAGAACGTGTTCGTGGTCACCAGCGAGACCGCCGAACAGAACTCACTCGTAGAACTCAGCGATCTCTCGCCGCTGGCCGCCGACCTGCTCTTCGGAGGACCGCCGGAGTGTGCCGAACGGGTGCTGTGTTTCGCGGGTCTCGAGGCGGTGTACGGACTCAGTTTTGCCGATTTCGTGGTGCAGATATCGCTCGCCGGCACGGTGGAAGCCTTGCACAACCAGGAGATCGACGTCGGGTTGATGTTCTCGACCGCCGCTGAGCTGGAGACTTCCGATCTGGTGGTGCTCGGCGACGATCGCGGGATGCAGCCTGCTGAGAACATCGTTCCAGTGGTACGAACCGATGCCATCGGGCGGTGGGGTCCAGGGCTCACCGATGCCGTCGACGAACTCTCCGTCCGCTTGGCCACCGCCGAGTTACGCCGCCTCAACGTGCGGGTCGCGGAGACCAACCAGGGGATCGAGCAGGTGGCCCGTGACTGGCTCACAGGAACCGGCATCATCGACGCCGACTGAAGTCGGTTGCGTCAGTCCTGCGCCGAATCGTGTCCGAGCAGTGCGGTATCACGCGAGTGAGGGTCGTATTCGCCGGGGGCAATGCCGGTTAGATCGAGGAAGTGTTGTCGTTCGGCGCCGGTACGGCTTCGGGTTACGACCAACAAGACGCTGGGTAGGACCAGTAGCGATACGAGCAGGGAGAAGGCGATCATCACTGCGGTGAGTACACCGAAGGTGACAAATATCGGCATCGGGGCGAGGGCCATGAAGGAGAAGCCGATGATGGATGATCCGGCCGATACCGCCAGTGCGCCACCGGTTCCTTCGCCGGCTCGTCTCAGTGCCGGGAAGCGGCTGGGTTCGTTCTCGAATTCTTCGCGGAACCGCATTGTGAAGTGGGTGGAGAAGTCGATGCCGACTCCAACGGCGATGGCTGCGATGGTGGCGGTGACGACGTTGATCTTGTAGTCGGCCCACCACATGAATCCGTAGACCCAGCCCACCACGAGCAGGATCGGGATGACTGCGGCCAGTCCGTACTTGATGGAGCGCATGACGAATGCCGCCAGCAGAGCGCACAGAACCAGCGCTACTGGCAGGGCGAGCAGCATGGCGTCGGTGAACGCGGCGAGGCCGTCTTGTTGGGTGATGGCTTCGCCGGAAACGCTGACCACGGCAAGAGCGGCTCCACCGGTGGAGGCTCTGAGCGCAGCGGCGGCGTCGTTGAGTCCGGAACGGGCGTCGAGGATGATGGCGTCTTCGGTGAGTGTGGGGATACCGACCATGACAATCGTGGCGTAGTTACCGGCGCCGTTGGTCCACAACAGCTCGGTCACGCTGTCGGGGTTGTAGGCCAAGTCTCCGTCGTCGGTGGTGATCCCGTCGGTGAGAGCAAGGTTGTAGATCGCAGCGATCTGATCGGCGGTGTCGGCCAGACCATCGCCGTCAGTATCGGTGATCTCCAGCCCCGCCGCGGCCATCGCGGCCGGGGCGGCGACGGCGGTCTCCACGATCGTCACCGCGTTGTCTTGACGCAATGTCACGTTGCCGTTGACATCGCGCGACAGATAGTCGTCGCCAGCGGCTGCTTCGATTGCGTCGAGCTGAGCCACCACACCATCGACCGCGGCCAGGGTGTCGGGTTGGGTGAGGTCACCTTCGACATAGATGAACCCCGACCCGAGTCCGGTGCTCCCACCGAAATGCTCTTCGAACAGGTTGATGCTCTGAACAGCGTCGCTGTCCTTTGAAAAGAAGTCTTCGAACGAGAACTCCGAGCCGACCTGGGTGAACGCGATCGCGCCCATTACCGCGAGCCCGACGGTTACCGGAATCGTGATCACCCGCCAACGGGCCAGGAAGTGAACAACGTCGCCGGCTGCCTTGAACCCGTGACCGGCGCCCTTGATCACAACGCCGGTCGGTCGGCCCGCGGCCACCGCCTTGGCGTAGCTACGGCGGGTCACGCGGATCGGCAGGAAGATGAACAAGGGCACGAACACGATCAGAGCGACCGCACCTATCGGCGGTGCGCCCACCGTCATCGCCACGACGACGCCTGCGAACAACGACATCACGACGAACCCGACTTTGTAGCCGATCATCAGGCCCCGATCCAGGGGCGGGTCGCCGACCATGTCCTCGATGGTCAACAACCAGCGGGGTGTCACCAGACCCAAGATGACGAATCCGATGAGGAGCGCGACAGCGGTGCCGATACCGAACTGCACGATCGCCTGGATGCCGGCCACCCCGTTGGAGATGAACGCGGCCGCCGACGAAACAACTGCCAACAGCAAGGCCGGAAACACCAAGGTCAGACCGCGAGGATAGGACTCGTCGCGGCTGAGCCCGGCCACTTGTTGTTCACGGGCACGCCCACTGGCATGCACGAAGAAGTCGACCCCGAACGCGATCACCGAGACCGGGCCGATGAAACCCAACAGCAGCCCACCTTCGAACCCCAGGAGGGTGAGCACAGCGTTGTACCACAGCATCGTGATCCCCAACCCGGCACCAACCAGCGCCGCGGCCCAATACGAGCGCAAGAGGGCACCCACCAGCATCAAGATCCCGACCACGGCAAGAAGAACGAAAGGCATCGACGCATTGAGCTGTTCTTCAGAAGTGAGACCAACATCGATCAAAACGCCCAACGTCTGAGCCGATGCCTGGTTGCCCCGCAACACGGTCTGCACATCGCGCAGGTACTGCTCACCGTCGAGCCCGACAGCGATGGCGCCATCGGAGTCGGTGTCGCGACCACCGAAACCGGTCAGATCGAAGACCAACGTCGCGTTGAACGCAGGCGCCTCCCAAACCACGATCTCCTGCCCGTCAACCTCACCGATCCGGCTGGTAGCAGCGGCAGAAAGTGTGTCGCGCAGGGGACTACCCACCGCGCCCTCACCCAGAATCTCGGCCAAAGCGACCTTCACGTCGGCATCGGAGGCCGCTTCCAAACCGCCCGGCAACGCCGCGTCGACCTTGTCGGCGAGGGAGAAGACCCCATCGACCTCCTCGTCCAAGCCGGGACGGAACTGGACCGCAAGATCAGAGCTGAGGTCGGCATCGGAACGCAACGCATCAGAATTCTGTTTGAACTCGAACAGCACATTGCGAGTGAGCGCATCCCCGCCGTCCTTGGCCTCGACGATGAAGAAGGCAGCCTCGATAGGCGACGAGTTCACAAACCGTCCATCAGCCAAGTCCTGGGTGTCGTAGATCTCCCCCGACGGCTGGAAATTTGGCTCCTCCTGTGACCGCAACGAAGCTGGCCACACCGCCACCAACGTCAACAACGCCACACCGATGGTGACCAACTTGACGTGCCCATTGACCCAACCGAAGAAAGCTTCGGTGCGCGCGTTCTGATCGTCACTCATCGAGTTGCCTCTCGTTGTTTGCCTTTACAGGCCGCTAAGCCCCCGGCGAGGCGACATGTAACAGTCAGAAAGTTAACAGTCCTGCCGTTGCCGAACCTACTTGCTACGGAACGATCAGCCGATCTCTTCGCGCCGCCCATCGGCGTGCAGCGCGAACCGGCCCTGGGTGGGCCCGTGGTCGGGCGCCGGATCAGGCCATGGCCATCCACCGAATCGAGTGCTCTGATAGTCGGCCATTGCCTGGCGGAGTTCGTCGTTGGTGTTCATCACGAAGGGTCCGTACTGGGCCACCGACTCGTCGATCGGGCGGCCCTGGAGCAACATGCACTGCACGCCCTCGGGCCCGGCCACCAGATCGATGTCGACATCGGTCCGGATCGCCGCTCCGTTGCCGGCTTGCAGGGTGTCGTCATCGCCCACCCGAATGCTGGATCCATCAAATGCGTAGAGCATGCGTTGGGTCTCGGACCCTCGAGCTCTGGGCAGCGCCCACTCGCCGTCGGCTTGGATGTGGATGTGCCAGATGGCCACATCGGACTCTGCCTTCGCGGCCCAGGAGTCCGGCGGAGGAGCGGCTGGCTCCAGGCCCGCGAGGGTCCCCGCGATCACCGTGATCTCGGTGGTACGACCGGCGTCGTCGGCTGCCCGATGGCGGGGAGTGCGGTGGTTCCAGAGCATCGTGAAATAGGGGTCGACCATCTTGTCGGCCGCGGGGAGGTTGAGCCAGATCTGAAACAGCTCGAGCGGGTTCTCGTGATCGGGATCGACCAGGGGGAACATCTCGGCGTGCTGTACGCCTGCACCGGTGGTGAGCCACTGGGTGTCGCCATGGCCGAACCGGGCCGTCGCCCCGAGGGAATCGCTGTGATCGATGATCCCGGTCCTCACGTGGGTGACAGTTTCGAACCCCCGATGAGGATGCTGAGGAAAGCCGGGCACCACGGAGCCGTGATACATGTTCCACCCGTCGCGCCCCGAGAAATCTTGGCCGATTGCTCGCCCGCCCAGGGATGCCTTGGGGCCGAGCTGTTCGTCGCCTCGCGGGTATGCGTCGAGGTGGTGAGCGACGAAGAGGAAGGGGTCGATGGTGGGCCACTGGGTTCCCAGCGGAAAGGTCTGAAGAACGGGACTGGTCACGATCGCACTGTAGCGATGCCAGCGGCCCCGATCCTGGGCCCAGTCGCGATCAGGACGCATCGGTAGCCTCGGCCCAATGACCTGGACACTCGACCCAGGGGTGACCCACCTCAACCATGGTTCTTTCGGGGCGACCCCCGCCGAAGTCCAAGCCGAGCAAGACCGCTGGCGTTCGGCGATGGAGGCCAACCCGGTCCGCTTCATGCTCGAGGACTATCAGCCCGCACTCGATCGCTCCCGGACTGCTCTGGCCGAGTTCATGGGTGTCGATCCGGCCGGGCTGGTGTTCGTTCGCAACGCAACCGAAGGGGTGAACGCGGTACTGAGGTCCCTGCTCCCTCGGTTCGGGCCCGGCGACGAGCTGCTGATCACCAACCACGGCTACAACGCCTGTTCCAACGCGGCCAGATACGTCGCCGAGGTCACCGGTGCCCGCATCGTCGACGTAT
Organism: Acidimicrobiales bacterium; assembly: GCA_029263215.1. Classification (GTDB taxonomy): domain Bacteria; phylum Actinomycetota; class Acidimicrobiia; order Acidimicrobiales; family Aldehydirespiratoraceae; genus OFTM10. The sequence goes on from JAJCXY010000102.1 coordinate 19,459, forward strand.
CGGTGCCATTCCCGATCGACACGCCGGCCGAAATTCTCGAACGAATCCACGATGCCATCGGTCCTGCTACCCGGCTCGTGATGATCGACCACGTCAGCTCCCCCACCGGCGTGCTGTTTCCTGCCGCGGAGATCGTCGACTCTGTGGACGGCGCCATTCCTGTGCTCGTAGACGGCGCTCACGCCCCGGGAATGATTCCTCTCACCGCCGGATCGTTCCAGGCATCGTTCTCGGTAGGCAACTGTCACAAGTGGATGTGTGCCCCGAAAGGGGCCGGCTACCTCCATGTGAGCGAGGAGTATCGAGACGTGATCGTGGCTCCGACGATCTCCCACTCCTACAACGACGGTTGGCCGGGCAGTTCCTCTGCCTTTCACGCCCACTTCGACTGGACCGGCACCGACGACCCCAGCGCCCGGCTCTCGATCCCGTCGGCCATCCACACGGTCGGGTCGCTCCACCCCGACGGCTGGCCCGGCGTGATGGCTGCCAACCACGAACTCGTTTGTGATGGCCGAACCCTGATCTGTGACGCGCTGGGCATCGCCAAACCGGCGCCCGATGAGATGTTGGGGTCGATCGCTTCCATACCGATCCCGGCCGATCTGGGGTCCGACAACATCTTCGACCCGCTCATGGTCAAGCTTCGCCACCGCCACGGCATCGAGGTGCCGATGTTCGCCTGGCCAGCCCCTCCCGACCGGCTGCTGAGGATCTCAGCCCAGCGTTACAACCGCATCGAAGACTACGAATACCTAGCCGAGGCGCTCGTGGCGGAACTGACCTGAGCGGCCACCTCTCACTACGGCATTCGGGCCGCGGGCTAGGGTGACCCGGGGGCAACTATGAGACACCAGCGTTCAATCGGACCAAAGCGCCTGAGGGTGCTGCTTGCGATGTTTTTTCTCCTAGCCGCGGCCTGTGGTACCAGCGACCCGGCCCCGGACTCGACCCCAGACGACTCCGGCGACACCGAGGAAGCCGCCCCATCGTCGTCATCGTCGAGCTCCTCATCGACCACCGAGGCCCCAACCACCGAGGCGCCGACCACCACTTCCACCACGACCACAACCACAACCACAACCACCACCACGGTCGCCCCGGGGCCGTGGGAGCCCTATGTCGACGGCGAAAATGATTGTGTGCGCAACAGCGACTACATCCCCGCCCCCCAGTGCATGCCACCCGACATCAACACCGTTTCGATCACCAGGGCCAGCCCCCTCACGATCATCACCACCTTCCACACGCCGGTGGTCACCGTCGATTGGCAGTACACGATCGGCATGGACCTCGACAACGACCCCACCACCGGGATCGTCGGCGGCATCTGGTCCGATATCCACGGCATCGGTCCCGATCTCGAGTTCGACTACTTCCCCGAGACCAGCGGCGCGCCGTTCGCTCAGATCCACACCATCACACCAGGCCCGGTGTTCACAATGATCGAGGGCGGCCCACCCGAGGTGGGCCCGCTCGCAATCTGGACCTGGACCGACGACCAGACCCTGGAGCTGGTGATCTCCGACACCCTGATGCCCGACAGCGTCACCGGTTTCCACGTTGCCGGTCAGACAATGACCCCCGACTACACCGACTTCATTCCCAACGAGGGCCCTGTCACCTTCCCCTGACCCGGGCTCAGCTGGTGATCCTCACCCCGTCGACCTCGCTTCATGGGCTTGTTGGCATCAGGAACGCCCCCGCCCAAGCTCCGCCGGATCAGGTGAGTTCGGAGAGATCGTTGGCGAGCTCGACGAGACCGACGGTGGTAAGCACCAGCAGGATCAGCCATCCGGCCACCCCGCCGAGGAAGCGGCGGTCGAGCCGTGGCTGCGACATGGCAAAGACCGCTTCGGAACGCAACAGCCGATCCGTGAGCAGCACGAGGGTCGCTCCCCACAACGCAGGAAGAAGGACGAACAGTCCCACCGCGAGCCACAGCGGCGTGAGAAACCTGAAATCGATCCCCTCTGCACTCACGATGGCGCCGCCCAAGAACGAGCCAGTCGCCACCGCCACCGCCGCGGCCAGAACCAAGGTGGGGCCTCTCGCGAGAAGTCTTCCCAAACCGTAGACGAGCCCGAGAGCGCCGCCCGCGAACGCCGTGCCGATGAGCAAGATGATCGTGCTGGCAGAGATTCTCCCTATCTCGAAACCATCATCGGAAACGATGCCCTTGACCGTGTCATTCGAGGTCAAGAAGAGGACTCGCATCGCAATTCGCCCTCCGATGCCTCCCCAGACGAGCCCGCTGGCGGCACCGGCCAACAGCCCGGCCGCGCCGGAGGTCACCACGATTTCGAGCGTTACGGACTCCCCACTGTCCATGGACCCACAGTACGTCTCGAACGGCAGAATGTCGAGGTGTCCACATCCTCGAAATGGAGAGCATCGTGACGGCCGATACCGCCGGCAACGAACGCTGAACGGGATCGCTCCCGAAGGTGTCAGCTCTTCGCCGGGAGCTTGGCGACGAGGGCCGCAGGAAGGTTCTGGTGACCGTGGTGCTCGGTGTGGAAGAAGCCGGTGCCGCCGGTCATCGAGCGCAGGTCGATCGCGTATTTCTGGATCTCCGAGGTGGGCACGAGGGCGCGAACTTCGGTGATACCGACACCATCGCCCGGCCCGGTGCCGAGCACATGGGCCCGACGGGCGCTGAGGTCGCCGAGCACGTCGCCTTGATGTGTGTCGGGAACCTGCACCGTGATCTCACTGACCGGTTCCAGCACCTTGGTGCCGACCTGTCTCACCGCGTTCCGGAGGGCGAGTGACCCAGCCATCTTGAACGCCATTTCCGACGAATCGACAGAATGCGTGAGGCCGTCGGTACACACCGCGCGAAGATCGACCACCGGGAAGCCGTGCACGCCACTGTTGCCCATCGCCTCTTCGACACCGGCACCCACCGCCGGGATGAGGTTGCGCGGTATGGCGCCGCCGGTCACCTCGCTGTCGTATTCGAAGCCGGCACCGCGAGCGAGCGGTTCGAAGCGAACAGTAGCCACCGCGTATTGGCCGTGACCGCCACTCTGTTTCTTGTGGCGGCTCTGGATCTCGACTGGCCCGGCGAGCGTCTCGAGATAGGCGACCTTCACCTCGTCGGTTTCCACGTCGACACCCATTCGGACCAGCCTGGAGAGGGCAACGCGGAGGTGGGTCTCGCCTCCACCGGAGAGGATCGTCTGCTTGGTGGTCGCGTCGAAGCCGACACTCAGGCTCGGGTCTTCGGTGACGAGGCGGCGAAGCCCCGAGGACAGACGATCCTCGTGGGCGGGTGTAGCCGCCCGCACCGCGATCCCGTAGACGGGTTCGGGTAGGCGAGGGGCGGGCACCACCACCGGCTTGCCATCGGCGGCCAAGGTGTCGCCGGTGAGAGTGGCGTCGAGCTTCGTCACCATGGCGATGGAGCCAGCGGCGACCTCTCGGACGTTGCGGTGATCGGTACCGCTGACCACCATCAGCTGGTGGAGCCTCTCGTGTCGGTGGGTGCGACTGTTGACGAGTACATCGTCGGCCTTGAGCGTGCCCGAGAGCACCTTGATGTAGGAGACCCGGCCGAGGAAGTCGTCGATACGGGTCTTGAACACGTAGGCGAGGGTGTCGCCATCGGGGTCGACGGCCACTTCTGCGGCGTCGGGCCCGGCCTCGACCAGGGCGGGGCCGATGTCGTCTGGGGCAGGTCCCACGTGACAGATGAAATCGAGGAGGTGGTCGACGCCGATCGGAGCGGTAGCCGAGCCGCACAGCACCGGAAACACCGCGCCGTTGTCGACCGCCTCGTGCAGGAGGTGCTCGAGCGCTTCGGTCGACGGAGCCGTGCCCTCGAGGTATTGCTCCAGCGCCTCGTCGTCGGCCTCTACCATCTCTTCGACGAGATGCTCGTGGCCGGCATGTTCCTTGTCGGCGATCTCGTCGGGCACAGCTACTTCCTCCGCATGGCCGGAGTCGTAGACGAATGCGTGGTCGGTGAGCAGATCGGCGATGCCGTGGAATCCGGAACCCTCACCAATCGGGATCTCGACCGGCTCGGTGTGAGAGCCGAAGGCGGAACGCAACCCGGCCAGGGTGGTCTCGAACGAAGCGTGAGCACGGTCGAGACCGTTGACGAAGACCATCCGGGGTTTGTTGGACTTCGCGGCGTGGCGCCACAGCACACGGTCCTGGGCCTGCACACCAGACACAGCATCGACCACGAACACTGCGAGCTCGGCTACTTCCATGGCCTGGAGCGCTTCACCCATGAAGTCGGCATAGCCCGGCGTGTCGATCAGGGTGATCGTGTAGCCGTCCCAGCTGAAGGAGACGGTGGTGAGCGCAAGGCTCTGATGACGTTCTCGTTCCTCGGGGTCGGAGTCGCACGCGGCCGTCCCCTCGTCGACCCGACCGGGGCGTCCCAACAGTCCGGCCCGGTAGAGCATTGCCTCAGCAAGGCTCGTCTTACCGTTGCCGTTGTGACCGACGAGCGCCACGTTCCTGACGGATTTAACCAATCCCGCCATCACAGCTCCTTATTCGCGATCTCTGTTCGACCCTAGATCCGTCGGAGGTTTCGCGCCTAAGCGACCGGCCTTGTTGTGCGTAGGATCGGCGTCCATGACTGCACTCACCGAACTTGGCCTGGCCGACGACATCACCCGGGCGGCGGTGGTGCACGTCGATGATCTCGGGATGTCGCAGTCCGCCAACGAAGGCGGGTTCGCCGCCCTCGCCGCGGGTCCGGCCACCTGCGGAAGCATCATGGTGCCGTGCCCCTGGTTTCCGGACGCCGCGGCGCGGGCCCGTGCTGACGCCAGCCTCGATCTGGGAGTTCATCTCACCCTCACCGCTGAATTCGACAAGTACCGATGGGGACCCGTGCTCGGCGCGGCCGCCGTGCCGAGCCTCGTCGATTCCGAGGGGTATCTGCCCCGCACCGTCGATGAGGTGGTGGCGAACGCTGATCTCGGTGAGGCCGAACGCGAACTCGAAGCCCAGGTCGACAGGGCGCTCGCGGCGGGCGTCGATGTCACCCATCTCGATTCCCACATGGGCACGATGTTTCACCGTGGCTTCTACGACATCTATCTCCGCCTCGCCCGTAGCTACCAGGTGCCTCTGTTCGTTTTTCATGATCCCGCTTCGCCGAAGACCCTCGAGTTCGAGGCCGACGGCTTCCCCCTATTCGACAGCTTTTGTGCCGATTCGCTCGATTTCGAACCTGGTGATGGGGAGCGACACAACGGCCAGCGCATCAGCCAACTCCGACCCGGGCTCAACTACCTCATCTGCCACGCAGCCCAGGGAGGGCCCGAGCTGTCGGCGATCACCGAGAGTGCTCATGCCCGCGATTTTGAACGCGGCTTCTACGGTGGGGAACCCGGCCGGTCTGCACTTGCCGAAGCGGGCATCGCCACCCTTGGCATGCGACCTTTGCGCGACAGGCTGAGGGGAGTCTGACGTGGAGATTCCCGACCTCCTGCTCGAAATCTACGGACGGATCCCACCCCTCGCCCGGGCCGCTGTGACCGGCCTCGACTCGGCTCAGCTCTGCGACTCACCGACTCCCGGCACCAACAGCATCGGCTGGCTCGTCTGGCATACGGCGCGGGTGCAGGATGATCATGTCGCCGACATATTCGACGCCCATCAGTTGTGGGCCACCGGCGACTGGGCTGCCCGCTTCGCCCTCGAGCCTGATCCTTCCAACATCGGATACGGCCACAGCGCCGAGGACGCCCATGCCGTCAAGCCCGAGAGCCCCGATGTGCTGGTCGAATACCTCGACGCGGTGCAGGCGCGCACCCTGGCCTGGCTGGGAACGCTCACGGCTGCAGATCTCGACATGATCGTCGATCGTCGATGGGATCCACCCGTGTCGATGGGAGTGCGCCTCGTGAGTGTGGCCGACGACAGCCTCCAACACTTGGGACAAGCCGCCTACCTACGAGGTCTCATGGCGATTTGAGGGCCGCCATCACCTTGGCGCACAGGTCGGCGATGCCGGCCAGATCACCGGCGGACGGATCTCCGTCCGGGCGTTGACCGAGCCAACCCAGCAACACCCATGCCACCGCGTGTTCCCTTTCGTGCGACGGGGCTTCTGCAGCCACTCGGGCGAGCTCGAAGGCGAGATCATCGGTGGCATCGAGGCCGTCTGAGATCGCCACCGTGCCGATCGCTTCCGCGACTCTCCGGTGGAACGGTCCGAGGGTTCGCCTCAGCTCGCCGACTTCGGTGATGAGTTGGTCTACCTCGCGCGCCAATTCCGAGGCCAGCACGGTGCCGGGAAGGGCGCCGGTCACGACCCGACTCATCTCTGCGTAGTACCAGGCGCTTCCCCCCATTCCCCCGTTGAAGCGGTCCCACAGATCGGGAAGCCCGCTCCGCGCGTCGACGTGGATGCTTCGCACGTTGGCCAGCTTGTCGGCCCCCACCACCCTCATGGTTGGTCCACCTCCGGGCCGAGCACCGATCGCCGCGAGATTGTTGATGTGTTCGACCTTGCGGTTGAACCAGGGCGGCTTGTTGGGGCCGTCGGGAGCGACGTCGCTGCAGTTCCATACGATCTCGGCGACCTCTTCGTCGAACTCCGAACGAACTTCGTCGAGCGACGCCTTGCCGTCCTCGACCACATCGTGGAGCAGGGCCGCAGTGGCCTCGGTCTCGTCGCCACCTGCTTCCCACACCAACGCCGACACCGTCAGGAGGTGACTGATGTATGGGATGCCCGACCGTTTCTTGAACTGGCCGCGGTGCCGATCGGCGGCGAACTCGAGCGCCTTGAGAAAGCTTTCGCCGTACCCGGGTTCACGCATCCGACAAGCGTGACACATCTTGATGTCGTCAGCGCAGGCAGACGCCACTTGCACCCAGCCTGTGTCGGGTCCGCTATCGCGTGGCCCACATCACAACACGAGGGGGGCACTAGCCGTAGAGAAGCCGCCGAAGCAGCGGTGTCATCGGTGGGTGGAACCATCGAATGCATGTACTTCGCATTCGGCGATACCGACATCTACGCGATCTGCGAACTCCCCGATTCCTCCACTGCGGTGGCTGTGTCGCTACTCATCAATTCGAGTGGAAGCGTCGAGATCTCGCTCACACCGCTGCTCACCACCGAAGACATCGACGCCGCCGCGGCGAAGAACCCCTCGTACCGGCCGCCGGGGGCCTGACCACGCCCAGGGTTCACATCTCCGTCGATAGTTAGGAATCTTCGCCACGCGTGCGGGCGTTGTAGTTGTCGACCCAGGCCTGAACCTCGGCGAAGTTGGTTTGATCGACGCCTGCGTCGATCATCTGTTGGGTGATGTTCACACCGGGGTCGCCCGGTGGCTCGTCGCCGCGCTCCTGCATGAATCCCATCGCCGAGTCGACCATCTGGAGATTGATCTCGAGTCCGTCAGCGCGTAGATCAGCCGCATCCGCCGCGTAGCGGAGCCATTCCCTTAACACCGCAGGCACGTTTCGGTACCAGCCGTCGTCGGCGATGATTTCGTGGGGGATCCATCCCGCCAGGAAGGTCTCGACTCGCGCCGGGCTCCATCGCAGTGGGTTGCCGTCGCAGTAGGTGGCGAACGTACAGATGGTGTCGGCGATGTCGGCAGCCTGGGCGAGAAGCGCCGCACCCGGCCGGTGCAGGAACGCTGCGATGACCGATTCGCGCTCAGAAGCCGACAAGTCGGTGCCGAGTTCAGCTTCGCCACCGGCTGGAAGCTGAGCGAAGCGATGCTCGACGAGAGCACGGGCCGCACGGTCTTCCTCGTCGCCGGGGTCATCTTCAGGGCCGGGGTCGAAGCCGGCGTCGAGATTGAGAACGGCTGCCTCCAAGATGGCTCGTGCGTCCGACCCATCGATCTCGGCTACCACCGCGTGCTGGTCGGTGGCGGCGATCTCGGTCATCTCGCCGGTTGTGGGGCCGTGGAGGAACCCTCCGGCGAGTCCACCTCCGATCATGTCGATCTGGACTCCCGCGCCGTGGGTCGAGCCGTCGCACTCGTAGTCGAGCAACAGGGAATAGCTGTCGTCCCAGATGTCGGTGACCCGTAGACAACGGCCCGGTTCGACTTCACCCATGTGGGCCAGCCAGGCGGGAAGATCGGTGCGTTCCTCCCCCAATTCTTGGGCCACGGTTCGCGCCTGCGATCGAATCTCGGCGGGGCCGTAGACCGCGAGGGCGGTGGCCAGCAGCACGCCTCCGGCCCCGCCGTCGGCGCGGGCCGAGTCGAGCACTGTTTCTGGCTTGGTGAAGGCCTTTCGAGCCGGGCCGCTAGGGCGAAAGAGCACCTGGATCGAGGAGGCCCAGTCGTCGGCTTCGAACAGCCCCTGGTCCTCCTCGCTCGCGAGCATCGAGTTGGCGCTTTTGATCGGCACCACCTCCGGTCTGGGGGTGTCGATTTCCTGATGATCGTGGAGGTGGCGGTCCTGGGGACGTACACCCCTCGGGGTCACGCGTCCACTGTTTCGTCCGGGTCGAGGCACGCCGGGAGTATGACAGCTGATGACGCGATCGGCGCTGTCTGGAGTCACTCGGACCGTACTCGCCTACGGTCTGACCATGGACTCCAATGCTGTCATCGAGGGTGTCGGGTATGTGGCTTCGGCTCTCATCGTCTTGTCGATCACTCAGAAGTCGATCCTCCGGCTCCGCTTCCTCGGTTTGGTCGGTGCCCTTGTGTTCCTCGGCTATTCACTGGCGATCGCTGCCTACCCGATCGCGATCGTCAATGTGATGGCCGCAGGGGTGCACGGCTGGTATCTGCGCAAGCTGATCCGCCACAAGCACGAGGTGTTTCGGATCCTGCATGTTCTTCCCGAGTCGAGGTACCTGCTCGACTTCCTCGAATTTCACCGCGACGAGATCCAGGGGCACTTCCAGCCTGGCTTCAACTACGAACCGCGAGCCGATCAGGTCACGGCGTTCATCTTGCGCGACATGGTGCCGGCCGGTCTCTTGATCGGTGAGGCGAGAGACGATGGCACCTTCAAGGTTCACCTCGACTTCGTCATTCCCCAATATCGCGACTTCAGGATCGGCAGCTATGTCTACTCCGCCGACTCCGCACTACTGACCGGGATCGCCCCCACGTGTGTCTGGGCCGAAGCATCCACTCGAGAGCATGCGAAGTATCTGTCACGGATGGGGTTCACCGAGTGTCCCGACATTCCTGGCCGCTACGAGATCCACCTGGCGGACCCGATCCCCGAGGCAGGGCCACAGCCTGCACTCGCGCCGAGCGACATCTGACCGCGCGTCGGGCGATCCACTGGGAGTTCGGCTTCGCTAGCCGGTGATCACATAGGCCAGCACCTTGGCTACCTGTTCGGGTGTCGACGCGACGGCCAGGGCGGCCGCATCCACTTCCTTGAGAGCATGACGATGCTCCTCGGAGTGCATCACGATGAGCGGCGTTCCCGTTGCGGCCGCGAAGCCGGCGTCGAATGCAGCATTCCACTGGCGGTACTTCTCACCGAATCGCACCACCACGACGTCGGCATCGGCGATCAGGGTGCGGGTACGGATGGCATTGACCTTCGCTCCCTTGTGGTCGTGCCAGAAAGGGTCGGACTCGGCGCCCAGGATGTCGACGCCACAGTCGTCGGATGAGCCGTGATCGGTGACGGGTCCCGAGAACACGACAGGCAGGTCGAGCGCTTCGGCGTTGGCACGGATCGTGTCGCGCCAATCGGTGTGGATCTCCCCCGACAGATACACGTTCCAGGTCTTGGTCATTACTTGCTCACTCTCGGTCTAGATGTCGATCTGACGTAGTGCGGCGCGGTCGCCGTGTGCGTCTCGCTCGGCGAGTTTCGCTGCGACGTGACGGCGGTGCGCTTCATCGACGTTGCCTCCGTACTTGAACTTCGCTCGTACATCGTCGATGGCGAGCACAATCGCTCGAACATCCCTGAGCGTTGGTCCGTGCTCGATCGGGTCGATGTATTCGGAATCGGGCTCGAGGGCCAACAACTGCTCGCGCAGCACTTCCGCGACGGCCTCTTCTTCTTCCAGCAACGTGGCCGTGCAGGTGAGCTGGACGGCCGCATAGTAGGTGGTGGGAATTCCCCGACTGGGGTCTTCTGCGTCGATCGCCTTCCACGCCGCGGGGATGTAGGCCCAGTCGCCGGCGATGCTCAGGAGGCACGTGGAATTCTCCTCGATGTACTCGAAGATCGGGTTGGATCTTGCGAGGTGCAGCACGACACGGTCGCCGTCCAACACGAACTGGGTGGGAACCACCGCGGGGACATCTCGACTCCTCCCGGCGGCGACTAGGTGCCCGAAACTTTGAGCATCCACAAACGCGCGCCACCGGCCCTCGTCGCCGCTGGCGTCGTCGTGGGGTCGGATCAACATGACGTTCGAGCTCCTCGTGTAGGTGTTGTGGGCGCCGAGTCGACGTTAACCTCCGGCGAGGCGCGGTCCCGGATGCACCGGCTGCAATGGAGGGTTACGTCGGTGCAAAGAGAATGGTGAAACCTTGACCATCCTGCTCGGGTCCCTGGCGGCGGTCATGTTCGGCATCGGCGACCTCGTCGCCGGAGTCGGGGGCCGCCGGAACAAGTCGCCCGATACGCCGGCCGGAATCGCTTTCGTGGCATCCGCGGTGGGAGCGGTACTGAGCGGGGGCTACCTGCTCCTGGTGGTGGACGATCACCTCACCGGTAACGATCTGTGGTGGGCCATCGCCGCGGGTGTCTTCATGTCGGGGGCGCGCCCCCTGCTGTACCGCGGTATGGCAATCGGTCCGATCGTGGTGTTCGCTCCCGTCTTTGCCGTCTTCGCGTTGATTATCCCGGCCGTGCTCGGCGCGGCGGTGGGTCAGACCTTGGCCGCCCTTGAGGTCGTCGGTGTTCTGGTCGCGATTCCCGCCGTGGTTCTCCT
>JAJCXY010000103.1 GCA_029263215.1 Acidimicrobiales bacterium
AATGGGTGACCGGCTTGTCACGGTTGGGTTCTCCCTGGGCGTGATCCCGGCGCAACGGCTTGCCCAAACCCGACAGGGTGTCATCGGGACCGTTCTGTGCCACGCAGCGATCCCCAGCTCCGCGTTCGGTGAGGCATGGCCAGATGGAGTTGCACTCCAAGTACACATCGGCGACAGCGATCCATGGGCCGAAGAGGATCTACCCGCAGCCGAGGATCTCGTCTCCGAGGCTCGCGGCGTACTCTTCCGCTACGAGGGCACCGGCCACCTCATCGCCGACCCCACCACGCCAGACTACGACGAGGCCCAAGCCGACCTGCTCGTCGACCGCGTCGTGGCGTTCATCGACACCCTCTGTGCATGACGGCGGACACCATCCCCGAAGTGCCCCTAGGGGACGTGCGACGAAGTCGCCCGACCGGCTCGGCGACGCAGATGTGCCATGACCGTCGTGCGATGGATGTCGAACATTTCGGCTAGCTCCGCGATCGTTGCGCCGCTCCGCCGCTGGACGACAAGATCGTCTACCTGAGAGGCGTCAAGGAGCGTCTGTCTCTGACGTTGAGACCGGACACGTTTCGTAGTGTTGCCACTACTCTCAGCGGAATCGCCACAGCGTGCAAAGCTGTGACCAGGCCATTCAGGGTTTGAAAGCTGTCCTATAGCGTCCACTCGTTCTGCCTTCAACGACGTTTCTGCAGGTCAGAGCATGTGGGTGGCCGCCGGTCGCTCACCCGACGAAATGAGATCGTTCAAACCCCTGTGCACCCCTTTCCGACAGGCGCATCGTCGGGATCGGGTATCACCCAACCGGCGATCAGAGCGACAGTCGCTGAGGGTCCCCAAGTCGAGATGGGGGATTGTCCCGATGCGTCGGCACCGCCGTGCCGCTCACAATGGTGTCATGGCCGCACCCGACACGATCCGTCAGAGATCGAGAACGAAGGCCTTGGATGCGGGCGGCCAAGACCATCGACAAGACCGGGAGTGGAAAATGATCGAATCCCCACGTACCGGACGGGTAGACGGTTGGCGCATCGGAAGGCTTGTGGTTCTCGCCGGCGGCCTTGGGATTCTGGTCGGCGCCGTTCTGGCCGCTGGAGTGGACGACTCGCCCCGCGGCCTACTCGACCGGTCAACGACCGGCAGCCTGGCGCTGAGTTCGCTCTTGCTTGGCCTGGCTGCCTGGCACTTCCTCGCGTGGGGGTTGGGGAGGCTCGTCGCCGTCGGCCTGATGGCTGCGGGGGCTCTGCAATTCACCCTCTACGACTTTGGCGACGGGACACCGCTCTGGGAGGAGTTCACGGGGGTCGAGCCCGTCGCGGGGTGGTTGGTGGTCGTCTCGGCGGCGGTGGTGCTCATCGGAGTGGTCTGGTCGTTCGTCGAGCTGATCCGGTCTCCAGAGCGACGCTCTGAGGACGTGGCGGCTTCGGTGGCGTGGTGGCGGAAATGGGGGATGCTCGTGGTCGGCGTCGCCGTCGCGCTGTGGGTCCTCGGCCAGATCTTCTCCCAGGCCGAGGAGGCGTTCCCGATCGACACTGCCGACGAGAACGGCGAAGTCCGGGTGCAGGCCGACGAGTGGAGCATTACTCCCGACGGCGAGAGCCCAGGCAGCTACATCTTTCACATGATCAAGACCTTCAGCCCTCTCGAAGAGACCGACGTGGACGACCTGGGTGGGCGTCTGGTCTGGCCGGAGGCGGAGATTGACTTGTGCGACATCGAGATTCAGGGGGTCGGTGACGGGTTCGTGCAGATCGGCATCGTTTCACCGACCACCGAGGGGTGTCCCGGCATGCTCCAGGCGTTTGAAGACCTTGGATTGCCACAGACGGCGTGCCTATTCGTCCGGTCGGATGGCATCGCCGACGAGTTCTGTGCGCCACTCACGGTGGACTGAGCCGATGTGCCGCGACCGTCGTGCGGTGGATGTCGAATATCGCGGCCGGCTCAGCGATCGTCGCGCTTCTCGCTCGCTGGTCGATGAGATCGGACGTGTCTTGTGGTGTCGTGACCACTCTCAGCGGCATCTGGGAACGACCCAGTCCACTGACCAGGGAGTTCGGGTTTGAAACCCGTTCTGTGAGCTCCAGAGCCATTGTCGTCAAACCGAATACGGTGTCGGCGCGCTCTCCGCGGCTAGGCGCCGCAGACGGGACCCGAGGATATCAACGGCGACGACGCCGGTGGACACGAATCGGTGGGTGTGAAACCGTCGACGCTTCGAGGGAATCAGCTCGATAATTGAGAGGTTCGCTGATGGTGAAGGGTGAAGATGCAAGGCTGCGGCGCGCGGCCGGGAGAAGAGTCCGGTGCGAACTGAAGCGTTCCAGGTGATGCTGTCGCCGTCGAAAACGCGGCTTGCGGTATTCACCTCCAACGACGGGATCGGTTCGGCGAACAGCTCGCCAGTGACGACGACCGCTCTCGCGGCGCCGGGCCGGACCGCCAACGGTTGCATGATCTCCTCGAAGTCGCCGCGTCTCTGAGCTCGGTCGACAACAACACCGAGCCTGTGTCCGGGTTGTGCTCGCAGCTCGCCCAAGCGGCTGATCACACCATTGGCCGCGGCGCGGTTGTGATGCGGCTCCGCGTCGGCTCCACCGCTGGCAGTGGGGCGGATGGGGAGCAGTTCGCCGTCGGGACCGATGGTGAACACATCGAGTTCGACGGCATCGATCAGGCCGCTCTCATTGACCGCCGGGGTCATCCCAGGACCATAGCCAATGGTTAGCGGTCGAGTTCCTCGACGCCCTCTCATCGTGATTTCGACAACGATCCCGGCGATCAGTGACGGTTTCAGCCGCGCCCGGCGCCACGATCTTCCGGGGACACCGGCGCCATCTACTACTGGCAGCACGGCAGCGACGGGGAGCGCCACGTCCCGGCCGATTCCTTCGCCAAGGTTCCACTGAACGCCGTCCACTCCATCCGCACTGGCGACAGCCAAGGGGCCAAACTCGTGGTGTTCCGGGTGCACACTCCCGGTGCCCCCGAACGCGAGCTCGTCGATATCGACGCCTGACACTCGCAGAAGCTCCCCGCTGTCGTGGGCGCGTGCACTAGGCCGAAGGGCTTGCCGCCTTGATCCGGCCGCGGGCTGAACTCGATTCGGCGACAGGCACGAGTTTCGTCGCCTTCCCCAGACCGATCGGCGGCATGTTGCCGTAGACGGTCTCATACTCGCCGGCTCGCACGAGGTAGGTCTCGTGCCAGATGCCTGTACGGGCGCTCTTCCCCACCCGTTTCCAGTAGTTCCGCCAGACGTCGAGATGGGGGTCGTCTCTGTCTTTGGCAAAGGCCTCGAGATGTTCGAACGATCGCCAGTACTGAACGATGACCTTGAGCCCCATCTCGTAGCCAAGAAGCCCCTTCTCGGGTCGTTCCACGAGGTAGTCGAGCATGTGTTTCATGCCTCGTCTGCCACCGAGATCTCTCAAGGACCTGAGGAGTCGTAGCTTGGCGGGCCGAGCGCCGATCAGGAACACCACGAAGTCCCCTTCGATCTCGGCCGTCCAGCGGCCGTCGTTTGTCTCAACCATCTCTCGTCCCCCGATGAACTCGTCGTTCGTAGATTCTTGCACGCCACACAAACCGGTGGACGCGAGCGGCGGTCTCGAATGTGTGCGCTCCGGCTCGCTAGGTTGATCCGATGCTCAAGGTCGCTTCCCAATGATCATCGCCGCGCCCGACTGGTTCACCGACGACTATCTCGGAATAGAGGTCGAGCAATACATCGGCCTCGGGGTGCTCGCCGTCATCGCCACGGTGATGCACTTCGCGCTGCTACGCGCGATCTCTCTCATCGTGCAGCGTCGATACGCCGGCGACGATCTGACGTTTTGGGAAGGTGAACGACGTCTACTGAACCGCGGCATCCTGCTGCTTGCGGTCGGGGTCACGGTGCTGGTCGGATTCCCGACGCTCGATTTTGATCCTGATGTCGAGAATATCGTGAATCAGGCGACCAGCTTGGTGGCCGCGGTGGCGATCATCATGGTCGCCTACCGTGCCATCGACATCGCCGTGGATGTGTTGGCGAGGCGCGCCAGCGAGACCGAGACGAAGCTCGACGACAGTCTGGTTCCGTTGCTGCGGACGTCGATGAGGCTGTTTGTAACCGCCGTCGGCATCTTGTTCGTACTTCAGAACCTCGATATCAACGTCTCGTCGCTGGTCGCCGGCCTGGGTCTCGGTGGTCTTGCTATCGCACTGGCCGCACAAGACACAGTCCGCAACGTGCTGGCTGGAGCCACGATCTTCGCCGACAAGCCGTTCGAGGTCGGCGACTGGGTTGTCGTCGATGGCGTCGAGGGCACCGTCGAGAGCGTCGGCTTTCGCTCCACCCGTGTTCGCACCTTCTACAACTCCCTGGTGAGCGTGCCCAACGGAAATCTGATGAATGCCGGGATCGACAATATGGGTAAGCGTCGGTGGCGTCGGTACAAGACCACGCTCGGGGTCGGCTACCACACCACGACGGATCAGATGCAGGCGTTCGTGGAGGGGATACGGGCCATCATCCAGGCGAACCCCGGTATGCGTCAGGACTACTACATGGTCGAATTCCACGGCTTCGGCGCCACCAGCCTCGACGTACTGGTGTACTGCTTCATGGATGCCGCCGATTGGAACGAGGAACTGCGCACCCGCCACGTCCTCAATCTCGACATCATGCGGCTCGCCGAATCCCTGCAGGTCGACTTCGCCTTCCCCACCCAGACCCTGCACATCGCCGCGATGCCGGGCCAGCCCCAACAGCTGCCGCGGGTCCCCGAACGCGCCCACCTCAGCGAGGTCGTGAACTCGTTCGGCCCGGGTGGCGAAAGCGGCCAACGCGTCGACCGGCCGATCACGGCCGGCCACGAGAGTGTGCTCGAAAGCCCCTACGCCCAAGCCGACGAAGACGGTTGAGTTCTCGCCAGTGCCCTCTTATCGAGCGGAACGATTCGAGGAGTTCACCGATCCCGTAGGCGGCACACGCTGGCGGATCGACGTGGCCTTCACGGATTCGAACTGGGAGTGCCTTTGGGGCAACGGCTGCCAGGGCATTCTCGACGTGCCGGCGCCCGAACTTGCGCAGGGATGCTGCAGCGAGGGTGCTCACCTGCTCGGCGAGGACGAGGCAATGCTGATCGAGGCGCTTGGACTCACGCTTGAGCCAGCTCGATTCGAGAACCATGCCGACGCCGCGACCGGTGGCGTCCTGCGAAACGCTCCGACCAATCTCGATGGGGGTAAGGCAACCAGGGTCGTCAACGGCGCATGCATCTTCCACAATCGTCCTGACTTCATCGGGGGCGAAGGATGCGCGCTGTATCTCGCGGCGCTCGACGAGGGTGAGTCGCCTTTGGACTGGCGTCCCACCATCTGTTGGCAGGTGCCTATCCGCGTCGACGAGGATCAGGATGGCACCAAGACGCTGCGACGATGGAGGCGGACCGACTGGGGAGAGCATTCCGATGGGCTTGCCTGGTGTTGCACCGATCACTCCCAGCCCGCAGGCCTTCCCTCGGCCTACGTCGGTGGGGTACCTGTAGCGGTGAGTTTGCGTTCTGAGATCAGCGGCATCGTCGGGCCTGAAATCGCACAGGCACTCCACGATCGCACAACCCCCGAGAACCGATGATTTAGATGCGGCTGTCGTCTGGGCTAGACAACCCAGGTGATCGAACTATCCGCCATCGCCGCCACCCTCGACAGCACGCCGAGAGTTCTGCAACACCTCTTGCAGCCGATCGACCCAGAGCTGCTCGCGGCGCGCCCAGAACCAGGCGAGTGGTGCGTGCTCGAGGTAATCGGGCATCTCATCGCAACCGACCGCGACGCTTTTCGGCACCGCATAGCGTCAATCGTCGCCGGCGAACCTGAAATCGATGCGTTCGATCCCTGGGCCGCGATCAAGGCGCGAGACTTCGCGGCCGTCGACCTCGATCAGCTACTCGCCGAGCTCAGTGTCGAGCGGGAGGCATCGACGACGTTTCTCGGCTCGTTGAGTCAGTCGGATCTGAATAGGACCGCCAACTACCGCAAGCACGGCGTCTTCACTGCCGGCGACTTCGTACATGAGTGGCCGTTTCACGATCAGGACCATCTCCAGCAGATTCTCGACCTCCTCAAGCAGAGCTATCTACCCCACATGACTGAAACCATGCGTGCAGCCCTGGCAGCCGCATCGGTGTAGCTTCGCCCCGTGTCCGCCGATCGTCCGAACATTCTCTTTCTGTACGCCGATCAGCATCGAGCCGATGTCATGGGTTGCGCCGGTAACGACGTCGTTGTTACTCCTCACCTCGATCGGCTCGCGGGGGAGGGACTCCGATGCACCGGAGCGTGGGCGGAGAGTCCGATTTGCCAGCCGTCTCGGGCTTCGATGCTCACCGGGAGGTACCCATCCGACCACCGCATTCTCGGGAACTTTGCCGGCGATTGCTCGCCGGATTGGGCGACGTTTCCCAAGGCGTTGCATGCCGGCGGCTACGAGACTGCGACAGTCGGCAAGACCCACTATTCAGCATGGCCGATGGGGCTCAACGGGCCGGAGGACGTGGCGCCGCCGACGGATGAGTGGATCGCCAGGTTCGGGTTCGATCACGTGGTCGAGGAGTTCGACCGGTACGTCCACGTCGGTCGCCACGACACCCCGTACATGGCCTTCCTGCGTGACCACAACGCGCTGGAGCCGTACCAATCCGAGGTAGAGGCTCATTTCCGAGGCGGCGACCACCATTGGGACGGGTTCACGAGCCCCTTGCCCCAGGAGATGGACCTCACCTCTTTCCTGGCTGCTGAGGCCGAGCGCTGGTTGACCCAACGAACCGGCGTGAAGCCGTGGTTCCTGCAGTTGTCGTTTGTGCAGCCGCACGTGCCCCTCATGGGTGATCCGGTCTGGGCAGAGCACTACGCAGATGCAGAAATAGCTCGAACCGCTCCCTCGGTTCCGGAGTCCGACCACGAACTCTGGTCCGATCACCTGGCCATGCTTCGCCTCCACTCGCACAGCGATCTCTTGTCCGACGAATATCTCCTCGCTGGTGCCCGCCAGTACTACGCGATGGTGTCTCTCATCGACCAGAAGATTGGTGAACTGCTCCGCCTGCTCGACCAGCGGGGGGAGTTGGAGAACACCCTGATCGTGTACGCAGCCGACCACGGGGAGATGCTCGGTGACCACGGGTTGATGGCCAAGATGAGCTTCTACCGATCGTCGGTCCGGGTGCCCTTGATCGTTCGTCGACCCGGCGGTTCGACTCCGGTGGTACACGACGGACCTGTGCAAGCCTTCGATGTTGTTGCCACAATGATCGACGCTGCTGGTGGGCAACTCGATGGCTCACCAGCTCGCTCGCTCCTGCCGCTCCTCGACGGTGGGGCATCGCATCGAGACTCTGCTATGAGCATGATCCGACTGCGACCCGGCATGCCGACCTGGGTTGCGGTCACTGACGGCCGCCGGCGTCTCACCTTCGATCGCGACACGGGTACTCCGGTCGAGTTGTTCGACCTCGAGTCCGATCCGGATGAGGCGATCAACCGGGTGTCGACCACAGCAGGCGACCACGTCGAACAGCTACGTTCCCTTGCTCTCGCCGCGATCAACGCCGACCCAAACTGAAGGGTGCAATCCAGTGACTGATGAATCTTCCCTTACCGAAGAACTCGACTCGCTCGACCGTGACGACGATGCACTCGCGGGGTCTCACGAGATCGTCGAGTTCGCCCCGGGGATCATCGGCCAACAACAGGCTGGCTGGTTGATCACCATCGAGACCTCCGATGGTTTGGTGCAGATCGATACCGGCGACCAGGCCGCGGCATCGCTGGCCACGATCCGCAGACGATTCGACCAGTCGTTCTCGGCTGTCATATTCAGCCACGGTCACCAGCGTTACAACCAGGCCTGCCGAGAGTGGATCAGCACCTGCGTGCGCGAGACCGGCCGGGTGCCGCGGGTCATCGCTCATGCGAACCTGCCTCGGCGACAGCGCCGCTATATGGAGACAAACGGGCTCCAGAATCGTCTACTCGAGCGCCAGTTTCGTTACCCCGCGGGTTCCCTCGAAGGGCGGGTCTTCCCTTTCACCCAACCGACCCACACCTTCACCGACGAGTTCACCATCACCACCACCGATCGGACGATCGATGTGATCTGGGCACCGTCGGAGACCGACGACGCCGTCGCGGTGTGGCTCAGAGAGGACCGGATCCTCTACGGCGGACCCTCATGCATCCCGTTCTTCCCAAATGTCGGGAGTCCCCAGCGCCCCGTGCGAGATCCGATGCGGTGGGCCGACACCCTCGATCGCCTGGGTACCTATCCGGCCGAGACGTTGATAGGGGAGTTCGGCGACCCGGTCGAAGGCCCCGAGGCGATTGCCGACTATCTCACGTCGACCGCCGCCGCACTTCGCTGGTGCCACGAGGCCGTCATTTCTCTCATGAATGCGGGTCACACGATCGGCGAGATCGTCAACATGGTCGAGCCGCCGTCGGAGATCTTCGACCGGCCCTGGCTCCAGGAGGGGTACACCTGCATCGAGCATGTGCTGCGCGATGTCTATCGAGGCCAGTTCGGCTGGTGGGAAGACCTGAACCCGACATCGCTTCATCCCGCCCATCCCGATGCGGTCGCCCGAGAAATCCGCACCGCTATCGGTGATCCGTCGACGGTGTTGGCCCATGCCAAGTCACTCGCCGAGCGGGGAGAGCTCAAGCTCGCCCTCCACGTGGTCGACCTGCTGGCGCTCGACTCCGAGTCGTCAGCCGAAGTCGATGAAGCGAAGGTCATGAAAGCAGAGTTGTGCCGGCGCGCCGCGAAAGAGCTCACAGCGTCGTATGTCACCCAGAGCCTCTACCTGCACGGGGCCGACCAGCTCGACCCGAGCGATGATTGACGGGAGCCGAAGCAGCCTTGACTACTGAGCTGCACTTTCGCACCTGTCCGCTGTGCGAGGCGACCTGTGGGCTGCAGGTGGAGGTGGCAGACGGAGCGGTCAAGCGCATCCGTGGCGACATGGACGATGTCTTCTCGGCGGGATACATCTGCCCGAAGGGATCGTCGCTCAAGGGATTGCACGAGGATCCCGACCGGGTGACGACACCGATGGCGAAGGTCGGTGGCCGGTTCGAGCCCATCGACTGGGCCACCGCGTTCGGCCTGATCGACGAACGGCTAAGGCCGATCCTCGATGCACACGGCAAGGATGCGGTGGCTCTCTACAGCGGCAACCCGTGGTCGCACAACTACGAGACCATGGTCTACACCCCCCTGTTGTACGGAGCGATCGGCAAGAACCGTTTTGCGGCGGCCAGCATCGACCAACGCCCGCGCGAGATCGTCTCCAGCGTGCACTTCGGCACCCGTACCGCCTTTCCCGTGCCCGACATCGACCGCACCGACCTACTGGTACTCATGGGCAGCGACCCGCTCGAGTCCAATGGGTCGCTGGCCACCGCACCCGACTGGCCGGGGCGTCTCGAGAAGCTGCGTGCCCGCGGAGGCAGGCTGATCGTCATCGACCCTCGACGGTCCAAGACTGCTGATGTGGCCGATGAGCACATCCCCATCATCCCGGGTACCGATGCGGCCCTGCTGGCCGGTGTCGCTCACACCCTGTTCGCTGAACATCTCGTCGATCTCGGCGAGGTGGGAGCGCACATCGACGGTCTCGAACAGGTGGAACTCGCGCTGAGCGACTTCACGCCCGAAGCGGTCGCATCGACCAGCGGAATCGCCGCGGAGCGCATTCGTTCACTGGCCCGTCAGCTCGCCGCTGCTCCGACTGCGGTTGTCCACGGTCGACTCGGCACGTGCCTACAGGATCTCGCGACGCTCACCTCCTGGCTTCTCGACATCGTCAACACCGCCACGGGCAACCTCGACAGCCCGGGTGGGGCGATGTTCTCTCGGGCTGCGGCACTGGGCTTCAACACCACCGGCGAGCCTGGCATCGGGAAGGGCACCGACTACGCGAGCTTCCACAGCCGCGTCCGCGAGCTCCCGGGTGCATTCGGGCAGCTTCCTGCTGTCTGCCTGGCCGAGGAGATCGAGACGCCCGGTGAAGGGCAGGTACGCGGGCTCATCACGATCGCGGGGAATCCGGTGCTCTCCGCTCCCGACAGCGACAGGCTCTCGGCCGCGCTCGACAGCTTGGAGTTCATGGTTTCGGTCGACATGTACATCAACGAGACCACCCG
This sequence comes from Acidimicrobiales bacterium, assembly GCA_029263215.1. GTDB lineage: Bacteria > Actinomycetota > Acidimicrobiia > Acidimicrobiales > Aldehydirespiratoraceae > OFTM10. Next base: position 10,198 of record JAJCXY010000103.1, read on the forward strand.
TCATGCCGATCTCATCCTGCCTGTTCCATCAGCGCTGCAGCGCAGCCATTACGACGTGGCCTACTACCAGTTCTCGATCCGCAACATCGTCAACTACTCGCCCCCGGTCCTGCCCCGACCCGATGACACGCCCGCCGAGTGGCAAACCCTTCTGGCCATCACCGGGATACTCCAGGGCCGGGGACCAGATCCTGATGTCGAAGCGATGGATGCCGAACTCGCTGGCCTCTTGGTAATGATGGCCGCGGCCGACGAACACGGCACGATTCAAGACCGCGATACCGCAGAGATCATGGCCCAACTCGAACCCTGGACCGGTCCCCAGCGCATCCTGGACTTGGGGCTTCGCACCGGCCCCTACGGTGACGGCTTCGGAGCTGACCCCGACGGCCTCACCCTCGCCAAGCTCATCGAGAGTCCCCACGGCATCGACCTCGGCCCGCTCAAGTCCCGCATACCCGAAATGCTCCGCACGCCTACCGGGCGCATCGACCTCGCCGCCCCCGCATTCATCAACGATCTCGGTCGGTTGCGTAGTCGTCTAGCGGAGGGTCGCGCACCCCTGGTGCTGATCGGCCGCCGGCATCTGCGATCCAA
>JAJCXY010000104.1 GCA_029263215.1 Acidimicrobiales bacterium
GGTCGACGTCGTCATGTCGACGTTCTTCTTCATGTTCTTCACGAGCCTGATGACCTCAAGATCCACGCACAAGGCGGTGAGGACCGGCGCCGTCGCTCCCCTGGAATGGGTGGATCCCCCCAGCCTCATCAAAGAGCACCCGCCTCGTGCCTTCGTGGGAAGCATCGCCCTTGCCGCTTTGACGGCGCTGCTCCTCTTCCCGTTGATCGCTGGGCTACTCAGCCTGCTCGATGCAGACGTGATGACACCATCCGAGTTCATCTGGTTCAAGGCGCTTTTTGTTGGCGTGATGGCATGCATTGTGACACCGCTCGTGACCTTGATCTCGGTCACCGAGGCGGCACCCGAGTAACTCGTCACCGGTTGACGAGCGCCCTCGCAACGTCTCTGCGTCGTCGGCGAGTTGCGCCGACCTACGCGAAGACGACCAGTCGGAGCCAAACCCATTTGGAACCGCGCCGCATGGCTGGCGAAGTGTTGGAGGGCGACCGGTCACATGAGGCCACGAAGGAAGCCCGACGAGATGAGCGCACACATCTTCACCATCGACCACGACGCAGATCCAGTGGTCGAGTTCGACATCCGAGTTGTCAACGAGGACTGAGCACGACCACCGGGATCGTGCGGTCGGTGGCTGCCTCGTAGTCGGCGAACTGCGTTGACTGTTCCTTTTGGCGTTGCCAGATCGGCTCACGTGTCCCGGCATCGGCCACTGTGGCCGCTACTTCGATGGTGTCGGACCCGACCTCGACGGTTGTGTCGGGGTTGGCGACGAGATTGTGGTACCAGGCCGGGTTGTTCGGGGCCCCTGCCATGCTGGCAAAGATCGCCAGCCGACCGTCGCCGAGATCCTGATACACGAGTGGTGTCACACGCTCGGTATCTGTCTTCGCTCCACGGTGATGGAGCAGGATCAGCGACGCCCCTTCGAACATCGGATTGGTGACGACCCCCGCGTTGGCTCGGAAGTCGTCGATAATCGACTGGTTGAACTCGTTCATGTCGAAATCGCTCATGACGCCACGCTTGCCTATCTCCTGTTGCCACGACGAAATCGTGTCTGTGCAAATTGCCGCTCCAGCGTATACACGCCTTCTTGGAGGGTTTGCCTTCAAACGCCAGACTTCTTTCGCAATCGTCCAAACCGTCGAGACTTCGCACCTGGACGGTGCTGGCGTCGGTTGAATGGCGTGATGTCTATCCCTGATGACTATGTGGATCTGTTCGACAAGCGGAGCTTCTGGCATGTGGCCACGATTGGTCCGAGCGCGACTCCTCAGTGCTCGCCAGTGTGGGCGAGCTTTGATGGCAACCATGTGCGGTTCGGTATGACCCGGGCCCACCAGAAGTTCCGGAACATCGAGGCCAACCCAGCGATTGCGTTGTCTGCGATTGATCCTGACAACAGTTACCGATATCTGGAGGTACGGGGGACCGTGACCTCTATTGACGATGACGGAGATCTCGCGTTCATCAACTCGTTATCCAGGAAATACCTGGACCAGGACCCGTTTCCGTATCACCAGCCCGGCGATGAGCGGGTAGTGGTCACGGTGGAGCCGACCAGTACCACCGCGCAGGGTTGACACCAGCGGATGCACAGGAATTGCTGACCGGTAGGAGCAGTTGCCAGTCGAACAGGCCCCAATGTGGGCGGATCAGCTATGGTCGCCAGCGATATTCAGGACCAGCTTGCCCCGAACATGGCCACCTTCAATCTCTTCATGAGCTTCGACGATCTGGTCGAACTGAAAGCTCTTGATGGGCGGAGATACAAGCTCAGAGGAGGCCATAAGTGCGACGATGGCTTTCAGGTCTTCCCCCATTTGTTCGTCGTTCAGTAGAGCAAAGATTTTGACCACGCCACGTTTCTTGGCCTCGGCGGTGTCTCGTTGAACATCGCCGTCTACATCTAAAGTAGCGATACTGATCAGCTTGCCGCCTGGCCTTAAAAGGGCAAAGGCATCACCCAGAGACCCTCCGCTTACGGCATCAACAATGAGGTCTAGGCCCTGCGGTGCCCATTTGAATATTTCATCGCGGATGTCCTGAGTCTTGTAATCGATAGGTAGATCAGCGCCCAGAGATGTCAAGTAGTCCAAGTTTGCGTTACTGCTGGTGGTCGCCACATCTGCGCCCGCCCATTTAGCGAACTGCACGGCAAAGCTACCTAGACCCCCAGCCGCGCCATTGATTAGGACTGTTTGACCAGATTTCAGCGCACCCTTGTCTTTGGCAAACAACGCCTGCCAAGCGGTAACGCCTGCCGTCGGTATGGCTGCGGCAGTTTCAAAACCAACGTGCTCCGGGATCAACGTGACCTTACGCTTGTCGACAGCTAGATACTCGGCGTACGTCCCTGGTTTACCTTGGAACAAGTTGTTGCCGCATACAACTCGCTGCCCTTTGGTGAACTCTCCTGCATTGTCGCCAACGGCCACCACAACACCGGCGGCATCGAGCCCAAGTACAAGTGGAAAAGCCGTATTGAGAAAGGCGTCGCTAAGAAATCCTGCTCGCATCTTCCAATCAGCTGGATTGATGCCAGCACAAGTTACCTTGACCAAGATATCCTCATCGCCCAAATCGGGAAGTGGCACCTCCACTATTTGAAACTCAGTGGCGTCGCCCCAGCGTCGAATGGCTGCAGCTTTCATAGTTTCTGTCAATGTACTTACTCCTTAGTCGATGATCTGGATTGCTTCACTGCAGTCTCCTAGGTTTGGGGTATCCAACCCATGCCGATGCCGCCGGCGACAGGGATGTCGGCACCGGTGATGTAAGACGAGTCGTCACTGGCCAAGAAGACAGCGGCGTTGGCCACGTCTTCGGGACTGCCCCACCGGCCCAATGG
>JAJCXY010000105.1 GCA_029263215.1 Acidimicrobiales bacterium
ACGGAGAGCCGGGAGGTCGTGTGGGTGGTCATGTCATGGAGGAACACGCCGGTGATGCTGTCGCTCTCGCCGTCGACCAAGGTCGTGGCATTGCTCCAGAAGACGACGCGGCGGCCGTTGCCGGAGATCACGGGGTCCCACGAGGATGCGTCCGCCTCGACGCCGCTGGTCGACACGGAAACCCGGGTGGTGGTACCCGCGACGACGTCTCGTACGAAGATGTCGGTGTCGTTGTTGATGTCTCCGGCCACGAGATTGCCGGCGAGCGAAGTGAAGGCGACAAATCGACCCGTGGCGGAGATGCTCGGTTGGCTGCTCCAGCCGTTCGCCTCGGAACCGCCGACCCCGGTGGAGACCCGTGCCACACAACCCGCGGCGATCAACGCGGCGGCCGCGATCGGGAGAAGCGCCCTGGTGGTTCGCATGTCGGACATCCTTCCTCAATATGTCCGGACATATTGCCAGACGCCGTTCGCGGCGTCGAAACGAGTCAGAGACCGGCAGCCAGAACGGAGACGGGGCCCGAACCTCACGGATCGGGCCCCGTCGGATGCCTCACGACATCACAAGAGCGGAGACGGTGGGATTCGAACCCACGAACGCCTTGACGACGTTACTTCCTTAGCAGGGAAGCGCCTTCAACCTGGCTCGGCCACGTCTCCAATTACCGCGGCGAGGCTAGCGCCTCTCGTCGTCGTTGCCGTAGTGCGTGGCTTCAGGCCGGACCGCTCCGACGATTTCGATGTCGTCCTCGCCGCGGTCGCGCCACAGAATCCACACGATTCCGCCGTCGGCGCGCACTATCGACCGGTTGGTGGTTCCGGCATCGTGGGGACGATCGGTGGGGTCATCGAGGGCCACGGGTAGGGCATCGGCCTCACTGAACGCGTATTCCGGGGCATCGTCGAGGCCGGCGAGGAGTTCGGTTATCTCGTTCCTCACTGTCCTCGAACTAGCTGAATACAGCCCGCGTAGTTCTCGTTCGGCGGAAGGACTGAAGATCAGTGCCACCTTGTCTCCCTGCCTCGCTTCACGAAGGTGTGTGCAGGTGCGGCAACCTAGTGCCGGCCCTGCGAACGGACAAGATAACTCGGTGACTCTCGGTCATTCTCGACGCGATTGACGGTCTGCCCTCGCGCCCGGTAACGTCGCGCTGCGTGTTGGTTACGGCCACAGCGGGTGAGGGCGCATGCCGCGGTGCCGACATGTCTCGACGCTTGTCGAGGGTGTCGTTTCGCGTGTGCGGAGCTGGATCGGGCGAAAGGGTTTGGGTATGGATCGAGGGGTGCTCATTGAGCTCGACTCGCGCGGCCGCTTGTCGCTTCGAAGGCTGGCAGAGGAGGACGATCGCTATTTCCTCGCTCAGAAGAGGCCCGATGGCAGCATCTTGTTGATGCCGGCCGACGTCGCACCCCGGCGACCGGTGGTCGAGCCGGACCACACCGAAGTCATCACCGACGAGATTATCGACCTTCGCGATCGCATGAAGGGTGATGACTCGCCGAAGAAGAGCTCCTGGTGGGAGCAACGCCGCGAACAGCAGCGCCAGAACGCTCGAGGCAAGTAGGCGTAGGCCCGCGACGGCCGCTCATGAAGGGGGTCCCACCACGCAGCGTCACCACCCTCGACGCAGCTGAACCGCAGCGCTACGGTCCCGTTCTCGGCCAGCTGTCGCGGTCCCACATCAATCCCGCGATGGCTGGCGTTGGGGTCTGCCGGTCTTACCGCCGTACCACCGGCAGACCCCACCTTTTTCTCTGCTGGTGGAGCGGTGGCTGTTGCCCTGTTGGTGCGCGAGACTCCCCAAGTGCCCGCAATCCATCCCGATCACATCGGCCTCGATTCGATCCGTTTTCATTCGGATGGCCTGGCCGCTCTGGTAGCTGATTCGGCTCTCGATGTTGCGGTGCCGACGTGTGGCGACTGGACACTCGGCGACCTGGCGTGGCACATGACCGAGGTGCAGGACTTCTGGGCCTACGTGATCCCGTCGCGGCCCGCGCCTCCGGCCGAGTACATCGAACCGAACCGACCCTCTGATGCTGCTGTTGTTGGCAGGCTGGAGCAGGCAACCTCGGACCTCCTGGCCGCGCTGGTCGACGCCGACCCGATCGACGAGGCGTGGAGCTGGGCTTCTGAGCAGACAGTGGCGTTCACGCTCCGCCGACAGTCTCACGAGGTGCTGATTCACCATATCGACGCAGTTCTGGCCCTGGGCGCAGCGATGCCCGACATCTCGCCGGAACTTGCCGCCGACGGTGTGGACGAGGCGGTCGAGGTGTTTCTCTCGGAGATCCCCAGCTGGGCGTCGTTCACCCGCAGCGACGGGGTGGTCCGTCTGGATGCGACCGACACCGGCGATTCGTGGGTGCTGGTGTTCGGCCAGATGACCGGCACGTCGCCTCGCACCGGGAAACACCACGACATGGAGGCTCTGGTGATTGCCGAGGGTGAGTCACCCGACACGGTGGTCGCGGCAAGGGCTGTGGAGCTCGACTTGTGGATGTGGGGCCGGGCCGACGCGGATGAGTTGACCGTCACCGGAGATCGGAGCATGGTCGACCGCTTCCGGGCGTCGGTGGTGAGGTCGACCCAGTAGTTGGGTCAGGCGTTGAGGACGACAATGATCCGATCGACTGTCGCTTCGAGATCAATGTCGTCGATCGACTCGGGTCGGATCAGGGACCTGACGATGAAGGGGCCTTCGATGAAGTCGAAAGCGGTGGGATAGTCGAGGTCGGAGGAGATCTCCCCGCGGGCCTGACCCCGATCGAAGATCGTCTTGAGTGGGCCCATACGGCCGCGGACCATCGAGCGGTGGGCCCGCCGCAGATCGGGGTCGCGTGCCGCGGCGGCGAAGATGTCGAGGGAGGCCGCCCTCAGCTTGGTGTCGGCGAAGATTGGCAGCACGCTGGCGAAGAACTCGAGCAGATCGCCGCGAAACGAGCCCGTGTCGGGCGTCGACGGCACCGCGGTGGCGCCGTCGATTGCCGCGATGAGGAGTTCGTTCTTGGTGGGGAAGTGCCGGTAGATCGTGGTCTTGGCGACACCGGAGCGACGCGAGACCTCGTCGATGGTGAAACCGCGAACGCCCTCGGTGAGGACGAGTTCGGTGGCGGCTCCGAGCATGTTCGCCCGGGCCGCTTCGCTGCGAGGTCGAGCCATAGTGCTCCTTGAGCGTAGCGAAACTCTAGGGATACTGGCGAAGCGACGATAACTTCATGAATTGATGGTGTGTCGTTAGACACACCGGCGCTCATTTCGTGATGGCTCCTGATATAACGCTACGTCGTCGTAGCGATTTATCTGGGTCGCCCAGGAGGAACGAAGATGTCACATGGTCTCTATCGGCTTGGGCGGTTCGCCGCCCGTCGGCCATGGATCGTGATCGGAGCATGGCTGGTAATCGCCATTGCCGTCATCGGCGCGTCCGGCATCTTCGGCCGCGATCTCGAGGACTCCTTCGCCGTGCCCGGTCTCGACTCCCAGGATGCCGTCGATCTCCTAACCGCCGCCGGTGCCGACCAGGCTGGTCTCACCGCCCAGGTAGTCACCACCCCACTCGAGGACGGGCTGACATTCTCCGAGTCGGCCGATGCTCGAGCTGAGCTGGTTGAGATTCAGGCCGGCCTCGCCACCCTCTCGCATGTTCTGGCGGTGAGTGATCCCACCATCTCACCGGACGACACGATCGCGCTCATAAGGGTCCAGTACCCGGTCCTGGAAGAACTCAGCATCGACGACCTCGACAGCCTCAAGGACTTCGGCGCCGAGGCGCAGGAGGGTTCACCCCTCCAGATCGAACTCAACGGCGACCTGTTCTTCGCGTTCGAGGAACCGGAGACCGGCGTCGGCGAGATGATCGGCATCGTCGCCGCGATCATCATCTTGCTCGTGGCGTTCGGTTCGCTCATCGCCATGGGCCTCCCGATCGGGCTGGCCCTGTTCGGTCTCGCCCTCGGCATCACCTCGATGGCCTTGGTCACCTACCTCATCGAGGTCCCGAGTTGGGCCCCTCAGGCGAGCAGCATGATCGGGCTTGGCGTGGGGATCGACTACGCCCTGTTTCTCGTCACCCGCCACCGCGAGTTCCTGTCGCGAGGCATGACCGTCGAGGAAGCGGTTGGCCGTGCCGTCGCCACTGCTGGCCAGGCTGTCGTCTTCGCCGGCGGCACCGTCGTCATCGCCATCCTCGGACTGGGCTTCGCCGGCGTTCCGTTCATGACCGCTTTCGGCGTCGTTGCGTCGATCATCGTGCTGATTATGGTGCTTGCCTCGATCACCTTGTTGCCGGCGTTTCTCGGCCTTGCCGGCCACCGGATCAACGGTCTTCGACGCAAAAAGCGCGAAGCGAAGGAACGTCGGCAGGCGGACTTCAAGGAGGAAGGCTCGGGCTGGGAACGCTGGGGTCGCCACGTCTCGAAGAACGCTTGGCCCTATCTCATCGGTTCCACGGTTCTTCTTCTCGCTCTCGCTTCGCCAGTTCTCGACCTCCGCCTCGGATTCCCCGACGAGGGAGCATTGCCCGAAAGCCGCACCGAGCGCATCGCATACGACCTCGTTGCGGAAGGCTTCGGCCCCGGTATCAACGGCCCGTTCGTCATCGCCGTCGACATATCGGAAGACCCGAGTGTGGTGGAGCCCCTGGCCGCGGCAATCGTGGCCGACGAGGGCATCGCGTCGGTCTCTCCTCCGGAGATCAATTCCGATGCCGGCGTCGCAGTCCTGCTTGCCTTTGCGACAACTTCGCCCCAGGACAGTGCCACTCGCGACACGATCACCCGACTGCGCGCTGACGTGTTCCCGCCGGTACTCGACGACAGCGCGGCCCGTGCTCACGTCGGAGGCCAGACGGCGAGCTTCGCCGACATCGGTGAGCGCGTGAACAGTCGGTTGCCCCTGTTCATAGCGGCCGTTGTGGTCATGTCGTTCCTGCTGTTGACTCTGGTGTTCCGCTCGATTGTCGTTCCGCTGAAGGCGGCCACGCTCAACCTGCTCAGCATCGGTGCCGCCTACGGCGTGCTTGTGATGGTGTTCCAGTGGGGTTGGGGCATGGGCCTCATCGGCCTGGAGGCCACGGTGCCGATCGTGCCGTTCATGCCGATGTTCATGTTCGCGATCCTTTTCGGCCTGTCCATGGATTACGAGGTGTTCCTGCTCTCCCGCGTGCGAGAGGAATACCTGGTCACCGGCGACAACGACGGCTCCGTCATCCACGGCATCGCCAGCACCGCGCGGGTGATCACCTCGGCCGCCCTGATCATGATCTCGGTGTTCCTCGGCTTTGTGCTGGGCGAAGACCCCGTGATCAAAATGATGGGCCTCGGTCTGGCCACCGCCATCTTCGTCGACGCAACCATCGTGAGAGTGGTGCTGGTGCCGGCCACGATGAAGCTGATGGGCGACGCCAACTGGTGGTTGCCCGCCTGGCTCGACCGGCGCTTGCCCACGATCGACATCGATGGTGAGGCCGGTCTGCCCGAGCCCGAGATGGAAGCCGAGCCCGAAGCAGATCAGGAACGGGATCTGATCTCCTCGGGCGTCGGACAGGATTCGATCCGGTAGGTCACGACCGTGATGTGTCTCTGAGGGGACCCTCGCTCACTGGAAGTCGACGTTGACTGTGTCAGCGGTGGGTTCGACGACTAGACGAGTGCGGGGCGCTGCGGCCTCGTCGTCCCAGTGGGAGATGCGGGGGGAAGGATTTCCGGTGAGGAGCTCGTAGCCGGCGAGGTCGTCGGCGTAGTGGGTGCTGCTCATCCTCGAGATCGGGCTGTCGTTCATGCCCCACACGATGAGATAAGCGGCTTCTTCGATGCCTCGTGAGTAGTGGGGCTGACCATGATCGTTCCAGTTGTCGAGACCCATGTGAGCTTGGAAGGCCTTGCGGGTGGCGTCGTCGACACTGTGGTGCTCCCAAGCGTGGACCAGCTCGTGCTGCAGGATCGACTTCTCGAAGGTGCAGATGTCGATGCGCTTCTTGTCGCCACCGGTGCCGTACAGGCCCAGGTTGTCGCGGCAGGGGGTGGTGGAGTCGTGGATGTAGATCCTGAGTTCCGGGAGCTCGAGGCCGTTGTCGGCGAGACCTGCCATCGCATCGGCGATCGCTGCTTCCTCGGTGCTGCCGGCGCCGTAGATGCCGTAGGCGTCGAGTGCATCGACGTTCTCCTGGGGGGAGTCGACCACCAGTTCAGGCTCGGTGGGAGCCGCCGCCGAGGGAGTTGTGTTGAGAAGGATCGAGAAGATGAGGAGTGTTGTCAGGGCCTTCATGGCCCCAACGTGCGATCACGCGGTCAGCGGATATCCCAGGACGCGTCAAGGCCCGGCCAAGAGTGTCAAGAGCGTGTCAAGACAACCGCATAACCCCAGGTCAACGCCCTGTTGGTTTGTCGAGGAGAATTTGCGCGTTGTCGGTCACAAACGGGGACCGACGTGCGTCGAACTCCTTGAAGCGTCCAATCGGGGCGCCAGACACCATGGAGAACAGAGATGACTGTCGAAGCCAACACCGCAACACCGCAGGGCCTGATGAAGCTGTTCAGCCAATGCGCTGAGGCCGGCGATATTGCGCACCAGCTCCGATGTGATCCGGCGTCAAACCGACGGCACCTGGAAGGTGCTCGTGAACCGGGGGTAGCCGAATTGGGCCAGCTATCGACCGCAGCTGCGCTGATGCGCAGCCACCCCGACTATGTCGCCCCCGAAACTCTCGGTGATCGGATCAGTGAACTCGGCCGGTCAGGAACCTTCGAGATCCTCGAGTAGCTGCATACGCCAGCTCTGCTTGGAATTGAGTGGCGGAGGGAGGGGGATTCGAACCCCCGGGACCCGTGAGGGCCCAACGGTTTTCAAGACCAGGTCTCGAGCTTCCGTGAGTTGGCTGAAATGACGGCATAGTCCCAGGTCAACGCTTGTTTTGGTCTGTCGGTCGACTAGCCGTCGGTGACCGTCAAATACCCCTGTTTCCCGCTGCCAGTGGTACCACAGTGGTACGGGGCCGTCTGCTGCGGGCCCAGCCTGGTCGGCCGGTCTGGCCGTGCACGCTCATACATCATCGCATGCGGGAGGTCGCGCCGGGTCCCCGGGACGGGTACGGCTCCACCCGCCCCTCGGCGATGAACGCCTCGACATCGGCCCGGTCGAATCGCACGTGGCGGCCGATCCGGTGGAACGGAATCCGCCGCTCGTGAACCAGGCGTCGAACGAAGCGCACGGTCACGCCCAGTTCCGTTGCCACCTCTTCAGCGTCGATGAGTGCCTCGTGTCCGCGTTGTTCGTTCATACCCGAGGAAGGCGCACAGATTACGAGAGACGCGACAACAGCCACTGCACCAATTCATCGGGATATGAGTGGCACAGACTTGCTGCTTGCGCTTTGCGCCAGCAGCGGTGAGGCGACACGGGCGTTTGCCGATCGAGAGATCCCGCTGCAGCCCATGGCGTTAAGTTCCCGATCGATCAAGCCTCGGCCTCCCAGTCTCCCGGAAGTGGTGGCCCAGCCAGTGCGCAAAGCGCAACTGGCAAGTCTGTGCCGCTCATATGAGGCTGTCGTGGTGCAGTAGTTCGAGAGGATGTTCGTCGGCGACGCGGACGCCGTCGTGACGCCGGATCGTAAGCGGGTTGGAGAGCGATTCGGCGGCGGGAGGAGTGGCGTGCGGTACGGGACCAAAGCGACCCCAACCGATCGGCAACCAGCACCCTTCCGCATTTTAGAAGATATACTCCAGTTTGTGGAACGATCAGGGTCTCCAGAGCTGTTGCCGATCTTCCGGTCGCGCCAACAAGCGGAGTTGCTCGCCGACATTCTGGATGATCCTGAGCGCGAGCAGTCCCTGGCTGATCTCACCGACCGCCTAGGGATCCCGACAGCGTCGGTGCATCGTGAGATCGAACGGGCTGAGCGTGCCGGCATCATCGGTTCCCGCCGGGTCGGCAGGACCCGACTCGTCAGCGCAAACACCGCCAGCCCCTATTTTGACCCGCTGCGCAAGCTCCTGGTCAGAGCGTTCGGCGTCCCCGGCCGTCTCCGCGTCGCCCTGGCAGGCATCGACAAAGTCGAGGAGGTGTACATCTTTGGATCATGGGCAGCCCGCTGGCACGGCGAGGCTGGAACCCGACCGGTTGGCGACATCGACGTCCTGGTCCTCGGTCACCCCGATCGCGAGCAGCTCTACGCCGCCACCCACGAGGTCGGCCTCGAGGTCGGGCGCGAGATTCAGGCCCAGATCCGCGCTCCGGGTTGGCTCTCGACTGGCGCCGGGTCGTTCCACGACACCGTCACGGCCCGTCCTCTGATGAAAGTGCTACCAGCCGATGGTCACAACAAGGATGAGACGTCGGCGACAGCCCTCTCCGCGAGCTGAACCGCCCAACGAGCATCCTCCTCGCTCACCTCGGTGGACTGGTCGACGTCGAGGTACTCCAGCTTGTTGCGCGTGCCGGTCATGGTGCTCGAGTGGACGCCATCGAACACGTCAGTGGCGTCGCCCACGACCGCCGACGCCAGCGCGAACGTCGCGCCGTGTGCGCCAGCGCTGGCCAGGATCCGGTAGCCGGCTGTGAGATCGACTGCCTCGGCGGCATGGCGGTAGATGTCATAGGCCGCGTTGTACGCCACTCGCCATTGACCCGTCACAAGGATCGGCTCCAGCACTGTCAATTCTGAGCGGGCTCGTTCCAACCATGCGAGCGCAGTCGCTCGCGTATCGCCCTCGACATCGTCGCTGATGTTGCCGCGGCTGCGGAACATCTCGACTACTCGAACAAGACGATCGTCGGGCATCGACATCGACAGTACCGGCCCCGCCACACCATCCGGCAAAGCCGGGTCGGTGTTGGGGGAGCGGTTCATATCGTGTTTGAGCCTCGGGACCGGTACGACCTCTGCCGAAGGTCTAGCGCTGCACTACCGTGCGAACCCGAGCAGTCGATCTACCCGATATCAACCCGCTGACGCGATCGCCGAAGGCGGAGCATTTCCGGGTGCTCGGTATGGGCCGCTATGCGGCGGGAGCCCTCGCATTCGGTTGGGGAATATGCGTGGATTTATCGAGCAGCGATGTGGGGCTGCCACGGGTGGTGGCCGGGTAGTCGGGCTGCCAGGAGGCCCACCCGGTCGGCATTGAGAT
>JAJCXY010000106.1 GCA_029263215.1 Acidimicrobiales bacterium
GGTGGCGTCGGGGTTGAGGAGCAGGTGGGTGACCGCATCGCACACCTCGTTGAGGTTGTGGGGCGGGATGTTGGTGGCCATACCCACCGCGATGCCCTGGCTGCCATTGACCAGCAGGTTGGGGTAGCGGGCGGGCAGGACGGTGGGCTCCGAACGGGTGCCGTCGTAGTTGTCGATGAAATCGACGGTGTCCTGATCGATGTCGGCCAGCATCTGCATGGCCAGCCGATCGAGACGCGACTCGGTGTAGCGCGCAGCCGCGGGCGGATCCTCCATCGAGCCGTAGTTGCCGTGGAAGTCGATCAGGGGATGACGCAGGGAGAAGGGTTGGGCCATCCGGGCCAGGGCGTCGTAGATCGCACTGTCGCCGTGAGGGTGGTAGTTGCCCATGACATCGCCTACTACTCGGGCGCATTTCACGAAGTTGCGATCGGGACGAAAACCCTGGTCGTGCATCGACCACAAGATCCGGCGGTGAACGGGCTTCAGCCCATCGCGGGCGTCGGGCAGGGCCCGGCTGATGATGACCGACATCGCATAGTCGAGGAAGGAGCTTTCCATCTCCTCCTGGATCTCGATGATGGTGATGTCGTCGGGCTCGTCGTCGATGTCGAGATCGTTGTCGGTGGGGGGTGGTGTGTCGCTCATCAGAAGTCCAGGTTTCGCACTTCGCGTGCATTGGTGACGATGAAGTTCTTGCGCTGCTCGACGTCGTCGCCCATCAGGATCGAGATGACATCGTCGGCGATGGCGGCCTGCTCGACCGACACCCTAAGAAGGGAGCGACTGCCCACGTCCATCGTGGTGTCGCGGAGCTCCTCCCAGTCCATCTCGCCGAGACCTTTCAGGCGCTGGAAGTCTTTGTTGTAGTTGGGCCGCTCGGCCAGGAACGCTTCACGCGCCCCTTCGTCCTTGAGGTAGACGGTTTCTCGCGTCGACAACTTGGTGGAGTAGAGCGGAGGCTGGGCTATGTAGACGTAGCCCGCCTCCACCAGCGGGCGCATCTGGCGGAAGATGAAGGTGAGCAGCAGGGTGCGGATGTGGCTGCCGTCGACATCGGCATCGGCGAGCAGGATCACCTTGTGGTAACGGCACTGTTCGAGGTCGAACTCCTCACCGAATCCGGCGCCGATCGCGGTGATGAGATTCTGCACTTCGCTGTTTCTGAGCATCTTGTCGATGCGGGCCCGCTCGACATTGAGAATCTTGCCGCGGATCGGAAGGATGGCCTGGGTGAAGGGGTCTCTGGCCCGCACCGCGGAACCGCCTGCGGAGTCGCCCTCCACGATGAACAGCTCACGGCTCTCGGGGTCCTTCGCCGAGCAGTCCTTGAGCTTGTCGGGCATGCCGGCCCCGTCGAGGAGTGACTTCGAACGGATCGCCTTGCGGGCATCCGACGCGGCGACGCGCGCCCGGGCTGCGTTGGAGGCCTTCGTGACCACCACCTTGGCCTCGCCGGGATGCTCCTCGAGCCAATCGGCGAGGCGCTCGTTGGTGACTCGTTCGACCAGTGACCTCATGGACACGTTGCCCAGCTTCGACTTGGTCTGTCCTTCGAACTGGGGCTCGCCGATCCGGGCCGAGATGATGGCAGTGAGGCCCTCGCGGATGTCTTCGCCCTGGAGGTTGTCGTCCTTGTCCTTGAGCAGACCCTTATCGCGGGCATAGGCGTTGACCGTACGGGTGAGAGCTGTGCGGAACCCTTGCTCGTGCATGCCCCCTTCGATGGTGGCGATGCCGTTGGCGAAGCTGTGCAGACCGTCGGAGTTGAAGCCGGTGTTCCATTGGAAGGCGATCTCCACCTCATGGGCGTTGCCGTCGATCTCCTCCGCCCCTTCGAAGAATCCGACCGTGCTGAAGAGGGCCTCTTTGGAAGCGTTCACGTGACTGACGAAATCGATGATGCCGCCGTCGTACTTGAAGATGGTCCAGTCGTCCTCCTCACGGCGCAGGTCGCGCACCCTGATCTCGAGGCCACGGTTGAGAAAGGCCATCATCTGGAAACGTTCGACGAAGGTCTGGAAACGGAAATCGACCTCGTCGAAGATGATCGGGTCGGGCCAGAAGCGCACCATCGTGCCGGTGCGTGGCTCGCCATCGATGCTGGGTGACTCGCCGATGGGAGCGAGGCGATCGCAGAGTTCCCCTCCGTCGACGAACGACATCGCGTGACGGGTTCCGTCGCGATCGATCTCCACCTCGACCCTGCTCGAAAGGGCGTTGACCACCGACACGCCCACACCGTGCAGGCCACCGGAAACCTTGTAGCCGTGGCCACCGAACTTGCCGCCCGCGTGGAGGATGGTGAGCACAACTTCGGCCGCGCTCAGATCTTCATACTTGGGATGCTTCTCGACGGGAATACCGCGGCCATCGTCGCTGACCTCACAGGACCCATCGGTGTTGATCGTGATATCGATGCGGCTGCAATAGCCGGCCATCGCCTCATCGACAGAGTTGTCGACGACCTCCCACACCAGGTGGTGCAGGCCGGTGGGACCCGTGGATCCGATGTACATGCCGGGGCGTTTGCGCACGGCCTCGAGGCCTTCGAGGACGGTGATGTCCTCGGCGCCATAGGAAGACTCTTCGGTGGTGGTCACATCTGACTCCTGGGAGGCGGACGGCTCCCCGTTGGAGGGGGTCGGGTCCGAGGGGTTCAGCTCGCCGTCACCGATCACTGAAGGCCACCGAAATCCCTGTTGCGGCAAGCAAAATCCAGGGTTTCAGGAGGGGTCGTGGCGCCAAATTTGCGCTGGTCGACAGGCCCGTACACGGTCCTGGGAGTCTACCAGTTACACGCGTGTCATTCGCGCCGTCGAACCTTCACGATCAGACCCTTTATCCGAGTGCTTCCCGACACCGCTTCGACCCTCACCAGGAGCTCCTTCTCGAGCCAGCGGAACTCGCTTGCCCAAACCGGGTCGTCGGCCACCACCACCAGTTTCTCGCCGTCGATCGCGGCCGGTCGAGTGTGATCGGCCAGGTCGGGTCCGACAATCTCAGACCAGCGCCCGAACACCGCGGAGAGCACATCCACCGACGGGGCGCGCATGGTTCCCAGCAAGCGGTCGAGACTGTGGCTGATCCTCTGGGGACCGCGCTCGTTGCGGGGTTTCATGCCGCTGCCACTCTGACCGCGCCATCGACCACGTACAAGACCTGATCGGGTCGCGCCGGGGTGGGCAGACCGACCGCCGAGGTGAGCAGGCGCTGACTTCGGGGAAGGGCATCGAGCAAGGCCGCGGCCCGGTGGGGATCGAGCTCGGAGAACACGTCGTCGAGCAACAGGATCGGTTGGGCCACCCCGCTGGCTCTCACCACCGAATCGGCTCCGAGCCGCAGGGCGAGCGCCAGCGACCTCTGCTCGCCCTGTGACGCGTGGGTTCGCGCCGGCGCGGCCCCGATCGACAGGCGAACCTCGTCGCGGTGAGGGCCCACCGTGGTGACGCCCCGGCGAACATCGTGGCCCCGCGCCGTCATGAGTGCGGCGGACAGGTCGTCGTCCCAGCTGCTCTCATAGCTCGCCGCCACCGCGGCCGGGCGACGGGCCACCACGTCGTAGGCCTCGCCGAGGCGGGGAACCATCTCATCGAGCAGCTCGACTCGAGCTGTTCTCAAGGCGGTGCCGGTGGTCGCCAGCTTGGAATCCCACACGTCGAGGGTGAACTCGGCGTCGGCATCGAGGCGACCCCCCGCCGACCGGAGCAAAGCGTTGCGCTGCTTGAGGACGCGTTCGAGATCGCTGCGGAGTGCGCCGTACTTCGGATGGCGACTCACGAGGGCGGCATCGAGCCAGCCCCGCCTCAGGCCGGGACCGCCCTTCACGAGCTCGAGGTCGTCGGGAGAAAACACGGTGACCTGCACCACGCCGAGCAGGTCTCCCATCCGCGGAAGCCTTTGTCGGTTGACCTGGATGCGGTTTCGCCCGATTCGGGGTAGCTCCGCCTCGATGAGCTGTTCACGCCCATCGCCGGAAACCACCACCGCTCTCAGGATCGCTGAGTCGGCACCGATCCGGATCAGTGCACCGTCGGGCGCTCCCCGAAAAGAACCGAGACCCGCCAACCAGCCGATGGCCTCGAGGAGATTGGTTTTGCCCTGCCCGTTTTCGCCGACGATGGCGGTGAGTCCGTCGCCGAACTCCACGTCGCTCGATTCGTAGGACCGCCAGTTGGTGAGGTGAAGCGACCGGATCTGCACGGTCTGCAGGTCAGCTGACCCGCACCGGCATCAACAGGTACAAGAAGTTGGGATCGTCGGCCGCCTTCAGAAGGGCAGGCTTCAGCTCATCGACCGTCTCGAGGGTGATCTCGTCGCCGGGGGCCACCTCGATGCCGTCGATCAGATACTCCGGGTTGAACGCCACGGTGAGATCGGTGCCGTTGTAGCTGGCTTCGACCGCTTCGTGGGCCTGACCGACATCCTGCGTCACGGCCACGAGCTCGAGCCCGTCGTCGGACATCGCGAGCCTCACGGGAGTGGACTCCTGGGCAAGCAGGCGCACCCGTCGCACCGCGTCGAGCAAGGTCTCACGATCGACGGTGAGCTGGTTGGGATGGTTTTGGGGGATCAGTCCGCGGTAGTTGGGGAAATCGCCCTCGATGAGGCGGGTGGTGATCGATACACCCCCTACTTCGAAACCGGCATCGCGCTCCCCCAGCCGGAGGGTGATCTGGTCCTGGTCGCCGACAACACGTGAGAGCTCCTTCAAGGCCCGGCTGGGCACCAGAACGGTCTGGCCTTCACTGAGAATCGCCGTGCCGGACAGGTCGCGTACCGAAAGTCGGTAGGAGTCGGTGGACACCAGACGAAGGCCGTCTGCTTCTGCGGCCATGAGAACGCCGGTGAGGATGGGCCGGGCATCGTCACTCGACGCCGCCTTCTCCACCTGGTCGATAGCGGCACGGAACTCGCCGGCATCGAGGGTGACAGCGTCGCCCTCGGCTCCGGACAACTCCGGGAACTCGTCGGCCGGAATCGTGCGGATCGAAAACTCCGAAGGTGACGAAACGATGCGGACATCGTCGTCGTCGACAGCTACATCGACCGAGCCGGGCCGTAAGGAGCGGACCACGTCGGACACCAGCTTCGACGGAACCACCACGATGCCATCTTCACCACCGGCCACCTCGATGACCACCGTGATGGTGAGATCGAGATCGCTACCGGTGACAGTGAGTTGATCGCCGACCAGCTCGAGCCGGACCCCGGCCAGCACCGGCAGGGCGCCACCACGGGTGGTGACCGCTCTACCAGCGGCGGAGAGTGCTTCGACGAGGGTGTCGCGTTCGCAACGGAACTTCATGCCCATGGTGCGGTTACTTCTCCTGGTTGTATGGAATCCAGATAATAGAAGTCCATAGGGGCTGTGGATTGTGGATGGATCGGAGTTTGCCTTGAAATTGCAGAGAAGTGGTGTCCACACGGCTTGCTTGTGTTTCCCCAGTCGATGCAAATGACATCGTTGTCACCGTGGATATGTGGGGATGTACACATGTTTCGTCCCCTGGTCGTACCCATGAGATCCCCAGTGATATCCACCGTGATTGCCTAGGACGAGGGCCGGTTGAGGCGGTGTTGGAGCTCGGTGACCTTGTCGAAGATCTGCTGGCGCTCCCCCATCCGGGCTTCGATCTTGCGACAGGCGTGCATCACCGTGGTGTGATCGCGATCGCCGAAGGCCTTGCCGATGTCGGGGAATGACAGCTCGGTGGTGTTGCGGGTGACGTACATGGCCACCTGCCGCGCGTCGACCAGGGGCCGGCGCCGGCTTCCTCCGGTTATCTGCTCGACATCGAAGGCGAACAACTCGGCGGTGAGGGCGATGATGCGCTCGGCGGTGACTGGGGGTTTGGCGGTGTTGGTGATGAGGTCGCGAAGCACCAGGGCGGCGAGATCTACGTTGAGGGGCTGCTGGGTGAGGTTGGAGTAGGCGGTGACCTTGATCAGGGCGCCTTCGAGTTCGCGGATCGATTCGGTGATGTTCTCGGCGATGAACTCCAACACGCTGTTGGGAACGTCGACGGTCTTCGATTCACCCTTCTTGCGCAGGATGGCCAGGCGGGTCTCGAGGTCGGGGCGTTGGATGTCGGTGATGAGGCCCCACTTGAAGCGGCTCCGGAGCCGATCTTCCAGGGTAGGCATGGCATCGGGTGTGCGGTCTGACGTGAGCACGATCTGCTTATCGTTTTGGTGTAGCTCGTTGAAGGTGTGGAAGAACTCCTCCTGGAGTCCGTCCTTGCCTTCCATGAATTGGATGTCGTCGATGAGCAGGACGTCGTTGTTGCGGTAGCGATGCTTGAAATCGGGTAGGGCGTTGGTGCGGATGCCTTCCACGAATTCGTTGAGGAAGGTCTCGGTCGACACGTAGCGAACCCGATATGTGGGGTACTGGTGGGCCACATAGTGGGCGATGCCTCTGAGGAGGTGGGTTTTGCCGAGTCCCGAGTCGCCGTGGATGAACAAGGGGTTGTAGCTGGCCGCCGGGGCCTCCGCCACCGACAGGGCCGCGGCATGGGCGAAGCGGTTCGATGGGCCGATGACAAAATGTTCGAAGGTGAACTTCTCGTCGGAGCGGTCGAGTTTGAGGCCGGCGACCTGAGCGGGTCGGGGCGGTGGCGCATCTGGTGAGCGAAGATCCGCCGCCGGGACGTCGAAGGCGACGTCGTCCCAATCGGTATCAATCTCCACTCTCACACTCACATCGGCACTGGTTTCTTCGATCGCATCCTGGACAAGGCCCAGATAGCGGCCTTCGATGCGTTCTTTTTGCAGGCCATTGGGCACCACCAGGACCAGTTCGCCTTCGTCGAACGCCACTGCTTTCGCGCCACTGAACGTGGTACGCCACACGGCATCGCTGACTTGGGCCCTGATACTGGCGGCACATGTGCTCCAGAGGCCGTCAGCCTCACCAGCTTCATCCACGCTGTTCAATCCTGTCTCCACAGCACCATCCACAGGTGTGGACGACGGTTAGATCATTCCGGGGACAGGAGAATACAGGGTCGTTAATTGCGACCCCGACCCGTAGCCCGTCCGGTAGGTTTGCGAACCTATCAACAACCACGGCACCCGCAAATTGGGAGATGCAATACCTCGATAGTGCCTGTTCAGGGCACCTTTTTCAAAGACGAATTACATCGATGGAAGATCGAATTACATAATTGTCGTTAAAAATCGCGGGGGCCTGGGGCCCGTGATCGCGTGAATTTCCGCCAAATCCCAAGCGCCGTGGTGGTTGCCTACGGTCACTGCTCACCCTACGGTTATGCGCTGACGTCGTCGGTTTCCCCAACCTTCGAAGCCGACTCTAATGCGGTGCCCCTCTTGCCCGCATCCTCCGGGAGGACTTATGAAGCGCCCATATCAGCCCAATGTTCGCAAGCGGGCCAAGAAACACGGATTCCGATCCCGGATGAGTACGCGAGGCGGCCGTGCCGTGGTGCGCTCTCGCCGCCAGAAGGGCCGCGCCCGCCTGTCGGCGTGATTGCGAGGCTCGCTTCCCAGCGGTCGTTTCAGCGTCTCAGCGTTGAAGGCACCAGGACGGGACGGGGGCCCTTGCGACTCGTGAGACGGCTCGATCCCGCTCAACCACCACGCTTTGCGTTTGCAATCCCACGTAGTGTGGGAAATGCGGTGGTCAGGAACAGGATCAAGCGCCGGATTCGAGCGGCTCTGTTCGACCTCGAGGCGACGACTCCGGCAGGATTGCCCGGGGGCGACCATCTCGTGAGGGTCACAGCGCCGTTGGAGCACTGGTCCTACGCCACACTACGTTCAACCATGACCGATCTTCTCCTCGCCGACTCAGCTTCAACAGAAGCGCACCCGTGAAGCTCGGCGCGCGCTTCTTGTCCGCCTGTGTGCGCGGCTACCAGCGTGTTTTCGCGGGACGGCCGTCACCGTGTCGGCATGTTCCCTCCTGCTCCAACTACGCACTCGAGGCAGTTGCAGCCCATGGAGCGGCGCGTGGCAGCTGGCTCACCACAAAACGACTCTGCCGCTGTCAGCCATGGGGCACCCACGGTTACGACCCGGTTCCTGAACCGAGGGAGCAAACATGTTCGACCTGATCGCGTCCGTGCTGGCGTGGTTCTACTCGGTGTTTCCGTCCTATGGCTTCGCCGTAGCCGGACTCACCCTCGCGGTGATGGTGGTGGTGACCCCACTCACCTTGAAGAGCACCCGCTCGATGCTTCAGATGCAGCGTCTCCAGCCCGAGCTGAAGGCGATCCAGGGGAAGTACAAAGACGATCGCCAGAAGATGAACGAAGAGTTGATGGCGTTCTACCAGGAGAACGGAATCAACCCCCTCGGCGGCTGCCTACCCATGCTCATCCAGCTGCCGGTGTTCCTGGTTCTGTTCAGGGTGGTGCAAGGCATTACCCGGCGAGCTACCGACGTCGGCAACCAACTGGGCTGGAGCGCGGGCAGGCTCGGAGCGGGCGCCGACAGCGAGGTCTCCAAGATTGGAGGAGACGAACGTTCGTTCGATCCTCAGAACCTTCCTGTCGACAGCGAGATGTTCGCCGATCTCACCGGCCAGAACCTCGAGTTCGACGAGCGACCCACGGAGATGGTGTCGTTGGGGCTCGACCTGGCCCGCTCGGCTCAAGACGTGCTCGGCGACAACTTCATCGACTCACTCCCCTACCTACTCCTGATTGCGGTTGTGCTCGTCTCGAGCATCTACCAGCAGCGACAGATCCGCGGCCGCAACAGCGGCGCACCGGTGAACCCTCAGCAGGAAATGATCATGAAGATCCTGCCCTTCATGCTGCCGGTGTTCAGCTTCACGATGCCTGCCGCCCTGGTGGTGTACTTCGTCATCAGCAATATCTACCGCATCGGGCAGCAGGGCTATATCACGCGCTCGTTGTATCGAGGAGAAGACAGTCTCGGAGCCATGGCCGCCCGCTCGCGTGAGGTTTCGCGGGCCGACAACTCAGAGAGCAAGGGAAGCGGTGGCCGCACCACACCGAAGAAGGGGCAGGCAACCCCCAAGCGAGGAAGCACCCCGGCCAAGGGCGCCGACAAGAAGAAGGGCTCTTCTGCGAGGAAGGGCTCAGGTTCCAAGAAGGGTGGCTCCCGCGCGAGGAACAGTGGCGCCGGGCGCACCGGCAACGCCCCGACGCGTCACAACCGTTCTGGTGGGCGAACCACCGACCCGGGCAGTCCTCAGCACAAGAAACGCAAGAAGTAGGACTCGACACCCGCCGGCCGGCGCGGTGTCAGCGAAAGACGACTAGGAGAAGCCAATGGAATGGGTGGAGACAACCGCCAAGACAACCGCCGAAGCAAAAGAGAGCGCACTCGACCGATTGGGTGTGCACGAAGACGACGCCGAGTTCGAGGTCGTCTCGGAGGCGAAGACAGGCCTGTTCGGGCGGGTGAAGGAGGACGCTCGGGTTCGTGCCCGGGTCCGCCCCGCCACTCCCCGAGCCAAGGACGACCGCCGCCGCCGCAGCAAGGGCGGTGGGCGGGGATCACGGGGTCAGGGTCGCGACAACGGCGGCAGCCGCAACTCCGGCAACCGGGGTTCTGGCAACAGGGGTCAAGGCAACAAGGGCCAAGGGAACAAGTCCGACCGCAACAAGAGCTCTGGCAACGGCGGATCCGGTCCCGACAAGGGCCGGTCTCAGGACAAGGGTCGTTCACATCAAGATGGCCGTTCCCATCAAGAAGGCCAGGGCCGCGCAGGACGCACCGATTCGACGAGATCCACTGATCGCAGCAAGAAACAGGAGAGAAGCGTGACCGACAACGAGGCAACGATGCCGCTCCCCGAGCAGGCAGATATCGCCCAGGAGTTCGTGGCCGGCTTGGCGGAACGATTCGGCGCATCGGTCGACTTCGTCCGTGAGGACGTGGCCGACGATGAGATCCGAATCACCGTCAATGGCGATGATCTCGGCCGCATGGTCGGCCGGCGGGGCAACACCGCAGTGGCGATCGATGAGCTGGTCCGGACGGTGCTGCAGCGCCAGGCCGGAAGTTCGCGAGATGGTCGGGTTCGTGTCGACATAGGCGGCGTTCGGGCCCGTCGCACCGAGGCTCTGGCAAACTTCTGTCGTGAGCAGGCGGCTCTGGTCCGCGAGTCTGGTATGGCCCGTGCGCTAGAGCCGATGGGTGGCGCAGACCGCAAGGTCACCCACGACACCATCGCGGATGAAGATGGCGTCGACACGATCTCTGAGGGCGAGGATCCCAACCGTCGCGTCGTGATCGTCCCCGCCGGGGATGCCTGATTCGCCTTACGAACGACTCGAGGCGGCATGGTTGCCGGCTCGGGCCGACGGGGTGCTTGGCAGCGCCCCCATGCAAGAATTGGTAACACACACGGCTGGCTATGTGTCGGCCGTGTGTGCCGTTTTGGGTGTGGATGCTCACCAGGTGGCGGGCGTGGGCGTGGATGTCGGCACCGGTGCCGGGGTGCCCGGCCTCCTACTGGCTCTGGCCATGCCTCAGATGCGCTGGCGTCTCGTCGATGCCAGCGAGAGGCGATGCGACTTCGCCCGGGCGGGCGTGCAGGCTGCTGGGGTCCAGGACCGAGTGTCGGTCCATCATGGACGGGCTGAGGATTTGGGTCACCAAGGCGAATGGCGGGAGGCGCATGATCTCGCGGTCGCCCGGCTCCTGGGCACCCCGGCGGAGACCGGCGAGCTTCTTATGCCGCTGGTCCGACCGGCTGGCCTGGTGGTGGTTTCGGCCCGGAAGGAAGCCACTGCGGCTTGGAGTGAGGCACCGCTCGACGCTGTGGGAGCGGAGTTCGTCGGCGTCGATCATCTGAACGAGGGGAGTTTCGTAACCCTCCGCCGCTCCGGTGATTTGGTGGCGGCACTCCCCCGCCGCAATAGAGCTCGTCGGCGATCGCCAATCTTCTGACCGATCACGACTCCGAGTTGTTTCATGTGAAACACGCTTGGACCGAGCCCGGGGCCGGGCCGGAGCTGTTTCACGTGAAACTTTCACCAAAGATGGTTGAGGGTCCTTGACCCGCGGGCACGCCTCGGGGAGGATGGCACCGCTCGATCGAAGGGAGCGCGCCCCGTGGCACTGCCTCAAGAGGATGCGGCCTCCGCATCCCGCCCCCGCGTATTTGCGGTGGCAAACCAGAAAGGCGGCGTCGGGAAGACCACTACAACGGTCAATCTCGGTGCCTGTTTCGCCGAACTCGGACGACGGGTTCTGATCATTGATCTTGATCCCCAAGCGAACGCGAGTACCGGACTTGGCCTCAACCCACGCCAACTCGAACATTCGCTCTACGACGTCCTCCTGCAGGATGTTCCGCTGGAGGACGTAATAGAACCGGTTGCAGTCAAGAACCTCTATGTGGCGCCGGCGAGCCTTGATCTCGCAGGAGCGGAGATCGAGTTGGTACCCGCCTTCAGTAGAGAACGGAAACTGAAGGCAGCCATCGAAACGGTGATCGACGACTACGACATCATCCTCATCGACTGCCCCCCATCGCTCGGGCTCCTGACGATCAACGGACTGACCGCAGCCAACGAGGTATTGGTACCGATCCAGACCGAGTACTACGCACTCGAGGGCCTGGGTCAGCTGATCAGGAACGTCGATCTGGTTACTCGGAATCTCAATCCGACGCTCCAACTCAGCACCATCGTGCTGGTGATGTTCGATGCCCGCACCAAGCTCTCCGGCCAGGTCGCAGACGAGGTGCGCGAACACTTCGGTGACAAGGTGTGTCGCCAGGTGATTCCTCGAACCGTGCGGCTGAGCGAGGCCCCGAGTTTCGGGCAGCCCATCACCGTCTTCGACCCCTCGTCTCGGGGGGCGCTCGCCTATCAACAGTTGGCCAAGGAGGTGCTCGGTGTCGAGACGTAGCGGACTGGGTAAGGGGCTGAGTTCTCTGATTCCCGCAGATCTGGAGACTGATGGCGCGGTGTATCGAGAAATCGAAGTGGCCTCGGTGGTACCCAATAGGTTCCAGCCCCGTGAGCACTTCGATGAGGAGACGCTCAAGGCATTAGCGGCTTCGGTGGCCGAGGTTGGAATCATCCAGCCGATCGTTGTGCGCGCCGGCGACGATGGAGGCTACGAGCTGATAGCAGGGGAGAGGCGGTGGCGAGCAGCCAAGCGAGCCGGCCTGCCCTCGATTCCGGCCCTCGTACGCACCTCCGACGATCTCTCGAGCCTCGAGACCGCGGTGGTGGAAAACCTCCACCGCCAGGATCTGAACGCCCTGGAGGAGGCAGCGGCCTACCAACAGTTGGTGGAGGACTTCTCCCTCACCCAGGAGGAGGTTGCCACCAGGGTCGGGCGCTCGCGGTCGGCCGTGGCCAACACGATCCGTCTCTTGCAGCTGCCCCCGACGGTGCAGCGATTGGTTGTGGAGTCCCAGATATCAGCCGGTCATGCCCGCGCCCTGTTGGCCACGTCGGACCGAGGGGTGCAGGAGAAACTGGCACGTCAGATCGTCAAGGAACAACTCACCGTCCGCCAGGTGGAGGAGTTGCTCCGCGATGGAGACGACACCGACTCCGATGATGGGGAGGAGGAGACCCCGACACCAAAGCCCGTGGCGGTGGCCGAGCCGGGCGTGCTCGAGCTCGAGGAACTCCTCGCTGCTCGCCTGGAAACACGCGTGAGGGTGCAGCTCGGGAAAGGCCCCGGGAAGTTGGTGGTGGAGTTCGCTGATCTCGATGATCTCGAGCGGATCTACCGAGTGATCACACCCCCTGGCACCGTCGTCTAGCCCAGGCAGTAGTAAGTGTGACAAATGTCACAACAAGCGCCTCTCAACAGAGGTCTAAACCTCAAGATGAACCAGTTGTCCACCCCTGTGGATAAACCTGTGCACCGCTAGTCGTCGAGAGGGTGGCCACACCACGCGGTTACCGCATCACAGAGCGCAGCGGAGACAGAAGCGGCCCTTTCCACAACCAGGGCGGGTGGCCCGAGGCGGACCCACACCGCCGGCATGCGGGTCTCTCTGAGGATCGGGATTCTCATGCCCACCATCGGCAGGGGAGCGTCGAGCAAGTCTCCGAGCTCCTCGGCGCAACGATGGGCCAGACCCTGACCACCGGTGGAGATGAAACCTTCGGTGGCGAAGTAGGCCACCGATATGTCGTCGCGGGCCAGGGTGACTCCCACATAGACCGCACCATCCCAATCGTTGGCCGCTCGGGCCTGAGACGAAAGATCGGGATGGTGCAGGGTGAGTACATCGGCGCCGTCGAGGCGCAGGCGGCGGGCAACGGTGTCGACCACGGCCGGCAGGCCCCCGGCCTCGCCGACCACCAGTCGGCGGCCACTCACCCCGGCCTGTTGGTGCAACAGCCGCTCCGACTCGCGAACTTCCGCGATCGTCTTCTCGCCGGAGCGACGACCCGCCAGCCGTCCGAGCCCGCGCACCGTGTCGAGACCAACCACACCATCGTCGGTAACGGCCTGGTTCTGCTGGAAGCTTCGAACTGCGTCTTCGGTATCGGGGCCGAATATCCCGTCGACATAACCAGCGTCGAAGCCCAGACTCCCGAGTCGTTGCTGGAGGTCGGTTACGTCGTCGCCGCGTGTCATCGGTGAACGCAGATACAACATCCGGTCGCCGAGACGGTGGTCGGCCTCCACCAGAGCAGCCCAGGTCTGGCGGGCGCACACACCGTCCTCGATCAGGCGGCGTGAAGCCTGGAATCCCTTGAGTGCAACTTCGGTATCGGCGTCGAAGATCTCGGCGTCGCCCACCGGACCGTGGCCCGCGGCGATGAGGCGCCGGTGCAGATCACGGACGGCCGGGCCGTCGTCACCGCGTTGGAGCGGCAGGCCGGAGGTGTTCACTGACCCGATCGTATCGGCGGCAGACCCGGCCATCGGTGTCTCTTCGATTGGTGGTCAGCAAACGAGTCGACAACGCGAAACGACCGACCCGAAGGCCGGCCGTTCGTTCCCAGGGGGGAGATGGGATCAGATGAACTCGGAGATGTCGTCGAGCAGGGCCTGCTTGGGCTTTGCCCCCACGACCCGCTTGGCGGGCTCACCGTCCTTGAACAGGATCAGGGTGGGAATGCTCATCACTTCGAAGCGCCGAGCGATGTTGGGCGCCTCGTCGACATTGAGTTTTGCGATCTTGAGCTTCTCGCCCTGCTCGCCGGCGATCTCTTCGAGGATCGGGGCGATCATCTTGCAGGGCCCACACCATTCCGCCCAGAAGTCGACGAGTACGGGTGCGGTGGAGCCACCGATCTCCTCGTCGAACGTGGCATCTGACAGGGTGGTGATGGATGCAGCCATGAATGGCTTCCTTTCAAATTCAGCAGACGTCCCGGTTGTTTGCAGGGTCCGCGATCGAGATATTCAACCCACGCGACTGTGTGTCTATTCCAAGGTCCTTTCGGACTGTAGCGACTGGCGACTCAGCTCGCGTCGTGTTGGCTCTCGAGCCAGCGTTCGGCCTCGAGAGCTCCCTGGCAGCCCGACCCGGCCGCGGTGATCGCCTGGCGGTAGAGGTCGTCCTGCACGTCGCCACAGGCAAACACGCCCTCGACGTCGGTGCTGGTCGTACCCGTCCGGGTGATGAGGTAACCACTGTCCTTCATGGCCAACTGGCCCTTGAAGAGATCGGTGTTGGGCTTGTGGCCGATTGCGATGAAGACACCGGTGACGGCGAGTTCGCTCACCTCGTCTGTTTTCACGTTGCGAACAGCGAGACCACTGATGGCGGAGTCGCCGAGGTAGCCCTCGACCACGGTGTCCCACAGGAACTCGATTTTGGGATTGTTGAAGGAGCGGTCGCGCATGATCTTCGATGCCCTGAGTTCGTCGCGCCGGTGAACCACGGTGACCTTGCTGGCGAAACGCGAGAGGAAGTGGGCTTCCTCCAAGGCCGAATCACCACCACCCACCACCGCGATCTCGTGATCGCGGAAGAAGAACCCGTCGCAGGTCGCACAGGTCGAGAGGCCGTGGCCGATCAACTCGTTTTCGCGGGGGAGTCCGAGCATGATCGACTGGGCACCGGTGGAAATGATTATCGCGTGGGCCCGGTGGGTGGGTTCGGGGGTGTCGGGATCGCCCACCCAAACGCTGTAGGGACGAGCCGACAGGTCGACCTTGGAGGCCTTCACGGTCTGGATCTCTGCCCCGAACCGGGCGGCCTGGGTGCGGAAGTTCATCATGAGCTCGGGTCCCATGATTCCCTCCGGAAACCCGGGGAAGTTCTCGACGTCGGTGGTGAGCATCAGCTGGCCACCGGGCTGGTCGCTGGTGGAGCTCGGCTCACCTTCCAGAACCAGCGGTGAGAGGTTGGCTCGTGCGGTGTAGATCGCCGCGGTGAGCCCGGCCGGGCCCGATCCAATGATGATGACGTCGCGAATATCGGACATGACAGGCCTCGCCTCGATAGGAAGATCCGGTTGGGGGAAACGCCTAGCCGGCAACTAGGTAAGAGCTTGGATGATGCCGTAACACACGATCGCCACCACTATTGCGGCGTCGATCAGTAGGGCAAACACCAGAGGCTTCGGAGGCATTCCATCGCCCCGTCGTGAGGCCCAGGCCCCGAGCCCGATTATCGACAGAAGGGAGCCGATGAACAGATGGGCGGCCCACGTCGCGTCGCCGACACCTGCTCCGATCGGGAGATAGGCATCGGCCATACGAACCATCGCCACGGTGAGCAGTACGACCGAGATGATCGCGAGAACGAACACCACCAGACCGAACACCACGACCCGCAGGATCAGGACGGCCTTGTCGGTGCTGTAACCCTTCAGGGTGTCGACCCAACCGACGATCCGGTCGGCTTGCTGGGCAGACCAGTCGTCGTCGACCGGTGCCGGGGAGTCTTGATCGCGGGCCATAGCGACGGATCCTATCCGCGTCGACGCCTCGGCAGCCGAGCCGACCGGTGTTGTCGCCTGCTTCTCGGTGCTCAGCCCAAAATGGTGAGGGGCTCGACCTGGATCGCCCCGCAGTTGCCGACGAGCGAGGTCAGCACAAAGAGGTCGCCCGCCTGGTTGGTGCGGGCCACCACCACCACGAGTTCTTCCCCGGCCACCAGGGCCAGTGCGATATCGGCGGCGTTGGCGTCGAGCTCGGCGAGAACGCCCGCGAAGGTGTCGACACAGGGTGGGTCGACGGGATCGTCGGGCTCTGCGAACCCAGGTTCGGCCTCGGTGGTGTAGGCGATCACGCTGTCGTGAATCTGTTTCAGGAGGGCATCGGTGTCGGAACTCGGCTCGAGTTCGGCTGCCATCACGTCGAAGGTGTCGTCGAGATCAAACGACCGCGCGGTGGCTACATCGTCGAGGGCGGTATCGGCGGTTGATTCGGCGCCCCCATCCGCTCCGGCGTCGCTGTCGTCGCCCGCATCGTCGCCCTCGGCCAGAGGAGCGGTAGCGCTCTCGGCCGCTTCCTCATCGGCCTCGTCGGCATCGCTGCCTCCCAGTGCGTCGAATCCCGCGTCGCCGGCACTGTCGCCACTGTCGTCGCCCGCATCGTCGCCGGAATCGGCGGTGCTGGTGTCGAACGAAGCAGTGTCGCTGCTCCCGCCGCTGTCGATCGAACGGATCACCGTGACCGCCACCCCGAGGAAAAGGAACGCTGCCGCGACGGCCATCGCCCGGGGGAAGACCTGCTGGCGACGGGTGCGGGCGGTGCCCGCAGCCTGAAGATCGCGCACAACAGGAGTGGTGTCGCTGGTGGCCACCGCGGCCGCCCGGATTCGGGCCAGGTCGAGTTCGGGGATCTGTACCGGTGTGGCGGTGAGTTCGATCGCGGCTCGCATCTCCTCGGCCCGGGCCAGCAGGCCAGGGTCGGCCTCGACCCGCGCGACCTCTTCAGGGGTCGCCTCGGAATCGAGGTAGGACGAGACCAGCTCGTCGTCGGAAGGAGATACGTCGTTCATCTATGGACTCTGACGTTGGTCGGGGTCGGTCTGGTTCCCGGCTAACACATCAGCGAGCCGGGCTCTTCCGCGCGCTATGCGTGAACGAACCGTGCCGGGTGCGATATCGAGCACCTCGGCGATCTCTGCGTAGTCGAGGCCGGCCATGTCGCGCAGCACCACCGCGGCTCGAAAGTCTTCGGGGATGAGGGCCAGACCGGCGTCGACATCGACCCGGGCGCTCACCGTCTCGCCCGGATCGCGGGGAGTGAAACCTCCGACGTAGGCATCGTCGGCATGTTCGTATTCGGGCAGGCCGGGAACGGCCCGTCGGCCTCGGCGCCTCAACTCGTCGAGGCAGGCGTTGGTGGCGACCCGGTAGGACCAGGTGGAGAAGCTGGCCCGTCCGTCGAAGCGGGAGAGACCCTTGACGATGGCCATCATCGCCTCCTGGGTGGCATCGAGGGCGTCGGCGTCGTTGCCGGCCAACCTTCGACAGATCGCATAGATCCTGCCCTGATGGTTGCGGAGGAGGTCGTCGAGGGCGCGCTGGTCTCCGTTCTGTGCCGCTGTGATCAGCATGCTGTCGTCGGAGGGGCGCGCTATGGCGACGAAACTACCGGTATGGCGCTCAGCGAACCGTGATCTCGCGCACACGTATCCGAACCGGCAGCTCACCCTCCCCGAGGTCGGTGAACCAAATGAGAGCGAAACGACCGGATGCGTCGATCTCGAACTCGGCCCTCGACGTGAGACCTGAGCCCTCGGCCACAGCCCGCCCGTAATCGGCACGGCTCCTGCCCGCCGTGTCGGCGACGGCGATCTCCACGGCCCAGCCGGTGGCATCGGTCTCGATCGTGATCGAGTGAACCGTGCTGATCTCAGCCAACTCCACCACGAGTCCCACTCCCGACTTCACGCCGAGATCGCGCCGGACGTAGCGCTCGGTGGGCCAGCTGGTCTCGCGGTCGCCGTCGAGAACGAGGAAGGCGAGATCATCGTGCTCGCCCGGAGAACCGGTGCCTTCGGGATCGAACGCGGTGACGCCGATCGCGGTCACCGGTGGAGCAGGGTTCGGCGCGCTCTGGCGCCCGGGAGCGATCAGCAGTCAGCCGAGCGCGCCGATGGCCACGAACAGGCCGAGACCGATCAAGCGGGGCCACCACCGTCGTCGCCGAGGACGCACCACATGAGGTTGCGGTGGTGAGGCTGGTGAAGGTGACGAGGGAGTTGTGGGTGGAGCGATAGGGGTGGTTGCGGCTGGGAGTGTGACGGTTGGCGCGGTCGGTGCCGCGAGGGCTTCGGCGAACACTGCGACGTCGGGCCAACGGCGGGCCGGGTCGCGTTCGAGACCCCCCATCACGGCCCGCGCCATTGGTTCGGGAATGGAGGGCACCAGAGCTCGCGGTTCGAGCGGGTCGGCTTCGAGCCGGGCGAGGGCGGTCGCGAGGTCGCCGTCTCGAACGAACGGGGCCTGGCCGGTGAGCGACTCGTAGAGAACCGCGGCGAGTCCATAGATGTCGGTCCGCTGATCGATCTGGTCGCCTCTGACCTGCTCCGGAGAGAGATACTTGGCCGTGCCCAAAACGATTCCGGTGGCGGTTCGGTCGCCGGCACTAGCGGTGGCGATCCCGAAGTCGGCCAGCTTGGGACGGCCATCAGTGGTGAGCAGGACGTTGGCCGGCTTGATGTCGCGATGGACCAGACCGACAGCATGGAGGGCTCCCAGTGCGCCACACAGGTCTACCCCGATAGCCCGCGCCTCGGGGCCGGCGAGGGGACCCTCGTCGAGTCGTTGGCGGAGATCGATCCCCTCCACCCACTCCATCACGATCGCCGGTGGCGGCCCCTTGACCGTGTCGTACACCGCCACCAGTCCCCGATGACTCACCATCGCCGCGGCCCGGGCTTCCTGGGCGAATCGGCCGGCGAGGTCAGCGTCGTCGGCGAGATGAGGATGGAGGATTTTCACCGCGACGCGGCGGTCCAGAAGATCGTCCGACGCCAGCCACACGGTTGCGGATGCACCTGCCGCGCGTCGCTCGCGCAGGGTGTAGCGCCCACCCAACTGAACGCCCGGAGATGCCGATTCCACGACGCGGACGGTGAATCAGGCGGGAACCTGGAAGGCGTAACCCATCACTCGGGGGCCTCCATGGGTACCGATCACCGCACCGATCTTGTCGACACGAACATCTTCGACATCGGTGACCTCCGCGAGCAGGGCCATGAAGTCGTCGACATCGGGCGCCTCGCCGTGCATCACCGCCAGGTTCTCGATCTCGCCGAACGAAGCGAGATTGTCACGCATCCACGCCAGCGACTTCTTGCGGGTGCGTTGCTTGCCTGCCTCCTCGACCTCTCCACTGGAAAGGTCGAGGATCGGCTTGATCGAAAGCATCGATCCGAGCATGGCCTGGGCGCCGCCGATGCGGCCACCCTTCTTCAGGTTGTCGAGGGTGTCGAGAGCACCGAACACGTGGGTGCGTTCACTCATGGAGTGAGCCGCCGCGACGATCTCATCGGCGGAAGCGCCGTCGGCGGCCATACGGGCCGCGCCGAGAACGATCGACCCGAGCCCGGCGGTGAGTGATTCGCTGTCGACCACTCGGATGTCGGCGTCGATCTCGGTTGCGGCGGTGATCGCCGATTGCATCGTGGCGGAGATGGCGGCCGACAAATTGATGCAGACGATGGCGGTGGCTCCGCCGTCGAGTTGGCGCTGGAAGGCCGCCGCGAACTGCCCGGGTGAGGGTGCCGCGGTTTCGGGGAGTGCATCTGACTCGGCGAGCAGGCGGTAGAACTCCTCCACCGACAGCTGCTCGCGGTCGGTGTACTCGTCGTCGCCAAACCGGATGGATAGGGGTACGACTTCGATCCCCAGCTCGGCGACTTCACTGCCGCGAAGATCACAGGCACTGTCGGTGACGATTCGTACGGTCAAGGTTCCCCCTAGGTGGTGTAGACCTCGCTACGCCGAGTTCACGTCGAGTCGGAATCGGCCGCGGCGACGCTAGCAGCGTGGCGGTTGCGTCGAACACGCAGGATGGTTCGGGCCCACCACGCTCCGAGAACGGCCAGGGCGACCACGGAGATCACCAGGCCCAGCCCCGAGATCGCTGTGGACCGGATATCGATGTTTCCGGTGGCGAGATCGAGGCGTCCATCGGGTGAGGTGATGGTGGCGGTGAGGCGAGCGTCGCCGGACGAAACCGTCTCCACCTGGATGGCGATCTCGTTGGCCCCCGGCTCGAGGCGCAGGTCGAGCGTTTCCCCATCGGGAAACCGAAGCTTCTCGCTGGTGATGGTGAGCGTCACCCGGATCGGTAGCGACTGGCTGTTCTGCAATGTGATGGGAAGTTCGGCGGTGCGGGAGGCGAGGGTGATGCGGCTGCCCTCCAGCACTTCGAAGCCGCTGATGCCCTCGGAAACCGCGGCGAAGACCTCATCGGTATAGGCGCGGCTGGCATCGGCATCGAGCTCACTCGCACTGGCCACCAAAAGGAGGGTGCGTAGGGGGGCGATCGGTGCCTCGGCAGGCGAGACCATCGATTCGTAGGAATCGACCACTGCCTCGGTGAGTCGGAGGTCGGTTGCCTCGCCGCCGATGGCGGTGGTCTCGGCGGGCTCGAGTTCGGTGAGGATGATCGTTCCGGCGAGCGAGCGGGCGAGCGGCAGCGCCAACACGTCTTGGAGCCCGGCGGTCTGGATGGCGGCTTCGCCGGAGATCTTGGTGAGCAAGGCGTCGAGGGCGGGAAGGTTGACGGTGTCGAGATCGATCACGAAACCGCGGGGGGTGGTGGCGGTGGTGGACAGCAGAACCAGTTCGGACAGGAGCTGATGGGCCGCCAGCTCCACGTCGTTGCCGGTGAGAGCGTCGTGGATCGTGGTGGCGACCGGCACGGCCGGCATGGCCACGCCGTTGTCGTCGACAAGCTGGAGAGGCCGGCCGTTGGCCCGCCTGATGTCGATCGGGGAGAGCCGTTCGGCATCCACCAACACGCCGCTGACGCCAGCGGTTCTTAGCAGGCCGAGAGTGGCAGGGGTGGCGTCGGGATCGAGGCGGGCGATCGACGATGCCGAACGTCCGAGATGGTCCTCGAGGACCGACTGGGCTAGCCGGTAGGAGTCGAGCACGAGCTGATCTTCGTTGGCTTGGCGCCAGGCTTCTTCATCGAGATCCACCCACGGCGTCGCGAAAAGGCTGTGGGGCTCGAGAGTGGAGGAGATGGCGGAGATGGCTGCCACCGCGGGAGCGCTGTCGAGGGTGTCGAGTGCGCTGAGTGTCTCGGGTGTGAGAGAGACGGTCGCCGGCGGATGGAGGCCGTCGCCGAACGCGTGCATCTCCTCGGTGAGGATCACGGGGTCGACCGATATCGATTGGTCGACCCCGTGAGCGAGTGGGGTGCGGAGGTCGGCGATGAAGGCCAGGTTGATGTCGACGGTTGTGGCCTCGGGATCGCGAACGAGCAGGGCGGTCACGACGCTGTCGACCACGATGCCGTTCTCGGTGAGATCGACGATCACCGGAAGAGCACCGGGTTGGCGCCTCAGGACCTCGCCGATCTCCTCGTCGGGAAGGGTGATCGACAGCACATCGCCCACACCCACCGTGAGGTCATCGAGTTCCGCCACCGAGAACTGGCTGATCATGTCGGTGACGGGAGGATCGGTGAAGCTCGCGCGCAGGCTCCCAGGGTCGGTGATTGGTGCATGGATGCGGATCTCGAGCCGCCGGTCGTCGACGCTGCTCGTCACCCGGAGGTCGATCACCGCTGGTTCGGCGCCGATCCACACAGTTTGGGCCACGAGTTCGAGCCGCCCTGCCACCGCGGCCTGGGCAGGGGAGCGGGACTGGGCTCCGACCGCTGGGGTGATCATCGCCAGTACGCCCAGCCAGAACGCGAGCAAACCGAAACGTCGCATCAGAGATCTCGGCGCAACACGGTGAGCTGGTGGGCTGCGGGCCGAAAGCCGGTCTGGGCGTAGAGCTTGAGAGCGGTGGCGTTGGCCTCCTGGGTGTTGACCCACACCGTGTTGGCTCCGCGCCGTTTCAGCCAATGGAGCGAGTCGGCCACCAGGCCGGTGCCGAGACCCCGCCCCTGTGCCGTTGGGTCGACGGCGAGACGCTGAAGATAACCCTGCGAGCCGGCTCGTCCCGAGACGGCGTAGGCGATCACCCGATCGTCGCGCACCACCCGGACCCGGCTGCTGGGCGTGGCCCCGATCGCCTCGGCCAGGCCGTCTTGGTCGAGGCGCCAGAATTCGTCGAAGGTCAGCTCGTCGACGGCGAGGATCGCGCCGCGATCGTGGCGTCGGGCGCGCTGGATGCCGAGCTTGCGGTCGGGTGGATCGGGTAGCTCGCGGCCAAGATTGTGGCAGAGGAGGTGGAGCAGTTCGTGGGCGGCGAAGCCATCGGCTTCGAGCATGTTGCGCTCGGTGGGCCCCACCGCTGCGGTGACAACCGCGGAGAAGCCGTCGCGGCGGAGCCGATCACGGATCCTGGCGAGGGTGGGTGGCGTGAGGGTGGCCGCTCCGGTGAGCGGCACCAGGTAGGCGAGATCGTCGCTTCCCCGCCAGCTTCCGGCGCGTACGCGCGCGGCGCCGATCGTGAGCGGGTACAAGGCCATCGTGGCAGTCACGATACGCCGTGGTGCGCGGAGGATACGCTCCGCGCGTGCTGCTGCTTGTCACCGACGAACGTTGCATCGCCCATTCGGCCGGTGCCAAACACCCTGAACGCCCCGATCGGCTGGTCGCGGCTCTCGACGGCGTTGGCCGTGCGGGCATCGACGATGCCCTGCAATGGCAGGTGCCCCGCCGCGCCACATTCGAAGAGTTGGCGAGGGTCCACGACGCCGAACTGTTGGCCTCCATCAGGGCCATCGACTCCGCCGGAGGCGGACGCGTCGACCCCGACACGGCGATGAACGAGGCAAGTCTCGAGGCCGCCCTGCTGGCCGCGGGTTCGGTACTGACTGCGGTCGAGGAGCTGTCGGCGGGTAAGTCCGAAGGCGCCTACTGCGTGGTGCGACCGCCCGGGCACCACGCCACCGCGTCGCGGTCGATGGGGTTCTGCCTGTTCAACTCGGTGGCTGTGGCCGCAGCTCACCTGGCCGATCAGGGTGAGCGGGTCGCGATCGTCGACATCGATGCCCACCACGGCAACGGCACCCAGGACATCTTCTACACCGACCCCCGGGTGCTCTACGCCTCGATACACCAGTCGCCGCTCTACCCGGGCACGGGGGCAGCGGCCGAGCTGGGTGAGGGCGATGCCATCGGTACCAACATCAACGTCCCGGTCCCGCCCGGCGCCACCGGCGACATCGCCCGGAGCGCGATCGACGACGTCATCGGTCCCGCAATCGAACGGTTCGCTCCCACGTGGGTGTTCATCTCGGCCGGCTACGACGGCCACCGCGCCGACCCGATCACCGAGCTCGGCTACAGCTCGGCCGACATGGCCGACCTGGTCGGCGCGATCGCGGCGCTCGGCTCCGATGGCCGAATCGTCACCGTCCTGGAAGGGGGCTACGACCTCGACGCCATTCGTGACTCATCTGCCGCGGTTGCGGCCCGCCTGGTGGGTGTCCAGCATCGTCCCGAGGCGCCGACCTCGGGTGGCCCGGGCCTGGAGGCGGTGGCTTCAGCTCGACGACTCCACCAGCCCTACCGATGACCCCTGCTCCGCTTCCCGCTCGCTTTGATTGGATCCTGGCCGAATCGGCTCCGCTGGCCGAAGTGTTTCGCAACGCCGGATACCGCCTCTACCTGGTGGGCGGAGTGGTGCGCGATCATCTGCTCGGCCTCGACACCGCCGATCAGGACATCGACGCCACCACCGACGCCCGGCCCGAAGAGATCAAACGCCTGGTAGCCGACCTGGCCGATGCGGTATGGACCCAGGGGGAACGGTTCGGCACGATCGGATGCCGGATCAACGGCTACCCCTACGAGATCACCACCCATCGTGCCGAGGCCTACGACGAGGCCTCGCGAAAGCCGGTGGTGTCGTTCGGCGACGAGATCGAAGAAGACCTCGCTCGTCGCGATTTCACCGTCAACGCCATGGCCGTCGATCTCGGCGACCATGCCCTCGTCGATCCCCACGACGGGCGCGGTGATCTCGAACACGCGGTGTTGCGCACTCCCCTCGACCCTGAGGTGTCGTTCTCCGACGACCCGCTCCGGATGTTGAGGGCGGCGCGTTTCCACGCCGCCTACGGACTCACCCCGGTGGAGCCTCTCACCGCGGCGATCGTCGACATGGGCGATCGCATGGCCATAGTTTCCGTCGAGCGGATTCGTGATGAGCTCCAGAAGTTGCTCCTGCTCGAACAGGCCGGCGGGGGGCTTGGCCTTTTGCACGACACCCGCCTGTTGGGCCGCGTTGTGGCCGCGTTGGGTGATCTTGACCGCAACGACTTGGAGGCCGTGGGCCGACGCGTCGTCGCTCAGCCATCGACGATCGGACCCAGGTGGGCGGCCCTGCTCTTCGACGTCGGCTTTCCGCACGAGGCGCTCGGCTCACTCAAGCCATCGGGCGCATTGAGTCGAGAGGTGGCTTGGCTGGTCGGCGACCGATCGTGGTTGGAGATGATGCCGACCGACGAGGAGTCGCTCAGGCGGGAGGCGGCGGCTGCCCCTGGTGGCCACCTTGTGGAGGAGCGTCTCGATTTTGTCGAGGCCCTGCGCCACGCCGACGGACTCGAGGTCGACGACCTCGCTCGGTCCCGAAGCGTTCTCGCCGCACTGAGAGAAGCCGAGCCCGATCTCGACGACCCGGTGGCGGTGCTCTCGGGTGATCAGGTGTGTGCCCTTCTCGAGCTCGATCCGGGACCCCTGGTGGGCGTGGCACTCGATTGGCTCGCCCGTCAACGATTCGCCGAAGGTCCGCTCCATCCGAGCGACGCCCGCGAACGGCTCACCACCTGGTGGAACGCTCGGCCGCCCGACTGATCAGGTGCCGAGCTTGCGGGCCCGCACCACCAGGGTGGTGGGCATGGGTCCGTCGGTGTGACGCTCGAGAAGGGTGTCGACCGAAAAATTGGTGCGGCCGAGAGCGGTCACCAGATCCTCCGCGGTGTGGACAAACCGTTCCCCGACCGGCGCGGAGCTGGTCCACGGGCGGGCGGTTCTCGACGGGTCCTGGGGATCGGCGCAGAGAGCGGCGGGGTGGGGGAGCGCGATGATCAGGTGACCGGGGGAGCGCAGCACCCGGTGGGCCTGGCGCAGGACCCGATCGAGGTCGGCCACCAGCGACAGCGACCAGACCGAGATGGCGAGATCGATCTGGTCGGCGCTGATGAACGCAAGCTCGGCTGGCAGTGCTTCGTGAAACTCAATGGCCACACGGTGTTGGCCCGCCAGCGCCCGCGCCGAAAAAAGCTGAGCCGGATCCTGGTCGGTGGCAACCACGCGAGCCCCTCGGAGCGCGAGGCCCACCGCGGTGTGACCGGCGCCGCAACCGAGATCGAGGACCCTTCGGCCGCGGATGTCGCCGATGAGTCGCCGGTCGGTG
Source organism: Acidimicrobiales bacterium (assembly GCA_029263215.1). Classification (GTDB taxonomy): domain Bacteria; phylum Actinomycetota; class Acidimicrobiia; order Acidimicrobiales; family Aldehydirespiratoraceae; genus OFTM10. The sequence continues at coordinate 25,383 of JAJCXY010000106.1, forward strand.
CGTTCACCGAGCCCCGGGCCGAGTTCCACATGGTCGAGGGGCCGCTGGCTTGGCGCTCGGGAGTCGTAGTCGGACATGGTGCCAAGTCTGGCCGCGGTGACCTGGCGGGGCGGGGAGGGGTACTCTGCCAACCGTGAAACTGGGTCTACAGGCCGCGGCCATCGGTTCGAGCGCCGGCATCGACTATCGCCTGGCGCGTGAGGCCACGCTCAAGGCATGGCGTGGTGGTGATCTCACTCGGGAGCAGATCTGTGACGCCCAGCGCGAACTCCAGCGCAATGCGGAGTTCTGCGGCGCCACCACCCAACGCCCGTGTCCGGTGTGCGAGGAGTCGGATCTCGTCGAGGTCACCTATGTGTTCGGCCCGTGGCTCCCGAAGCACGGCCGGTGTGTCACCAGCGACCGGGAGATGGCCCGGCTGGCCGACCGAAAGGCGCCGAGCCAGGGCTATGTGGTCGAGGTGTGCGTCGAGTGCCAGTGGAACCATCTCACTCGGTCCCGCCAAATCGGCGGTTGATCTCCGATCATCGGTTCAGTTATCCTTTCAGCACCGCCGGCAGCTTGAACGCGCTGGACGGGAAAGGAGTCAGACATGGGCATGTCCGCCCCTGCAATCGCCGCCCACAAGGTGCGAGACGGTCACGACCCCCTCGTGATGATCACCGCCTACGACGCTCCCGGCGCCCGAATAGCCAGCGAGGCCGGAGCTGACCTGATCCTGGTGGGCGACTCGCTCGCCATGGTGGTGCTCGGCTACGACGACACCCTCCAGGTCACGGTCGACGACATGGTGCACCACACCGCCGCGGTGGCGCGGGCGAAACCCGACTGCCACATCGTCGGCGATCTGCCGTGGATGAGCTACCACGTGTCGCCCGAAGAAACGGTGCAGAACGCGGCCCAACTGATGCGGGCCGGGGCCCAGTCGGTGAAGCTCGAAGGTGGACGCAAGCGCTTGCCGATGATCGAGCGCATCATCGACGCCGAGATCCCGGTGATGGGCCACATTGGCCTCACCCCGCAGTCGGTGCACGCAATGGGCGGTTTCAAGGTGCAGGGCAAGCAGGCCGAGCACGGCCGTAGGCTTCTCCAGGCCGCGAAGTCGCTCCAGCACGCGGGCTGCTACGCCATCGTGCTCGAAGGAGTGCCGGTGCGGGTGGCCCAACTCGTCACCGAGTCGATCGACATACCCACCATCGGCATCGGCGCCGGCATGCACAACGACGGCCAGGTGCTCGTCTACCACGATCTGCTCGGTATCGAGGATCGTTTCGTGCCGAAGTTCGTGCGCCGCTACGCCGACATCAAGGGGGCTTCGGTGGATGCCGTGAAGGACTACGCCGCCGACGTGCGTTCGGGAGCCTTCCCGTCGCACGACGAGGCGTACCACATGGACGACGAACAGGCCGCCGCCCTAGAGGGCTGACCCCAAACCGGCGAACTGGTGTAGCAAAACCCCGGAAACCGAACCCCGACTACACCAGAACGCGGTTGGTGAGAGCGGGTTTGGTGAGAACGGGCCAGTTGTGCTGGCTCAGACTTCGGCCAGCGCCTTGGTGATGTCGGAGACGGCCTGCTTGCCGTCGCCGAACAACATGAGGGCGTTGTCGGCCGCGAACAGGGGATTGGGGATGCCGGCGAAGCCTGGGCTCAGGGAGCGCTTGATGACAACGACGGTGCGAGCATGGTCGACATTGAGGATCGGCATCCCGGCAATCGGTGATTCCGGATCGGTTTCGGCCAGGGGGTTCACGACGTCGTTGGCGCCGATCACGATCACCACATCGGTCTGGGCGAAGGTGGGATTCACCACGTCCATCTCGAGCAGGAGTTCGTAGTCGACTTCGGCCTCGGCCAGCAGCACGTTCATGTGGCCCGGCATCCGGCCCGCGACGGGGTGGATGCCGAACACCACCTCCACACCTCGCTTCTCGAGGACGTTGGTGAGCTCGCGCACGACGTGCTGGGCCTGGGCGACGGCGAGGCCGTAGCCCGGCACGATCACGACCCGCGAGGCCGTGTCGAGGATCATCGCCACCTCATCGGGAGACGAGCTCGTGACCCGGCCGGCGTAGACGTCGTCGGCGTCGATGGAGCCGGCCGACGACGAGGGCGCGTCGGAGAAGATGACCGCGATTGCCGATCGGTTCATCGCCACGCACATGATCTGGGTGAGAATCAGGCCACTAGCGCCCACCAGGGAGCCGGCGATGATCAGGAGTGTGTTGTCGAGGACGAAACCGGTGGCCGAAGCGGCCAGGCCCGACAGCGAGTTGAGGATCGCGATGACGACCGGCATGTCGGCACCACCGATAGGCACCACCGCGAGGAGTCCGAGCACCGCACCCACCGCAACGAGAGCCCACAACCAGGTGGTGTTCGACGGATCGATGATCACCATCGCGCCCAGCGCCAGGCTGGTGAGGGCGAGGGCACCGTTGACCACGCGAATGCCACCGAAGCCCGACCACTTGAGCGATTCCTTCAGCTTGAAGAATGCAATCACCGAACCGGTGAAAGTAACAGCACCGATGAGGGCGGTGACCGCGGCGGCGGTGGACACCTGATCGTCGACGAGATCGAGGTCGACGAACTCGTGGAACGACGCCCCGGCAACGAGGACCGAAGCAGCGCCACCGAAGCCGTTGAAGAGAGCAACCAACTCCGGCATGGAGGTCATCTGGACCCTCACTGCCAGAACGGTGCCGATACCGGCACCGACCGCCAATCCAGCGGCAAGGACCCAGTACGAGACGATTGCCTGATCGATGAGGGTGACGAGGACGGCCAGCAGCATGCCGGACGCTCCGAGCAGGTTTCCCCGCCGTGCGGTGCGGGGCCGGGCCAGGCCCTTGAGCCCGAGGATGAAGAAAACCGCGGCTACGAGATAGCCGAGGACGATGAGGTCGGCGCGGTCCATCAGTCGTGCTGCTCCGCAGGCTTACGGGTGCGGCTGGAGAACATCGAGAGCATTCGGTTGGTGACCAGGAATCCGCCCACGACGTTGACGGTGGCGAGCACCACGGCCGCGAACGCCAGGGTGGTGGTGAGGGTGCGATGATCCGATCCCGCCGACACCATCGCCCCGATGAGAGTGATGCCGGAGATGGCATTCGACCCCGACATGAGTGGCGTGTGGAGCGTGGGGGGCACCTTGCTGATGAGTTCGACTCCCAGGAAAACTGCGAGTACGAACAAGGTGAGTGCGATCAGGAATGTCATGCGGTGCCTCCGGATTCGGCGAGGGCGGCGGCCACACGTTCGTGCACCACTGAACCGCCGGCGGTGACGAGCATCGCCGACGTGATCTCGTCGTCTGGGTCGAGGTTGAGGGATGTGTCGTCGCCGGTGAGGTGGCGCAACAGCGACACGAGGTTGTTGGCGAACATGAGAGAGGCCGAGCGTGACGACTCGGATTCGAGTCGGGTGGGGCCGACGACGGTGACCCCGCCGATAGCCACTTCCTCGTCGGCCACGGTGGCCTCACAGTTGCCGCCGCGGGCGGCGGCGAGGTCGATCACCATCGAGCCGGGCCGCATCGCCTCCACCATCTCGGTGGTGATGAGCAGGGGACTGCGAACCCCGGGGATCGCGGCGGTGGTGATCACCACGTCGCTGGCCGCCAGCAGGGGAGTGAGTGCTTCGCGCTGG
>JAJCXY010000107.1 GCA_029263215.1 Acidimicrobiales bacterium
CGGTACGAGATGTCCATCAGCACATTCTGGCGCGCGATGGCGACCATCGTGCGCCAGATCAGATCACCAGGCGAGTCGGGCAGCAAGCAGATAGTGCAATGCGGCTCCCACCGCCACGAAGACATGCCAGATCTCGTGGTAGCCGAAGACATCTGTCCAGGGATCGGGGCGCCGCGCTCCCACCACCACCGCGCCGACGGCGTAGGCGGCTCCACCGCCGAACAACAAGAGCAGGTCGATCACACCAAGAGCGCTGATCAACCAAGGTGTGAACACCAGGATCGATGCCCCGAACACCAAGAACGCTGTGTTCATCACCCCTGCCGGGGGGTGGATCGGTGTCCATTCGGCCCCAATCCCGATAGCGGCCCCCGCCCACGCGAACCCCAGCAACCACCCCGACCCGGGAGCGTCGAGCGCCAACAGAGCGATAGGTGTGGAGCTCGTCGCGAACGTGAGGAAGATTGTCGAGTGATCGAGACGAACAAGGAGTTCGACACGATCGATCGGCCAATCCCGCGCGTGGGTTATGGCCGACACTCCCAGCATGGCCGAAGACCCGATCGAGAAGAGCACCATCGACCAAATGGCCCGGGGCCCATCGGCCCCGACTATTAGAGCTATCCCCGCCGGAACCGAACCGAGAGTCGCCCACCGATGAAGCACGCCGCGGAAGCGGGGGCGAGGCCGCCGCAGGAGGCGGCGCGCAGAGGGCGACAATAGAGCCGCGCGCGGATCATCGAGAAGCGTGGGCTCCATGCGGGCAGGATAGGCGCCCATCGCCCTCCTGCCCTAAAGCGGGCCTAGCATCATCGCTCGTGACCGTCCTGCGCGAGGAGCGCGTCTGCAGCGCCAACGAACTCGCAGCGCGGCGCCGACCGCGCACCGACATCGTCGCCGAGCGCGCCACCGGCACCGACCGCTGGGAGGTGCAGAGCGGACCCTTTCGCGAATACTCGCGAGAGCTCACCGCCTCGAAGAAACCCGACGGCCGCTTCTCGGTAGCCGAGACCACCCGCTACCGCCTCGCCATTCCGGTCTGGGGTTGGCTGTTCCATGTGCCCGTCCGGCGTGCACTCAAGCGCCGCCAGGATGGGTTCGACTACTGGTGGGCGCCGCCCGACCGCCTCGATGCCCACGCCTCCACGGTCCTCGGTTTGTTGTGCACCGTACAAATAGTCGATGGCTACCTCGGAACTGTTCTCACCCAGACTCTCACCTTCGCCGCCGACGAGTTCGGCCACGACAACACCGCCCAGGGAATCGTTTTGGGCGCCGTGCGCTTCGGCGTGCTCATTGCCCTCATCACCGCGGCCGTCGCCGACAAGCGGGGCCGACGGCGCCTCCTGATCATCACCGGCGTCGGTAGTTGCGCTTTCACCGTTCTCGGCGGCCTGTCACCCAACATCTGGGCTCTCGGCGGCTCCCAACTCATAGCCCGCGGTCTGTCCACCGCGCTTGGCATTCTCATCGTGATCATGGCCGTCGAGGAAATGCCCGCTCGGACCAGGGCGTGGGCGGCCTCCGTGCTTGTCCTGAGCGCGGGACTCGGCTCGGGCATGGCGGTCTGGGTTCTCCCGGTCGCAGACCTGAGCATCCGAGGCTGGCGGGCCATCTATCTCGTGGCCGGGCTGGGCATCGTCGTTGTTCGCTGGGTGGGGGTTCGGCTGCCCGAGACTCGCCGCTTCGAGGAAGGCGTCGAACACGTCGTGCCCGACGACGCCGATACCCGGCAGCGCCGGCGTGACCGCCTTGTTCTGCTTGCTATCTCGGCCTTTCTGATCGCAATGTTCGTGGCGCCGGCCTCGAGCTTCCAAAACGACTTCTTGAAGGACGAGCGCGGTTTCGACGCCACTCGGGTGAGCATCTTCACGCTCGTCACGAGCACACCGGCCGGGATCGGGGTTCTCTTGGGCGGCTATCTCGCGGAGACCAGGGGTCGCCGTAAGGTCGGCGCGACCGGGCTCCTGCTGGGTGCGGCTTGTGTGACATCGGCCTTTTTTGCCCACGGCATCGCCCTTTGGGTGCTGACCCTCGCCGGAGTGATACTCAGCGGGATCGCGGTACCCGCGCTAGCGGTCTACGGCCCCGAACTCTTCGGCACCCACGACCGCGGCCGGTCCAACGGCATCGTGGTCACCGTGGGGGTGATGGGAAGTGCGCTCGGACTGCTCATTGCCGGCGTGATCTCGGATCGCCTGGGAGGCGAGCTGGGACCTGCGCTGGCCCTGTTGGCAATTGGTCCGGTGACGGTAGCCATACTCGTCCTCACCCGCTATCCCGAGACCGCGGGACTCGAATTGGAGGAGATCAACCCCGAGGACGGTTGACCCGTGCCACCAATCGACAGCTCCCGGCCGGTACCTTCGGATGCAATGGATCGCCGTACCTTCCTGCTCAGCGCCGGCGCGTTGGGCCTCGCTGCCTGTGCCCAGCCGGAGAGGGATCTTCTCGACGCCTACCAAGGCACCGAACTTCTGCTTGAGCCCGGGAACCCTCCGCCCTCCACCAGCGCTGGTGTCGTGGCGGTCGACGACACCAGCGTCGAGCCCGGCTCCGTGCCCACAGAGTCGCCTTACCCGGTTTTGGTCCCCGACGACGATCTTCCCGGGCTGGTCTTCATCGCCGAGGCGGTCGCCCCCACCGTCGTCGCTCACCAGACCCTCGGCGCGGGCGACGCCACCTGGATCTTCGACAACCCGATCGCTTCGGGCGGTCCCCTGGTGTTCGTGTTGGAAGAGTTCGACGGCCTCGACAATTTCCGGGTCCTCCTGCCCACCCGCCCCAACGGCTCATTCGGCTGGATCTCGGCCAGCGACGTCGAACTCAAGCGCCACAACTACCGCATCCTCGTCGAGCTCGACGACTTCCACCTCACCGTGTTCGATCACGACATCGCCATCTTCGACACCGAGGTGGGTGTCGCCCGTGAGAACACGCCCACCCCTCAGGGCCGCTACTACACCACCGAACTCCTCCGACCCCTGGCAGCCCACTCGGTCTACGGCGACTTCGCCTACGGCCTGTCGGGCTACTCCGATGTCTTCACCGAGTTCGCCGGCGGCCCCGGCCAGCTCGGCATCCACGGCACCAACGATCCCGGCACCATCGGCACCAATGTGTCGTCGGGCTGCATACGGCTGCGCAACGACGACATCGCCCACCTCGTGGAGACCATCCGCCTGCCCACCGGCGTGCCGGTGGAGGTGGTGTAGGACCCCTAGGGGTCGCGCTCGAGAGCGTCGAGTTCAGCCTCGTCGACCTCCTCCACCGCCCCCCTCCAGCGGGGATGAAGCGCCGAGAACAGACCGAGAGCGAGGGCTGCGACACCGATCGGTACCAGGCCATCGCCTTCTCCGGTGTAGGTGGGGTACAACACGAAGGCCGAAAGCAGGATGGTCCACGCCCACAGGATCAGAACCGAACGACGGTGACCGTGGCCGAGATTCATCAGGCGGTGATGGAGGTGCTCCTTGTCGGGCGCTGAGACACCACGTCGGCGCGCGGCCCGGCGCACGATGGCGAAGATCGTGTCGAGGATGGGTACACCGAGGATCACCAGCGGGATGAAGATCGGTGCGAAGAAGAAGAACGACTGGCCAGAGAACTCCGCGGTGGCTCGGCCCCCCACGCTCATGGTGGACGCCGCCATGAGCAAGCCGAGCAGCAGGGCACCGCCATCACCCATGAAGATCCGGGCCGGGTGCACGTTGTGGGGCAGGAAGCCGACACACACTCCCAAGGCGATGACCGCCCACAGGGCTCCGGGATTGCTCGGGTCGAGGACGTCTTCGTTGCCGAGGCGTAAGGCGTAGAGCAGGAAGGTTCCCGCTGCTATCGCGATGATCCCGGCGGCCAGGCCGTCGAGCCCGTCGATCAGGTTTACGGCGTTGGCCATGCCGACCACCCATAGCACGGTGATCAGGGCGGACCAGTCGGGGGAGAGGAACAGCACCTCGAAGAACGGCACCCGAAAGACGAGGATCGACACGCCGGTGAGCGACAGGATGCTCCCCGACAGCACCATCCCTGCGATCTTGGCGGGCGGTGAAATCTCGCGAAGGTCGTCGACGAAGCCGACGCTCCAGATCACCACGGCGGCCACCACCACGCCCAACATCTCGGTGCGAGCCGCCATCACGTCGTCGAACTCCGGGTGAATGGCGGCCACCGCCACCGCCACGATCACACCCGCCATCATCGCAGCACCTCCGGCAGTGGGAGTGGGCCGTTCGTGGACGTGGCGGGCGTCGGGCGCCACCACCGCTCCGAACCGGATCACCAGGGTCCGCACCAGTGGAATCAGGGCAAAGGTGACGACTGCTGCAACGGCTCCGACGATCAGGTACGCCGAAAGGGCCGGCATTGGCTCGGACCGGCCCTCAGACCCCGAGCTCGGGATACGGGGTGAAGCTTGCGCATAGGGCAGCGACATCGGCCTTCACCTCGGCACCCACCGAGCCGTCGGCACGACCCCGTAGCGCCCTCACCATGAGAGACGCGATCTCCACCATCTCCTCGGCGCCCATCCCCTGGGTGGTGACCGCTGGAGTGCCGACCCGAACCCCTGAGGTGACGAAGGGCGAGCGAGGGTCGTCGGGAACGGTGTTTTTGTTGAGGGTGATGCCCGCGGCGTCGAGCACCGCCTGGGCTTCCTTGCCCGTGAGGTCGTCGTCGAAGGTGCGCAGATCGACGAGGAGTAGATGGTTGTCGGTGCCACCGGAGACGAGGCGGAATCCCTGGTGGGCCAAGGCCTCGGCGAGCACACCAGCGTTGGCCACGACCTGGCCTGCATACGACTTGAATTCATCGGCGTCGGCCTCAGCGAAGGCGACCGCCTTGGCCGCGATCGAGTTCTCGAGAGGCCCACCCTGGATACCGGGGAAGATCGCCTTGTCGATGGCGGCGGCGTGTTCGGAGCGGCTCAGAATGCAGCCACCACGAGGCCCACGGAGTGTCTTGTGGGTGGTGAAGGTAACGATGTCGGCGTGGGGAACCGGGTTGGGGTGAACACCACCGGCGATGAGACCCGCGATGTGCGCGGCATCGAACATGAGCAAGGCTCCCACCTCATCGGCGATTTCTCTGAGGGGAACCGCATCGATGATGCGCGGATAGGCGGTGGCGCCGGCCACGATCATCTTCGGCCGGTGAGCGAGTGCGTTCTGGCGTACCTCATCGAGGTCGATGCGCTCGTCGCTGGCCGTGACTCCGTATGACACGAAGTTGTAGAGCATGCCCGAGAAGTTGACCGCTGAGCCATGGGTGAGATGACCACCGTGGTCGAGGCTCATGCCCAAGATCGTGTCGCCCGGCTCGAGCAGGGCCTGGTAGACCGCCATGTTGGCGACTGCACCTGCGTGGGGTTGGACGTTTGCGTGGTCGGCACCGAACAGAGCGCAGGCCCTCTGGCGGGCCAGTTCCTCGATCTCGTCGGCCACCATGTTTCCGCCGTAGTAGCGCTTGCCCGGATAACCCTCGGAGTACTTGTTGGTGAGTACCGAGCCAGTGGCAGTCATCACTGCCGGCGAGGCGAAATTCTCGGACGCAATCAGCTGAAGAGTGGAGTTCTGGCGCTCTTCTTCCTCGTGGATGAGCTCGAAGATCGGGTCAGAGCCACTGGCTGGCCACGGCATGGGTACTACCTCCGGGTTGACCTCGGAACTGTACCTGTGGACGGCGATCTCAGGCGGACTCGCCGCCCAAAGAATCCAGCTTTTCGACACGCCCGACATGGCGGCCGCCTTCGAACTCCGCCGCGAGCCAGGCATCGAGTGCTTCGCGCGCCACTTCCGCGCCGGTGAGTCGTTCACCGATACAGATCACGTTGGCATCGTTGTGTTCGCGAGCGAGACGCGCAGAGGTGGCATCGTGCACCGTGGCCGCCCTGATGCCGGCGATCTTGTTGGCTGCGATCGCGATCCCGATCCCGCTGCCACACACGCAAAGGCCGGCCTCGGCCTGTCCGTCGCGAACCGCCCGACCAACCGCCGCCCCGAAATCGGGGTAGTCGACCCGGTCGAGGGAGTGGGTCCCGCAGTCGACAACAACATGGCCTGCCTCGCGGAGATGAGCCGCCAACTCCTCTTTCATCGAGAAGCCTGCGTGATCAGATCCGACTGCGATGCGCACGGCCGTGATCCTAGGACCCGACGCCGAGCACCGCGTGAATATCAGCGAGGGTCACCGCGCCTTCGCGAACGACGCTCACCGCGTCTTCGATGATCGCGACCACGGTGGATGCGGTGCCGCTGAACGGGCTGTCGGCTACGAGCATCTCGATGCCGGGGAACAGGGCCGCGATCTCCGCCGCGTCGACCGATGGATCCCGACCGTGAAGGTTGGCCGACGTGACGGCGAGTGGCCCCACCCGCCGGGCCAGTGAGCGAACGATCTCGTTGTCGGGGCAACGCACCCCGACCGTGTGGGCATCGCCGACGGCGAGGTCGAGTCCCGGGTGCCGGGGCGCAACGATCGTGAGGGCGCCGGGCCAGAACGCGTCGGCGAGCAGGCGGCCGAGGTGTCCCAGCTGAACCAGCTGCTCGGCCTGCTGCACGTCGGCCACCAGGGCCGCTATCCGGGTATCGACGGGTCGCTGCTTCAGAGCGAATATCGCTCCCACGGCGCGGGCATCGCGGGCGAGGGCGCCGAGGCCGTAGACGGTGTCGGTGGGGATGACCACCGGGTGTCCCGCCGTGAGGGCGTCGATCGCCGGTTGGAGGTTCACGCCGGCTTGCGGGCCACGACCGCGCGGGGGCGGCCGGCCAGGTCGTCGTGGACCGTGGCGTGGTATCCGAGATCGCGCCACCGCAAGGCCACGGCCTCTGTCTGGTGCGGTGCCATCTCCAACACCACCACGCCGCCGCGAGCGAGCCAGCGGTCGGCTCCCTCCAGGATCACCACCAGATCCTCGTCGCCACGAGGACCGGCCCGCAGGGCCGCTGAAGGCTCCCAATCGGCCACTACGGCCGGCAACGACTCGTGGTGGCCGACATAGGGAGGATTCGACACGAGCACATCGACCGCGCCCAGCAGCGAATCGGGCAGAGCGGAGAACCAGTCGCCTTCGTGGAGGCTGACCCTCGCACCGGATCGGCCGATTCCGGCCAGGTTGGCCCCGGCCACCGCCAGAGCATCGCCGGACCGGTCGGTCGCCAGAACTCTCGCTCGGGGACATTCGGCGGCGATCGACAAGCCGATCGCTCCCGAGCCGGTTCCGAGGTCTACCACGATCACGTCGCGATCACCGGGCCCACTCCGAGCGATCACCTCGTCGACGGCAAGGCCGGCCACCACCTCGGTCTCGGGTCGGGGAACGAGCACCCTCGGATCGACCATCAGGTCGAGCTGACGAAACCCCCACCGGCCCAGCACGTACTGGAGGGGTTCGCCGGCCTCCCGTCGGGCCACCATCGCGTCGAGGCGGGCTACACCTCGCTCGGTGGCCGGTTCGTCGAGCACACGTCGAAACCCGCTCGGTTCGGCGCCGGTGATCTCCTCGATCACGCGGCGAGCATCGACTTCGGGAGATTCGAGGCCGGCAGTACGAAACCGGCCGGTGGTTTCGGTCAGCAGAGCCGACCACGAGATCGTGGCACCGAGCCTCGTGTCGTCGGTGTTCACGAACCGTCGTCCGCTTCGAGCTGGCTCCTGCGCTCCTCGGCAACGAGGGCGTCGCTCACATCATCGAGTTCGCCCGCCAGTACCCGATCCAGCTTGTGGATGGTGAGCCCGATCCGATGATCGGACACACGATTCTCCTTGAAGTTGTAGGTGCGGATCTTCTCAGACCGATCGCCGGTGCCGACCTGGCTCCCTCTCAGCTTGGCCGCCTCGGCGGCGGCCTTCTCCTGTTCGAGCTGGAGCAAGCGGCTTCTCAACACCCTGAGCGCCTTGTCCTTGTTCTTCAGCTGGCTTTTCTCGTCTTGCATCGCCACCACCACCCCTGTGGGCACATGGGTGATACGAACCGCCGAGTCCATCGTGTTGACCGACTGGCCCCCGGGGCCCGACGCCCGGTAGGTGTCGATGCGCAGATCGTTGTCGGCGATCTCGACATCGACCTCTTCGGCCTCGGGGATCACCAGCACGGTGGCCGATGAGGTGTGGACGCGCCCCTGTGATTCGGTGACCGGGACCCGCTGCACCCGATGGGTGCCGGCCTCGTGTTTCATGCGGGTCCATACGGACTCTCCGGCGAAAAGGGCGGTGACCTCACTGAATCCACCCAGATCCGACGGCGAGGCACTCAGTACCTCCATGCGCCAGCCCCGGCGTTTGGCGAAGGCCTCGTACATGTCGAACAGGTCTCGAGCAAAAAGGTTGGCCTCCTCGCCTCCGGCCGCACCCCTGATCTCGACGATCACGTTACGCTCATCGTTGGGATCCCGGGGAAGCAGCAGTAGCCGTAGCCCATTCCCGCCCGACTCGATCTCCTGTTCGAGCTCGACCATCTCGGCCCGAAGTTCTTCGCGCTCTGCGGGGTCGGCCTCCGACAGCATTTCCCGTGCCACCTCGAGATTCTCCATAGCACCACGGAGCTGCTGACCGGCAGTGACGATCTCCCGTAGCAGCTTGAAGCGACGCCCGAGGTCGGCCAGTTGGCGGGGATCGGACTGCACCGCGGGGTCGCCGAGGCGAATCTCGACATCGTGGAGCTCATCTTCCAGCCCGGCTATACGTTGCAGCATTACTCGGAGGTTAGAGGCCGTTGAGGAAGCGGCCGACCACCTCGATGATCTCGCCATCCGACGTCGGCTTGGGATCGTGGCGCTGACCGGCGAGCCAGTGGACCTCGACCAACGCGCCGAGGGCAGGAATCTCGGCGTGCACCTCTTCAGGCGTGCCGAAAGGATCACGATCGCCGTTCACGAACAGGGTGGGTACATCGACCGCACCGAAGTGCTCCACTCGCAACCGATCGGGCTTGCCGACCGGATGGAGGGGGTAGCTGAGAAGCACCAGACCCGCCGCGTCGAGTCCTTCGGCCACCGCCATCGAACAGATGCGTCCACCCATCGACCTTCCCCCCAACACGAGACGGGAGGCTGATGTGCCCAGCTCGTCGGCGAACTCCGCCACCTCGTCGACGACCGCCTGGATCAGTTTCGGGGCACGATCGGGGGGACCTCGCCGACCTGCGGCCCGGTAGGGGAAATTCATCCGCCTGACGGGCAGGGCCAGTTCGTCTTCCATGGCGAGAAAGAGTCGATGATCACGGTCACCTCCCGCACCGTGGGTGAGAAGAAGCCCTGTTGGTGTGGTCATGAAGCCAGGAGGATGCGGCGCGCCTCGGTGAGGTCGGCAATTCGTCGGGCCGCGTGGGCGCCATCGCCACCATGGTCGGGATGAGCGTCGATGATCGCGTCGCGGAAGCGGCGCTGGATCAGGGTTCGTTCAGGACTCCTGTCGGGCAACGACATACCAAGCACATCGAGCGCCCAACCAATCGGATCGGTGAGCGCATCGGCAAGAAGAGCGTCGGGTGAAGAGCTGCCCGACAAGTGGGCGAGAAGGACCCCATCGATGTCGCGGGTCCAGGCGAGCCCGCGCCGGAGGGCCGCCAATACTTCACCGCGGGCCGGAGCGTCGACCACCGCGGCGGCATAGACCGCGCCGAGCACATGTTGGGCGGGCGCCCCCCTGTGCGACATGAACGACACAGCCAACTCGCCTCCCTCGCGACGAAACAGGCGATGAGCACTTCGGGTGAGGCCGATGCGATCGTTCTGGAAACGGTGGCGCAGGCGGGGCTGGGGGATCCGACGTCCGGCCTCCACCTCATGGGTGAGCGCCACGACATCGGCCAGCAGCTCGGGGTCGATCTGGGGACCGAACCGGGCGGCCACAGCGCCCAAGAGCGCACCAGCACATCCCGGCGCGGGGTCGCACGGGAGCTCGCACACGCCGAGCGCTATGCGCCGGGTGGGAGCGATGGGTCGGGAATGGAACACTTCGAGCTCAGCGAGGAGCATGCGCGGCAACCGTACTCAGATGATGTGGCGAAGGGTGTCGCGGAGCTGCCCGGCCCGATCGATGATGTCCTCATCGGTGCCGTCATCAGACTCCAGCAGGTCGGCCAGAGCACCGGCCGCCTCGCGAAGCGAAGCCCAGGAGGTGGCCGAGAAGCCGAAGGGTGTGGCGACGCCTACGAGGCGCCGACCATGCTCCAGCGAGCCCATCACTCCGTTGCTGTCATGAACGTCGCGGCGGAGACGGTCGGTGGCCTCGAACAGGGCCGAGAGCAGATCATTGGCCTGGAGTCCGACAAGTTCCTCCAAGCCCTCATCGGCGGCGCGAGCGAGAAGGTCTTCGATGACGAGTTCGACCTGCTCCTCGTCGGTCTCGTGGCATACGAGATCGCCGTCGGAGTCGAACTCGTGGGCCACGCCGGCCTGGCCGAGGCGTTCGGCCAGCAAGGCCTGTAGCTCACCTGACCATCCCTCCATCTCGAACGCGACCTGCTCGGCTTCGGGATCGAGCTCGGGGTTGGCTGCGGCTTCGACTTCCTCGAGGAGGGCATCAACCTCGGCCTCGACCGATTCGTGGGCCAGGAGTGTGGTGCCCTGCCAGGAGTGCACCACCTGGTCGGCTACGAGCAGCTGGGCGAGCATCGATCTTGTCTCGGACGCCCAGGCGTGGAGTTCGTAGGCGAGCCACTCGCCCTGGTCGTCGTCCTTCAGCTCGGGTTCATCATCGGGAGACTCGCCATCGCCGCCCTCGTCGCCCGCGAGATCCTCGGGGTCGGGAGAGCTCTCGCTCTTGCGGAATGGGGAACGAAATTGTGGTGCCACGCGCAGCATGATCGCACGTGTCACCTACGCCTGCTGCATGCAGGCCGGACCACCGATCGAATCATCCGATGCTGTACCGTCCCGGTATGACCGCAGTTTCTTCAAGACCCCCCGATCGCAACCTCGCGCTCGAGCTCGTCCGCGTCACCGAGGCCGCCTCGATGGCGGCGTCCCGCTGGATGGGCCGAGGCGACAAGGAGGGCGCCGATGGCGCCGCGGTCGACGCGATGCGGGCCACGCTGCGGGGTGTCCCAATGGACGGCATCGTCGTGATCGGCGAGGGCGAGAAGGACGAAGCCCCGATGCTTTACAACGGTGAGCGCATCGGCGACGGGTCCGATCCCGCCACCGACATCGCGGTCGATCCGATCGACGGCACCACGCTCACCGCGCTCGGCCGCGGCAACGCCCTGGCCGTGATCGCGGTGGCCCCACGCGGCACCATGTACGACCCTGGTCCTTGCGTCTATATGGAGAAGCTCGCGGTGGGCCCATCCGCCAAGGGCGCTATCAGCCTCGACGTGTCGATCACCGAAAACCTCCGCAACGTCGCCGCGGCGAAACGAAAGTCGGTCGCCGACCTGACCGTGGTCATCCTCGACCGCGACCGCCACGCCGACCACATTTCCGAGGTCCGCGAGGCGGGTGCCCGGATCCGCCTCATCCCCGATGGCGATGTGGCCGGAGCGATCTCCACTGCCTGGCCCGAGTCTGGCGCCGACATCTTGATCGGCATCGGCGGCACACCCGAAGGGGTCATCACCGCAGCCGCGCTCAAATGCATGGGCGGCCAACAACTGGGCCGGCTATGGCCCCGCAACGAGCGCGAGCGCACCAAGGCGGTCGAGCAGGGCTACCAGCTCGACACCGTGCTCACCGAGGATGACCTAGTTCGCGGCGACGACTGCTTCTTTGCCGCCACCGGAATCACCGATGGTGAACTTCTGAAGGGTGTGCGATTCGACAATTTGGGTTGCCACACCGATTCGCTGGTGATGCGATCACGCTCGCGCACGGTTCGACGAGTGCAGGCCCATCACCAACTCGAGAAGCTCAACGAATTCACCAACGTCAAGTACTAGCGGCGGGCGAGGTCGTTCAGGAGTCCGCTGTCTCGTCGAAACGAGCGATCAGCAGATCTGTCATTCCCTCGAGCGGTGCCTGGAGTCTGGCCACGGCCGATTCCACCAGCCCCTCCACTTCGATGCGCGCCCTCTCGTAGCCCACGAGAGCGAGCTCCTGGTGGCGCCACGGAGCTGCCGCGGCCAGTAGGGCCTCACGGTGCGCTATCCGATCCGGGTAGGTCTCCGACCATTGCTGCTCGGCGAACCGCTGATGGGTGTCGTCGCCGCCGGCATCTCTCAGGTATGCGGCCTTCAGACCGTCGACATCGGCGGCGGCGGTGGAGCGGAGCGAATCGTGGTGGGTGAGGCGGGCTTCTTCGATCGACTCAGATGATGGGAGGACGTCGAGCAGCTCCGCCATCTGATGCCTCAGAGCACCGCAACGTTCGCCGATCCGTCGCTCCAGGTTGGCTCGAGTCGTCTCGGGGTCGAGGCCGGGGTCAGCCGCGGCAACGTCGACCATCTGCTTGAGGTCGGCTTCGGCCACCCCCATCGTGTTGATCACACGGGACTCGAGCCACTCGACGATCGTGACCGCCGAGGCGCGCACCGCGCGTGCCTGGGGTTTCACCGATGCTTCCCAATAGGAGTCGGGGTTGATCAGATCGGGATAGGGCACCGACTCGGGGTCGGACGCGGCCTGGCGAAGCTCGGCCTTCAAGGCTTCGAGGAACTCAACGGTGGGACAGGCCGGGTCGAGGACGGCTGCGATCCGACCACTGGCATCATCGATCGCCGACCGAAATTCCGCGGCGAGCGCAAGCTCTACTTCACTCATCGACTCGTGGACGGGTAGCACTCCACATACCTCCGATCGGACTGGACTCTCTCACTATCGGCGGGATCGGCACTCGGATCAAGGCGGGAGTTGCGACATGGCATGCTCTCGGCATGGACATCTCCCCATACCGGGTCGCTCCCGGCGCAACGACCGACCTCACCACAACGCCCACCGATGACGATGGCGGCCTCGACAAGAGCCGGGGCCGCAAGCTCACCAAGGCGCTCAACAAGCAGCTGGAGGCCCTCCAGGAGCTCCTGTACGCAGAGAGGAAGCACAAGGTGCTGGTGGTGATCCAGGCCACCGACACCGGCGGTAAGGACGGCACCATCCGTCACGTCTTCGACGGCGTAAACCCCCAGGGTGTGAAGGTCGCCTCGTTCAAAAAGCCGACCGAGGAAGAACTCGCCCACGACTACCTCTGGCGCGTTCACCGGCACACACCGGGCGCGGGCGAGATAACCATCTTCAATCGGTCCCATTACGAAGACGTCCTGGTCGTACGGGTGCATGATCTGGTGGCGCAGGATCGTTGGGAGCGGCGCTACGACCACATCGCAAACCTGGAGCGGATGCTGGCCGACGAAGGCACCACGATCATCAAGCTGTTTCTCCACATCTCCAAAGAGGAGCAGCGGGAACGGCTACAGGCTCGCGTCGACGATCCCCAGAAGAATTGGAAGTTCAGCTTCGGCGATCTCGCCGAGCGCGAACGGTGGGACGACTATCAAGAAGCATTCCGGGAGATGCTCGAACGCACGAGTACCGCCGATTCCCCCTGGTACATCATCCCCGCCGACCGCAAGTGGTACCGCAATCTCGTGGTGAGCGAGATCATGGTGCAGACCCTTGAAGGTCTCGCCATGACATGGCCCGCGCCCGAGGTGGGGGTGCCGGGAACCTTGGTGGAGTGATCCTGTCGCTGGCCCGGCAGCCGCGACTCGTCGCCTATTCGGCGCTCACTCCGACCACCGCAAGGCGCAGCTCGGCGCGGGCCTTCGCGGCGGCGGCTTCGGCATCATCGCCGTCGGCGGCCAGCGCGGCGTCGGCCGACTCCAGGCTGGCCTTGGCCCGGCCGACGTCGATCTGGTCGGCGGCTTCACTCACATCGCTCAGGATGGTGACCTCTTCGCCGCTCACCTGGACAAACCCACGGTGAACCGCGAACACGTCGCGTGACCCATCTTCCTTGATGACTTCCACCGACCAGACGGCCAACGCCCCGATGAACGGCACGTGTCCGGCCTGGAAGGCGATGTCGCCCTCGTCGATGGTGCGAGCGATGACCATTTCGGCCTCACCCGTGTAAGACACGGCCTCGGGACTGACAACTTCGACGGTGAACATGACAGCAGCCTCGACTCTCGCTCAGGCCTAGGCCTGAAGCTCCGCGGCCTTGCGCTCCGCGTCCTCGGCGCCACCGACCATGAAGAAGGCCTGCTCAGGCAGATGATCGAGGTCTCCGTCGATGAGAGCCTCGAACGAATCGATGGTCTCATCGACGGGAGTGAAGATTCCGTCCTGGTTGGTGAAGGTCTTGGCCACGAACATCGGCTGCGACAAGAAGCGCTGCACCTTGCGGGCCCGGTCGACGGTGATGCGATCCTCTTCGGAAAGCTCATCGAGACCGAGAATGGCGATGATGTCCTGGAGTTCCTTGTAGCGCTGGAGCACTTCCTGCACCCGGCGGGCGGTCTGGTAGTGGCGGTCGCCCACCACCAACGGGTCGAGGATGGTGGAGGTGGATGCCAGCGGATCGACAGCCGGGTAGATGCCGAGCGCCGCGATGTCGCGGCTCAGCTCGGTGGTGCCGTCGAAGTGGGTGAACGAGGTGAACGGCGCAGGGTCGGTGTAGTCGTCGGCCGGCACGTAGACGGCCTGCAGGGAGGTGATCGACTTGCCTCGGGTAGAGGTGATGCGCTCCTGGAGTTCGCCCATCTCGTCGGCCAGGGTCGGCTGGTAGCCCACCGCCGACGGCATACGGCCGAGCAGGGTTGATACCTCGGAGCCGGCCTGCACGAAGCGGAAGATGTTGTCGATGAACAACAACACATCCTGATTCTGTACATCGCGGAAGTACTCGGCCATGGTGACACCCGACAGGGCGACACGAAGACGCACGCCGGGCGGCTCATCCATCTGTCCGAACACGAGAGCGGCCTTGTCGAGCACGGTGGTCTCACCGTCGCCCATCACCGTCTCGCCCATCTCGATGAAGAGGTCGGTGCCCTCACGGGTGCGTTCTCCCACACCGGCGAACACCGAAACACCACCATGGTTGGTGGCGACTCGGGTGATCATTTCAGTAATGAGCACGGTCTTGCCCACGCCGGCGCCACCGAACAGACCGATCTTGCCGCCCTCCTTGTAGGGAGTGAGCAGATCGATCACCTTCACACCCGTCTCGAACATCTTCGACGACGGCTCGAGGGAGTCGAACGACGGCGCCGGGCGGTGAATGTCCCACCGCTCGGCGGTGGTGCGCCCCGCTTCATCGAGACAGTCGCCCATCACGTTCCAGATGTGGCCGAGAGTGTCGTCGCCCACCGGCGCCTGAACACCATGGCCAGTATTGGTGACTTCGGCGCCGCGGGTGAGGCCATCAGTGGGCTTCATGGAGATTGCCCGGACGCGATTGTCGCCGATCTGTTGGGCTACCTCGGCGGCCACGTGGATCGTTTCGCCTTCGATCTCGACGTCGTATTCGATCTGGGTGTTGATCTCGGGCAGATGGCCCGGAGGGAACTCGACATCGACGACGGGGCCGGCGATGCCGACGATTCGTCCAGACTTGAGATCGTTCTCGGTGACGGTCATGTCTTTGGTGTTCCTTGTTGATTGGACCGCTGGGTTGGTTGAACCGCGGGGTTCAGCTGTCGGTTTTGGGGTGGGTTTTGGCGAGCCGGAAGCCGGCGGCTTCGGCTCGCTCAGGGGTGTCGAACCAGACCTCGGCGATGGTGACCCCATAGCTCCGGCTGTCGGGGCGGTGGTAAAGCATCGAATCGGCGTTGCCCTTGATCGAAAAGCCGCCCGGGGTAGAACGATCGGGCAGCGGTGCGTGCGATCCGGGGCCGTACGGGCCATCAGCTACCACTGCGGTGGCGGTTGCACTCGCGGCGGGCGATGCCGCATCGACCACGGCGGCCGCGCCGGTGGTGTCCCCGGCTTCGATCTCAGAGATGAGCGCGGCCAGATCGATAGTGTCGTCGCCGGAGCCGAGGGCTTCAGCACCGCTGACGATCTCCATGATCTCGGTGGTGATCGACGCCTGGCGAGCGGCATTCATCTCACGAGACAGGCTGGTGATGAGATCTTCGGCGTTGTCAGTTGCCGATTTCATGGCCCGCTGCCGGTTGGCATGCTCAGATGCAGCGGAATCGAGCAGGGCACCGAAGAGGCGGGCTTCCACGTAGCGGGGAAGCAGGCTCTCCAGCACAGCCTCAGGGGAGGGCTCGAACTCGAACGAGTTGGCAACCTCCGCAGAGCCGCCACCGGCCTCGGCCATCACACTGGTGTCCTCCAGAGGAAGGAAACGACGAGCCGACACGCGCTGGGTGCCCATCGAGATGAACTCGGTGTAGATCAACTCGACTTCGTCGATCTCGCCGCTCTGGAAAGCCGCGGCCACGTCGTCGGCGATGCGACGAGCATCTTCGTAGGTGGGGTTGTCGGTGAACCCCTCATAGGCATGGTCGATGCGATAGTGCCGGAACTTGAAGTAGGCAGTGGCCTTCTTGCCCACACAGAACAGGGAGTAGTCGCGGCCCTCGGTCTGATGAGCCATGAGCTGGGTCTCGGCCAGGCGGATGGGGTTGGTGTTGTATGCACCGGCGAGACCGCGGTCTCCAGCCATCACTATGAAGCCGACCTTCTTGACCTCTTCGGCCTCCCGCAGCAGGGGATGATCGACCTCGGCGCCACCGGCCGCCAGATTTTCGATGACGGCGGTGATCTTGCGGGCGTACGGGCGCGACGCGTCGGCTCGCTGCATCGCCTTCACCACGCGGGTGGCGGCGATCAGCTCCATGGCA
>JAJCXY010000108.1 GCA_029263215.1 Acidimicrobiales bacterium
CCGAACATCTCGAGCATGCCCGTGGCTTGCCCCACTTCGATGAGCCGACCGTCGGGGTCTCTCATGTAGCAGCGAAGCTCGATGCCGTGGTTGTCGATCGGTTCGGTGAGGAACTCGGCGCCGCGCTGGCTCCATTCGGCACAGGCCGCGGCGATGTCGGCGACCCGAATGTTCATGAAGGCATCTACCCGGTTGGGGTTTGCCGGTGGTTCAAGTGTGACGGTCGGCTTGTCGGGGGTCGGTTCGCCGCCGACGTTGATGATTACCCAGGTGTTTGCGAGTTTCACCAACCTCGGAGTGCCTTCTGCACCGAACATGACCTCTCCGCCGAGCACGTGGGAGTAGAAGTGTGCTGTCCGGTCGACATCTTCTGCCACTACGAAGTGTGTGGTCACGAAGCCGTGGCTCGGTGTGGGGAAGTCTGAGCGGTTCATTCAGGAATCCTTCACACCGGGGTCAATAGTTGAGACGAGTCCGGTTTCGACGTCGTAGACGTGGCCCGACACCGACCAGTGAGAGGGCAGCAGCGGCGACGAATCGAGTTTCTCGACATCCACTCTGACTGTGGCGTTCGGATCTGTCACGGCCTGGGCGGCGAGGCTGTCCTCGTCGACGTTGGTGCGTTCGGCGAGGGTGTGTCGGAAGTCGGGGTCGGCCAGGATGGCGCTGCCACATGCGGTGTGGTGGATCACGGCGACCTCGAATGGGGGAGCGTCCTCGCCGAAGAGGGTCTCGGTCAAGGTGGCGATGAAGGCGACCTCGCGGATGAAAGCATCTGTCACGCGGCCTCCGGTGTTGCGCATGACGAGCGCGTCGCCGGGATCGATCCCGAGGATGTGGGCCGGATCGACGCGTCCGTCCATGCAGGAGAGGACGAACGCCTTGTACTTGGGCACCGGAGTCAACCCGACGTGGGCACCGCTGCGGGCGAACTCCTCGTTGCGTTCTAGGAGTGGGGTGATGTTCGACATGTTGTTGGTCCTTGTCTGTTGGACTGTACTTGCAAAAGTAAAGTACTCCTGCAACTTGAGTTTTGCAAGTACAATCCAGGAACGGAGGTCACATGACTGCAAAACGCCACTACAACCTGCTGTGTCCGATCGCCCGGGCACTCGATGCCGTCGGCGATCGCTGGGCGCTGCTAATACTGCGCGACCTCCACGCGGGCCCGGCGCGATACCAGGAGCTTCACGAAGGCCTCGGCATCGCCACCAACCTCCTGAGCACACGTCTCACGGAGTTGACCGAGACCGGCCTGATCTGCAAGCCCGATGGGAGCAGCGCCTACGAACTCACCGAGCTCGGCCGCGGAACCGATCGAATCCTGTGGGAGCTCGCCCGTTTCGGGGGCGTATTCGATCGGTCCCCCGACCCCCGTGAGCCTGGCAACCTCCGCACTCTCGCGCTCCCTTTGAGGATCGTGCTCGATGCCGTGCCCAACCGGCCCGACCTCACCGTGCGACTCCACATCGACGACGACGTCTTCACCATCGTGTCCACCCGCGCCACGGTCGATGTTCGCTACGGAGACAGTTCGGTGCCCGCTGATCTTGTGGTCCGCACGAGCTACGAAGCGTTCCTCGACGTCGGAGAGGGGTCGCTGCCTGCTGCGGACTTCGTGTCCGGCCACGTCGAGGTCATCGAGGGTTCACAGAACGCCGCCGCCTTCTTTGGAATGATGGGCGCAGCGATCGCACACCAGCACTGACTCACGTCACACTGCGGGGACCTCGCCTCGGATCCTGGCCCGGAATCGCAGATACTCGGCGGACATGGTTGCGATGAGGATGACCGTCGAGGCGAGGACGACGTTCTTGGCCGCGCCGTCCCAGAC
This sequence comes from Acidimicrobiales bacterium, assembly GCA_029263215.1. Classification (GTDB taxonomy): domain Bacteria; phylum Actinomycetota; class Acidimicrobiia; order Acidimicrobiales; family Aldehydirespiratoraceae; genus OFTM10. The sequence goes on from JAJCXY010000108.1 coordinate 1,835, forward strand.
GGCCACCAGCAGACCGATCGCCACGACCCCGATGACCCGTTCGTAGAGGTAGGTGCGCCAACAGCGCCATGCCGCTAGGGCTTGGGCGAGCAGATAGATCCCGACCGCGACGATGAAGAGCACGGCCACCACCTGCTCCATGGGGTCGTCGGGGTGCAGGAAGGCTTCTTCGAGGGCAACCGCGAAGAACACGATGCCGGCGATCATCGGATAGTGCAGCAGCGAATACACATCACGAGCGATGCGTCCCGTCTCATGGGCATCAGCGTCTCGCAGCGCGGTCTCCATCACCTCCTGCAGACGGTCGAAGTAGGCCCACCACATGGCACACACGCCGGCCAGGCCGACTGCCAGCAGCAGCGCCAGCGACGCGTCGATCTCCACCCCATCGAGAGCGAGACCGACGGCGATGATGCCTTCGCCAAGGGCGATGATGAGGATCAACCCATGCCGCTCGGCGAAGTGGGCCGCGTCCACCTTCCAATCGGCATGACCGGCGAAGCTCGTTGCGATCAACTCGACGGTGAGAGCGCCCAACCAGATCCATTGGAGAGCTTCGCCCCCGACCAAACCGCCGACTAGCACGATCGCCGTGCCCGCGAGCGACATGGGGAGGTACGTCAGAACCGCCCGAAGCTCGTCGGGGTCGTGGCGGGTTCCGATCACGATGACTGCGGCTGCGACCACCCGTACCAGGACGTATCCGAGTGCAAGCCAATCGCCGTCTCCCCCGAACGCAGTCGGCACGGCGAACGCCATGCCGAAGACGCCCAGCATCGACGTGAGAACGGCCACCCGGATCAGGCGGGGTTCGAGGTCGACGACATTGGTCGTCCATGTCCAGTTCGTCCACGCCCACCACATGATCGCGAGGACCAGAGCACCGCGGAGAACCCCGGGCAGAGTGAGATCGTGAACGACCAGTGAAACCACCTGGGTGATGGCGAACACGAAGACAAGGTCGAAGAACAACTCAAGGGGATGGGCAGCCTTCTCTTCTTCTTCGGTCATGGGCGGCAACGATAGCGAGGGCACGCCCGTCGGCTCCGGCTCATCGTGTGCCCGCGTCGGCGCGCTAGGTTCCGACGTGATGTCGACCGGTCACAAAATCGCCTTCATCGGATCCCATTCGGTGCGCAAGACCAACGCCGTGCACTCTTTCGCCGGGGCCGTGGGGCGCAGCGGCCGCAGCGTCGAGGTGGGGCGAGAGATGGTGCGGTTCAGTCCCCTGGGGCTGAACGAAGGGGCGACGCCCGAGGCCCAGCTGTGGGTGATCATGGCCCAGATCAGGGAGGAGTTGGAGCTGCGGACGCGAGCCGACGTACTCGTGCTCGATCGCGCCGTGGTCGACAACTTCGCCTACTTCCTTCGCGCCACCGGAGGCGAAGACCCCTTCGACGTCAAGCCACTCGTCTCCCGCTGGTCGAACACCTACGACATGTTCGTGCGTCTGTGTCCCGACATTCCACTCAGAGCAGATGGTGTCAGGAGCACCAATGAGCGCTTCCGAAACGACATCGAGAAGATCCTCGATCTCATCATCCCCCAGTATGTGGATCCCGACCGGCTGGTGGAGCTGAAAGCTTCAGAGATCAGTGAGTCTTTCGACTGGCCGGGTCTTCTGGAGCAGCTGTGCGGGCCAGTGCCCCACGGCCAACCCGAACCGAAGCCCGTGACCTACGCACCGAAACTCTGGGATTGAGCACGGATACACGAGACAGAACTAGTCTCGGCCGAATATCTCCAGGGGGTGCATGTGCAGGTTGGCGTTTTTCTGCTGGGAGCGGTGCCGATGCCCGACGCCGGGCCCGGCGACCCGCAGCCCACCGATCGCAAGGCTTCGAACGAGCTCATATGGGACACGACCGAGCGCTTGGTCGATGTCGGGGTTCTGGCCGATCGACTCGGCTATGACTACTTCTTTCTGACGGAACACCATTTCCAGCACGAGGGCTACGAGGTGATCCCCAACGCCATCCTCGCCGGCATGGTGGTGGCCGAGCGCACCGAGCAGATCAAGATCGGAGCTTTGATCCACGTCCTTCCCCAATGGCACCCGCTCCGGTTCGCCGAGGACTTCGCAACGCTCCACAACTTCTCCGGGGGCCGTGCGGTCATGGCCATTGGTAGAGGCACGGTGCCGCGCGAAGCCATGCCTCTCGGAGCGGTGATCGGCAGCACCGACGACCCCGCGAAGCGAGCCAAACAGGATCAGCTCAATCGAGAATTGTTCGCGGAAGCTGTCGAGGTGGTCGACCTCGCGCTCAAAAACGAGTGGTTCGCTTTCCACGGCAAGCACTTCGATTTGCCTCCGCCCGGGATTCCCGACCGTGGCGGTGTCGTCGAGCGGCTATCGCTGACTCCGAGGCCCTTGTCGCCCTATGAGGAATGGCAGACGATCTCATCGCCACCCACCCTCGAGGCGGTAGCCCGTCGTGGAGTAGGTGGCGTGTGGTGGAACGTGCACCCTGAGTTCCTGGCCACCCAATGGCATGAGTTCGGTCGGATCTGGGGGGACGAGCACGGAGTGGCGCTCGGCCCGGGCGAGCAACGCATGATGGTGATCAACGTGAGGATCGGCGACACCCATGAAGAGGCGGTCTCCGCCGCTCGTCCCGGCTTCGATGAACACTGGAAGTTCCTCGGCCCCTATGGGCGACAGAAGGGATTCATGGGGCCAGACGGCAAGCCTGCGCCCAACGGCTGGATCCCGACGTTGGAGGTCGCCATGGACCAGCGGATCGTGCTCGTCGGTACCGCCGACGAGGTTGGCGAGCAGCTGGCTGACCGTGTGGCTCAGGTCGACGCCACCCACGTCACGATCTACCCCCAGTGCATGGGCGACCCCTACGAAGTGTTCGAGGAGCAGGTCACCCGCTTCGCCGAACAGGTGATGCCGAACCTGTAGCCGGACGTGTCAGGTTGGCGCCGCGCCGGCTCCGGCCCGCCACGGATCAGGCAGTTCGACGATCGCCTGCTCGTCCCGTTCGAGGAGCGAAAGCGCGGCGAGAACGACGCTGCGCTGGCGTTCGCTGTCGCCGGGGGCGCCGAGCGGACGGCCCATCGGATGCTTGGTGATCGCGGCCCTCGCGACACCCATGAGTTCGGGGATGTGGCCGAAGCTGCGTACGTAGACCCCGACGGTGGGGATCCCGATCGACTCGATTGCTCGCTGGACGTGTCCGACCGACACGTGGCAGACGGGTCAAACGGGCACCAGCAGGACTGCGTCGACTCCATCATCGCGGAGTTGCTCGGCCCACTCGGGCGCGTTCTTCTTACGCAGCCTCACCTGGGAGGTGGCGCCGACGAACGAGTAGGCGGTTGGCGCGAGTCCACCGATGACGCCGTCATTTGCCAGCGCCGTCATGTGTTCGAGAGGTAAGGCGACCTGGTGATCGGCCGCCACCGAAGCGATCGGGTAGCCGCCGTGTCGCACTCTCAGCTGAGAGGGCGGCGTATCTACCGGCACAGCGGATATCGAAGGTGCCGCGCTGAGGAACTCGCCGATTCGCGCCTCCGCCTCGGCCTGGGTCATGTCTTCGACGTCGAACGGTCGTGGGTCGTCGCCCTCGACAAAATGTCCGCTCGACGTGAGCAGGGCAACGGTGCACTCCGAGAGCGGCTTGCCGAGGCTGGCGAGCGGCGTGTCGTCGTGGCGGTGGGGGAAGTCGGCGGGGTCTCCGAGATGACCCACATACGACTCGAGTTGCCAGCGGTAGGCGGCATCGATCACCCGATCGGCGTTGCCGTCATCGGTGGTCGCGGCAATGGCGGCCAGTAGTTCCTCGAGAAACGCCCCGAACTCGTCGTCGCTGAGGCCCTTGATGAACTTGAAGTTGAGGTTGCTTCGTGAGCCGTAGGCGAACGACTGGCGAAGCTGCTCGATGGTTTCGGGTTGCTTGTTCACGCCGACAGGGTAGGGCCTCGGCCTCAGCGACCGAAGTCGAAGGTGCTGATCTCGACCATGGCTTCGGCCAACTTGGCCACGGCATTGTCGAACAATTGTTTGCCGAGTTCCGCGCTGGCGCCGGTGGGGTCTCCGATATATCCGTCGGGATCGAAGTCGTTGGACAACCACCCGAATGAAACCGACCCGCCGAACTTGACGTGGGTGTTTTCGGCCAGCCGTTCGGGAACCTTGCGCTCGGCGCCGCTGAGGTCGACTTCGTCGGGGCGGAGGTACATGAAGACCGAGGTTTCGTTCAGGCCTCCGTGGATGCCCATACCCAGTTCTTCCTCGGTGGATGTGCCGCCGTAGGCCGGGGGGAGCGAGGGATGCATCAGGAAGGTCTTGAGCCCATGGGCCAGCCGCAACTCGCGCAGTGCGGTCCCGAGGTGGGTGGTGTTTCCCCCGTGGCCATTGAGCAGAACCAGACGTTGCGCCGCGGTGGTGGCGATCGAACGGCCGATGTCGCGAAGAACGGCGAGCATGGTTTCCGGCGACAGGTAGAGGGTGCCGGGTGACCAGGCGTGCTCGTTGGACTTCGAGATCGACAGTGTGGGCAGTTGCCACACGTCGAGTTCCTCGCCACACGCGGCCACCACGGCCGTTGCGACCTCCTCGGCAATCACCGTATCGACCGACATCGGCAGGTGGGGGCCATGCTGTTCGATCGCGCCGATGGGCAAGAGCAGGATGCTCGATGGCTTGATCGCCTCAGCGATCTCGGGTCCGGTCAGGTCCTCGTAACGTCGACTCATGCGACGACACTAGCCAGCAGCCAACGACACCGAGTCGGTCGGTGTCGTCAGGCTCCCGACCAGCGGACGCGCTGACTGTTGCGCCAGAGGTCCATCAGGTCGGTGTCGCCAGCCAATGTCGCGTTCGAGTCGGGAGTCCGGTTCCAGAAGAGCAGGTAGAGCTCGGCCGCGGTTGCGGTGACCGTGAGGTCGGCGTCGCGATCCTGCCGTGAGGTCTTGATCCCCTGGGGGCCGATCGTCAGATGCCAGTGCTCGTCGACGTCGTGCGCGTGGATGCCGATGGTTCGCTCTGTGTCGACTTCGAGCTCTCTCGGTCGGGGAGCGAAGCACGAGAGGAGCTCATCGAGCATGTCGGCTGCGAACTGTGGCTCGAAGTGTGATTCGATGCCGCGCGAGGCCTCGGCGTCGAATCGGTGGACGGCAATTTCGCTGGCCTGGCGGCGGGCCCACATTGTGAGCGGTGTGGGCGCCGGGAGGAAGGTGAAGCACTCGACATCGACTGGTGCCGACTCCAGCACGCGAACCAGGTTCTTGTGGGTTTGGCGATACCAGGAGACGAGTTCGGCATCGTCGGGCCAAGAGGACCCAAGATCGGGCCAGTACCCGTTGAGGGCCGCCAGCTCGTCGACGTCGAGCCAGTCGTCGCTCGGATACGCAACGTTTGCCGCGGCCCACAGGTGGATCACGCCGAGGTGACGCACAAGCCCGCGCATGTCCCAGTCGTCGCATGCTGCTATGTCGACACTCAGTTCGCCGTGCTCAGCAGCGGCTGCGAACAGTTCGCCTTCTGAGGTAACGAACCCGATGTAGTTCGATACTTCCATCACTATCCCCCTATATCGATACTGCAAAGTACAGGATGGATATTACTGAACAATGCAGTAAAGTCAAGTGCGTGTCTTCACGCCTCACCGTCTCCTCCTATGCCGTCCTCGGACTTCTGGCCATTCAGCCCTGGACCGGCTACGCGCTCACCCAGCAGGCAAAGCGAAGCCTTCGCTTCGCCTGGCCGAAGTCTGAACGGCTCCTGTACTCCGAACCGAAGAAACTCGTCGAGCACGGACTGGCAACGGCGACGCAGGAATCGGTGGGCCAACGCAATCGCACCGTGTACACCATCACCGATGAGGGTCGGGTCGCGCTCAAGGAGTGGATGGCGACCTCACCCCAACCGCCGGCCCTTGAAGCAGAAGCCCTGCTCCGGCTTCTCTTCGCGGAAAACGGCACCACCGGTGAGCTCATGGCGGCGCTCACCGAGATGGCCGATGATGCAAGCTCCCTCTATGAGCAGGTCGTCACCATCAACGCGAGCTACCTCGACGGACAGCACCCGTTCCCCCAGAGAACCCACCTGTCGGTCCTGTTCGCCACCTTCCAACTAGAGCTCTTCGACGTCATGATCCGGTGGGTCGACTTCGCCAAGGCCGAGGTGGCCACCTGGCCCGCAACCGAAGGCGTGGGCATGACCGACCGCACCGAAGCCATCCTCAAGCTCATAAAGCAGCGCAGATCCGTGCTCGAGGACCTGTAGCGGGCCAGTCGATCCCCCTCGTGGGGTCGACTAGTTCGACCTGGCCGCAGAGCTGGCGATTGCTGCAATGGCAACGACCACCAAGATGCCCCATGCGAGATAGCGAAACCATTGCGGCGCGAATCGCCAGAGATTCCTGACCTGGGCCCAAACAGCGGCAGCACCGAACAGCAGGCCGGCACCCAGCCCGCCGACAGCAGCCACAACACGAAATGCTTCATCGCCGGTGGACCCGTCGTCGGGGTCGGCTATGCCGAGCACCAGTCCGGCCAGCGCCGCCACCAGGGTCGCAGTGGAAGCCAGCGTGATCAGGATCCAGAAGCGGCGGAGCTCGCGTGCGTCAGCTTCGGACCGGTCGGTGTAGTCCATGAATCTACGACACTACTTCGTCGTAGCTGCCCAAGAGCTCGCATTGCCCGCCTTGGACGGGGTCTGCTTCGATGGGGGAGTGGGAGAGAGCGAGATCACCGCGGAGACCAAGGTCGCCACCTTGCTGAACGAACACCCCGAGGTCGAGGACCTGCTCATTTCCATGGCTCCTGCATTCATCAAGCTCCGCAACCCGGTCCTGCGGCGAAGCGTCGGTCGGGTTGCAACCCTGACCCAGGCCGCGGCGGTCGGAAAGATCGAAGTAGCCGAACTGGTGAACGAGTTGCGTGTCGCGGTGGGTCAAGCGCCGCTAGATAACATCGGACTCGCCGACGAGGTCGAGTACTTCGGGCCGGCACCGGAATGGTTCGATGAGGGCGCGATCGTGAAGGTTCTACACGAGCAGGACCTCGATCCGGATGTGATGCCGATCAATCCGCTCCTTCGGGCGGTGCGTGATCTGGGTGATGGCGAGACCGCTGAACTTGTGACCGAGCATCTGCCGGCGCCTGGCATCGACATCCTTCGCCGCAAGGGTTACGCGGTGTGGTCGACCGAGCATGTCGGGCTCATCCGCACCTTCGTAGCTCGATCTCCACTCGGTTGACTACTGTTTGCCGGGTCTGCGCAATGGCGCCGTCGTTATCAGGGGGACGACATGGGTTACGAGGTTCGATTTCAGGCACTGATCCTGCCGAATGTGGAATGGGACGAACTCATCGGCCGGTTCAAGCGGGCTGAGGATCTCGGTTTCGATCTGGCAGTGACAGCCGATCACTGGTGCGACTGGTCGAATCCGCCGAGCAACTGGTTCGAACTGTGGACCACCCTCGCCGGGGTTGCGCAGGCCACCAGTCGAATCCGGATAGCGCCCTGTGTTGCCCAGATACCGCTCCGGAATCCGGCGATGCTCGCGCGTCAGGCTTTGACCGTCGATCACATCTCAGGTGGCCGGCTTGAAGTGGGGCTGGGTCTCGGCATGCCGATAGATCCGTCGTACGACATGATCGGGATGGAGAATTGGACGAACAAGAAGCGTGTTGCCCAGTTTGACGAGTACGTGGAGCTTGTCGGCCAGCTTCTCGCCAATGAGGCCACTACCTACAAGGGTGAGTTCTACGAGGTCAACGAGGCGACGATGAATCCGCGCAGCCCGCAGCGGCCCCGACCACCCATCACAGTGGCGGCGATGGGTCCGGTGATGATCGGCAAGGCAGCCCGCTACGCCGATACCTGGAACACCATGAGCTTTGCCGAGGATTTCGACGACCAGCTGAAGGAAGTCGGAGAGAAGATCGCGGTGTGTCGGCAGCACTGCGAAACGATCGGCCGCGATCCGGAGACTCTACGGATCTCCTACAACATGTTCGACGCCAAGGGTCGGGCCACGGGCGGCGAGATCCGGTACTACCAATCGCATCAGGTATTCGAGGATCTGATCGGAGGATTGGCCGAGGTCGGCATCACCGATTTCGGTCTGTACTACCCGATGCTCGACAGCCAGTTGGACGCCTTCGAATCGGTCGCTACGGAACTGTTTCCGAAGCTGCGGAGCTAGGCGCTAGTGGTGGAATTCAAAGAGACGATAACGACGCTGCAAGAGCTGCGAGAAGTCGTCGCTCCGCCCAGCGAGTTCGTGATCGCAAAGGAGGTCAATCGGTTCGACGACTACTGCCGAGATTTCATCTGCAGGTCACCGTTCGTTCTCATCGCTTCGAGTGACGGGGAGGGGTCGATCGACATCTCACCCAAGGGCGACCCGCCCGGATTCGTGCAAGTGCTCGACGATCGAACCCTCGCCATACCCGACCGACTGGGCAATCACCGAGCCGACACCTTCGTCAACGTGGTGCGCCACCCATTCGTCGGCTTGATCTTCATGATCCCAGGGACGAAGAACACCCTGCGAGTGCGAGGCCGAGCCACGATCGTTCGTGACGAGGACCTCCGCTCTTCGATGGAAGTCAAGGGGAGCGTTCCTGATCTCGCCCTCGTGGTCGAACTGACCACCGCGTACTTCCATTGCGCGAAGTGCATCATCCGGTCTGGGTTGTGGTCCATCGATGGTGTCGTCGAAAAAGATGCCGACGACCTGCTGCTTGCGGAGGCGATGGTGAAACATGGCGAGTTGCCCATCACCGTCGAGCAGATGCAGGAGATCATCTTGAACGACGAGGCCGAGCGTCTCTACTGAGTGAGTTGCTGACTCGCCTGGACCTGCGAGGATCGGGCTCATGAGTCTCGTCGAAGCAGCCCATCGGGAATATCGATCCAAGCGGCCGCCGATGCCGCGGCGCGCGTCGTCCTGCCGGGTGGAAACACGAGGTCGGTTCTTCATTTCGATCCCTTCCCTTTCCGTGTTTCGACGGCCAGCGGTCCCTACCTCACCGACATCGACGGGTTCACCTACGTCGATCTCCTGGGCAACTACACCGCAGGTCTCCTGGGCCATAGCCCGGCCCCGATCCGCAGGGCGGTAAGTGCAGCGCTGGAGACTGGTTTCGCCATGGGCGCAACCCACACGGTGGAGATCGAGGCAGCCCGTCTCGTCGCCGCGCGTTTCCCTTCGATCGAGCAGGTTCGGTTCACCAACTCGGGCACTGAGGCGAATCTGATGGCGCTCGGGTTGGCACTGCATCACACCGGCAGGTCCCGGATTGTCGTGTTCGAGCGCGGCTACCACGGAGGCGTGCTCTCATTCGACCACGGCCCATCACCCTTGAACGTGCCCCACGACTTCATTGTGCTGCCTTTCAACGACATCGAGTCGGTACGAGCGGCTGTCGGGATCGACGGAAGTGGGATCGCCTGCGTGCTCGTCGAACTCATGCAAGGCGCAGGTGGCTGCACGCCGGCGGACGACGGCTTTCTCCACGACCTTCGCGAACTGTGTGACAAGACCGAGACCCTGCTCATCTTCGACGAGGTCATGACCTCTCGACTTTCGCCGGGAGGAGCGCAGGAACTCTTTGGCGTGATGCCCGACATCACAACCCTCGGCAAGTACCTTGCCGGCGGCCTTACTTTCGGAGCGTTCGGCGGGCGGGCGGACATCTTCGCGGCGTTCGATCTCAGTGCCGGTGGCGTGTTGAGCCAGGCAGGGACGTTCAACAACAACATCTTGTCGATGCGCGCGGTGGTGGCCACCATCGACGAAGTGCTCACTCCCGAACTGATCGCCACCGTGAATGAGCGGGGCGAGCGACTCCGAGACGGCCTCACCCGGATCTTCAGCGAGAACGAACGGCCTTTCGACGTCACCGGTGTCGGTTCGCTCATGGCGATCCACGCGCCAGAGGCGGAACTCGAATTGTTCTTCCATGCCATGCTCGACAAGGGTTAGTACCTCGCCCGCCGAGGATTCATCGCCCTCTCGTTCGAGATATCAGACCAACTGATCGACGAGTTCCTGGCCGCGGTGAAGAGCTGGGCTTCTGACCGGCGCTGATAGCGTCGTTGGCCTGGCACGGTGAATGGTCGTCTCGTGTACGAGGCCACCATCCTCTACGAGCTCGAGTTGTCGCCCTCGCGATTCTCGTAATTCCGCTCACTGGAGAAGCGATGGCAGTGTCAGACGAGACCCCGAGTGGTCCGGGCATATGGTCGGGCCCGTACCTGGCTCTGACCTTCGCTCATCTCGCGGTGGTGGCCCTCGTCGCGTTCGGTGGCTTGGCGGTGGTGGCGGCCCTCTCGAGCATTGCAGAAGACCTGGGCAGGGTGGGCTTGCTGCCGTGGGTGATCACCGGCCAACTGGCCGCCGGAGCGGTGGCGCTGATCTTCGCCGGTCCGGTGATCGACGCAGTAGGAGTTCGACGGACGTTTCGCGTCACCGGGGTATGGCTGTTTGTCTCGACCGCGGCTGCGGCAGTTGCACCATCCATGCCGATCCTGATTCTTGCCCGGGTGATCCAAGGCTTCGGTGGCGGCCTCGTCTTCGGCGTGGCGTTCACCGCTATCGGAGTGGGTTACCCGAGCGAGCTTCGTCCTCGGGCGTTCGCGGCTCAGTCCGTGGTGTTCGGAGCGGGAGCGTTCGGTGGTCCCGCCGTGGTGGGCGCGATGTTGGCACTGGGTGGTTGGAGACTGGTCTTCATCGCCGAACTGCCCCTGATCGCGCTGGCGCTGGCTGTGGGCTGGACGGCGCTACCCACCACACGCGAACGACCTGCACGAATCGAGATCGACTGGAGAGGAGCAGGCCTACTCACCGCGCTGATCGGTTGCTCGCTTGTGGCGGTGGCCCAGATCGGGGTGCGGTGGTGGGCCGTGGGCCTGGCCGTACTCGGATCCGTTCTGCTGACCGGCGCCTACTGGGGTCACAGCGGACGTACGCCCGTGCCCGTGATCGCTCGGGAGCACATCACCCGATTCCCTCTGATGTGGATCCACATCACTTCGGGCCTGGTGATGTTCATCGCGCTGGGGCTCGAGAATTACGTGCCCCTCTACGTACAGACATCGCGCGGCCGGTCGGTGGAATTCGCGGCCTTCGCCCTCGTCTTCCTGAGCACGGGTTGGACGGTGGGCTCCCTGCTGTACAGCCGTGCCCTCGACAAGTGGCGCGACTGCGATGTGGTCCTTCTCGGATGTGCGCTCTTCATCCCGTCGCTCAGCCTGGCCGGTGTTTCGATCGCCCTCACCTTGCCGCTGGTGGTGTTGTTCGTCGCCTTGGGACTGATCGGCCTGGCGATTGGGTTGGTGACGACAGCGGGCATCAACCTGCTGCAGGGCAGTAGCGGGATGGAAGAGATGGGGCGCGTCACTTCATCTCACCAGTTCATCCGTCAGGTGTCGCTCACCTACGGTGTCGCCCTGGCGAGCGCGATCCTGTTCTTCGTCGTCGACCGTCAGGTGGGCGACGTCGAGGCTCTACGCGAGGTGATCGCCGGCGAGGATGTCGCCCTCGGCCCCGAAGCGAAGAACGCGATCCGAGATGGCCTGGCCTGGGCTCACCTGATCATGGGCAGCCTGGCTGTCGGATGCCTCATGGTCGGGATATCTCTCGTGCGTCGTACCGATCCGGTCGATTCCAGCCCACGCTGACGGAGTCGTTGAGGTCGGGATTCTCGTAGTCTCGTAGGTCGATGCCAGAGTGGAGTACGGCGCGGAGGTTGGTCATGAAATAGATCCAACAGCCACGGCAGTTCAGATGCTGCCAGACGCGGTCGGGATCGATTGGCGCACAGTTTGTCTGGTGAAGGTGGACCTCAGTGCCGGCCTGAACGTCTCGAAAGCCGATGTCGACGGTCATCGGGCCAAACGTGAACGTCAATCGTTCGTCCGGCTCCACCGCCATGTAGCGACCTGAGTGCTGAAAGTCGTGGAGGTAGCTCCAGCGATAATCGTCTCCGGCCTGAACGATCTCGTCTGGGTCGCGAACTTCCCCGTCGGGGCTGGTGTGCTCAGCCCGAGCTATGAAAAATGACTCGAGTCCTCGACTCGTTGCCCACGATCTGAAGACTTCCGAGCGCGATCGCTGGTAGTACATCGAAAGCTCGAACTCGGTCCAGTCGTAGTTGTCGGTGCCGCCCACGGCGTCTCCGTCCCCTTGGCACTTGGCGGTTGTCTAGCATGGGTTGGCTTCAGGAGGTATGCCTGTAATGACCGATGCCGAACTCGCTTCAGCCGCGGACAGGCTCGCAGTCAGAACGCCGCCGGTCTTCGAGTCGGCCGCCGCTGAACGTCGTCACCGACTCGAGCGCTTAGCCGGCGTGTCGAGTGTTCGGCCGTATGGGCTTCTCCGAGGGCTTGCTCGGGCACGTGACGGTGCGCGACCCGGAGCACCACGACCACCTGTGGATCAACCCTCTCGGCATCTCGTTCAACTTCGTGAAGGTCTCTGATCTGGTTGAGGCCGACCACGACGGCAACGTCGTCTCCGGTATCCACCAGGTGAATACGGTCGGCCTGCTGCTTCACTCGGCGGTTCACCGCGCGCGGCCCGAGGTGACTGCGGTCTGCCACGCCCACTCCACCTACGGAAGCGCCTGGTCGGCCTTCGGTGCGCCTGTCGACCCCATCACCCAGGACACATCGGTCTTCTTCGACGATCAGGCCGTCATCCGCGAACCGCGCCTAGCGCTGAGTCCTGAGTAGGCCGACGAGTTTGCCGCGTCCCTTGGCGACAAGCGTGTCGGCATTCATGTCGGCCATGGCCTTTTCACTGCCGGGCAGACCGTCGAGGAGGCCGCCTGGTGGTTCATCGGGATGGACAAAGCTGCCCACGTTCAGCTCCTGGCTCGTGCTGCGGGCGAATACGAGGTCTGGCCGGCCGATGCGGCGATGATGGTGCGCGGCGCGCTCGGATCGCCCCAGCTCGGCTGGCTGTCATTTCAGACACTGTGGGATGAGATAACCCAGACCGACCCGGACCTCTTCGACTGATAGTCAGCTCGTTCGACCGTAGAAAGTGCTGAGCGCCGACTCGGCCAGGGCGACATCGGGCTGATCGTTGAAGGCGAACACAACGAGCATTCGCGTGACGGAGCCCTCGGTGGGGGTGACGCGATGCAGTGCGTGGCGGCCTCGAAACATCACGAGGTCGCCGGGCGTGAAGCGGAGGGTCTCGACCTCCTCCTCGCCTCCGAGCACAGCATCGACTCGTTCGAACGCCATCTCGCCGAGATCGGCATCGCGCACATCCGATACGTACTCAAGAACTCCACCAGCCTCGGGGGCGCGGAGCAGCATCGTCACCGCGAACGACGAGTTGTCGAAGTGCCATCCGAGCTCCATGCCCCCAGCCGCGAAGTGGATGTTGATTGATGAGAGGCGATCCGCGTAGGGATGGATCTCGTCGATCCCGAGCACGCCGCAAAGGGACGCTCGGAACCTGGGGTCGTCGTAGACATCCCGCAATGGCGCGTCGAGCGCGATCTGATCATCGGCGATCAAGCCCTTGCTGCTGGCGACCTGTCGGTTGAACGGGTGATTGTCGGGGCGAGCCGGGTCGGGAGGAGTGAGGTAGACGTTGTGAGTCGAGGCGGCGTAGAACACGTCCCCTTCGCGGTGACCCGACTCGGCAATGATCCGCTCCACCGCTTCAGCGGTGAAGAACCCATCCAGCACGAGCGCACCGTGCGCGTCCAGTCGTGCTCGACAGGCGGCGACGTAGGAGATGTCGTCCATCGGATGGCGTGCGGTGTCGATGGCGGGGGCTGTCACGGTCGACGCCATGCTTCGCGCGGTCCTGGAGTTCGACCGACGACAGCCAACTGCGAGTCGAGTTCGGCCGCTATCACACGGTCCAGTCTCGCTAGAGCGACAGGATCATCTTTGCGATGACACGCCCAGGCGGCGAGAACACATCGACCGGCCATGGCTCCCAGAAAGTCATCGATCACGTGATCGATATCGATCTCTTGCCGCCGCAGCCGGCCCATGACGATGGCGTAGCGGTGCGGTGCGATGTGGCGGTGTTGTTCGACACAGGTCTGCAACGAGTTCCTCGTGCCGTCACGAAGGAGCACAGTCGCCGCGGCCAGACGGGCCGTGCGGCCGTTGCCATCGGAGAATGGATGCACGAGCAGCAACCCGAGATGAAGTCGCGCCGCCACCAGCGGGGCCGGCTCAGTCGACAGGCTGGCTCGGTCTGTCAGCTGCTCCACCAGACCCAGAACCCTCCCCGCTCGGAAGCGAACCCGATGGCCATCGACCCGGACCGGAGTAGTCCTCCACCCACCCGGCCCTCCCACCACCCGGCTCATGCGCAAAAGGTCGGCGGGCGCTATCTTCTCCGACCCTCCCAGTCCGACCTCGACCGCCGTGGCGAATGCGGGTTCAAGCCAGGGGGCTGCCTCGCAACTGGCAGCGGCGTGAGCGTTGCGACTCGGTCCCCGCCAAGGCGCGGGTGTAGTGAGTCCTGCATCGAGCGTGAGGCGCGCCCAGTGCAGGATCCTGAGCAAGGCGGCCCGGCCAAGGCGCCCGGTGCTGATTGCGGCAAACCGTTCAGCCGCGGCAGGTCCCAGATCCACGTCGCCGTCGGCGTTCGGCACTCGTCGTTGTTGTGCGGGCTTGGTCACGTTCTTCAGTCCTGGTGACGCGATGTTAGATGCGTTCCCCGAGGGCGGAGGTGCCGATCGTTCACCTGCTTGAATGGTCGTCGTGACCGACCTGGCTGGCAGGCGCCTCATCGATGAAGGTCGAGAGGCCGAGATCTACGAATGGGACGACGGGTTCGTGCTGCGTCTCATGCGCTCCCCGCTCGCCGGGGAAAGTGTCGACCGGAGCACCTTGGCCAGTGAGGTGGCTCGCGCCAGCGGAGTGCACACTCCGAAGGTGGTGGAGGTGACGGAGGTGGACGGGCGCCCCGCCCAGGTGATGGAGCGGGTCGACGGGCCCGACATGTTCTCTCACATCGCGGCCAATCCCATGCGGGTTGTGTCGATGGCTCGACGGCTCGGCAAAGCTCACGCCGAACTGCACGATGTCGAGGCACCCGACGAATTGGAGTCACTCCACGCCTACCTGGGTGGGCGGATGGAGTCATCCGCGCTGATCCCGAACGAGGTGAAGAGCCAGGCTCTCGATGCTCTCGATGGTCTCCCTCTCGGGTCTGCGATATGCCATGGCGATTTCCACCCCGGCAATGTCTTGCTCACCGAGAGCGGACCGGTGCTGCTGGACTGGTCGAACGCCGCTCGAGGCGACGCCACCGCCGACTTTGCTCGCACCCGGCTGATGCTCAGGGTCGGGGAGTTGCCACCGGGGGCGCCGGTCGTGATCCGTGTACTGGCTGGCATCGGTCGAGGGGCCCTGCGTCACCTCTACGAGCGCTCCTATCGCAAGCTTCGCCCGGTCGATCTAGCACTGGCCCGACGTTGGGACCCGGTACTTGCTGCCGATCGGCTGGCCGACGACATTCCCGCGGAGCGAGAGGCCCTGCTGGCGATTGCTCGGTCCGGCTTCCAATAGGCCAGCGGCGGTCTCAGTCGTCGGGAAGAGCGTCCCTCCACTCCAGCCACTCACGAACCGGTGCCAGATCCCAGTGGGGGCCTTCGATTCCCATCGTCACCTCGTATAGCGACTCCATCTCCTTGGTGGGTTCCGTGGTCGACGAGTCGATGCCCGTCGAGCGTGAGATCGAGCCTGGATCGCGGTCGAGCTTGCGACACCACTCATTCAGAACCTCGTTCTTGCGGAGGTACTCGGGACTCCAGAAGTAGTGCCAGATGTCGGCGTACTCGGTGGCGAGCCGAAGGGTGACCTTCTCGCCTCCTCCACCGATCATGATCGGCATCGAGCCCTGCGGAGCAGGGTCGAGCGCGGCCAGACGGGCCTTGAGGATCGGCAGGTCACGCTCGAGATCGGCGAGACGGGAGCGGGCGGTTCCGAACTCGTAGCCGTAGTCGTTGTAGTCGCGTTCGAACCAACCCGATCCGATCCCGAGAACCACCCGGCCACCCGAGATGTGATCGACGGTCCTCGCCATGTCGGCGAGGAGGTTGGGGTTTCGGTAGGAGTTACACCCCACGAGGGGCCCGAGCTGCACCCGTTCGGTGACCTCTGCCAAGGAAGCGAGGGTGGTCCAGCACTCGAAGTGTTTGTCCTCGGGATCGCCGAACAGGGGGAAGAAATGGTCCCACGTGTAGACGACGTCGATTCCCAGCTCTTCGCCCGCCACGACCTGTCGACGGAGATCGTCGTAGTCGCCGTGTTGGGGCTGAAACTGTACTGAGATGAGTGGCTTTGGCACGTGAACCTCGCTCGCTGGATCGGTGCCGATTATAGGTTCGCAGGCCGATAGCTACTATGTCGCGGTGACCGGTCTGGATCGCGTCGAGAGTCATTCTGGCTACTGGCCATCGGCATGGCCGGTGGAGTGCGGCGGCAACCGTCGCCAGAAATCAGCGGCCGGGCGGCTCGACGCGGCCGATGGGTCGGCCCGAGTCGTCACATCGCGAAATGGTCGCTGGAATGTCATGGTCGTCGAACGCGAGCCAGGGCAGTGGTATGTCGGCGGCACCATGGCGGCCTTCACCGGCCCGCCCCCGTTCGGATGGGTGCAGCGAATTGATGTCGACACGCTCCAGCCCCTGGCCTCCTCGCCGGAGCTGCCCTGCGGCGACCATGTCTGGTGCGGTGCGATCCTCGCCCATGCCAACGGATCGATCATGTCGGTCAACGGCGCCTACCTCCACCGACTCGACCCCGATGATCTGAGCGTGGTGGGGGAGAGGCGGCTCCCGGCCAACCGCGCTCACAACGGGCTGCTCGCCCTCCGCGACGGCACTCTGATCACCAAGGATCTCCGACTGGAGGGCCAGGGCGGCACCACGATCACCCGACTCGATCCGGGTTCACTGGAGTTGGTAGGAGAGCCTCTTGTTCTGCCGGAAGGCTCGATGGGTCGCATTGCCGCGGATGTCGTAGACGGGGACGAATTCGTCTATGTGCCAGGCACAGAGCACCTCTGGCAGCTCAGTGTCGGTGGCGATGAGTTGGCGCTGGAGCCGTGGCGGCCTCGATATCGAACACCCGGTGGCGAGTGGGGGCTTTCCTGGGACGCCTGCCTGTCCGACGGGCAGTGCTGGATCATGGACTGCGGCGACGTCGAATCCGTACGCCTGATCCACGGGACCGTCCCGAACGGTCGCTACCAGGCCCCACCAGGCCGGGCCTTGTCCTGGCGCCAGCCGGCTCCGTGGCTGGGAGCTCAGCGCCTCATCAGGGTCTCCCTGGAAGACGACGAGGTGATCGACTCCATCGAGCCCTTCGGAACACCGGGCGGAGGCATCATCGCCCCGCCGGTGCATGTTGCGAGCCACGAGATGGCCATTGCGTGGGACTCCGTGAACGGTGGTCTGGCCGGCGTCGCCACCGGGGGAGAAACGCTCGAGGTGGCCTGGCATGTCGATGCCCGAGCCAGCATGCAACCGGTGGTCTTCGCCGAGTCGGGCGAGTTGGTAATCAACGATTTCACCGCCGAGGGCAACGACGACCTGATCGTCGTCGACATCTCGACCGGAGCGGTGCTCGATCGCGTCGCCACCGGGTCGCGGATCGCCAACGGCATGTTCCTGAGCCCAGGCGGCGAGCGCGACATCTTCTATTGCAGCACTGCCACCCTGGCTCGGGTGGCCTGGGTCTGATCAGTCCCAGAGGCGGTCGATCACGTCGAGCCACAGCTGGGTGGTGAGCTGCAACGACTCGAGGTCGATGCGCTCGTTGTGGCCGTGGAATCGATTGAGGAACTCTGACAACGGCACCTTGTCGCTGAGCAATCCGGCGCCGTAAGCGGGGACACCCCTTCCCCGGAAGAAGCGGGCATCGGTTCCGCCTGTGACAAGGCTCGGAATCACCCGAGCGTCGGGGTAGGCGAGCCGGATCGAGTCGGCCAGGGCGTCCCACAGAGGCGTCTCGGTGCTCGACGAGGCCGGCAGTTCGGGAGCCATCGGGAAATACCACTCGATGTCGACCGATGGGAGAAGGTCGGGCCCGATCGTGTCTCGAAGGTGACGGTCGACCTCTTCATGGGATTCTCCCGGAAGGCGCCGGATGTCGACCACCATCTCGGCCCGATCGGGAATCGTGTTGGCCTTGTCGCCTGCGACGATCGTGTTGGGGCTGTAGGTGGTGTGGCTACATGAGTGGATATTGCGGGCGAGGGCGGGAGGGAGTTGGGCGAGGGTGTCGGTGATGCGTCCGGGATCGAGAAGTCCGGCCTCGATGTCGGGTTCGAGTCCGAGCGCCCGAACACGATCGGTAAAGATGTCGTCGATACGAGGAGTCACCTCCGCCGCCGACAGCCGTCGGACGATCTCGGCGGCCTTGATGAGGGCATTGTCGGTGGCGTAAGGCATTGAGCCGTGGCCGGGCGTGCCGTGCACGGTGATGCGACGCGTGGCCCCCGCCTTCTCGGAGTTGGTGAGCAGGATCGACGTGCCGTTCGGGCCGTGGGAGGGGGTACCGCCGTATTCGGTGAGCACGTAGTCGCAACGCACCAGATCCCAGTGATCGTCGATTATCGGCTTGGCGCCGAGCAGTCCGCCCGCCTCCTCATCGGCCACCGCGAAATAGATGAGGTCGCCCGGCAAGCGCTTACCGGAGCGGACCACTTCACGAAACGCCACCAGCATCGACGAGGTGAGGTTCAACATGTCGACCGCACCGCGACCCCACACCTCGGTAACCCCATCGGCGGAAGTGATCAGCTCGCCACCGAACGGATCGTTGACCCACCCGTCCGGATTCACCGGAACCACATCGGTATGGCCCATGAGGCAGAGGTCGGGTGCGCTCGCATCGGTGCCCTCGTACCGCGCCACCAGCGACGTCCGGCCGGGGGCGGTCTCGATCGTCTCGAAGTCGAGACCCAGCCCTTCGAGCTCGTCTCGCAGAAGGTTGGCGCTGCGCTCCTCCTGGCCCGACTCCGGCGTTGCCTCGTTGACGCACTGATGGCGAATCAGCTGCTGCAACAACTCCGCGGTCTCCTGGGTCAGGGTTTCGATCGATGTGGTCATGGAGCGATTCTGGCAGGTGGCTAGCGTGGGGGCACCCCCGCCCGAAGGACCACTGATGTCACACCTGTCGACTCCACTCACTGAACTGCTCGGTATCGAGCATCCGATCTGCCTCGGCCCGATGGGTCTGGTGTCGGTGCCGCCGATGGTTGCCGCAGTTTCCGAGGCCGGCGGACTCGGCATTCTGGGCACCGCCAACTACGACAGCGAGGGGCTTCGTGAGGTGATCAAGCAGACCCGTGCCCTCACCTCCAAGCCGTTCGGCGTGAGCATCATGGCGGGGTTTCCGACCGCAGAGGGTCATGCCCTGGTCGCCATCGAGGAAGAGGTGCCGTTCGTCACCACCAGCGCCGGTTCGCCGAAGAAGTTGGCACCGATGTTTCGTGATGCCGGGATCGAGAACTACCACGTGGTTCCCACCGTGGCGATGGCCATGAAAGCGAAGGAGTCCGGCTGCACCGGCATCGTGGCCGAAGGCGCAGAGGGTGCCTCGTTCAAGAGCCGCGATGAGGTATCGACGATTGTGCTGGTCCCCCAGGTGGTGGATGCCACCGGACTGCCGGTGATCGCCGCCGGGGGATTAGGTGATGGCCGAGGGCTTGCCGCGGCGCTCTGTCTGGGCGCGACTGGGATCCAGATGGGGACGCGCTTCATCGCCACCGAGGAATCACCGATCCACGACAACTACAAGCAGCGCTTGATCGACTTGAGGGAAACCGATACCCGAATGGTGGGTCGAAAGACGGGCCCGCTACGAGTGGCGATCAATGACTGCTCCGACGACATGGCGGAGTTTGAGAGCGGCACCGACGACATCGCCGAGATCCGCAAGAAGGTCGGCTATCAGAAGTTCCCCCAGGCCGCGATGCAAGGCGATGTCGATGGGGGACTCGTGGTGGCAGGCCAGGTCGTCGGAATGGTCGACGACCTCCCCTCAGTGGCCGGCCTCATGCCGGCGATAGTGGCCGATGCCATCAAGGCTCTCGACCTGAATCAGGCGTTTACCGTCCGCTGAGCGGCTCGGAGATCACGTGGGCTCGGGCCAGGCGGGATCGAGAAACGACTGGATCTCGATCTGGTGGCCGTCGGGGTCACTCAAGAAGCAATGGTAGATGTTGAACTTCTCGTTCGCGGCGGGTGCCGTGTCGAACTCGACGCCTTTCGCTTCGAGCCGCTGGTACCAGCCGTCGACATCAGCAGTGACCAGGGTGACGATGACCCCATCGGGGCTGACGGGTCGCTGCTCGCTGCACCGACAGACACCCAGGAAGCCGTCTGGACTGGTCTGGAAGATGCGACACGCGCCCTGGTCGAGCACGAGACCCAGGCCTAACGTCTCGCCGTAGAAGGCGGCGCTCCTGTCGAGGTCGCGGCTGTAGAGAAACGTCACCTGCTGGTCGAACATGTTGTCCTTGTCTGGGTTACTGGGCACGGCCACGCTTGCGTTCCTGGGCTCGTTCCCATTTGCGCTGACGACTCCGGCACGCCTTGCGACAGAATATCTGGTTGCTGGTACGCGCCTCGAAGATCTCGTTGCAGCGCCAGTAGGCGCAGCCCCGGAGTCGTTCAGGATCGAAATCTTCAGGATCATCGATGTCCACCAGCGCAAGCGTAAGTCGTGCTGCGATGATGAAGCGCCACCATGGCACCGTGACGGAAGCAGCTCGAACCCATGCGTACCCACGATTCCTGGACCCTCTACGGCGAGACGAGAGATCGCTGCATAGAACTACTGCTTTCGCTCAACTCCGAGCAGTCGGCCCTTCGGGTTCCGCTCAGCCCGGACTGGACGGTCACAGATGTGGCGTCTCATCTCTGTGGCCTCAACGCCGAGGTGGCGTCGGGTCGCCTCGTCGGCCTCGGCACCGATGAGCGCACCAGCCATCAAGTGGCTCTGAGGAGGGGCCACAGCTTGCGCGACATCTGTGATGAGTGGATCGGCCATGAGGCCCCCATGCGCCAGGCGATCGCGGCCGACCCCTTCTTCGGCACCAGGCTGGCCGGAGATCTCATCGTGCACCTCCACGACATCCGCCATGCGCTGGGCCTACCGATCAACCGAGACGACGACGCGACCATCAGCGCGGCTCATTGCTACGTACTCAATCTCCAGGAGCGGGTCTCTGACCGACTCGATGTGGGGATCGACGTCGTCCTCACCGATGGTGCCCGTTTCCCTGCGGCTGGGAGCGCGACCACAGCAGCGGTGTCGCTGGAGGCCAGTCCTTACGACTTCCTGCGTTCGGTCACTGGGCGCCGGAGTCGGCGTCAGGTGGAGACTCTCGGTTGGAGTGGCGATCCCACCGAGATTCTCGATCAGGCGTGGAGTTCCTACGGGTCGCTTCCTTCCGACGACGTGGAGGTCTGAGCCATGGTCGAGATCGACGGCGCACGCCTGCTCGCGACTCTGAGCACCCTTCGAAGCTTCGGTGCGGTCGGTACGGGTGTGGTTCGCCCCACGTTTTCCGATGAGGACATGGCTGCTCGGCGTTGGCTGCGCGGCGAGATGCAAGATGCCGGACTCTCGGCGAGTATCGACGGTGTCGGCAATGTGATCGGGCGGTCGCCCAACCCGGGACCGGCCCTGATCATCGGCTCTCACTCAGACACCCAGCCGCGAGGTGGCTGGCTCGACGGTGCCATGGGGGTGGCCTACGCGATCGAAATCGCCCGGGCGATCGGCGACGATCCGTCAACCTGCCAACTCGCCATCGACGCGGTTGCATGGTCCGATGAGGAAGGCACCTACACCAGCTGCCTGGGAAGTGCGTCGTTCGTGGGCGAGCTCACCGCGGCTGAGCTTCAACACACCAATGCAGCGGGGGAGACGGTCGGTTCTGCGATCGAGCGGGTCGGGCTGGCTGACGTTGCTCCGTCACGGCTCGATCCCGGCCGCCACATCGGATACCTCGAGGCGCACATCGAGCAGGGGCCGCACCTCGAGGACGCCGGGCTGTGCGTCGGTGTGGTCACCTCTATAGTGGGCATTCGTGCGATGCGGGTGACGTTCACAGGCGAACAGAACCATGCCGGAACAACACCCATGTCTCGGCGCAAGGACGCCGGCGTCGCCATGTTCGAGTTCGGCAGCCGCATCCGCGGACGACTGGCGGAGGTGGCCGGGCCGACCACGGTGTGGACGATCGGGAATGCCCGCCTCGAACCCGGGGCCGAGAGCATCATCCCGGGCTTCGCAGAGCTGGTCGTCCAGTTCCGAGATCCCGATGAAGCAGTACTCGCAGCCATGGAGACCCTGATCGTTAGCACTGCCCTTGAACTGACGGGTGAGGGCCCGGTCGACGTAGCCGCTTCGTGCCCTCGTGAGCCGATCGTTCCTACGGAGATGCATCCCCAACTACGAAACCACGTCTCTGCCGCAGCCGAGGCTCGCGTGCCGGGGGAGTGGGTCGAGATGCCTAGTGCGGCTGGCCATGATCCGATGGTGATCGCCCATCACCTACCGTGCGCGATGTTGTTCGTCCCGAGCATCGATGGAGTGAGCCACGATTTTGCGGAGGACAGTCACGATCACGACATCGTCACCGGCTGCCAGGTGCTGGCCGACGCGGCGGTATCGATTCTCCTAGACGCTGGCTCTAGTCCCGCTTGAGGACGTCCTCGCCATTGACGAGGAGCTGGAACACGTCGGGGCGCGAGTAGTGGCCGGCCACGTCGGTTGCCGTCTTGGCGGCCCGGATGACCGAGTGTCGTGCCTCATGAACGAGGATCGTTTCCTCACCGCGAGGAGCGCGGGTGACAACCTCACCCCTCGGGTCGATGATCGTCGTGTCGCCCGTCCCAACGTAGGCAAGGCTCCGAAACTGCTCAGGAACATCATCGGGGGTGAGCAGGCCACCGGCTGCGATCACATAGCACGCCCCCTGGGCGGCAAAGGCCCGTGACAGCAGCTCCTGGCGCGACCAGAGCGAGACCGGCGGCTGCGGAGGGGTGTCGGGTTCTCCTCCGGGCCACCCGGCGACGTGGAACTGGGTTCCCTGGGCCATGAGTGCGTAGCCGGGCAGGACCATCTGATGCTCCCAGCAGTTGAGCGCGCTCAGACGACCGTAGGGACGGTCGTGGACTCGGAGTCCCTCGCCGGAACCCTCACCCCATGCGATCCGCTCGTCCATGGTGGGCTTGAGCTTGCGGTGTTTCCCAACGATCTCGCCCTCCCGGCCGATCATCAGCATCGTGCAGTAGACGGTTCCCTTCGTGCGACGATCGAGTTCCGCGACACCGATCACGACGTCGACCTCCGCCACCCGGGCCGCCTCACAGAGAGCCTCGGTCTCCGGTCCCGGTATCTCGACCGCCTGGTCGAGATAGACCTCCGCAGCCGTGAACCGCAGCCTGTCGGACCTGGCGAAGGCGAAGAAGGGATACCCGGGAAGCCAGGTCTCGCTGAACGCGATCAACTCGGCTCCGGTGAGCGCTGCCTCCTCGATCAACCTGATGGCCTTTTCGAGGCTCGCCTCGCTGTTCATGTAGACAGGCGCGGCCTGCACGGCCGCGACGATCGTCGCATCGTTCATCCCCGCACCCTAGGTGGCGAGGTCATAGCGTGGGCAGGTCGACCAACGGAGGATCTACCAAATGCCGACCCCGCACATCTCGGCCGAGCCCGGCGATTTCGCCGACGTCTGCCTGCTCCCCGGCGATCCGCTCCGAGCCCGGCACGTGGCTGAGAATTTCTTCGAGGATCCCAGCCTTGTCACCTCGGTGCGCAACATGGAGGGCTACACAGGCACCTACAAGGGGCGCTCGGTTTCGGTGATGGGAACTGGCATGGGGATCCCCTCTCTCCAGATATACGCCACCGAACTGATCCGGGAGTACGGCGTGAAGTCGCTGATGCGGATCGGGAGTTGTGGAGGGATCCAGCCCGATCTTGCGGTTCGCGACATTGTGGTTGCGGCCGGGGCTTCCACCGACTCAGCAGTCAATCGAGCCCGATTCGGAGGCCACGACTTTGCGGCCATCGCCGACTTCGGCCTCACCCGGCTGCTCGTCGAGGCGGCTGAGGCAAAGGGCTCTGCGGTGAGGGTCGGCAATATCTTGAGCTCTGATCACTTCTACCATCCGGATGCGGAGATCTTCACCATCTGTCGACGGATGGGCCTGCTCGCCGCGGAGATGGAGGCCGCGGGTCTCTTCGGGGTTGCGGCCGACAACGGCGCGCGCGCAGCCACGATCCTGACGGTCAGCGACATCATCGGCGCGGAGGAAGCAATGACGTCCGGCGAGCGCGAAGCCGCCTTGAACGAGATGATCGAGATCGCACTCGAAGCGGCGTTGAAGATCGTCTAATCCGGCTTCTCCGACGGGGCTTGCATGACGTCGAAGACGTTGCCTTCGGGATCTTCGCACATTCGCCAGACGAAGCCTTCCCACCCGTGGCGATCGAGCAGGGTTCCGCCCAGCGACTCGATCCGCTGCTCCGCTGCCTCCAAGTCGGGAACGGCGAGGTCGAGGTGGATTCTCGTCTTTCCCGCCCTGGGTTCGGCCACCTGTTGGAGCCACACCGTGACCTTTCGATCTGGGGCATGGGCGAGGAAACCGAACCCGTCTTGTTTCGCGCTGATCTCCACACTCAGAAGCGTCGACCAGAACTTGGCCATGCGATCGAGGTCGTTGCAGTCGATTGTGACCGCAATCATCAGGGGGATGTCGTCTGCTTGAAAGGAGGGCATCGCGAACGCTACCCCGTCATGGTGCCAAGGTCTCTCGGACTATCTCGATTGGCCGAGTAGCCATCTCCTCGGTGGTTCGCTGGCTCAGGAACGCGAGCCGCACGTACACCCGGCCGCCGATCATGGTGCTCGAAACGTGTACCTCTCTGGAGCGGTTGAGGGCATCGAACACCCGAAGTGTGGTGGGGTCACCTGCGGTGGACCGGAACGCGACGATAGATAACTCCGGCCGTCCGGCGAGCTCAACCCCGGGGATCTCCTCGAGTTGGTCGGCCGCCGTGTCTGCGAGGTCGAGCATTCGATCGAGTGTGGCCCGGAACTGGCCGACGCCGTGAAGCTGCAGGGCTAGCCAGACCGGGAGGCCGCGATTGGGCCGGGTGAGTTCGGGTCCCATGGCCAGGTAGTGGGGCAACTCGCCGTCGGTGACGTCCCGCATGTAGGCGCCATGCCCCTCGTGCGCGGCGATGAGGGTGGCGGGATCCCTCACGAGCAGCCCTCCTATTCCGAAGGGCAGCAGGAGCGACTTGTGGGCATCAACGGTGATCGAGTCGGCTCGGTCGATTCCCGTGAGCCGGCTGATCCCTCGATCGGTGAGTAGGAAGAAGCCGCCGTAGGCGGCATCGACGTGGAACCAGGTGTCTTCAGCCGCCGCGACGTCGGCACATTCCTCCAGCGGGTCGATTGCTCCGGTGTCGGTGGTGCCCGCGGTGGCGACGATCATCATGGGCCTCAGGCCTGCGTCGCGATCGTCGCCGATCGCTTGCGCCAATGCTCCCGGGTCGAGGCGCAGGTGGGTGTCGGTCGGCACGGACCGCAGTCGGCCGGGGGCGATTCCCGCGATGCGGGCAGCCTTGTCGATGGAATGGTGTGCTCTCTCCGATGTGTAGATGACTCCGTCGTGGAAGCGCTCACCCAACTGCGAACGGGCCGTGACCACGGCGGTGAGATTGGCGATCGACCCACCCGACAACAGGAGGCCGCCACTCGTTTCCGGTAGTCCGAACAACGATGTCATCCATCTGACAACCGACTCTTCGATCGCCACCGCACCGGGTGCGGCGTGGGAGCCCCCGGTGTATCGGTTGAGGGCGTTGGCCAGGAATGAGCCGAGGGCGGCGGTGTAGATGCCTCCGCTCGGGATGAACGACATGAACCGACCGGACGCACTGTCGAATCCGGTGGCCGTCGCCCGCCCCAGGCGTTCGAGTAAGAGAGCAAGTTCGACCCCATCCTCGCCGGGCTGAGTGAGGAGCTCCTGCATGAGCTCGGGATCAATCGGAGCTGCGGACGCAGGTGAGGTATCCAACTGATCGATGAAGCCATTGATGTGGTCGAGGACGGCCTCGCCGAGTTTCATTCGGAGTTCGGCCCCAGGCTCGATGGGAATGTTTGGCATGATCGTCAGTGTGCCGCGAGTTCGCGACGGCGCTGGCCTTGGGGAGTCCTCAATGATCGAACCAACCGAGCGAGAGCTCTCATTCGTCTGGGATGGCCAGACGTTGGCCGGGACTCTTCATCTTCCAGAGGGTGATGGACCCCATCCGGTCGTCTTGATGATGCAGGGCTCGGGCGACGCCGATCGCGATTGTGATGGCTATTTCCCCCCGATCCGAAACGCCTTCCTCGGCGCCGGGCTGGGCACCTACGCATTCGACAAGCCAGGCTGTGGCGACTCGACCGGCGACTGGCGCCGGTACGGGCTCGAAGATCGTGCGAAGCAGGTTCTCGACGCGCTCCAGATCCTCAGGGACGACGCGTCGATAGCGGGCGATCGAGTCGGCGTCTGGGGCCAGAGCCAGGGCGGTTGGTTGGCCCAGATCGTGGCCGGACGCGACTCCCAACTCTGCTTCGCCATCTCGAATTCGGGTCCTTCCATCACCGTCGCGGAGCAGAATCTCTACGGCTGTGAGCACGCCATGCGGGAGCTGGGTCACTCTGAAGACGAGATCGGTGAGGCACTGGTCTTCGTCGAACGGCTACACGACGCAGCCAGGCGCAGGCTCGACTTCGCGGCCCTCGAGAGCGAGATTCTGAGCGAGGCGAGAACCCAATCGTGGTACGGATACGCGACCATCGACAGCCCCGAGGACTGGGCCTTCGGTAGCGAACTGGCCCAAGAGGACTACGAACCACTCGAGGCGGTGGCACTGGTGCGCTGCCCCTTCTTGGCGGTCTTCGGGGGTCGCGATGTCCTCGTGCCGGCCTGGCGGGGGGCTGAGGAGGTCGGAAACGCCCTCCACCGAGCGGGCAACCCCGCCGCGACGGTCGTCGTGTTCCCTGATGGCGACCACAGGATCGGCGCGGCATCTTCAGATGGGTTCGTGCCTGGTTATCTCGATCTGATCAGTGACTGGGCGGCTCGGCGGCTCTGACCCCCCCGACTCAGAGCAGGAGCACACCCAGACGCACGCTGTAGCCCCCCATCACGGTCCAGAACAGCACCGTGAAGGTCTGTTCACCCGCCCTCTCATTGAGCGTCGAGCCAGTCCAGGTGCCGAGTGCCATCAGAGGAATAGCGGCAACCGCGATCAGCACGGACGTCCGGCCCAGCAGTTGACCATCGGCGAAGATAGCGGTCTTGGTCGCATCGCCGGCAAACGATGCCAGCGATGCGGCCCCTACGAAGTGACGGCGATCGAGATCAAGGTTCCGAATCGCTACCCCCTTCAGCGGACCCGACGTCCCCGAGAAGCCGCTCGAGGCACCCGATACCAGGGCAAGGAAGGGAGCAAACCCTGTCTGCACTGGTTTCAGGTTGAACCGCTCCACGGCAACGGATGCCGCGAACATCGTGACCACGCCCACCGTCACCCATACCGTCGGTGCCTTGACGAGAAGGGTCGATCCGAGCGCGGCGCCGATGACGATGAGCACGGTGATGCCCGCTGCCGCCCGGAACGGAAGGGTGCGGCGGTAGGCGACGATCTTGACGACATTGTTGCTGGCAAGCAGCAAGGCAGCCAGGGCTACGCCGTCCTTCGATCCGAGAAACAAGGCGAGGGTCGGAACGAGCAGGAGGGAGCCACCCAGCCCCGCCGACGCAGAAACCGTGAAGGATGCGAAGACGAGGGCGAGAACCCCAACCGTCACCAAGATGTCCAATTGGCTAGGTCCCGATGAAACCGATGCCAAGCGATGAGATCTGCTCGTTGAGCGCGGCCAGATCGCCGTCGCACAACGCACCGAGGGCGGCCAGTTGCTCGTCAGTCTGGCCGGCGAGCTTCTCGTAGACCTGGTGGGACTGACGCGTCGGCGCGCTGTCGGCGCTGGCCACGACAGGCGGCAGCGCACTGAGCTTCTCGAACAGCTTCTCGCGGTAGTTGAGCGAGTCGCCGGGGGAGGTGAACTCGGCCTGCACCAGTTCCGCCTCGACCGCGTCGAGCTTCTCGGTGAGACCTGCCGCCGCGGCGGTGATCTCTTCGGCACTGTCACCGAGACGGTCGGTCAAGCCGGCCAGCTGCTTCTTGAGCTCGCGACTCGTGTTGACCCCGGTGGCGATGTCGGAGATCTTGTTCCGAATCGTGACCAGCAGATCGAACTGCTCGGCCAGGTCGGCTTCACTCGTGGTGACTCGGGGATCCAGCACCAGGGTGAAGCTCTGGGTCATCGACCAATCGCCCGCGGTCAGCTTGGCGCTGTACTCGCCGGGCTTCGCCAATGGGCCGCCGGGACGGTCATGGAACTTGGTATCGACCATCTTCTCGCCGGAGGGGTAGGTCATCGGCCACTGGAAGCTGTTCATCCCCGCGTCGGCCGTGATGTAGAGCCCCTCACGGTCGTCCTTGTCGTCGGGGATCTCGCTCGAGAAGGTGTCGACTTCATCGCCGTTGCTGTCGAGGATCGAGAGAGTGGCTTCGCCGTCGGGTGCCTCAGGGAGGAAATAGGTGACGCGAACTCCGCGCTGGATGTCTTCTCCGGCATCGAGGAGGCGCTTGGTCTTGTGGCCGGTGTCGGCTTCCTCGGCATAGAAGGTGGCGTTCTGGCCGATGGTGACGTGGTAGTTCTTGCCACCCGGAGTGCCCCAGAAGCCGGCGAACAGGTGATCTGGTGCCCGCACCGCATCGCGCGGCTGGAACAGATGAGCATCTGTGCCGGTGAGCTCGTCGTGGAGCTGATGGAGCTGGGTGAGATCGTCGAGGATCCAAAAGGACCGACCGTGGGTAGCGACCACCATGTCGGTGCCCTTGATCACGAGGTCGTAGACCGGACTGACCGGCAGATTCGCTTGCAGCGATTGCCAGTTGGCGCCGTCGTCGAAGGAGACGTAGAGCCCGAGTTCGGTGCCCACATACAGCAATCCCTCGCGGTTCGGATCTTCTCGAATGACGCGACAGAAGTCGTTGCCGGGAAGGCCGCTGGTGATCTGTGTCCATGAGGTGCCGAGATCGTCGGTCTTGTACACGTAGGGCGCGTAGTCGCCCATCTTGTGACGAGCGACGGTCATGTAGACCGTGCCCGCATTGTGAGGCGACTCCGCGAGCATCGTGACCTGGGAGAACTTCGGAAGATCGGGCGGAGTGACGTTCTGCCAATCGTCGCCGTCGTTGAGGCTCACGTGCACGAGTCCGTCGTCGGATCCAGCCATTAGCACGCCGGGCCGATGGGCCGAGGCGATGAAAGAGAAGATCGTGGCGTACATCTCCGCGCCGGCGGTGTCCATGGTGAGGGGGCCGGAGACACCCATCGTGTCGGGGTCGGCGTAGGTGAGGTCGGGACTGATCGCGTCCCAACTGTGGCCTTCATCGGTGGACCGGAAGACCTTGTTGCCGGTGGCGTACAGGGTGTTTGTGTCCTGGGGCGAGAAGACGATCGGGTAGGTCCACTGGAAGCGGACCTCTGAGGTGTTGCCATCGTGGTAGGCCTCGGGCCACACGCTGACGAGCTGGATCTGCTTGGTGGTGTGGTCGTAGCGCTGGAGTGCGTCGCCACCGCCGGGGGAGCTCCCGATGGCGCCGACGTAGACGATGTTGGGATCGTCTGGTTTGGGCGCGATGTAGCCGCTTTCAGCGGTGCCGGGTGCGTAGCAGTTGGCCCATGTGATCGCTCCGAGCCCGCTCTGGCTGGGCACGGCGATGCTGGAGTTGTCCTGCTGGGAGCCGTAGACCAGATATGGATACTGGTCGTCGGTCGCCACATGGTAGAGCTGGGCGGTGAGCTGGTTGTAGATCGTCGACCAGGAGTCGCCCGCGTTGAGTGACACGAAGGCTCCGCCGTCGTCGCAGCCGATCATCCGGTCGGGGTTGGTCGGGTCTATCCAGAGTCCGTGGGTGTCGCCGTGGGGAGTGTGGAACTCCTCGAATTCTTTGCCGCCATCGACCGACTTCCATGCCTTCATGTTCATCACGAACACGGTTTCGGGGTCGGTGGGGTGGGCGGTGACGTGCTGGTAGTACCAGGGCCGCCAGCCCAGTTCGGGCTTGGACGACACCTTGGTCCAGGTGTCGCCGGTGTCGTCGGAGCGGTAAAGGCCGCGCTTGCGCCCCTCGGCTTCGATCATCGCCCAGACTCGTCCGGACTGGGCCGGTGAGATCGCTACGCCCATCTTGCCGAGCGTCCCGTCGGGCATTCCGTCGTTCCCGCTGACGTCTTCCCACGTGTCGCCACCATCGCGCGAGCGCCAAAGCCCACAGTCGGGGCCGCCGCTGTCGATCGACCAAAAGGTGCGTCGGGCCTGCCAGATGGTGGCGAAGAGGACGCGAGGATTGGTGGGGTCGATCGACACGTCGACCGCGCCGGCACCCTCGCTCACGTGCAGGACGAGCTCCCAGTTCTCGCCGCCGTCGCTCGACCGGTAGAGGCCCCGCTCGGCGTTGTCCTTCGACATGTGACCGAGGGCTGCGACGTAGACGAGGTCGGGGTCGTCGGGATGAACGGCGATCCTCCCGATGTGGCGTGATTCCTCGAGGCCCATGTGCCGCCAGTTGAGGCCGGCATCGGTGGATCGGTAGACGCCGTCGCCGTGGCTGACGTCGAGACGGATGGTCGACTCGCCTGTCCCGGCGTAGACCACATTGGGATCAGATGGCGCAACTGCCAGTGCCCCTATCGAAGCGGTGTTGAACTGGCCATCGGACACGTTCTCCCAGTACTGGCCCGCGTCTTCGGACTTCCATACGCCGCCGGCGCAGGCGCCGAAGTAGAAGACCGCCTGGTTCTGGGGATCAGCTGCGACCGCCACCACACGTCCACCCCTGGTGGGGCCGATGCAGCGATAGCGGACCTGGCTCAGAAAAGTCGGATCGATGGTCGACACGTGTCGGTTCCCTTCGGTGTAGCAACGTTGAGCTGATCAGAACACACTTCTCCTCACGTCCGCTACCCGAGATGAGAACAAGGGCCGGCGAAGTGCCAGACTCACTGCCATGTGGACCTTCCTGGCTGGCTGGCGTGTCGTCGTCAAGCGTGCAGCCGCGGACCGTCTTGTACTTGGAGCTGTCGGGATAACGGTGGCGCTGGCCACCACCCTTCTCGCGATCGGGCCGATCTATTCAGAGGCGGTGGCGCTCAGCGCGCTGCAGAGGACGCTCCAGCAAACCCCCGCCGACGAAGCCAACCTCGAGATCGGCGTACTGGTGAAGCCCGAAAGCGTCTCCGACGCCGGTGAGCTCGCAACCCCGGAGATCGATCGAACGTTTTCATCGGTGGATCATGAGATCTACGAGAGTCTGATCTCTGAATCGTTCAGCTTGCCGCAACAGGCCGACGACGGAGCCGTCGACATCGCCTTCTTCCAGTACATGGAAGGCATCGAAGATCACGCCTCCCTCGCCGACGGTGTCTGGCCCCAGCGGGTCGACGGCGGCCAGCAGGTGGCGGTGTCTGACCGCTTGGCGGCCGAGCTCGACCTTTCCGTGGGTGATCAGATTCCCATGTCGAGTCGCCTCAGGCCCGCGGAGCAACGAAGGCCGGTGATCGTCGGGATCTACGAGGCCACCGGTGTCGGCGATCCCTTCTGGTTCGACGATCCGGTGGGCCTGCAGGGAGTGACCCGCTCGGTCTCGTTCGACACGTTCGGACCTTTCATTGTGGACCGAGAGACCCTGCTGAGTGACATCGCCGTGGTGAACACACGTCTTCGTTGGCGTGTCTTCGTCGACAGCGAGACGATCACCGTCGATGATCTACCGATACTCATCGGGAGCCTCCGATCACTCGAGGGTCGGCTCAATGCGGTGACGGGGGAGACGCTCGGTTCGGGTGGGGGTGAGTATCAGGGATTCGGTGTGGAGTCCCGTTTACGTCCCATCCTGCTCGAGGCCGAGCGATCCTTGACCGTCACCCGGTCGGGTGTGCTGATGCTCTCGATCCAGCTTTCGATCCTTGCCGGCGTGGCGCTCATGTTTATCGCCGGCCTTCTCGTCGAGACTCGTCGGACGGAAACCGACCTGCTCCGGTCGCGTGGCGCAACCAGCCGCCAGGTTCTCGGGATGGCCTTGATGGAAGGTGGTTTGCTCACCGTCCCTGTTGCCTTGTTGGCGCCCTGGTTGGCGGTGCTCGCGCTCTCGCTGCTCAACCACGTGGGGCCCCTCACAGCCATCGGCCTCGACCTCGATCCGAAGCCAGTCGGCGCCGCCTACATCCTCTCGTTCGTAGCTGCGCTGGGGTGCGTCACGGTTCTTGCGTTGCCTGCCTATCGATCGGCCAGGTCGTTCAGCGATTCCTACGTGTCCCGAGGTCGCCAGCAGTCCCGAAGTGAGCTTCAGAGGAGGGGATTCGATCTCGCACTGGTGGCTCTTGCGGCCCTGGGGTTCTGGCAGTTGAGCATTCACCGAGAAACGATCACGGCGGGCGTCCGCGGGCGATTCGGTGTCGACCCCTTGCTGATCGGTGCACCGGCGATCGGCCTTGCGGCCGGGGCAATACTCGCTCTTCGCGCTCTTCCTGCCTTGGCAGGAATGGCCGACAAGCTCACGGCGTCGGCCCGGTCCACCGTGCCCGCGCTTTCGGCCTGGCAGATAGCGCGTCGGCCGCGTCGCTACGCGAGGTCGGCGCTGCTGCTGATCATGGCTGTCAGCATCGGCTTTTTCGCGGCGTCGTTCACGTCGACGTGGACTCGATCACAAAAGGACCAGGCAGCGTTCGAGGTCGGAGCTGATCTGAGAGTCACGCCGAACCGGAGAATCGGGCAGTCGATAACCGACCTGCACCTCGGCGATGCACTGATGGGCGTCGAATCGATCCGTTCGACGATGCCGGTGCTACGTATGTCGGGCGGGGGAGGCGGCAGCGACTCCATTCGTCGCTTCGTCGTTCTCGACGCGTCGCTAGCGGGTGATGTTGCTCTCGTGCGAGATGATCTCGGCCCCGACTTCTCAGCCGCCATGGATCTCCTCGCCGCGGGGCGGCCGACCTTGCCGTCGGTTCCCTTGCCGGGAACTCCGATACGAGTAGCGGCGACGATTGGCGTTGAACTGGAGCCGCTCCCCGAAGATCTCGAAGTTCCCGAGGGTGCCAGCATCTGCTTTTGCCCTTCGGTGAGACTGATTCTCCAAGATGCCGATGGACTGTTGCATCGAGTCGACCTGGGAACGCTTGGCACCGAGGCCGACCTGGGCATGCAGACCCTGCAAGCCCACCTGGTACTGGCCGGTGTTGATGGACAGGAACTCGCCCCGAGATATCCGATCTCGCTGATCGACGTCGAGGTCCGGTCTCCGACACCCCAAGACATTGGCCGCGAAGCCACGGTCACCTTCGGCGGTGTCTTCGTGAGTGCCGAAGCAACCGGCGACAACTGGACGCTCACTACCGAACGGCTGGATCGACAATCGTGGGCGGTGCAGGCGACCCCTGTCGCAGATGCCTTTCAGCAGCCGTCGATTCTGCCTGGAGCGGAAGTCGATGATGGGTTGGAGGTGCGGATAACCACAGGACGTATCTCCGGCCAGTTCCCGCTGCCGGCGTTCTTCAGTATCAGGCCGGCGGGGGAGGTCGACCCCCGGCCGCTTCCCATCGTGACCACCCGTCGATTCGTCGGCGAGGCAGGGTCGATGGTGGGCGATGCCGTCCGCCTGTCAAGCCTGCCACTCACTCGTGACGCGGCCCAGATAGTCGCGACCATCGAGGATTTCCCCACTGTCGACCCGGGGGGAGGCGAGGCCATCCTGATCGATCTCCCGACCTTCCAGATGGTGAATCATGGACCGGGCCGCGACATCGCTGTGATCGACGAATACTGGCTCAGCACCGAAGGGGCACCGACCAATGCGGCGGCCGTCGCCCTGACCGAGTCGCCGATAGAGGCTGTGGAGGTGATTGACGGCGCTGAGGTCGCGGACCTCAAGCGCACCGATCCGATTGCGCTCGGCACGATCGGCTCGCTGGCGTTGGGATTTGTCGCGGCCGCGGTTTTCGCGGTTGTCGGGTTCGCGGTCAGCGCCGCGATCTCCGCACGCGAACGGGTTGCCGAGTTTGCCCTCCTGAGAGCATTGGGTCTCTCCAATGGCCAACTCGGCTCATGGCTGGCTCTCGAGCAGACGGCCTTGGTGGTGCTGAGCCTTGGAATAGGAACTTCGATCGGGTTGCTTCTCTCGTGGGTGGTGCTGCCGCTCGTAATGGTGACGCAGGCAGGGGCTGCACCGGTTCCCGCGACGGTCCTGGTGTTTCCCTGGACCACCGTGCTTCTCATCGACTTAGCCGTGGTCCTGTCGCTGGTCGCCATCGTGGCCGTCCTGATGGTTCTCCTCAGGCGACTGGGCGTCAGCTCTCTTCTGAGGGTGGGCATCGAATGAGAAGAGCGCATCGCCGCCGCACCCCGGGCATTGGAGTCCGAATGATGGCCCGCCAGCTCAGGGCCGACCCCGCGGTGATGAGCACGATCGTGGCCGCGGTGTTCCTGTGCGGATTGTTCCTCACCGCCACGCCCCTGCTCTTTACGAAGCTGGCCGACGAGGCCTTGGTGGAGGCAGTGTCCACTCCGGAGCCCCAGCTCAGGAACATAAGTGCCTCGCTCGATTCGCTGATAGGTGCCTCGTCTGTCGACGACCCGTTGAGGCGGGTGCGGGAACGGGGTGAGATCTTCACCGATGCACAGATGCCCGAGTCGGTCCAGGAGATCATCGAGGACCAAACCTGGGTCGTGGATAGTCCCCAGTTCGTCGTTGATGCAATGCCCGGTAGCAGCGCCCGGCCGCAGTTTTCTGGGAGCCGATTCGCCGGGACTCTCATGCGTTTCAGATATCAGGAAGATCTCGACGATCGGGTGAGCCTCATCGCCGGTTCTTTTCCCGAGCGTCATGAACCGGTTGCCGTCGAGCTCGGGCATGACTGCCTCGACCCCGAGATCGACGAGGACGACGAGGGCTTCGATTGTGCCGAAGTGGATGTGCCGGTCTTCGAGGTCGCTATCACCACCGAAACCCTCGAGTTTCTCCCGGTCCCCGTGGGTGGGATGCTGCTCTTGACGCCGGACCTCGACGACACGGCCTATTTCGGTATTCCAGGGGAGGACCTCGAGTACGCCGTGGCTCTGAAGATCTCAGGGCTCATCGAGATCCGCGACCCGGACGACGACTTCTGGTTCAACGACCCGCGTCTTCAGGAACCCCGAATCCGGACCAACGCCGACTTCACCTTCGTGTTCGCCACCGGCTTGATGAGCCCCGACGACTACCGCCGACTCCTGAGGGAGACGGGCTTGGCGCACTGGACCTACCAGTGGCGCTTCTTCGTCGACTCCGACCTGATTCGCCAGGACACAGTGGATCAGCTCGTGACCGACCTCGTCGGCTTACAGCGAGATGCCCCGGCATCGAGCTTCTCCGCGAGCGGACACATCGGGATCAACACCAAGCTGCCGACGTTCGTGGCCGACTATCGCGACCGTCGAGATGCCACGCTGGCGATGATGTCCACCTCGATCGCCGGGCTGTTCGTTCTCACGGTGGCCCTGATCCTCATGTTGTCGGCGTTGGCGAGTGACCGCCAGCGGTCGGGCCTCGTGCTGTTGAGAAACCGCGGCGCGTCCCGGCTCCAGATGGGTGTGACCCGCGCGACACAGGGCTTGGTTCTCACCATTCCGCCGGCAGTTCTGGCCTTCGTGCTCAGCAGGGTATTCATCGACGCGTCCTCCGACACTCCCCGCATGCTCACCAGCGGACTCATTGCGGCCGCGACCCTTGCCTTCGTGCTCGCCGCCGGTCCCGTGATCTTCGCAAGTCTCGGGATGTTGCAAACCAACCGGGGTCGAGCGGGCCCGCGATCTGAGCACCGGCTCGCGTGGGAGGTGCTGGTGGGCTTCTCCGCAGTCGTGGCGCTGGTTGTCGTGCGCCGGCGGGGGGTTGTGGGCACCGCAGGGCGTGAAGCTGATCTACTCCTCGCGTTGACCCCCGCTCTGTTGGCCCTGGCCGTGGGCCTGCTGGTGATGCGGCTCTACCCCCACCTCATGAGGCTCCTGGCGTATATGGGGTCTCGTCGTCGGAGTCTCACGCTCTTTGTCGGGTTTCGACGCGTTCTGCAGCAGCCGACGGCGGCTCGTCTTCCCATGCTGGTGATGCTCATCGCAGTGGTGGTTGCCACGTACGCGTCGGTCACACGGATCTCGATCAATGATATTCAGATCGAGGAGTCCTGGCAGGAGAGCGGCGCCGCGTATCGCATGAGTGAGCCCGACCCGGGTAGCACACTCACCGGGTTTCCCGACTTCAGCAGACTTGATTCGTTCGAAGCCCAGGCCGCAGGCGTTAGGTTCGTCGACTCCCACACCCTCGATGATGGGCGTGTGCCCCCCACTGTCGACCTCTTGTTTCTCGAGATTGATGAATATTCCGCGGTCGCCCGCTCGACTCCGTCGGATCCTCACTTTCCCCGTTTCATGGTCGATCCTCCGTCGCTGGGCGCGGGTACCGAGCTCACCCCGATCCCCGCCATCGTCTCGGAGGTCTGGGGAGCAGGCACCCCAGAAGTCGGCGACGTGTTCGCAACCAATCTCGGTGGAGGGTTGGTTTACTTCGAGATCGGCGAAGTGCGAGACAGGTTCCCCGCGATGCCGGTCGACAGGGCGACGGTGGTGATCGACATCCGTCATCTTGATGCTCTGGTGAGATCGACGCTCACCCGTCCCACCGTCATCTATGTGCGTGCCGGTCCCTCCGACAGCGAGGAGATCACCGATCTCGTGAGTACCCAGACGCTGGGATCTGTGGTCATTTCGCAGGCGGCTCTTCTCGAAGAGGTCCACGAAGAACGCTTCACCTCGGGCCTCGACCAGGGTCTGTCGGTCACCTTTTGGCTGGCGATGCTGCTGGCGGCGGTCGGTGCCGTTTCGTCGCTCGCCCTCGGCTCATGGACTCGAAAGCAGGACCTGGGGTATCTGAGAACCCAGGGGCTGGATCGGTCGCAAGCCGTTTGGTTGACCGTGATCGAGCAGCTCCCCGCAGTCGTGGTGGCCTCCGCGGTGGGGGTGTTCGCGGGCGTTGTCGTGGCGGTGGTGCTGGAGCCGACGGTAAGCCTCGCCGCCTTCACCAGCGGCACCCTTGCTGGGGGGATTTCCATCGATCCGCTGCCGATAGTGTTGGCAGCATCGGGGGTGGTTCTGGGTCTCACGCTGGTCTCGGGTATCTTTGGATATGTCAGGCGCCACGAGGATCTGGGCGGACTCCTTCGAGCAGGTGGTGAGAGATGACCGACCATCTTGATCAGTTCGGCGGAAACGCCACCGTGGTCTGCGACAATCTCGTCAAGATCTACAAGATCGGCGAGCTCGAGGTGGTGGCGCTCCAAGGGCTCGATCTGGTGGTGGAAGAGGGTGAATTCATCGCGATCGTGGGTACGTCAGGGTCGGGTAAGTCGACCTTGCTCAACATCCTCGGCGGGCTCGATGTGCCCACGGCGGGGGTGGTGCGGGTCGCCGACTACGAGCTACTCAACATGTCGAATGCACTCCGCACCGACTACCGACGCAAGACGATCGGCTTCGTTTGGCAACAGACGGGGCGCAATCTCTTTCCCTATCTCACGGCACTCGAAAACGTCGAGGCTCCAATGGTTCTGAACGGCAGCTCGAAGGCAGCGCGACGCAGTCTGGGGATGGAGCTGCTCGAGTTGGTGGGCCTACAGGACAGGAGCGACCACCGCCCCGAACAGTTGTCCGGCGGCGAGCAACAGAGGGTGGCCATCGCCACCGCGATGGCCAACTCACCACGAGTTCTCTTCGCCGACGAGCCAACCGGCGAACTCGATACCAAGACCTCCAACGAGGTGCTCGAGGTCTTGAGGACGGTCAACCGTGAGGCCGGAGTGACGATCGTTGTCGTGACCCACGATCCGCTGGTGGCCGACCACGTCAACCGGGTGGTGGCGATAAGGGACGGGCGAACCAGCAGCGAGGTCCTGCGCCGAACCGAGGTTTCCGACGATGGTGAGCACACGGTGATCTCCGAAGAGTTCGCGGTGCTCGACAGGGTGGGCCGACTGCAGCTACCCAACGAGTATGTCGACGCACTCGAACTCGAGCGGCGGGTCCGCCTCACCCTCGACCCCGACCACATCAGGGTGTATCCCGACGACGAAAGCGCCGGGTCGTGACCAGCATCCTCGAGACCAAGGATCTGTGCCGAGACTTCGTGCTGCCGTCACACACGGTGAACGCGGTGAGCAAGGTCGACCTGAAGGTCGAACCCGGGACTCTCGTGGCCATACGGGGACGATCGGGTAGTGGTAAAACCACCCTCTTGAATCTCATCGGCGGCCTAGATCAGCCGACGGCGGGAAAGGTCTGGGTCGACGGCGTGGATCTCACCGAGGCAACCGAGGCCGACCTGGTTGAGATGCGGCGCCACAAGGTCGGGTTCATCTTTCAGGCATTCGGACTCCTTCCGATTCTCTCCGCGGTCGAGAATATCCAGGTGCCCATGCGGCTGACGAACACCGATGTTCGTGAACGAGAAGAACGAGCGAGGGCGCTGCTCGAGCGGGTGGGTCTCGGAGATCGTGCGGCTCACCGGCCTCACGAACTCTCCGGCGGTGAGCAACAGAGGGTGGCGATCGCCCGGGCTCTGGCCAACGAACCCAAGTTGCTGATTGCAGACGAGCCCACCGGACAGCTCGACTCGAGAACCGGTCGTTCGATCGTGGAACTCGTGTCGGCCCTCGTGGCGAGCGAGAACGTCGCCGCGGTCTTTGCCACTCACGACCCCGCCCCGATTGCAGTAGCGGACCAGGTACTCGAGATGAGCGACGGTCACCTTACGTTCGTGACCTGACCCTCACTTGAGCAGCAGGGTCTTGATGCGGCTGGCCGTCACCGCCATGCCGACAACCGACAGGCCAACCAGCACACCGGCGTGGACGACCAGCGACGGCGACCACTCACCCAGGTTCGACGCCCGCACCAGAACCACCCCGTGATACAGGGGACTCAGCTGCACGACCCAGCTCCATGAGCCGTACGACGACAAGGGGTAGAACGTCGCCGAAAACAAGAAGAGGGGCAAGGTGACGGCTGGGACGTATTCGAAGTCGGCCCACGATCGCATGTAGGTGGTCCAGGCCATGCCGATCGACGCGAACGCAAATCCGATCAAGGCACACGCCACTACCGACATGACGATCCAAGCCGATTTCACCATGCCGAGTGCGAGCATCGTGAAGATGAAGGCAGTGGAGTACATCAGACCGCGGATCACCGCGAATCCGATTTCACCGATGGCGATATCGCCGGCCGACATCGGCGTGGCCAGAATCGAGTCGTAGAGCTTCGCCTGCCGCCACTTGTGGAACACGTTCATCGTGGATTCGAGAACGGCTCCGTTCATGGCTGCCGCCGCCATCAGACCGGGCGCGACGAACTCGTCGTAGGGGATCAGCTTGCCGCCCACCTCGATGTCACCCACGAGGGCGCTGAGTCCGATACGAATCGACAGCAGGTAGAACAGGGGCTCAAAAAAGCCGCTGAAGATCACCATCCAACTGCGCCGGTACACCATCGCGTTGCGTTCGAGAAGCCTTTGGGGGCTTCTCACATCGAGTAGGGCCGAGGGCAGGATGCGCGTCGTGATCATGGCTGAAGCCTCCGACGGAAGGTGATGGTACAGATGGCCCATCCGACGATCACGAAGCCAGACAGGGCGGCGATGTGGCCAACCAGTTCGACACTGGTGAGGCCTCCGAGAACGAGTCCTCGGCAGAGTTCGACGCCATGCCACAGGGGGGTGAGCCAAGCCACCGGCTCCAGCCAGTCGGGAAGCTGCTTGATCGGGTAGAACGCCCCACTGAAGAGAAACATCGGAAGCACGCCGAAGCGCAGGATGGCCGGGAACGAGTCGCCGGTGGTGCGAGTCGAGGTCCACGCCGCGATCGGGACCGCGAAAGCGAGTCCGGTTAGAACCGCGCCAGGAACTGCGGGTATCAACCCCCACGACCGGGTGTCGCCGAAGAGGGCGAGCACCACGGCAACGCCTATCGCCCCGACAGTGGCACGAACGGCGTAGTAGATGGTGAGCCCGGTGGCGACGTCGCGAGGTTCGATCGGGGTAGACACCATGGCCCGGTAGGCGTTCGACCACTGGAAGCCGTCCATGGTGGGCCACAGCGCCTCCTGGCTGGAGGTGAACATGGCGGTGGTGGCCAACAGCGCAGAGGAGTAGAACCCGAAGTACGAGACCCCACCGAGGAGTTCGGCCGAGTCGGGTCCGTTGTCGACCAGTTCGCCTACACCGAGGCCGATACCGAGCAGGTAGAGCATCGGCTGGATGAACGCCGCCACGAAGTTGGCCTTCCAGAATCCTCGGTAGAGGGCCAGGTCGCGGTAGGCGACACGGAGTGGGGCGGGAGTGCTCATCGACGGTCTGACACCTCAGTCGACCAGGGTGCGGCCGGTGAGGCGCAAGAAGACGTCTTCGAGGCTGCTGCGACGCACGAGGGCACTCTCGGGGATGACGGAGCGGGCGTGGAGTTCGGCCAGCGCAGATTCGCCGTCGGCGACATACACGAGTAGACGGTCGGGCAGCACTTCGACCCGTTCTCCCACTCCGAGTACATCATCAACGCGCTCCTCGTTGCGGCCCCGGCCGAAACGCATCTCCAGAACCTCTCGGGTGGCGTACTCGGTGATCAGAGCACGGGGTGAGCCCTCCGCCACGATCCGGCCACCGTCCATCACCACCAGGCGGTCGCAGAGTTGTTCTGCTTCGTCCATGTAGTGGGTGGTGAGGACTAGGGTCGCTCCCCGCTCTTTCAGCTGGTGGAGGCGATCCCAGAGGAGATGGCGGGCCTGAGGGTCGAGCCCGGTGGTGGGTTCATCGAGCAGCAACAGTTCGGGCTCGCTGATCAGTGATCGAGCGATGCTGACCCTCCTCTTCTGACCGCCGGAGAGAGGATCGACCTTGTCGTCGGCTCGGTCGGCGAGTTGGACGAAGTCGAGCAGTTCGACGGCACGGCTCTGAGCCACGGCACGAGGGATGTCGAAGTAGCGGGCATAGATGACCAGGTTTTCCATCACCGTCAGCTCCTGGTCGAGCTGATCGAGCTGGGGAACCACTCCGATTCGCGAGCGGATGGCCCGTCCTTCGTGAGCCGGGTCGAGCCCAAAGATCTCGAGTCGGCCGCTGCTCACCGGCGACACGCAACCGATCATCCGCATCGTCGAGGTCTTGCCGGCCCCGTTGGGACCAAGGAAACCGAACGCCTCGCCCGGCTGGACGTCGACGTCGATGCCATCGACCGCGACGAGGTCGCCGAATCGTTTCACGAGGGACCGGGCGGTTATGAGCGGGGGAGGCACTCCGGGAACGTACCTGACATTTTGGCCAATCGGTCGGGTCTTCGGCCAATGGGGTTCGGACTATGGTTTCGAGACTCAGGGGGTCGTATGCGAGCAGTGAGGGTCGAACACGGTGCGGTGCGGGTGGTGGATATTCCGGCACCGAGTGGACCCGGGGTTCGTGTCCGGGTGGCATCGGCAGGGATATGTGGGTCCGATCTTCATCTTGTGGGCTCTCCCGACCTTCCCCCGATCGAGGTGACTCTCGGCCATGAGGTGGCAGGCTTCACCGACGATGGAACGCCGGTGGCCATCGAACCCTTGTCTCCCTGCGGGCATTGTGCGATGTGCGCCGTCGGGGAATACAACCTCTGCGTCAAGAGTTCGGCGATGATCCACGGCATCGGGATCGACGGTGGGATGGCCGACGAGATCTGGGTGGCGGAGAGAGCTCTCGTGCCCCTCCCCTCGGGCCTTGATCCCGGGGACGCCTCACTGGTGGAGCCCCTGGCCGTGCTGATCCATTCATTTCGTAGGTCTGGAGTCGACCCTTCCGAACGGGTCGCCGTCGTAGGTGGGGGCACGATCGGCCTCTGCGCGGTGGCCGTGGCCCGAGCCCGAGGATGTGAGGTGGCTCTGGTGGCCAGGCACGACTCTCAGCGAGAGGCGGGCGAACGGCTCGGAGCCTCCGAGGCGCACGGCGAATACGACCTGGTGATCGAGGCGGCGGGAACCGAAAGTGCCCTCGCAGCCGCGGTCGATCTGGCCAAGCCGTCGGCAAACGTATCCATCCCCGGGATCTACTGGGGGTCGGTCAAAATGCCGGGCCTGGCGCTGTGCTTCAAGCAAGTCTCGCTCTGTCCTGCAACCCTCTACGGCCGACACGCGGGCGGCCGCGACATCGACGCCGCGGCCGCCTTGCTGGCCACCAACCCAGCCCTGGCCCAGACGCTCATCACTCATCGGTACCCCCTCGATGCCGCAGTGGAAGCATTCGCCACCGCCTCGAGTCGGGCTGACGGCGCAATCAAGGTTGTGCTGGAGCCCTAGCGGTTGTCGCCACGCCGCGACTCACCTGGTGGGTCATGCCTCCCAGGGCGATGGCTCGCCGGATTCGGTCATCGGAGGCCAGTGCGCTTCGCTCGGACGCCTCGATCGATGATAATGGGACATGGAGATTCGGCCCTACGTCGCCGCCGACCTCGCTGACTGCCGTGGTTTGCACGAGGAACTGGTCGGCCATCATCGCGAAATCTACGACGCCCCTCATATCGGTGGCGACGAACCGGCACTTGGATTCGACGATTACTTGGCACTGCCGGAACGGGTGGCCACGTGGGTCGCGATCGATGACGACTGCGGAATCGTCGGCATGACTGGTCTGCTGTGGTCTGACGGCGAGGCCACCATCGAGCCGGTGGTCGTAGCAGATGGATCTCGTGGGGTGGGGACTGGCCGGAGGCTGATCGAGACAGCGATCACCGAGGCCCGGAGCCGCGGTGCCAAGGACGTCAACGTCAGCCCTGTCGCCCGCAACGAGTCGGCGATCCGTGCGTTTCATCACCTGGGATTTCGCACCCTTGGCCATGTCCAGATGTTCATGAGACTGGAGGTCGATGAGTCGACATGGCGCGCTGAAATAGAAGTGCATGGTCGGCACTTCAACTACTGACTCTCAGAGGCGTGGCGGACCCGAGATCGGCTACCCGAGAGCAGCCCATCGGTTGTCGATGTCTTGGCCGAACGACTCGTATTCGCGGAGGGGCACGATCTCGTCGAATACGAGATAGTTGGCCATCGGCAGCCCGGCCATCGCTATCCGGTCGAGGGTGTCGTGATCGGGCGCCTCCAGAATGGCGATCACTCGTCGCTGAGCGACCACCTTGTAGAGCGCCTTCACGAGCCCTGCTTCTGTTGCGCC
Organism: Acidimicrobiales bacterium; assembly: GCA_029263215.1. GTDB lineage: Bacteria > Actinomycetota > Acidimicrobiia > Acidimicrobiales > Aldehydirespiratoraceae > OFTM10. The sequence continues at coordinate 45,207 of JAJCXY010000108.1, forward strand.
TCGAGCGGCTTGCACTTCCTTCTCCCAGAGGTCCCACAACTCGTCGAGTTCGAGATCTTTGGCCTCAACCCGGATGTCTGCCATGAACAGCATTCTGAATTCCCCTCAAACGCTTGTTGGTGGACGGTAGTCTCGTTCTCACCCCGTGTGTCGGTGTCGCATCCTGATCGGAGGTCGGATGGAGGCGTTCTTGGTCTCGATGGCGATTTTTGGTGGGATAGCTCTGGTGGCGAGTGCGCCCGCTCTGATGTTGGCCCAACGACGGAAGCTGTCCGCCACCCGACGTAGGTTCCTGATCGCCATAGCGGCCTTCGGGCTGCTGGCGGGTGTGATGGGCTTCACCTCGGAGAAGTTGGGGGACGACTGCCGAGATTCGGGCGCCTCCGCCCGCACGTGCCACGACATCGGCGCGGACGGGTTCCTGGTTCTGGTCGTGATCGCCTTCGTGGTGGCCGCCTTGTGGAAGGCCGTCTCGATCTATCGGTACTGAGGGTCAGACCGGCTGGACGGACCGTCTCGAAGCTCCCGGCGAGGAGCCGATCACGCGCTTGAATGCCCGGCTGAAGGCTGCCTCTGAGTCGTAGCCAACCGCGGCCGCCACCGAACCCACAGTGGTTTGCCCGTCGCGTAGGAGCTCGATCGCTCGGTACATCCGCCATCGGGTCACGTAACGCATGGCCGACTCGCCTACGAGGTCGGTGAAGCGCGCCGCGAATGCTGATCGAGACATGGCGACTTCGTCGGCGAGCGTCGCCACCGTCCAGTCTCGGGCGGGGTCGGCGTGGATGCGGGCGATGGCTGACCCCACCTGGTCGTCGTGCAGAGCGCCCAGCCAGCCGGTGCGTGCCGCGGGGTCTTGGTCGATCCAGGAGCGGATGGCCTGGATCACGACGATGTCGCACAGGCGGCTCACCACAGCTTCACCGCCGGGGTGGCCGTGGCGAGTCTCTTCGGCCAGCAGAGCCAGGGTGGATTGGAGCCAGTCGGCTCGGGTCGAGCGCGTCGCCTCCACGTGGATCACGGCGGGCAACGAGTCGATCAGGTGGCGAGCTCCGGGGTGTTCGAAGCTGACCCCGCCGCAGATCACCGTGGTTAGTCCTCCGTCGCCGCCGTGGCGAAGCGTGGCGTACTGCTCGTTGACGTAGTCGTGGGGCAGGTCGAACACAGACGGCGTGTCGGTCTTCTCCGCCCCCCATGCCCTGTGACCCGAACCGTGAGGGATCAGCACCAGGTCGCCGGCCCTGATCTCGTGGATCTCGCCGGACACCTCCACCGTGCACGTGCCGGAAACGAGAGCGTGGAACCAGACGCAATTGGCCATGGGCGGCAGTTCGAGCCCCCACGGCTCGCTCAGTTCGGAAGGACAGTAGAAGATCCCCGACATCTGCATGTAGCGCAGGGCTTCACCGATCGGCGGCACGGCTTGGGGAACGAGCATGACGGTAGTTTGGCTCCGGAAACGCCGTTCGTCCATCGAATAGGACGAATGAGCAAGAACCAGAGATGAATAGTCATCGACAATCCGAGATCGATATCGGAGGGTGGACGTCATGCAAACAACCATGACAAATCCCGCCCCCGTCGTCGATCAGGACCCACAGCAGGTCGAACGAGTGGAACGGGCGATTCGCAGCAAGTCCTTCGCCGTCGTGTCCAGCGTGTCGGAAGCCGGCTTCCCGCACGCGGCCGGGATCGTGTACGACTCCGTCGGGGTCTCGCTCTATGTGCACACGATGCGCTCGAGCCGCAAGGTGCGCAACATCACCACCAATCCCCGTCTCGGGGTGGTGATTCCGGTGCGGAGGCTGCCGGTGGGGCCTCCGTTCACCGTCCAGTTCCAGGCGACCGCCCAGGTATTGGCGATGGACGATCCCGAAATCACCCGCTTGATCGCAGAGGGTGAACTCAAGAACATCAGCGGCCATGGCGCGCTCGAAGAGCCCGACGGATGCTTCCTGCGCATCGAACCGACGGGGCGAATCCACACCTACGGAATCGGCGTGTCGACGATCGGCTTGATCCGCGACCCCCTCCACGCGGGAGCACGCTCGGTTGCTCTGAGCTGAACGATCAGATGGCGACGCTGCCGTCGATACAGGTGACAGCGTCGCCGCCAACCCAGATCTCGCCGTCGGTCTCGTGGACGTGGATGCGCCCGGCGCGGCCGATGGCGGTGCCCTGCGACGCGATGTAGGGAGAGGTGAGGTCGCCGGTGGACAGCAGCCACTGGGCGATCGAAGCGTTGAGGCTCCCGGTCACTGGGTCTTCGGCAGCCTGGCCCGCGGACCTGAAGAAGGCCCGCACCTCGATGGCGGCTTCGCCGGCGACGTGCTCACCGACCACCCCGAGCGGGTTGGGCCCCACCACCCCGATGTCGTAGCTCTCCACCGCGGCGAAGTCGGGAACGATCGCCGATACCTCGGCCGCGCTGGCGAGCTTCACCGCGATCCATCCGGGACCATTGTCGGCCCACTGGGCGTCGACGATGCGGTCGCGGGGGATCTGGAGAACGCGGCAGACCTGTTCGATGTCGGCCTCATCCACTGGACCACCACGGATCAGGGGTGGTGCGGCGAACGAAAGGCGCCCCTCGTGCCTGCTGAGCGAGACGAGCCCGACGCCGCATTCCTGCACGATCGTGCCCTCGCGTCGGGGGGAGCCGCCGGCTTCCAGCCAGGCATGACACGATCCGATGGTGGGGTGGCCCGCAAAGGGGAGCTCTCCCCCCGGGGTGAAAATCCGCACGCGATAGTCGGCACGTTCATCGGTGGGGGAGAGCAGGAATGTGGTCTCACTGAGGTTGGTCCAGTGAGCGAATCGCTGCATGGCGTCGTCGTCGACTCCATCGCCGTCGAGCACCACCGCGAGCGGATTGCCGCGATAGGGAACGTCGGTGAACACATCGACCTGCTTGAACTTACGCATTCGCCGACCCTACTGCTGGGGCGGGAGTTCACTAGTTTGGGCCCCTACGAAAGGCCCTACATGCACGCCACCACGTTCACATTCTCGGCCTCTTCCGGCCAGCAGGTTTTCTGTCGGCGCTGGTACGGCGAGGGCTCACCCCGAGCGGTCGTGCAGATCGCCCATGGAGCGTCAGAGCACTCGGATCGCTACTCGCGACTCGCCGAGGTGCTCGTCGACGCCGGCTACGAGGTCTACGCCAACGACCATCGTGGTCATGGGCACACGGCGGCGGAGTTCGGTCGGTTCGGAGTGGCGCGGCCCGGGGGATGGGATGGGTTGGTGTCGGACCAGCACGGTCTCAGCGAGGTGATCCGCGCCGAGCACCCGGGCACACCGATCGTCCTCTTCGGTCACAGCATGGGGTCGATGATCGCTCAGGGCTACATCCAGCAATGGGCTGATGATCTGGCCGGCGTGGTGTTGTCGGGCACCACGGGAGCACCGGTGGTCGACGATGCCACGCTCCAGATGATCGTCGATTTCGGTGCCGGCGATGCGGCCGATGAGCCGTCTGAGCTGTTCGCCGCGATGTTCGCAGGCTTCAACGCCCCGTTCGACAGGCCTGGGGTCACCGGGTTCGAGTGGCTGAGTCGTGATGAGTTGGAGGTCCGCAAATACGTCGACGACCCCGACTGTGGTGAACCGCTCTCCAACGGGTTCGTGGCCGACATGCTCAGTGGCTCGGCCGCCATGTGGCAGGCCGAGAATGAGGCCCGGATCTCGAGTGATCTGGCCGTCTATCTCTTCTCAGGCGAGAACGATCCCGTGGGAGGCGACAAGGCGGAGTCGGTAGTTGCACTCGCCGCCCGCTATGAAGAGATGGGGATCGGACCGGTGACCCTGCGGATCTACGACGACGGCCGCCACGAGATGCTCAACGAGAGCAACCGAGCCGATGTCCACCAGGATCTTCTCAACTGGCTCGCCACCGTGGGTTCTCCTCCAGAGCGCTGAGCACCGCCTCCCAACCCGGGTCGTAAGCATCGCGAAACGACTGACCCTCGACCTGTCCGAACTCCTCCCAGCCGCGGTGATCGAGGTCGATCTGCGTTCCTGCATCGACCGCGTGGAAGCGCACATCGAGGACAGAACCAGCTTCCGGGTCGAGGCTTGGGTGCCATGCGAGCACGAATCGATGAGGAGGGTCCCACGTCATCACGTCGGCCCATGAATGCTCCGAACCGTCCTCGGTCAGCTCGACTACCCGGCCCCCGACTCTCGGCTCGAAACGCACACCGGTGGCCTTGTTCTGGGCGATCGAATGGGTTGCGATCGGCCACCAGGAGCCCATTTCGGACGTGAACAGTTCGAAGGCGGCTGCCTGCTCGAGTGCCACAGTGCGGGTCTTGAGAATGGGCGTGATTGCGGTGGGAGAAAGTCTCACTGCGGTTGCTCCTTTGATGCTCGTCGTGCGAATGAATCGAGGACGTCATCCCACAGGGTGTCGACCCACGCCCGTAGTAGGGCCACGCCCTCGGGATCGGCGGAGTAGATACGCCGAGTGCCCATGGGTGTTGCGGTGACCAGCCCGGCCGAGCTCAGAACCTGTAGGTGTTGTGACACCGCGGGCTGGGAGATCGGCATCTGATCGGTGAGTTCGCGCACCGACGATGATGAGTGCCGTATCAGTTCGTAGATGGTTCGCCTGGTCGGATCGGCCAAGGCGGTGAGTTGGAGTCCGACGTCCATTCGCCTATTGATAGGTCATGGCTTATGATAAGTCAACTCTAATGTTTGAGGGACCTCAGAGGAGATGCTGCACCCGATCGAGCAGGTGGCGGCCGATGATCGCGAACCAGAGCAGGTAGGGGACAAGCACCACCAGCAGCGCGTGGACCGGACTAAGACGAAGGGTATGACTGGTGGCCGCGCTGAGCACGGCCGGAAACCAGAACGCAAACACGAACACCGCAGAGACGAATCCCGGCCCGAGAATCTCGAGCAGACCGGCGGCCACCAGAATCACCAGGCCGAGGGCGAGCACGGGCGTGTGGGCCAACCCGACGGCCGCAACGGCCATCTGTAGAGATGGCACCGAGACGCCGCCGTCTCGACCGTCCCCAATGGTGCGGGCCGCACCTTCCACCAACCATATGGCGCCGGCCAGACCGAGCCAGCCCCATACGCCCACCAGCATCAGGCGGAGAAACGACCTCGGCGTGTCGACGATGAGGCCCCCGAAACGGTTGAGGGCCATCAGGAACGATGTCGTCGTCACCAGGGTGAGCGCCGACCAGATCGAGCCGGGCCCGACGCGTGCCCACTTGACCGCGTCGAGGCCGAGAATGCGAGGCACCGCGTTCACGGTTCCCACACGGTGCCATCGGGCCAGAAGGTGTCGTAGTCGCCGGGAAACGAAGTCAGAGCGGGCAGCAGGTCGAGAATCTGGCCCTCCAACTGTCCCTCGAGGGCGAAGCCCCTCGCCGGGTCGAAGGTGGTGCCGGTCACCGTTTCTCTCAGCACATCTCCGTCGATCTCGAGATCCACGATGATGTCGCCGAGGCGTCGGGAGAACACCGCCCAACTGTCGGGTTCAGTGGGATCGCTCACCACCGCGATCTCCAGGCCCGCCACCACGTCGTTGACCACACCCACCTGTCGTAGATCGGGTATGGGATAGGCCCGCACCTCATCGGTGAAGTCGACCACGATCACGAAATCGCCGAGATCGAAGCCGGAACTGCCGGCCGGGGCGGCCAGGGCGAGGGTGTCGGGGTGCTTGTCACGCCAGGCGCCCCACGTGGTGAACTCAGACGGGAGCAACTCGACCTGTTGGCCCTTGCGGGGCCCAGCGATCGCCTCACCGAGAGGCTGGCTCCAGATGCTGCCGGAGCTGTGATCCCACCACGTCATAGCGTTGCCCCACAGGGCACCGTGCACGCCGAATATCAGGGTTTCCCCGTTCACCTCTCGACGATGGACCATCGCCGTTGCGCACAACGGTCACCAAGAAACGAGTATCGGGATCTTGTCGAGCTCGTCGACCACCAGCTCTCGGCCGTTGAGAAAACTCACCGGGTAGGCCTTCGATTCGCCACCGAGGGTGACCCCGATGACATGGGTGTCGTCGGTCCAAGGCGTGACTTCAGCCCTAGCGAAGATCGGGTCGTACACGGGCTTGATCGCGTCGCGGGGCAGGAGTTGGCGAAAGCCGTCGGGCAACTTCTCTCCGGCCGCTACCGGGTTGTAGGCGTCGTCGGGGCCCACCCGAACGCCGGCGCTGGTTCGCACCGAGTCTGTGTCTTCGCTGAACGCCCACGCCGAAAGAGCGACAAGGATCAGGACGGCCGAAATCAGCCAGCGACGAGTGGGTTCCACGCCGGGATAACACCGCGGCCCCGAAGATTTCTTCCTCTTGGTTCGTTTTCGAACCTAAGCAGTGGGGACTAGGCGGTAGGGAAAAGAGGCGCGTGCGGAACCGTCACCGACGTCACGATGCCCCCGCGGTCGCCGACTGTGATGTCGCCGTAGCGCTGTTGGAAGCTCGGGGGGAGTCGGCGGTCGCCGTCGATCGCCAACCAGAGTCGGAGCAGGTGCCTCGGTGCGCCGGGCTTGTTGGCGAAGCCGGTGCGATCGTGCAGCAGCGAGTGGTTGTGAACGAACAACATGTCGCCGGTGCCCATCTCCAGAGAAAGGTTGAGGTGCCCGTCGTTGGCGATCTCGTCGAAGAGGTCGAGCGCCGCGATCATGTCGGTTGTGAGGCGGGGGGCGTTGGCGAGGCGCTGGGCCGAGTCGATGTATTGGCGTTGAATCATCGCGGTGAGAGCGTCGTCGTACCAGCTGAGCACCGGAATCGTGAAGAACGGGTCTGCGCCGATGGGGACCTCGCCACGACGGTCGGTGGCGACCGGTTCGAACAGCAGAGCCGCGAGGGCAGGCTCGCGATCGAGCATCTCGTTGTAGATGGTGCCTGCACTCACAAGGAGGGAGAGACCCCCTGACTCGGCGGTTTCGAGGCAGAGCAGTCCGACCACATCGGCGGAGTCGGTGTGGAAGGTCTGGCGTTCGTTCGTCTGATAGATCCGTACATCGGGATCATCGACGTCGAGTCCGACATCGCGAACGTGGCCGAGAAGGTGGCCCGCAGCATTCTGGGAGCGCGCGGAACCGAGATGGGCGCCGATCCCCAGGAAGACGGCTGCGGTCTGGCGAACCGGGACTTCGGCCACCGGCCATCCCAGCACGACCTCGAAACCTCGACCCCGAATGAGGCTGTGCTTCAGTTGCTCGAGACGCCCGCCCAACCGGGGAAGGGGGAACTCCGGAGCAGATATCGCGGGAAGGTCGGCATCTCCCTCCGCGAACCAGGCGGATGCCGCAATCAGTTCATCGATCTCGGCATCGCTGAGACGCCAGGTCCAGCTCTCGGGGTCGGTGGCCAGCTCTTCTCCCACCCACACCTGGGGACCGGCTTGGCGAGGAGCCACCGTCACGACGACTACTGCTTCTCGAAGAGGTAGGCGAAGGGACTCCTCGTGTAGGCGATTCCACGACCCGAGGCGTGAAGACTTTCGATGGTGGGTTCTCCACCTCGCTTGGGCACGAGGTGGTCGTCGAGACGACTGGTGCTCACCTGGTAGGTACCGGCTCTGCTGTCGACCACCGCGATCAGTTCGTAACCCGCTGTGAGCGAGACGACGCCTGCGTCGCCGTGGCTGTTGTTGACGAGAAGCCAGCCCCCGGATGCAAGATAACGCCCGCAGTGTTCGGCGACGAACCCTGCATACAACGACACCAGCAGATCAACCGAACCATCGGCGATGTCGAGAGGTTCGCGGTAGTCGGCGTGGATGAAGTCGACCTCGAAGGAGTCGGACGATCCGTCCCGTTTCGACCGGATCAGTTCCTCGACCGCTCCGGTGTCGGAGAAGAAGCGGTTGGCCTTCTTGTCGGAATCGACATAGGTGACGTGGTCGAACGCCACCGACGGGGCGATGTCAATATGGCTGCCGGGATACAACACCGACTCAGGTTCGATATGGCGACACAGCGCCTCGAACAGGGGAGCTCGATCGCCATGGTGGCGCTCGTAGTCGGCATGGACGCGGGCAACATCGAAGGCGGCCATAGGGTCAGAAGTTGGCATCGGCATAGTCGCTCAGCGCCTCGTTGAGATCCGCCGACGCCTCGGCCAATATGGCCGCGGGGTCACCCCCTCCCAGCAAGAGCTCTTCGAGCGAGCCACTGAAGATCTCCCTCTGTTCGGTGAAGGGGCCGATGGCCGGGCCGGGGAAGTCGGTGTCGATTCGCCCGAGTTGGGCGTAGGCGGTGGCCAGCCACTGGCCGGCCGCATCGTTTTGCCAGACCGCCTGCACCTCCGCGTCGTTGAGCACGGCGGCGTTGGTGGGTAGGTAGGAGCCCTTGAGGTGGATGATCTTCTGCTGGTCGACCCCGCTGATGTACTTCATGAACTCCCAGGCTGCGGCCTTCTCGGCATCGGTGCCGTTGTCGGTCATGTAGTAGGCGCCTCCCGACATGAAGATCCGGCCTGCTTCGTTGAGTCCTGGCAGGGGGGCGACATCGATGTTGATGTCGAGATCGGTCTCACCCGTACCGGATTGCTCGACGAGTTCGGCCAGGTTGGCCGTTCCGCCGAGGACACCGGAGACGGTGGTGGATGCCGTGGATGTCTCGATGATCATCGATGCCACACCCGGTGTTGCCACCGCGAAATAGTGAGACACCTGACCGGGCGTGTTGCTGAACGCCACGATGAGTCCCGCATCGTTCATGTCCGCGAGCAGGGTGTAGAGCTCCAAAGCCTCAGGACCGTCGAAGGTTGCCTCGGTGGCATTGCCGGCCCGTCCGTTGTCGGCATTGACCAGGGCCACGCCGGCACCCGTGAGCCAGGTCTCCACGAACCAGCCCTGCATCAGTAGTGAAACCGGTGTCTCCGCGATCCCCGCATCCTTGATCGCCTGGGCCGCATCGCGCACCTCGGCGAGGGTGGTGGGGGGAGAGTCCGGGTCGAGACCAGCAGCCTCGAAGTGATCGCGGTTGTAGTAGAGCACCGGGGTGCTCACGTTCATCTGGGCGGGATACAACGCCCCATCGATCGAGTAGAACGCCCGCACCTGCTCATCGATCGCCGACAGGTCGAAATCGTCGGCCTCGACGCATGACTGGGCGGGAAGGACGGTGCCCGAGTCGACCATGTCGCGAAACGCGCCGGTATCGGCGATCGCCACCGCGGGAAGGTCGTCGAAGCTGATCGATTCGCGGTACTTGGCGAGCAGTTCGCCGTAGCTGCCCTGGGCCTGCACGTTGACGATGATCTTGTCCTGGCTCGCATTGAACCCGGCGGCGAGGTCTTCCATCGCCTCTTCGGTGAGAGCGGTGTAGGGATGCCAGAAGTCGATCTCGACGACCCCATCGACGTCGAGATGAGCGCCGGCTGGACAGGCGGGCAGGTCGAGTTGGTCGCTCAGTTCCTGCTCGGCGGAACCGCCGCCGTCGCCGGTTGCGTCGCCCCCGCCGGCTGCTTCGTCGGCGCCATCGGAATCACCATCGTCGTCGGCGGAATCGCCATCGTCGTCGGTTGAGTCGGCGTCGGCGGTGTCTTCGTCGCCTGAATCATCGTCGCCCGAGCCGGTGTCGACATCGCCGCTATCGTCGTCTCCACCTCCACAAGCTGCAGCGAGGAGGGCCAGAGCAAGGAGGATTGCCGCTAGTCGTTTCATGGTGGTGGCTCCAAATGGGGGGTGGGGATCAGCCCTTCACCGCGCCAGCGGTGAGACCACGGACGATGTGACGCTGAAAGAAGATGAGAACGAGGAGCACCGGTAGTGCGGCGAGAAGGGCCGCGGCGACTCCAACATTGAGCTGATCGGCGGTGGAGTTCGCCACCGCGCGTAGCCCGATCTGGATCGTATTCCAGTCGGAGTCGTCCGTTATTGCTCGGGGCCACAGATAACTGTTCCAAGCCGCGAGAAATGACAGCACCGTAAACGCCGCGATGACCGGTCGAGTCACGGGGATGGCGACCCGCCAAAGGAATCGGAGGTGCCCATAGCCGTCGAGCGCGGCCGCGTCGCGTAGATCGCGGTGGATCCCGAGGAAGCCTTGGCGGACGAGGAAAATCCCGAGAGCGGTGGCGAGGAAGGGAACGGTCAGGCCCTCGACCGAGTTGGTCCATCCGAGCTCGCGGATCGTGCGTGAATTCGCCACCAGCGTGACCTCGATGGGCAGCATCAGGGTTGCCATGGTGACCGCGAACATGAGCCGCTTGAGGGGAAACTCGACGAAGGCGAAGGCGTAGGCGGCAAGCACGCTCGTCACCAGCTGACCGACGACGATGATCACCGTGACCAGCGCCGAAAGAGCCAATTGGCGCCCGAACCTGGCCTCGTCGAAAGCACGAGTGAAGACATCCCATTCGATGTCGACCGGGTAGGGCGGTTGGCCTCGCTCGAATGACCACGTGATCGGGTTGGACAGGGCCCGAACGATGGTCATCCATATCGGAAACAGCACCACCAGAGAGAGCGCGGTGAGTACTGCGTACCAGCCCGCGTTGCGTGCCCACCGCGGAGCAGGGTCAGTTCGCATAGTGCACTCTCCGCTCGAGCAACCAGAACTGGAGCGTCGCGACAGCTCCGGTCACCAGGAAGAGGCCCACCGACATGACCGATCCCTCGCCGAGTTGTCGTGGTTCCTGGCTGCTGAAGATCTTGTACACCAGGGTCTCGGTGGCTCCGGCCGGACCGCCGCCGGTGAGCACGTCGATCTGGGCGAATGCCTGGAGTCCGAACACGGTGAGCGCCACCGACAAGAAGAGCAGGGTGGGCGTGATCATCGGGAGGGTGACGCGACCGAACGTCTTCACGGGGCCGAACCCGTCGAGCCGCGCTGCTTCGAGTAAATCGTCGGGCACCGCCTGTAGTCCGGCCAAGGTGATGATGAACGTGAGGCCCAGGTTTTGCCAGATGCCGGTGAGCGCGACCGCGAAAATCGCCCGGTCGGGGTCGAGCAGGTCGAAGATCCAGGGATTGCTGACATAGCCGATGCTGGGTTCGAGCAACACGAAGAAAACCACCGCGGTGACCGCGGTGGAACTGGCGATCGTGCTCGAGAAGATCACCTGGAAAGCCTTTATCCCACGGAGGCGGCGGTTGGCCGCAACGGCAAGGAGAATCCCCATCGCAACCCCGATGGGCACGGTGAGCAGCACGAACTGGGCGGTGATCCACAGCCCATCGCGGAACCCCTCACCGGTGAGGACATCGGTGTACTGGCTGACCCCGACCCAGCGCTGGCGGGTACCCGTGCGGTTCTGTTCGTGCAGGCCCAGCCAGATCACCCGCCACAAGGGGTAGAACGCGAATGTGGTGAAGATGATCAGGGCAGGGGCGAGCAGGCCGTACCCGGCAAGGGCCTGCCGGGCACGACTCGACTTCACGATTCGACCTCGGCCAACCTCTGGCCAGTGGCGGAGTCGAAGAGGTGGATGTCGCCGGCCTCTACAGAGAGTCGCACCGACGCGCCGGCTGCCACCAGCTCACCCTGATCCGCGGCACGGACCAAGAGCTGGTCGTCGCCGGCGGCGAGGTGCAGGATCTGCTCGTGACCCAGCCATTCGGCGGTGGTGACCGTGGCCGCGAATCCGGTGTCGGAGATCGAGAGATGTTCGGGGCGAACACCGATCGTCACCGGGAGACCTTCGGTGAGTCCGAGCCACCGCTGGCCGATGGCAACGGTGCCGGCGGAACTCGCGACCGACCAGCTGCCTGCCCCGTCGGATCTGGCTACACCGGCCACGAGGTTCATCGGTGGGCTTCCTATGAAGCGGGCGACGAACTCGTTGGCCGGCCGCTCGTAGATCGTCCTCGGGTCGCCGACCTGTTGTAGTTCTCCGCCGTTGATCACCGCGATGGAAGTGGCCATCGTCATTGCCTCGACCTGATCGTGGGTGACATAGACGAAGGTGGTGCCGAGAGATCGGTGAAGCTCTACCAACTCGGCCCGGGTCTGAGCCCTCAGGCTGGCATCGAGATTCGAGAGCGGTTCGTCCATGCAAAATACCGCAGGACTGCGCACGATTGCTCTGGCCAGCGCCACCCGCTGGCGTTGGCCTCCCGAGAGCTGGCCGGGCTTGCGGTGGAGGAGATCGGCGAGACCGAGCCGGGCCGCGACAGACTCGACCTGTTCCTGGCGCGACTGCTTGTCGTTGCTCTCGGAGCGATGTCCGATAAGGGGCGATTCGATGTTCTTCGCCACCGTCATGTGGGGGTAGAGGGCATAGCTCTGAAAGACCATGGCAACGTCGCGGTTGCGGGCGTCGATGTCGTTGACCACTCGATCTCCGATCGAGATCGTGCCCTCGGTCGGGTCCTCGAGACCGGCCAGCATCCTCAGCGCCGTGCTCTTGCCGCAGCCCGAGGGCCCCAAGAGCACCAGGAACTCGCCATCGGCCACCTGCAAAGACAGCTTGTGGATTGCCGTGGTGTCGCCGAACTGTTTCGTGACCCCGGCGAAACTGATTGTGCTCATGGCTGCATCCGACCCCCTGCCGGATCCTAGATCCGGCAAAGGCTGGTGGAGCCAATTGGAGCGAGGCCTTGTGCGGCAATCAAGGCCTCAGGACCTCGATTTCCTTCCAGGCCACCCATGACGGGCTGGCAATCGTTGTCACTCTGACCGCCACGACCTCCTCAAGTGCGGGCGCGAACTCGGCCTCGAGTACGTCGCCCTCTTCGGTGATGGCATCGAACAGCGCGATCTCCTCACTGCGGCCGTCGGCGAAGATGGCATCGACCCGATGGATGGTGGGCCCAGCCGGAAACTGGGCTACCCGGAGGCGCACCGCACCGACCGAGGTGGGATCGGCGAGGTTGATCTCGATCCAGTGGGGTGCGTCGGCTCCGGCTCCCCATTGGGTGGCTCCAATGCCATCGACTGCCTGCGCCGGGGGCTCGTCGGGAAGAGATCGCGACGCCACCGCGTCGTGGCCGATCGCGACGTTGGGATCGGTCAACGTGGGAGTGCAGGGATCGGGCTGGGCAGCCGGAGACAAGGTATCGAACAGCAATCCGTCGGCATCGGTCAGACCCCAGGTCGCGTCCGAAGCCGGCTCGATCCGATTGAAGGCCCAGTAGAGCCATCCGTCGAATCCCACCGCGCAGGAGTCGGCGATCCATCGTTGAATCTCGATCGCTGCTGCTTCGGCACTTTCGACCAGGTGGACGAAAGCGCCGACCTCTCCCATCACCACAGGCTTGGCGTCGGTAATAGCGAAATTCTCGGCCTGTCCAGTCACTCCCAGATCTCCCCCTGGGTAGGCGTGGAAGTCGAAGAAGTCGAGATCGGAGTGCGCAACGAGGGGAGCGGTGTCGACCAGCCAGTTCCCGCCGATCTCGGTGGGGTTCGGATAGCGCGGCGCGAAGAATCCCATGGTGACCAAACCGTGGGGATCGTGCTGTGAGATTGTTTCGGCCACGTCGCTGATGAGCGCTCTCAGGTTGTCGGCGACCATCGCCTGGCGCTCGAGTGGGTCGCTCGGGTCGTAGGTGCCGGTCCTGGTGTCCACATCGCCCGCCAGAGAAAATGGTGGTCTCGACTCGAACAGCCATTGCTCGTTGAGGATCGACCATCCCAGCACAGCTTCGAGGTGAGCCCGGCGCTCGATTAGCCCCGTCATGATGCCGTCCCAGTAGGAGACGAACGCCGTGTGGCCCTCCTCCGTGAGCATGTGGGCGTTTCGGTACCCCTCGATGAGAGACGAGGCGCCCCTGTTCGCTGCTTCGCCATAGCGGGCGTCGGGGAGGTCGTTGGAGGTGAGGATGAGGGCGATGTCGCTATCGGCAGCGATCTGTAGTACGTCGGCGAGTGTGTCTAGCCATGTGTCGCTGATACCGCCGCGGTGGCTCGAGCACTCACAGCTGTCGATGAACAGTCGGGCGGTGTTGAAACCCGACGATCTGAGTCGCTCGAAATCGCTGGCCATCGCGGCGTGGTCGAAGTACACCGGGTCGACCGAGCGGTCGGCGCCGTTCAGGAAGCGCACATAGTTAACTCCCCGCGGGACGAAGCCTGCTCCGGTGCGTAGATCGACGAAGGTCCCGCCTTCGATCCCGATCCAATGGGTCGGTGGATCCCAAGGATCGAGTGTCGTGGTCGATGTTGACGCGGGCGTGGAAGTAGTCGAGGTGGTGGCGTCGGGAGCGGAGCTGCGTGACGGCGTAACTGGAGGTGACGTAGGGCTGTTGCTCTCGCCGCCGCATGCCGCGGCGACAAGCAGGACGACTAGTGCTGCGGTGCCCCGCGACCGCATGACCTCGTGGCGGTCAGCGACCCGAGATGTAGTCGGTGAGGTGTTGGCGTTCGGTCTCGAGTTCGTCGAGGCGGGCGTTGACGATGTCGCCGATGCTGACGATCCCCACCAGCGAGCCGTCTTCGAGGACGGGGACGTGCCTGAAGCGACCCTGCGTCATCTGGCCCATCAGGTCGTCGATGCTCGATTCGGGGCTGCAACAGACCACATCGGCTGTCATCAACTCGGCCGCGGTGCGCTGCATCAAGCTCGAATCATCGGCTGCCAGGCCGCGAACGAGGTCGCGTTCGGAAATGATGCCGTCGATCGTGGCGCCATCGGCGGACACCACGAGGGCTCCGACCTTGAGTTCGGCGAGAGTCGCCACGACGGAGCGAATCGTGGAGTCGGGAGTGGTTGTGGCGACATCGTCGCCCTTCCGCTTCAGAATCTCGCTGATCAACATTTGGTCCCCGCAGAGTCGTTGTTCGTTCAAACCTTGTCGTCCCAGTGTTGCAGGTGGCCGACAAGACCGAAAGTATGGCGCTGAACAGGGGGACGTCATGACTGCAGCAATCGCGGTGGGATCAGCCGACACTCCGCTCATCGAGCAGACGATCGGTGCCAACCTCTCCGCCACCGCTGAGCGCTACCGCGATCTGGAGGCATTCGTGGTGGTGCACCAGCGGATTCGCCAGACGTGGGCCGAGTTCGATGCCACCGTCGACACGGTGGCCAAGGGCCTGATGGCGAGAGGAATCGAAAAGGGCGACCGGGTCGGTATGTGGAGCCCCAACTTCGCCGAGTGGACCTATGTGCAATACGCCACAGCGCGCATCGGGGCGATCCAGGTCAACATCAATCCCGCCTACCGCACCAGTGAACTCAAGTACGCGCTGGTCCAGTCGGGCTGTCGGATGCTGGTGACGTGCACGGAGTATCTCACCTCGGCCTACCGCGAGATGGTGGAGGAAGTCAGGTCGGCGCTTCCCGATCTGGAGATGGTCGTCTACTTCGACACTGACGACTGGGGCGAACTCATCGAGGCCGGTGAAGCGGTGAGCGACGAGCAGGTTCGCGAGCGAGCCGACTCCCTTGATTCAGCCGACCCGATCAATATTCAGTACACGTCGGGCACCACCGGTTTCCCGAAGGGGGCCACGCTCAGCCACCGAAGCATCCTCAACAACGCACTCTTCGTGGGTGAGTCCTGCGGCTACACCCACGACGATCGAGTGTGCATTCCGGTGCCCTTCTACCACTGTTTCGGAATGGTGATGGGAAACCTGGCCTGCTCTGTTTTCGGCGCGACGATGGTGGTGCCGTGCCCGACCTTCGAGCCTGCCGCGGTCCTGAAGACCGTCGAAGCCGAGCGCTGCACCTCGCTGTACGGCGTGCCCACGATGTTCGTGGCTGAGCTCGGCCTACCCGACCTCGACTCCTTCGAACTGTCAAGCCTGCGCACGGGCATCATGGCCGGCTCGCCGTGCCCCATCGAGGTCATGCGGAAGGTCATCGGCGAGATGAACATGGATGAGGTCACCATCGCCTATGGCATGACCGAAACGTCTCCGGTGTCAACCCAGACGGGCACCGACGACTCCATCGAACATCGCGTCTCCACCGTGGGGCGCGTGCTCCCTCACGTGGAGTCGAAGATCGTCGACCCCGACACCGGTGAGACAGTGCAGAGAGGGCAACGAGGCGAATACTGCACCCGCGGCTATCACGTGATGATCGGCTACTGGAACGATCCCGACAAATCCGCCGCGGCGATCGATGGTGAGGGTTGGATGCACTCCGGCGATCTCGCCACGATGGACGATGATGGCTACGTCAACATCGTCGGCCGGCTCAAGGACATGATCATCCGGGGCGGCGAAAACGTCTATCCGCGAGAGATCGAGGAGTTTCTCTACACCCATCCAGCGGTGGCCGATGCCCAGGTCATCGGTGTTCCCGACGAGCGGTACGGCGAGCAGATCATGGCCTGGGTGCAACTCGGTGCAGGCCAGGAACTCACTGATGAGGAGTTGAAGGAGTTCTGTCGCGGCAAGATCGCCCACTTCAAGATTCCCCACTACATCCGCTTCGTGTCGGAGTTTCCGATGACCGTCACCGGCAAGATCCGCAAGGTGGAGATGCGCGAGAAGTCGATTGCAGATCTGGGCCTGAGCGGGGCGGCGGCCGCCGAGACGGCCTGACCCTTCTCGCCACGACGGGCACAAGGCCGGCGAACGCGCGATACTCCCGACACGACCGGCACATGATGGGGGAACGGTGAAGCTCACACTGACCGTAAACGGCACGACTCACACGAGCGAGGTCGAGCCTCGAACCTTGTTGGTGCATCACCTGAGGGACAATCTCGGGCTCACCGGCACCAACATCGGTTGCGACACCTCTTCTTGCGGTGCCTGCACGGTGCATTTCGAAGGCCAGTCGGTGAAGTCGTGCACGATGCTCGCCGTTCAGGCCGATGGTGGCGAGATCACCACTATCGAAGGACTAGCGGATCAGGCCCAGCAAGCGGGCATCTCCACCGGCGACCAGGACTGGCACCCGATGCAGGAAGCCTTCCACCAGTGCCACGGCCTCCAATGCGGGTACTGCACGCCGGGAATGGTGATGGCGGCGACGTCGCTACTCGAGGAAAACCCCGACGCCGACGAAGGCGGCGTGAGAGAGGGCCTCGAAGGCAACCTGTGCCGCTGCACCGGCTACCACAACATCGTGAAAGCCGTCCTCCAGGCGAAGGGCGGTGCGTGATGACCGCAGTCATGGGCACCCCGATGCTCCGCAAGGAAGATGGCAAACTTCTCACCGGCGAGGGCAAGTTCGTCGACGACATCCACGTCCCCGGTGAACTCTGGATGGGCATGGTGCGAAGCCCCCACGCCAAGGCAACGATCACCTCCATCGACGCATCGGGCGCGCTGGCGATGCCCGGAGTGCAGGCCGTTCACACCGGACCCGATCTCGCCGACATGGGTCTCTGGATAGCCCCGCTGCCCTGCGCGTGGCCGGTCACACCAGACATGCTCAACCCGCCTCACTTCCCGGTGGCCAGCGGAGAAGTACACCACGTAGGCGAGATCGTCGCCGTTGTTCTTGCCGACAGTCGTTATGGCGCGGCCGACGCAATCGACGAAGTAGTCGTCCACTACGACTCCCTCCCAGCGGCGGCGTCGGTGGCCGAGGCTCGCGATGGCGACGTGCTCGCCCACAGTGATCTGGACACCAACAAGGCCTACCACTGGCCGCTCGTCCCCGATCCCGACGCGCTGGACGCCGCCTTCGCTGGAGCCGACGTGGTCGTGGCGGCAGATTTCGTTCAGCAGCGCCTCATCCCCACCGCAATGGAGCCTCGCGGCGTGCTGGCCGTGCCCTCACCTCATGGCGGAGATATCACGCTATACAGCGCCACCCAGGTGCCTCACATCCTGAAGGTGATGGCTGCTGCCACCACTGGCATCCCCGAGAATCAGATCCGCATCATCGCCCCTGCTGTGGGCGGTGGATTCGGAGCCAAGCTCAACATCAATCCCGATGAGATCCTGGCGCTCACGCTCGCCAACAAACTCGGACGAGCCGTGCGCTGGACCGAATCGCGTTCAGAGGCTGCGGGGTCCACCCATCAAGGGCGAGGCCAACTCCAACACATCGAGCTGGCGGCCGACAGCAACGGCAAGCTCCAGGGTGTACGCGTACATGTCGACGCCGACATGGGCGCCTACATGATGCTGATCACCCCAGGTGTCCCGTTGTTGGGCAGCTTCCTCTACACAGGTGTCTACGACGTACCCGCCTTCGGGTTCACGTGTGATGGTTACTTCACCAACATGACTCCCACCGATGCCTACCGGGGCGCCGGTCGGCCCGAAGCCAGCTATGCCATCGAGCGAGCCATGGATCTCCTGGCCCTCGAGGTAGGAGTCGGCCCTGATGAGATCAGGCGTCGCAACTACATCAACGGCGGCGAGGCGTTCGAGAACCATGAAGCGGCATCGACCCTGGTTTTCGACTCGGGTCACTACGGCCCAAGCCTCGATCGAGCGCTGGAAATGGCCGACTACGAAGGCTTGCGGGCCGAGCAATCTCGTCGCCGTGAGGCGGGAGACAAGGTCCAGCTGGGTATTGGCATGTGCACGTATGTGGAGATCTGTGGGCTGGCGCCATCGCGGGCCCTCGGCGGCCTCGGCTACGGCGCGGGCGGCTGGGAACACGCGACGGTGCGAATGCTCCCCACTGGCAAGGTTGAGGTCGTTTCCGGCTCCACCCCCCACGGCCAGGGCCACGAGACCGCATGGTCCCAGATCATCGCCGACAAGATGGGCGTCTCCCCGCACGACGTCACGGTGCTGCATTCCGATACCGCGATGAGTCCACTCGGACTCGACACCTACGGGTCGCGTTCGTTGGCTGTTGGCGGGGTGGCTATTGCCATGGCAGCCGACAAGGTCGTCGAGAAGGCCCGCCTCATCGCGGCTCATCAGTTCGAGGCCGCACCCGAGGACGTCCAGTTCGAGAACGGGTCGTTCTCGGTGGCGGGGTCGCCCTCCAGCTCGGTGCACATACAGGAGCTCGGCTTTGCTGCGTTCGCAGCCCATGACCTGCCAGATGGGATCGAACCCAACCTGCAAGAGCAGGTCAGCTTCGACCCGCCCAACTTCGCCTTCCCGTTCGGCACCCACGTGGCAGTGGTCGAGGTCGACGAAGACACAGGTGGTGTGAAACTGACCGGCTACTTCGCGGTCGATGATTGTGGCAATCAGGTCAACCCACTGATCGTGGAGGGTCAGGTGCACGGTGGCATCGTCCAAGGAGCGGCTCAAGCCCTGTTCGAGGAAGCTGCCTACGACGACGAGGGCAACATCACCAATCCCTCGTTGATGGATTATCTGGTGCCGTCGACCATGGAGATGCCGAGCATGAAACTCGACTCCACCACCACCCCGAGCACCACCAACCCGCTGGGCGTCAAGGGTGTCGGTGAGGCGGGAACGATCGGTTCGGCTGCCGCGGTGATCAACGCCGTATGTGATGCCCTATCGCCCCACGGCATATCCGATCTGGAAATGCCGGCGTCGCCCCAGCGGGTCTGGAACGCCATCAACCGAGCATCCGGCAACGGAGAGGGAGGTGCGTCATGATTCCCGCACCAGTCGAATACACCCGAGCCGGCAGCGCCGAAGAGGCGATTTCTCTGCTCACCGAACACGGCGATGAAGCCAAGTTGTTGGCCGGTGGCCACTCCCTGCTCCCGATGATGAAGCTCAGGCTGGCAACCCCCGCCCAGCTCATCGACGTCGGCAGGCTCGACGAGCTGCGCTACATCAACGCCGACAACGGCGAGGTGGCCATCGGAGCGCTCACCCGTCACACCGAACTCGAGCATTCTGATGTGTTGGCCGATGCGTGTCCCTTGCTGAAGCATGTGGCCTCCCTGGTGGGCGACCCCTCGGTGCGCCACCGGGGCACGTTGGGGGGCACCCTGGCCCACGCCGACCCGGCTTCTGATCTCCCGGCTGCGGTTCTCGCTCTCGGAGGCACGCTCGTCGCCCAGGGTCCGAATGGTCGGCGCGAGATCGCGGCCACCGACTTCTTCGCGAGCTACTTCGAGTCGGTGCTCGCCGCCGACGAGCTGCTCGTCGAGGTGAGGGTGCCATCGGGTGGTGGAGGTTGGAACTACCAGAAGTTCAACCGCCGGGCCCAGGACTGGGCCATCGTTGGCGTGGCCGTGGCCGACGGGGGCAAGGGCATCGCCCTGGTCAACATGGGAGCAACACCGCTGCGGGCAACCGCGGTGGAAGCCGCTCTGGCCGGCGGTGCATCGGCGGCCGAGGCCGCGGCGGTTGCAGCCGAGGGCACCTCGCCGGTGGAGGATGGCAACGCCGACGCCACCTATCGCAAGCACCTGGCTCGGGTTCTCACCGAACGAGCACTCAACGCCGCCGGGTAGCGTCTCTACATGGAAACAATGCCGGCCGGGCTGTTCGCCCGCGACTCCGGCCGGTACGTCCCCGACCCGGTGTGCGCCGGGCCTTGGGATCCCGGCGCCATGCACGGCGGGCCGATAGCCGCGCTCGTCGGCCGCCTCATCGCAGACCACGATGGCGACGACGCCGTCTGGTTCCTGTCACGACTCACAGTCGAGTTGGTACGGCCCGTACCGCTCAAGCCAGTGACCGTCGACCTCGAGGTGAGGCGCCCCGGCCGACGGCTCCAACTCATCGACGCGGTTGTTCGTGACCCCGACGGCGTCGAGGTCGTGGTGGCGCGCGGACTCCGGCTCCGACGTGCAGACAATGGTCTCGACGAAGACCAGTTGGCCCATCCCGAACCGCCCGACGTGGCGGCTCCGGTGGGTTTGTCGAGCTACGCCCACAGCCATCAGCGTCCGTTCGGGAACTTCTTCATGGATGCGTTGGATATTCGAGCGGTGGTGGAGGCCGACTTCATCGGGATGGGTCCCGCCCAGGTGTGGTTCAGTCTCCTCGTGCCGGTCATGGCAGGGGAGCCCGTGCATCCCCTCGACCGCGTTCTCACCGCGGCCGACTTCCCAAACGGCGTGTCGAGGATTCTCGACCCTCTCGAACACCAGTTCATCAACCCCGATCTCACTGTGAGCCTGCACCGCTATCCGTCCGACGAATGGGTGCTGCTCGACGGCGTGTCCCACGCCCGGCGCGGTGGCTACGGGATGGCCCAATGCGAACTCTCCGACGCCAGAGGTCATCTCGGAACCAGTGTCCAGACCCTCCTGGTGGCGGCGCGGTGAAACAGAGCGCGGGCCTGCTTCTCTGGCGGCGCATTTCCGACGGCGAGCCACTATTGCTGATCGGTCACATGGGTGGGCCCTACTGGGCTCACAAGGACGAGGGCGCCTGGTCGATACCGAAAGGCCTGGCCGAGCCGACAGAGGACGATCTACTCGTCGTGGCCGAGCGCGAGTTCGCCGAGGAACTGGGTGGAGATGCCCCCGACGGGACATCTGTGAGTCTCGCCGCGGTGACCACGGGCGGAAAGCAGATCACCGTCTTCGCTCGTGAGGGCGACTTCGACGCGGCATCGATGGTCTCGAACACGTTTGAAATGGAGTGGCCCAGAGGCTCAGGTGAGATCCGGCGCTTCCCCGAGATCGATCAGGCCAAGTGGGTTACGCCGGCCGAGGCCCGACGGCTCCTGGCCAAGGCGCAGCGCTGTTTCGTCGACAGGCTCGAGGAGCTGCTCAGCTGAGTGCCCACTCCACGGCGGCCTCGGCGTGGATGCGGGTGGTGGGGAAGAAGGGCACCTCGACATCATCGGCGGTGATGAGCAGCTCGATCTCGGTGCACCCCGCGATCACTCCTTCGGCACCCTCGTTGACCAGGGAGGAGATCACTTCGAGATAACGGGCCCGAGATGAGGGTTCCACCTCACCGAGCACCAGTTCCTCGTAGATGACGCGGTGCACCTCGGTGCGATCATCCGCGTTGGGAATCCTCACGTCGAGTCCGTGCAACTCTTGGAGCCGACCACGATAGAAGTCGTGTTCCATGGTGAACCGGGTGCCGAGAAGAGCAACCGAGGTCACATCAGCAACTCCGATCGCGGCCGCGGTGGCGTCGGCGATGTGCAGCAGGGGGATATCGATGGCGGCCTGCACTTCGTTGGCCATCCGGTGCATGGTGTTGGTGCAGATCACGACGCACTCCGCGCCACCGAGCTGGACGCAACGGGCCGCCTCCACCATCGCAGCGCTCGCGCTGTCCCAGTCGTCGCGATGTTGCATCGCTTCGATCTCGTGGAAGTCGACCGAATACATCACCGACTTGGCGGAGTGGGTTCCGCCGAGGTGCCTACGCGTCTCTTCGTTGATGATCCGGTAGTACTCGATCGACGATTCCCAGCTCATGCCGCCGATGAGGCCGATGGTGTGCATTGTCAGTCGATCCCCTTCGCCGCTTCAGCCAGGTTGCCCAGTTTAGTGAGTGCCAGTTCACGGCTGAGGTAACCGAGTCCACAGTCGGGAGCGGCGACCAGGCGGTCGACGGGAACGTACTGTCGGGCCTCGAGCAGTCGAGCCCGGATGGCATCGACCGGCTCGACCCGACTGGTGGCTATTCCGACAACACCGAGAATCACCGTGGTGGCCGTGAACCGGGGGAGTAGGGCCGCAAGGTCGTTGGGGGCATGGGCATCCTCGATGCTGATGGCGTCTATCGCGGCGGCATCGATGGCCGCGGCGAGTCGGAGGTAGGAGTCGCGGTCGGCCTTCGGATAGTCGACTTCGTCGAGCTCGTTGGGATAGCCGCAGCAGGCGTGAACGACGCGCGAGACGCCGGTGGGAAGTCCGGCGAAACACAATTCCAGGTGGTCGATGCCGTAGTTCAACGCCTCCTCGGGCTTGCGGGCCATCACCGGCTCGTCGATCTGGATGTTGGTGCATCCGGCGTCAGCCAGGGCCAGGACGTGGTGGTTGATCGCCGCGGCGATGTCGGCGCCGAGGGTCGGGTCGTCGTGATAGTGGCGATCGACGGTGGAGTCGATGATGGTCATGGGTCCCGGGATCGTGATCTTCACCGGCCGGTCGGTGGCAGCTTGAGCGATCAGATAGTCGCGTGGCAGGAGCGACTCGCCGATGCCTATCCGAGCCGTGATCGTGGGTAACACCGTGTCGGTGGTCCCCCGTATTCGTTTCTCGGTGAGATTCTCGAAGTCTATTCCGGTGAGCTGACGGCATTGGTAGTGGATGTAGTTCTCCCGCCGAATCTCACCATCGGTCGGGATGTCGATGCCGGCAGCCACCTGATCGGTGACCACCTGATGCACCGCCCGATCGAGGACGGCGTCGTCGACTCCCGCCATCTCGTCGAGGTAGGCGCTGGTGTAGTCGCCGTCGTCGATCGAGAACCAATCGGTGATCGGTACTTCTGGGGGCTTGGGAAACGCCCCGAGTGTGGTCGTAAGCATGGTGGCGAGAATCTAGGCGTACGATGCCGCCGATGCAGCCCATCTCAGCTGGGGCGGTGGTGTTCGACAAGGACGGCACCCTCATCGACTTCCACGCCACCTGGGGCCCGGCCATGGTGCAGGTGCTCGCCGAGCTGAGCAGGGGAGACGCCACTGTCCTCCAAACCGCGGCCGATCGGCTCCTGGTCGATATCTCGACGGCTTCGATAGCAACAGAGTCGCCGATAGTTGCGGAGAGCACCGCAGAGATCGCCGAGCGGATAGCGGCCGACCTCGGTCACAACGACACCGATCAGTTGGCCGAGGAGATGGATCTGCTCACCCTCAGGTTCGGGACGGATTCGGTTGTGCCGGTTGTGGGAGTCGCCGACACTCTGGCTGCGGTGAAAGACATGGGACTATCGCTCGGCGTTGCCACCAACGATGCCGAGGCCTCGGCGCGAGCCCAGCTCCACAAGCTGGGACTCACCGGGTTCTTCGACATCGTGATCGGCTACGACTCCGGCAGCGGCGCCAAGCCCCAGCCGGGAATGCTGATCACCGCCGGTCGGCGGCTCGCCTGCCCGATCGAGGAGTTGGTGATGGTCGGCGACACACCGACCGACATCTCCGCGGCGGTGGCAGCCGGCGCGAAGTCGGTACTGATCGATCCAGGTCGGGTCTACGACACTCGAGCCGACGTGGTGGTCG
>JAJCXY010000109.1 GCA_029263215.1 Acidimicrobiales bacterium
AGCCGACACTTCCCAGACGAACGACGAACCCACTGCATCGACAAGTGCCGACGAACCCACTCCGCCCGCAACCACCGAAGCGGGTGAGGACCCCGTCGACTCAGCTGACACCGGATCGTCCAGCGAGTCAGCTGAAGAATCGGATGGTGCCACCTTCGATCTGACGATCACACCCAGCTCCGGCCTCAGCGACGGGCAGCGCATCGAGTTCAGTGCCAACCTCTCACCCGACGATGTAATCGGGCTCACCGCGGAGATCTGTGCGGCTGGCAACTACACCGCCTGCACCCAGATCTCACCGTTGTCGATGGTGCTTCCGAGCGACGACGTCACCGCATCGCTGATCATCCCTCGCCGCTTCAACACCGTCGCCGGTGGCGTGCACGACTGCGTCGTCAACTCGCCCTGCGAGCTCAGGGTATGGCTCACCCCACTGCAGGTAGAACCCGCATCCGCCCTCCTCGATTTCGACCCGTCCGCTCCGGTCCGCCCGACAGAACAGGTCACCCTCGTGCCGGACGGTCTCCACGGCACCCGGGCGGAGGTGACGGTCGTGAGCGACGATGTCACCGAGTACAACCTCATGCAATGCGTGATCGGAGACAACTCGAGCTGCGAACCGCTGACGCGCCAGACCCAGACGACCACCTCCTCTGATCGTCTCAACCGCACCGCAACCATCCATCGAACGATCCTCACGCCTTCCGGTTCCCACGATTGTGTCCTCGACGGCCCGTGTGAGCTGAGGGTGGTCACCTGGACCGATGTTCTCGTCGAGCCGATCCCCCTCGAATTCGATCCCAGCTCCGAGCCCGTCGCCAACCCCGAGGCACTGGTGCGCCCGTCCACAGGTCTCGATGACGCCCAGTTGGTGGAGGTTCGACTCTCCCAGAGCACCGACTTCGAACCGGTGGCGGTCTTCTGTGAAATCGGTACCCCGGCGTGCATTCGCCTGGGAGGAATCGTGGCGGCAGACGGCACCGGCAGCGACTACTTCCGCCTGCCCCGACAGTTCTCGGTGCCAGTCATCGATGGTGCCGTCGACGTCGACTGCTCCAACGGTGCTTGCGAGATTCGGGTCCAAGACGAGAGAGGCACTACCCGCCTGCCGGTCGAGTTCAAGCCTGGCGGCGATGCACGCCCGGCGCCGGAGATTGTGCTGGAAGCATCCGGCACACTCACTCGTGGCTCCTCAGCGAGGATCCACGGTCGCAACTTCTTGGTGGTCGACCCTCTCAGCACACCCAGGGTGGAACTCGCGCTCTGCTTCGTCGACGCCGCCGAACGGTCCTCCGGCCCCTGTGGCTTGCTGCGGGCCACGCCCTTCGTCATAGAACGCGACGGCTCGTTCGTCGCCGATGTCACCATCCCCACCGGAACCCTTTTCGCCCCGTTCGTGGGAAGTGAGACCGTCTGCACACCGGGGTGTCGAATCTTCGCCACTACCGAATACGACGGCCATGGCACATCTGCGATCGCCATCGATATCGAGGTGCAGCCCACCCCGGGCTAGCCCAGCTGGCTCAGATCCAGCGTGCCGTCGGAGCGGTGACGCAATCCGTCCATATCCGGGCCGATGCCGATCCGCACCTCGAACCGACCGATCGGCAACAGGAGCCCTTCATCGAGCAGGGCCGCCTCCAGCGTCTCGATCAGCAGCGCTCGCCTCGCGGCGTTCAGTTCGGCACCGATAGCCCAGACCAGCTCCGCGCGATCGTCCGAGTTCGATCCGAGGACATCGTCCACCCCGCCGGGTGTCGACACTCTCAGACTCGATTCCCCGCCGGCGGAACCTCCCGCCATCACCACAGGGAAGATGAGCGCTTCGCCGGATGCGATGCGGCTGGCGAATTCGCCCACGGACGACTCGATCAGAACCACTTCCAATCCGAGCTGCTCGAACTCCGTTGCCAGCGCGGCACCAACTGGAGCGAGAAGACCTTCAGGGGCATCAACGGTGACCTGGTCAGGAAGTCCAGCGGGAGCCTCGGCCGCGACCGGGTTGATCAATCCATCGAGCGAATCCACCGACTCCGTCGCGAAGACAGGATCGATCGCGCTCAGCAGGGCGCGGCGCAGATCGGCGTCGGCCAACCTCACCGCTACCCCAACCCTGAGATCGAGGGGCTGGCGGATGATGTCGCCGGGGAGCTCATCACCGCCTTCGCCGGGAGCCAGAACCACCCAGTCGACCGCGTTGTCGGCCAAGAGATCTGCGGCGTTCGCTTCGAAGCGAACCAGCTCGATCGTGGCGACCAGCGCATCAGGATCGACGGCTGCGAGCACATCGGGATCACCGGTGTAGCGATACGCGCCCGTTGTGCGAATGGTGCCATCGGTGTCCGTGCCGTTGATCCCGAACGCAGGGGCCGCCAGAACATCGACGAGGAGCTCGTAGGGCCGGTCGAGTTCGATGACCAAGGTGGTGTCGTTGGGCGCGGAGATGCCCGCTACTCCGCCCGCCTCGCCGGTCATGTGGGCGGTCCATCCGGAGATCATCGTGAGCGACGTGGCCGCCTGATCCAGAGGACCTCTCCTCGCCACCGCCTCGAGAGAATGCATCATGTCGCGGGCACTGAGAGCGTCACCGGCACCATCGGTTAGACCTTCGGCGAAGACGAACGTCCAGGTGAGACGATCTTCGCTCACGAACCAACGCTCAGCCAGACCAGGCCCGATCGAACCATCACGGTTGAGAGCCGTGAGGCCCTCGTGGAGAAGGTCGGCCAACACCCTGGTGATCAGCGATGCAGGGCCTGCATCAGCCGGGTCGCCGCTCCATCCCGTACCCACGCCGAGACGTAACACGATGGGCTCGCGAGCCTCGATCTCATCAGAGGGCCCGTCGCCGTCCGCATCCACCGCGCCGGACTCGTCGACGGTGTCAACCTGGCGAGCGGCGCCCTCCTCCTCGAGGGTCGGTCGAGCGCCGGCACACGCCGTGGCCAACAACCCGAAGGCGATGAGCAGCAGGAATCGACGGCTGGCTGACGTAACGCGAAGCACGTGCCTCCATCGGCCCGAACAGGGCCTGTCTGGAGGGGTTGCCGGCTAGAAGATCAGGCCGTAAGCGACCGACGTGAAGCCGAATGTGATCGCAGCAATAACAGTGATCCGATCAAGGTTGCGCTCCACCACAGTGGAGCCTGCCGCGGCCGCGCCGGCACCGCCGCCGAACATGTCGGACAGGCCGCCTCCCTTACCGCTGTGCAAAAGCACGAGGAAGATCAGCATCAAGGCCGACAGTACGTGTAGCGGGGCAACGATCCAGATCACGTCGGACACGATACCAGCGGACCTATCGGGAAGGACATCACTGCAATACGGTGCGGGTCCGACTCCGCGACCGAGTTACTGGTAGAGCGGGAAACGAACTATGCGGGCGAAATCGTCGGGATCAAGGCTCGCGCCGCCCACGAGAGCACCGTCGATGTCGGGCTGGCCCATCAACTCCGGCGCATTGCCCGGCTTCACCGAACCTCCGTACTGGATCCGAACCCCACCGGCTGCGGCCGAACCCCATTGATCGCCAACCAGACCCCGGATGTAGCCACACATCTGCTGGGCATCCTCAGGAGTGGCCGTCTCGCCTGTGCCGATCGCCCAGATCGGCTCGTAAGCCACCACCAGGGCCGCAACGACGTCGGCGGAGAAGCCCGCGAGGCTGCCCGCCACCTGCCCGGCAACTTTCGACTCAGCCTGACCGGCATTGCGCTCCTCGAGGGTTTCCCCCACACACACGATCGGGGTCATCCCCGCCGCGAGCACGGCCTTGGCCTTGGCATTGACGACCTCATCGGTTTCGCCGAACAGCTCGCGACGCTCGGAGTGGCCCACGATCACGTAGGTCACATCGAGTTTCGCGAGCATCGAAGGCGACACCTCACCGGTGTAGGCCCCACTGTCGGCCTGGTGGACGTTTTGGGCTCCGAGCGCGATCGGAACGTCGTCGGCCTGCAGCACGGTCTGGACCGAACGGATATCGGTGAACGGCGGATGAACCGACACATCGACGGCGGCGTAGTCGCCGCTCTCGAGTGCGTACGCCAGTTTCTGGATCGTCTGGATGGCCTCGAAGTGATTGTGGTTCATCTTCCAGTTGCCACTGATCAGCGGCTTGCGGTCATTCGCCATTGGGGGCTCCTCTCAAGGCCTCCAAGCCGGGTAGGTCGCCCTTCTCGATCAACTCGAGAGAAGCGCCACCACCGGTGGAGACGTGGTCCATTTCCTTGTCGACTCCGAATACCTTCGCGGCCGCAGCACTGTCTCCGCCACCAACTATCGTGAATGCCCGCGTCTGAGCCATCGCGTGGGCGACCGCGCCGGTGCCACCACCGAAGCGGGGATCCTCGAAGACACCCATCGGGCCGTTCCAGAGCACCGTGCCCGCCTCATGGATGACATCGCCGAACTGAGCCGCGGAGCCAGGCCCGATGTCGACCCCCATCCAACCATCGGGGATGTTCACACCCATCTGGCGAACGTCGCCAGGAACGTCGGGATCAAACAGCTTCCCGCCGGGCCCGAGTGCGGTGATGTCGTAGGGCAAGTGGATGGTCTTCGGGCCGTCGAGCAATTCACGACAGGTGTCGACCATGTCGTCCTCGCACAACGACGCGCCGCTCGAGTGACCTTGGGCCTTCAGGAAGGTGAAGCACATCCCTCCGCCCACCACGAGACTGTCGACACTCTCGAGAAGAGCTTCGATCACCGCCAGCTTGTCGCTGACCTTGGAGCCACCCATCACCGCCACGAAGGGCCTTCGCGGCCGGTCTCTCAGCCCGCCCAGCACCTCCACCTCGCGCTGGAGCAGGCGGCCGGCCGCCGATGGCAGGTGCCGCGGCGGCCCCACGATCGAGGCATGGGCACGGTGCGAAGCGCCGAAGGCGTCGTTTACGTAGACATCGTGTCCCTCGATGAGACGGGCTACGAAATCCGGATCGTCGGCCGTCTCGCCGGGATCGAATCTGAGGTTGTCGAGCAATTCGACCTCGGGCACCAGCTCTGCCAGCCGGGCTCGCACCGGCTCCACCGAGAAGGCCGGATCGGGCACGCCCTTGGGCCTTCCCAGGTGGGTGCAAGCGGTGACCGACGCACCCGCTCCGAGCAGCCACCGGATCGTGGGTAGCGCGGCGCGAATGCGTAGATCGTCGCCGATCTCACCGTTGGCGATCGGCACGTTGAAGTCGGCCCTGAGCAGCACCGACTTCCCGTCGAGATCGCCCAGGTCCTCGAGGGACGGAACGGGCTTCACTTCTTCTTCGCCGAAGCCTTCTTCGCCGGCTTCTTCGCAACCTTCTTGGCCGCAACCTTTTTGGCGGTGGCCTTCTTGGCGGGACGCTTCTTGGCCTTCTTCTTGCCCACGATCATTGCGAGATCGACGAGGCGGTTGGAGTAGCCCATCTCGTTGTCGTACCAGCCGAAGATCTTGACCATCTTGCCCTGCGACATGGTGAGGCCGGAGTCGAAGGTGCAAGACGCCGCAGAACCGACGATGTCGGACGACACCAGCGCCTCTTCGGAGTAGACGAGCACCTTGCGCAGATCGCCACTCGACGCAGCCTTCTTGAAGGCGGCGTTGATCTGTTCGACCGATGCTTCCTTCTTGAGCATGCCAGTGAAGTCGGTAATCGACCCTGAAGGAATCGGCACCCGCAACGACATGCCGTCGAGGCGGCCCTGCATCTTCTTGATCACCAGACCGGTGGCCCGGGCGGCTCCGGTGGAAGTGGGAACGATGTTGACCGCCGCCGCACGCGCCCGGCGTAGATCGGAATGGGGACCATCCACTAGCGACTGGTCGCCGGTGTAGGCGTGGATCGTGTTCATGAGTCCCTGCTCGACGCCGAAGGCATCGTCGAGAACCTTGATCATCGGCACGAAACAGTTGGTCGTGCACGATGCGTTGGAGATCACATGGTGGCGATCCGGGTTGTAGGTGTGGTCGTTGACGCCCACTACGAACGTGGCGTCGCAGTCGCCGGAGGGCGCCGAGATGATCACCTTCGGCCCGCCCGCCGTGCGATGCATCGAAGCGGCTTCCTTCTTGGTGAAGATGCCGGTCGACTCGATTACGACGTCGACGCCGAGATCGCCCCACGGCAGATCCTCGGGGTTGCGTTCCGACAACACCTTCAGGGTGTCGCCATCAACATTGATGCCGCCACGGACCGCTCTGATCTTGCCGTCGAGTTGGCCCTGCACAGAGTCGTTCTTGAGCAGGTGCGCCATCGTCTCGAGTGATCCAAGATCGTTGACGGCGACAAAATCGATGTCGGCGCCCTGAGCCTTGGCGGCTCGAAAGAAGTTGCGGCCGATCCGGCCGAAGCCGTTGATGCCGACGCGTACGGTCATGGTGGGAGTCTCCCTGGTTGTCTGTCTTCGCAGACCTTACCCAGAGCGGGTCAGGTTGGAACGCCGGTGAGCAACTCCGACAGCGCTGTCGCCAACCTCGCCGCGTCGTGCACGTCCGGCGAGCTGCCGGCGAGGGGGGCTCGTCGCACCAACTGGCGTAGTTCGATGGGCACTTCCGCATCGTCTCCGGCCAAAACGACGTCGGGATCGACTCCGTGACGGCGCACCGCCGCCACATGATCGGCAAGATCGTAGTCGGGGGTCTCACTGGCTTCCGCGGCCAGATTCGCCACATAGACCACCAGCGCCCGGCTCGCCTCGATGGCGCGCCGGATCTCGGGGACCGCCGCCGCCAGCACACTGGTGTAGAGCGAACCGGGACCCAGGATCACCAGATCAGCGGCGTGAATCGCAGTGCTCACCTCCACCGGCACCGCAGGATCCTCCGGGTTGAAGCGAAGCCGTTCGATTGCGGCGCTCTCACTCACCGCAACCTGGCCGCGGACGGTACCTCGTGCGGCAGTGGCGAGGAGATCCACCCGGCCATGGGTGGCTGGAAGAACGCGACCTCGCGCCCCCACCATCTCCACGAGAGTGTCCATCACCACCACCGGATCGTCGGCGAGTTCCAACATCGACGCAAGCAACACATTGCCGGCCGGATGCCCCGCCAGAGCACCCGTGGCGAAGCGATGCTCCAAGGAATCACGGACCAAGCCCGGCGGGGTGAGCGCAACCAGGCATCGGCGCATGTCGCCCGGCGCGATGATTCCGAGCTCTCGGCGCAGTCGGCCGCTCGACCCGCCGTCGTCGGCGACCGATACAACCGCGGTGAGTTGATCACACTGGTCGACCAGGGCCTCGAGGATGGTGGCAAGACCATGGCCACCACCGATGGCGACGACGTTGGGTCCGCTCACTTTTCGATGTCCCGGTGCACCACAGCCGGCGCGTGGCCGAGGCGATCGAGGGTTTCGGCCATGCGCTCGGCGATCGCCACCGAGCGATGCCTGCCTCCGGTGCAGCCGAACGCCACAGTCAGGTACGACTTACCCTCCTGGACATAGAAGGGCAGGATGAGAGCCAGAAGGCGCTCGAGGCGGGTGAGGAAGGCGCCGGTCACAGGCTGTTCAAGCACATACTTCGCAACGGCCGGGTCCAAGCCGGTGAGGGGTCTCAACTCCTCGATCCAATGAGGATTGGGGAGGAAGCGGCAGTCGAGCACAAGGTCGACGTCGAGCGGAAGCCCATGCTTGTACCCGAACGAGGTGACCGTGGTGCGCATGTGATGCTCACCACCGCCGCCTCCGAAGACATCGACCATCCGGTCGCGGAGCTGGTGGACATTGAAGTCGGAGGTGTCGATCACAAGGTCGGCCTCGGCCCTGATCGGCTCGAGGGCATAACGCTCAGCCTCGATGACCTCTCCGAGGGTCCCGCTGGTGCCTTCCGCCTCGCCAAAGGGGTGGCGGCGACGGGTCGACTCATATCGGCGAACGAGCACATCGGTGGACGCGTCGAGAAACACCAGTTGGAGGCGTTCGACCTGGCTGCGGAGAGCCCCGATGAGAGGAACAACCTCGTCGTGATATCTGCCCGACCCCACGACGAGGGCCAGACGATCACCGGTGGGTCCTGATCCGTCGGCGAGTTCGGCGACCTTGGGAATCAGCGACGGTGGGAGATTGTCCATGACGAACCAGCCGAGATCCTCGAGATTGTTCGCGGCCACGCTCCGACCGGCTCCCGACATTCCTGCGATAACCACGAGTTCACTCACGTCGCTCCGATCGTACCCATAGCGCGAGGCTCCATCGATCGTTCGGCCACGAGGAGAAGCAGGCGGGGCGTCGTGCGCACCACATCGTGTTCGTACTCCCCCGCCTTGGCCACAAAACCAGGCGGAGGCGCCGGCTCCACCATTTTCACCAGAGCCATTCCCGCGTCGATCAGTCCGTTGATGTAGCGGCTCATCGGTCGATGCACGAATCGCACGGAAACACCCTTCTGGACCTCTTCGACCGTGATTGCCTCGGGAAGATAGGGGCCGATACGCCAGTAGGTCTCCGGCGGTTCGATCATGTGATCGACGATCATCCCGCTGTCGGGTGTTTGAAGCAGGGGATGGTTCAAGAACAGGAGGAAACGACCGCCCGGGCGCAACACCCGAGCAACCTCCGCCAACGACGCGTCAAGAGTATCGACGTGCTCGAACACAAGGCAGACCACGACGGCATCGATCGATTCGTCCGCCACTGGCAGCGCATCGCTGCCGGCCAGGCCGTAGACCGGTCCCCCGCCCCGCTCAGCGGCCACCACGACCTGGGAGACCGTGGGATCCAGCCCCACCACCGAGGCACCCAACTCACTCGTGGCGGCGCGAGCGATCTGGCCCTCACCGGTGCCAACGTCGAGAACCCGCTCCATTCCTTCGAGATGCTCGAGCGCAAGCGGGATTATCTGCTCGACATATTCGGGATCCACGCCATCGGTGAACTCGCGTTGCCACCAGTCGGCATGATCATCCCAATGGGGTTCGGTCATCTGGTCAGGATGCCCTATCAGCCTTCCGGAGGCGTGATCCGCACAACCGATCGTTCGCCCTGTACGGCCACCCATATCGAACCGTTGCCGACCGAGATGCCGGTGGGGCCGCCCCGAGCGCTCGAACCGAGAGGGGTACGGGTGAGAATGTCGCCGGTGGCCCGCTCGATCTGGACGATCTCACCCGCATCGGTGACCGTCACCCACACATCGAGACCGACTATCGCCAACTCGGTTGGGCCGAGGCCAACCGCAATACTCTGCACGACCTCGCCGGACGCCATGTCGACCTCCGCAACCGTGCCTTCCTCATGATTGGTGATCCACAAGCTGCCTTCATGAGCAGCCAAGCCGACCGGGCCGGCACCGACGATCACCCGCTGGGTGACCGTGAACGCGGCGCGGTCGATCTGGACGACCTCACCGGTTTCGAAGATCGCAGCCCAGATCCCGTGCTCCTCGGTGACGGCAACCGCGGTGGGGCTACCGAGCACATCGACCTGCTCGAGAATCTCGCCCGAACCAGGGTCGATTCGTGCCACGAACGCTCCGTCGAACGAGGCGACAACGAGCGTCGCACCGTCTTTGGCGATGCCATCGGGACCGGTGAACGGGAATGTGGATACCACCTGATTGGCCACCGGGTCGACGCGGACGATCTGACCGTCGGTGTAGTTGGTGATCCACACCGCAGAGGCCGTACGCATGACCCTGGTACCGCCGCTCGCCACCTGCCCGGTGGCAGTGACGGTGTTGGTGGCCGGATCGATCGCGGCGTAACCACCGAACGGACCCACCACCGCAACGCCATCGTTGCCCACGCTTACGAACTTCGCATCGGCGGCCACGACGATGCGCCTCAGAGCGCTGCCAGGCAAGGCCGGTATGGGCTGCTGGGAAAGGTCGGCCTCCAGAGTGGCCACCTCGGCAGTGAGATCGGCCACTTCACCCTCCAGGGCGGCGACGGCTCCGTCGTCACCCGCTGGTGCGGTGGTGTCGACCTCGGGTTCACCGATGGTGGACGTGGGGGCGTCGCCGGCAACCTCAACTGGAGCATCAGCGTCGTCGGAAGTCCACCACAGGAAACCCAACCCCACGATCGCGAGCACGGCGACGGCCATACCCATGAAGAAGAGCTTGCGGGAAAGAGTGATGGAGTCGGGCGATGCGACGGGTGTGGGATCCGGCTCAGATCTCGGTTGAGGCTGGGCCTGCAACTCTGCGGGCGCGGGTTCGGGGACTGGTTCCGGCGTCGGTTCGGGTGGCGGCGGCTCAGACACGCTGACCGGCTCGGGCGGCAACGGGGTGCCCGCCGGAGGCGTCCATGGGCCAGCTGGCGGCGGCTCCGCCGGCGGAGGCGAGGGCGGAGGCTCTACGGCGGGCGGAGACGGAGGCTCTACGGCGGGCGGAGACGGCACCACGACCGCGGAAGGCTCAACCGGCGGCAAAGGCTCGGCCTCAGTGGGGGCGAACGGTTTCAGAACACCGCTATCGCTGTTGGGGGGTGTGTCGCTCATCGGCCGACTCCTCGGTCCCGCGTTCCATCAAACTACTCAATACCCCCGGCGGATCGGGGACGCTCAGACCCGCCGCCCTGACGGTGGAGGGCACGAAAAACGTTCTCAGCTACCTCGTCGGGAAGCCAGGTCAGGTTCTTGAGGGTGTCGACGTCGGTGCGCTTCACCGCGTTGACCCCACCCAACTCCTTGGTGAGCCTCTTCTTACGGGCAGGACCCAGCCCAACGATGCCATCCAGCGCCGACCTCGTCATTCGCTTGTCTCGCAGCGACCGGTGATAGGCGATCGCAAACCGATGTGATTCATCCCGAATGCGCTGAAGAAGATAGAGCGCCTCGCTCTGACGCGGTAAACGGATCGACTCCGATTCGCCGGGCACGAAGACCTCCTCGAACTGCTTCGCCAAGGACACCACGGGGATCTCGTCGCTCAGGCCCAGTTCGTCGAGTACGCGCACTGCCGAAGAGAGTTGACCCTTCCCCCCATCGACCACCAGCAGTTGGGGCGGGTAGGAGAACCGCCCATCGCGCTCTTCCACCGGCATCGACCGCTCCTCCAGATAGGCCGAGAAACGGCGGGTGAGCACCTCCTCCATCGCCGCGAAATCGTCGTTGCCGTCGACCGTCTTGATCTTGAACCGCCGATAATCCGACTTCTTCGGCAGCCCGTCCTCCACCACCACCATCGAGCCCACATAGTCGGTGCCCTGGATATGGCTCATGTCGTAGCACTCGATTCGCAGCGGGGCGAAGGGCAGGCCCAGATAGTCCTGGAGCTCATTGAGAGCGCGAGCCCTGCTGTTGTGATCGGCGCTGCGCTTGAGTCGATGCCGGGTAAAGGCCTCCTCGGCGTTCTGCGTCACCGTGCCTTGAAGGGTGCGCTTGTCGCCACGTTGAGGCACCCGAATCTTCACCTGCGATTCCCTCAGCTCCGACAACCATTCCTCGTAGAGCCCGGGATCGTGGGGCAACTCCGGAACCAGTACCTCCTTGGGCCAACCCACCGGGTTGTCGTCGAAATAGAGGCGCTCCAACACCCGACTCACCAGCTCGGCCCGGTCGAGCTCCTCCACCTTGTCGACCACGAAACCCCGCCGACCCATCACCCGGCCCTTCCGCACAAAAAACACCTGAACTGCGGCTTCGAGTTCGTCGTCGAACAAGCCCACCACATCGACATCTTCGTTGCGGGCGAAAACCATCTGCTGCTTCTCCACCGCCTTACGTACCGAAGTCAGGCGGTCCCGCAGGTGGGCGGCGAGCTCGTACTCCAGGCCTTCTGAAGCCGACTGCATCTGGGTCTCGAGGCGAGCGATCACCTCCTCGGTGTCGCCCTCCAGAAACGAAATCAACTCGTCGACCAGCCCGGCGTACTCCGCCTCGCCGACCTCTCCCACGCACGGCCCCGCGCACTTCTCGATGTGGAACAACAGGCACGGCTTGCCCAGTTTCTCGTGGCGCCGATAGCGCCCATCGGTGCATGTACGGACCGGGAAGGTACGCAGCAGCAGATCGAGGGTCTCGCGAATGGCGTAGGCATGGCCGTAGGGGCCGAAATAGCGGTTTCCCTTCTTCCGTTTCCCCCGCATCACCATGGCGCGAGGCCACTCGTCGACGGTGGTGAGACAGAGGAAGGGATACGACTTGTCGTCGGTGTAGCGCACATTGAAGCGCGGCTTGTGGCGCTGGATCAGCGAGTACTCGAGCATCAACGCCTCGACCTCGTTGCCTACCTGGATCCACTCCACCGACTCTGCGGTCTCCACCATCTGGCGAGTACGACTGTGGAGGTTGCGCGGGTTCTGGAAGTAGTTGGACAGGCGTGACCGCAGGCTCTTGGCCTTACCGACATAGATGACGCGGCCGTCGGCGTCCTTGAACTGGTAGGAGCCGGGCATGTCCGGAATCGAGCCGGCTGGGGGGCGCTGGACCATCGCTTCGAGACTAGGCAGTCGGTCGCCCGACTGCAGACCGCCTCAGTGAGTTTGGTTCTCGAGCCTATGGACCGACCATCGCAACGGGCTGTGCGGTCCGAACTGCACCCGCGTGACGAACACCCCGGTTCGGTTCAGTAATGCGCGAATGACGGTCATTGGGAAGCGCAGCGCTCGACCCACTCGACCGGGTGGGAGCGGCATCGAGGCCTTGCCCGAGCCTCGGCCGGCGTTGAACACCCAGTAGAACGCATCGCATACGCTGGCCTCGATCCAGCCACGTCGGGACTTCTCGACGAACCGGAGCCCATCGCCGTCGCGGCCGACTCGCCACAGATGGTAGTCCTCGTGAAGTAGCCGATCACCCAACGGGCTCGGCGTTTCGATGTACCCCGCAGCCGAGACCCGAGCCAATTCTCGACAGAAAGCAGCCGGGTCGTCAACGTGCTCCGCTATGTGCGACGCAATCACGTAGCCAAACGAATCGTCGCGAAACGGCAAGGCAGTCACGTCGCCGATGACGAAAGGCCGGTCGACCACCGGGGCGGCCCCGTTTCGATGCTCATCGTCGTCGAGCGACATGTCGCAGCAGAAGTCGGCGCGCGGGTTCGGGAAGGCACCACTGCCAACATCGAGGACTCGTACTGACTCATCGACTCCCACCCTCGTACGGCCCCACCCGACCCGAACCACGTCGTTCATGCGGGAAGCCCCGGATCCATCGCTCCGGCCTCGAATACCGCTCGCACGGCGGCGGCCGTTTCGATCGGGTCGAGCCGGGCGTCCCACGAGCTCCGCACGGCGTCAATCACTGAGGTCTCCGCCACGTCAAGCCTCTTGAGTCCACTCCTGTGAACCCTTCGCAGCATGGGCCACGTTCGCTGGTTGAGGGCCGCGAACAGCTCGACACCAACCCAGCGGAGCAGGGTTCTCGTCGCTCGCCCCGTAGGGCTTCCGCCGGCGCGTGCGTGGTCGACCACCAGATCTGGTGCGAAGCCCACGGTACGTCCGGTCTTGGCGACGCGGTACCAGAGGTCGAGGTCTTCTGCGTAAAGGGGATATCTCGGGTCAAAGCCGCCGACGGCCTCGAAGGCATCGTAATGGAGCATCAGCAGGGCGCCTGAACCGAATCGGCGAGGGACTTCTATGAGCTCACGGCCTGTTGGGATCTCTGGCACAAGCAACGACATAGCGGTCTTCGAAGAGACGTTCCCGGTCGTCCTCACTTCACGTGAGGTGACCATGGCTTCTCGGAGGAGACTTGGACGGTGATAGCCCGCTGACCTGAAGCTGTCGCGTGTTCTCAGAGCCGGAGCAACCACTCCTGGGCTCGATAGCCCAATCACCCGGCGACCAAGTTCGCGCAGCGTGGCCGGGGTTACATCCACGTCGGGGTTATGGAGGCAAATCAACGGCGCGTCACCATGAAAGGACCTCACGCCGATGTTGCAAGCTTCGCCGAATCCAACGTTGGCGCCTGGCCGCACCACTGTGCCTGCACCATTGTATTCGCCACTGTTGTCGACCACGACAACGGCGAAGTCCGACTGGCCGAGCCGTCGGGCCCTTTCGTCCACGGCGTCGGCACAGAGGAAGTTGACGATGACAACACCGATCTTGGTCACCACGTCAAGACCTCGCCTGCGAGCGCAACGATTCGAATGCCAGCCGGAGGGTGTCGAAATCGTCGCGACGGCCGGGCACCAGATCACGAAGCCGACCTCCGGTAACGGCCCGCCACCGGATCAGGACCGCCGTGGTCGAAGTCGAGTAGCCGATCACAGACGCGAAAGCGGCGCCCACGATGCCGTACGTCGGAGCGAGAAGAACCAGTGCTATCAACATCGCGACCACGCCGAGAAGACCGGTGCTGGCGCGAATCCCGCTCATCCCCCGCGCGAGCAGGTCGGACGAGATCAATTTCCACACTGAGAGAATCACCGAAGCAAGAACCAAGAACGGCACGGGATCAGCCGCCTGCTCGTAGGACGCACCGAACACGAATCGAACGATTGGTTTCGCAAAGACAGCCACTACTGTCCCGACCGCAATGGCGCTTCCCAAAGCGACGCGAACCGTGCGGGCCGTCACCTCCGCCGATGGGTTAGCTGCAGTCGCCGGGAGCAAGACTTGGGAAAGCGCATTCGGCACCAGCCACAACAACTCGGCCAGCGGCAGCGCGGCAGCGTAGAGACCGATCTCCTCGACCGTGACGAACCAGGCGATCAAGAGCAGATCAAAGCGGTAGGCAGCAACCTCCACGAGCGTGCCGAGGCTTGCCGTCCAGTGGCGCCGGACCACCAGCAGCCAGCTGGCATGAGGTCTCCTCGTCGGGTGGGGCAGGAGCTTCCAGGGCACAGTGACAAGCGAGAGAAGTCGGCCTGCGACCGCTGCCAACAGAACAAGAGCGATCGAACGTCTGTCAATGACGATGAGGAACCCGACCGAGACGAGGTAGACCCCCCCGCTGATGGCATTGGCTCCGAACCATCGCGACAGGTCTCGGCGCCCTCTCGCGGGCGCATGTCCGAGCACGAACCACACCGAGCTAACTGCCAGTGCGACGGCTGCGGCGAAGCTCCAGCCGTCGACCGAGCTCAACGTCGGAATAAGGATCATGCCTACGACAACGCCACAAACGATCAGCACGGCGGCCGCGAGCACGGCTTGACCCCGCAGGACAGCCACCATCAAACCTTGGTAGCCGTGCTGGGCACTCTCCTTGCTAGCCCATAGGTCGGTGCCGAGTGTTGCCATGGCCCCAAGAAGGATGCCCGCCAGGAACATGATGGTGTAAAGGCCCTTACCTTCCGGGCCGAGGAGTCGTGCATTGAGCACTCCGCCGAACGCCCCGGTCCCCTGAGCCACAAGAACGGTAGCGAACGCGATCGATGCGTCGCGGGCAAAGCGACTACCTCGCACTGACTCCGGAGCGGAGTCCGTCGTCATCGCGGCCACCGCGCCAGCTCTCGAAGGACCCCTGTCCACCAGCCTCCGGCAACAAGAACCGATGCGACAATCGATACGAGGCGGGCCCGTGGACCCGCCTCCGGGCCAGCGGAGAGCGTTTCGAATCCTAGGGCCAGAGATGCAGCGGCTATCACCGCAGCCAGCACAACGGGCCGAGACGCGACAGCAAGAGCGACGAGCAGGCCGAGGACTGCGATCAGGGGCGTCGCGATGAGGACGAGCTGGCGGGATCGGGGGCGGTCGCCAGACTGCCGCCAGTAGCGTGCCTTCCACCGCCCAAACCGATGGTATTGCCGCCATATCGCGCCGAGGGTCCGCCTGGGCACGTAGTCGACTGCGATCTCCGCTTCAAACCAGATGTCGCCGGACCTGGCCATCCGCCGGTTGAGCTCAAAGTCCTGGTTGGTCGTCCATACCTCGCTCCAACCACCGGCCGTGCGGAGTTGCTCAGTGCGAAACGCACCGAGGTAGACAGTGTCAGCGGGACCACTCGACGCTCCGCGGCGGTAGCGGGACAGGCCCATGCCGAGCGGATTGTTGAGCGCCCGGGCGATGCCTTTGGCAATCGGGCCGTCGCAGGGCGCAATGGCACGTTGCGAACCGCCAACAACCGCCACGTTCGGTCGCGTGCTCAATGTCTCAACACACGTGCTCACGTAGTCGGCGGGGATGCGGCTCCTTGCATCAACCCGACAAACCACATCACCCCGGGCGCTCTTTAGCCCGGCATTCAAGTTGGACGGTGTGGTTCCCGTCGGGTTCGAGATTACTTCGAACCGGGCAAGGTGGGCATCGCTCAACTTGCCGTCGGCCACCGCGGCCGTGCCGTCGGTGGAGCCTCCGTCAATAATGATCACCTCAAGGCGGGCTGAGGGATGATCCTGGCGTGCTATCGCCTCGATGCAGCCACCGATGTCCGACTGCTCATCGCGAGCCGGCACCAACACCGTCACCAGAGGCACACTCATCGACCGTCTCGCCCTACTACAGAACGAACTGTGCGAACCAGGATTCGAGCGTCGAGGGCCAGGCCCTGGTGGCGCAAGTACCAGAACTCGTACTGGAGCTTCTCGAGCGCGTCGCCCTCATTGCTGGCGTATCCGTACTTGACTTGAGCCCAGCCGGTCAGCCCGGGCTGCACGAGGTGACGAAGGTCGTAGTAGGGCAGCTTTGCACGGAGTTCAGTGACGTATTGGGGCTGCTCGGGTCTTGGTCCGACGATGGACAGATCACCACGCAGGATATTGATCACCTGCGGCAGTTCGTCGGCATGGGTCCGCCGCAAGAACCCCCCGAAGGCGGTAATGCGGCGATCGCCATCGGCGGTCCACGATGAGTCACCTGTCGATTCGACCATTGAGCGGAACTTCAGGATCTCAAAGTTCGTACCCCCTTTGCCGACCCGCACCTGTCGAAAGAGTACGGGCCCGGGGTTCGCAAATCGGTTGCCGACGATCACCATCAGCCACACCACAAGCAGCACAGGCATGGCGGCTATTGCCACGACCACGTCCACCATCCGCTTCAGCCGCCCGTAACGCATCCGATGAAGCTCGCCGATGTCGAACATCAGTGACACCCGTTCGAGTTCAGTAACAGGTAGCTTCCCGAGCCACTCGTCGTAGAACAAGGAGAGGGTACGCACTCGCACGCCTGTCTCGTGGAGCAGCGCGACCTGATCAACGATCGACTGATCCGCCTGCGCCGATCGATCGAGGACAACCAGGGTGGCTTCTCGATCATGAACGACGCCGACGATCGGAAAGTCACCGTTTGATGTGATCGCTGCGTCCGCGGGCGTGAAGCTCGCAACAAGGGACGCTGGCCGCTCCTGGCTTCGTTCCAGCTCCCAACGGAGACTTGCCTCGTCCTCGACCGAAGCAACCAGCACGATGCGATCGCGCTTTGCCGCCCTGGCGCTGCCTCCATGAGACGCGAACCAACAGAGCATCAACCACGGAACGGACGCGATCACGGTTCCCCCCACCACAAGACGCGGCAGGAGCGAAGCGCCGAGGGCAAGCTGAGCTATCGAGATGCCCAATGTCGCAAGAATGGGGGCTCCGATGCTGGCCATCGCCGCCTGTCGCCGGATGCGATTGGAATCCGGGAGACCGAGGGCATACGCCGAGCCCACGAGCAAGACGATAAACACGACACTCCAAGGGAACCGTGATGACGCGGTGTAGTCATAGGGAGGATCCGCTATTGACGAAGCATGGAACTTCGAGAGACTCAATACGAGCGCGGCGAGGCCGGCAGCCATCGAGAGTGCAACGGTACGGCGCATCACAGCAGCGATGCGACCCGATCGCCCTTAGGACGCGGTCGAGCCGACCCAAAGAGGTTCATGCTCTCATCGTCGGCACACGAGCCGCCTTTTCAAGCGCCTCACATCGTCCGCCGCTAGGTCTGATGCAGCATGGGCGCCAGGAAACGACCGGTGTAGCTCTCCGGAACCGCGGCTACTTCTTCCGGCGTGCCGACGGCAACGATCGATCCGCCCCCTGAACCGCCTTCGGGCCCGAGATCGATCAGCCAGTCGGCGGTTTTGATGACATCGAGGTTGTGCTCGATCACCACCACGGTGTTGCCCTGATCGACAAGGCGCCCCAACACCCCCAGCAGCTTCCGAATATCTTCGAAATGCAGCCCGGTGGTTGGTTCGTCGAGAAGGTAGATGGTGTGCCCGGTGGAGCGCTTGGCGAGCTCCGAGGCCAACTTCACCCGCTGGGCTTCACCGCCGGAAAGGGTGGGAGCGGGTTGGCCGAGCCGCACATAGCCCAGACCGACATCGACCAGGGTTTGCATGTGGCGGGCGATCGGCGGCTGGTTGGCGAAGAACTGGAGTGCGTCTTCGCACGGCATCTGGAGCACTTCTGAGATGTTCTTACCCTTGAAGCTGATCTCGAGGGTGTCGCGGTTGTAGCGCTCGCCCTTGCACACTTCGCACGGCACATAGACGTCGGGCAGGAAGTGCATCTCGATCTTGATCGTGCCGTCGCCCTGACACGCCTCACAGCGTCCGCCCTTTACGTTGAACGAGAAGCGTCCGGGGAGGTAACCACGAACCTTGGCCTCGTTGGTTTGGGCGAAGAGCTTGCGGACATGGTCGAAGACCCCGGTGTAGGTGGCCGGGTTGGAGCGCGGGGTGCGGCCGATCGGCGATTGATCGATGGCGATCACCTTGTCGAGTTGGTCGATGCCCTCGATGCGGGTGTGGAGGCCGGGTGGCAGTTTCGAGGAATAGATCCTCTGCATCAGGGCGCGCTGGAGGATCTCGTTGACCAGGCTCGACTTGCCCGACCCGGAGACACCGGTAACGCACACGAACCTGCTGAGTGGGAACTCGACGTCGATGTTCTTGAGGTTGTGCTCGCGTGCACCTCGCACCGTGAGAAAGGTGCCGTCGCCGATCCGTCGCACGCCGGGAACCGGAATCTTGCGCTTCCCGGTGAGGTATTGGCCGGTGATCGATCTGGGATTCTTCAGCAACTGCTTGTAGGTGCCGGAGTGGACTATCTCGCCCCCGTGTTCACCTGCGCCGGGGCCGATGTCGACGATGTGATCGGCGACCCTCATCGTCTCCTCGTCGTGTTCGACCACGAGAACGGTGTTGCCCAGATCGCGCATCCTCACGAGAGTTTCGATGAGGCGCTGGTTGTCGCGCTGGTGCAGACCGATCGAGGGTTCGTCGAGTACGTAGAGCACGCCCACCAGGCCCGAGCCGACCTGCGATGCGAGACGGATCCGTTGAGCTTCACCGCCGGCGAGCGTGGCGGCCGAACGCGACATGCTCAGATAGTCGAGCCCGACGTCGAGAAGGAACCCGAGCCGAGAACTGACCTCCTTGAGGACTTGCTCGGCGATGATGGTGTCGCGGTCGGAGAGCTGCATCGTGCCCAGAGTCTTGGCCGCGTCGGCGATCGACATCGCGCAGAGGTCGTGGATGGTGTGACCATCGAGGGTGACTGCCAAGGAGAGCGGATTGAGGCGCGACCCTTCGCAGGCAACACACGCGACCTGGCGCATGTAGCCCTCGATCTGCTCGCGGGTTGCGTCGCTCTCCGCCTCGTTGTGGCGGCGCATCAGGTAGGGAACGACTCCCTCGTATTTCGCCTGATAGGTGCGGGTGCGGCCGTACCGGTTCTTGTAGCGCACCTGGATTCGACCGCGCACTCCCTTGCCGTAGAGGAGAAGCTGGCGCTGCTTGTTGGTGAGTTTCTCCCACGCCACATCGTCGGGGATCTCGTAGACCTCACAGACCGACTCGACCAACCTGGAGAAATAGCGGCTGCGTCCGCCCGCCCACGGGCTGATCGCACCCCCGCCGATCGTGGCTTCAGGGTCGGGGACAACGAGCTGGGGATCGACCTCGAAGACGGTGCCGAGGCCGTCGCAGTGGCCGCATGCCCCGTAGGGCGAGTTGAAGGAAAAGTTGCGCGGTGCCAGCTCCTCGAACGACTTGCCATCGCTAGGCCTGGAGAGATGCTGGCTGAAGACGATCGTCTCGGCGACGCCATCCTTGGGCACGAGCTGGAGCTCGGCGATACCACCGGTGAGAGTCAGCGCGGTCTCGATCGAATCGGTGAGCCGGCGCTCGATGCCGTCGCGGAGAACGAGTCGGTCGACCACCACCTGGATGTCGTGGGTCTCATAGCGCGCGAGGTCGGCTTCCACCTCGTCGCTCAGCTCGACCAGCTCTCCATCAACGATGGCTCGAGCGAATCCCTGACCGGCCAACTCCTCCAGCAAGGTGTCGTAGGTGCCTTTTCGCCCTCTGACCACCGGGGCCAGGATCTGGAACCGGATTCCTTCCTCCATCAGGAGGATCTTGTCGACGATCTGCTGGGGCGTCTGGCGTACGAGCTCTTCGCCGGTTTCGGGGTCGTGGGGCACACCGATACGGGCGTAGAGAAGGCGGAGGTAGTCGTAGACCTCGGTGACGGTGCCGACAGTGGACCGCGGATTTCGACTCGCACTCTTCTGGTCGATGGAGATCGCGGGCGAGAGCCCCTCGATGAAGTCGACGTCGGGTTTGTCCATCTGCCCCAGGAACTGGCGGGCGTAGGCGCTCAGGGACTCGACGTAGCGACGCTGGCCCTCGGCGTAGATCGTGTCGAACGCGAGGCTCGACTTGCCCGACCCTGACAGGCCGGTGAATACGATGAGTCGGTCGCGCGGAAGATCGAGATCGACCTCTTGGAGATTGTGCTCACGGGCACCCTGAATGACGAGCCGATCTGCCACGGCGGCACTCTATCGGGATGACCGCCGTCGAACACCTGTTCGTCAGCCGGGAGCTTCGAGCGTCGTCAGCTTGAGATGGAGATCGTTCACCAGGTGCACCGTCGCCTCATCGGTGATGATCCACCCCGGAAGCGTGAGGGGATCGTCGCCGCGATCGTGTTGCACGAAGCCCACTTCGGTGATCCCCAGCGCATCGAGAGCATCGGCCGCCTCTTGGCGGGCCTCGGGCCCGGTGGCCACCAACCACTGCTCGTCCA
Source organism: Acidimicrobiales bacterium (assembly GCA_029263215.1). Classification (GTDB taxonomy): domain Bacteria; phylum Actinomycetota; class Acidimicrobiia; order Acidimicrobiales; family Aldehydirespiratoraceae; genus OFTM10. The sequence goes on from JAJCXY010000109.1 coordinate 20,827, forward strand.
GCACCAAAACACCACCACCCCGGGCCAGGTGGGGGTCGTGAAATACCAGGGCCGCTTCGTCGCGATCGGCCAGAGTTCGCATCGCATCGCCGAACGAGTGGGTGCGTTCCACCGTCCACACCGCACCGATGATGGTGATCGCCAGACCCGCCACTGCGGTGCCGCGCAGCACCTTCAGCGCTTGGCCCGATACCAGCGTCGCGGTAGCGACCGCGATGAGAAGGGTGCCCGAGAGCAGGATGTAGCGGCCGCCCCACTGGGGTGCGGCGCCCCCGGTGAACTGGACCAGCCACACCAGAGGCAGGGAGAGCAGGGCTATCGCGGCGACGAACCTGCGATCGGGGTCCTTGCCGATCTGGGACACACCGAGCAGGGCCACCGGTGTGGTGGCCGCGAGACCAGGAACAAACCTGAGGCCGCCTGCCGCCAGATCGAGGATCACCACCGCGGCGATCCCTGCTAGAGCGAAGATGATCGGCCTTACCGCTGCGGCATCTCCCTGAGAGCTTCGACGACCGAGTTCGACCAGCAGCCAAGCCACCACCAGCGCAATCGGCAGAAAGATGAGATCACCCTGAGCGAAGGGTGATGCACCGGTCATGATCGCTTCCTTGAGGCGTAGCGCGAGGTCGCCCCCGGCCGCGGTGGCCGTGCCGGTGGAGCGACCGGTGCGCGCCGAGCTACCGATCGCGGCCCACTCGAGGACCGTGTTGAGGACAACCATTGCGACCGCGCCGGCGGCCATCATCGCTCCGCGCAAGATGGCGCTGAGGGGACAGCGGGCCATGAGGAGGCGCAGCCCGAGAGCCGCGCCGGTGACGAATCCGTACACAAGGGCTTCTTGACGCATCGCTGCCGCCGCGCCGAACAGGAGGCCCGCACCGAGGGCCGCGGTCAGTCCCCTCTCGTCTCGTGAACCCTGCAGAGCGAGGATCACCGCCCACACCATCATTCCGAGAGCGAGCGAGTGTTCCCAGAAGTCGAGCGCGTAGATCGTTGCGGGAGAAGCGATTCCGACGATCCAGAACGCAAGGGTTCCATCGCCGCCGAGTTCGCGCGTCAAACGCCATGCGCCGACCGCAGCTAGCAGGGTCCCGAGAATGGGAATGAGGCCCGCCAGATGCACACCTCCCGCCTGATACAGCGGAAGGGCGACGTAAAGCATCGGCAGGGTCGTGGCGTTGACCCACTTGTCTTCGACGTGGGTGGTGCTCCACATCGGGTAGAGGCTCCCGTCGGGGTCCGCCGACTCGGCCCAATACCCGAGATCCGGCGAGAGATCTCCGCGCCGATCCATGGCCTCGAGGGTCGCGACCTTGCCGCCTACATCAGTGGCGAGGAATCCCCCACCGTCGGTGAGCAGGGAAAGGGCGACCAGCACGAGGAACAGGACGGCCACCGAATGAACCAGTCTCTGGAACCAGGGCCGGTGAGAGTCGGCTGCGGCCGCGCGGTCGTGTATCAGTGTCGCCACCGGGACCTATCGGCATCGGACCGCCGTTGTGGAGCACCGTGAGGCGCCTTCCCAGAACTGGAGGAAGGAGCGATCAGCGCATTTCGCGGAGCTCGCGCCTTAGATCCTTGATCTCGTCGCGCAGGCGGGCGGCGTACTCGAAACGCAGATCGACCGCGGCGTCGTGCATCTCCGTCTCGAGGGTGCGGATGAGGCGCTCCAGCTCGTCTTCGGGAAGATCGCTCAGATCATCGGTGGCCCGACGCCTGTCGGTCAGTTCACTCAGCTTCTCGGGTACCGGGGCTCGATCCTGGGCCGGCCTGATCATCGACAAGATGTCGGTGATCTCCTTTCGGATCGATGTCGGATCGATGCCGTGCTCTTCGTTGTAGGCCTGCTGCAAACCACGACGGCGCATGGTTTCTGAGATGGCCCGCTGCATGGAGTCGGTCATCTGATCGGCGTACATCACCACCTGGCCGGCCACGTTGCGAGCGGCGCGCCCGATCATCTGGATGAGGGCGGTCTCGCTTCGCAGAAACCCCTCCTTGTCGGCATCGAGTATGGCCACCAACGACACCTCCGGGAGGTCGAGGCCCTCTCTCAACAGGTTGATGCCGACAAGCACATCGAACTCTCCGAGCCTGAGATCGCGAAGGATCTCGATGCGTTGGATGGTGTCGACCTCACTGTGGAGGTAGCGCACTCTGGTGCCCAACTCGAGGAGGTAGTCGGTCAGGTCCTCGGCCATCTTCTTGGTGAGGGTGGTGACCAGCACTCGTTCGCCCCGGGATACTCGGCCCTTGATGAGCTCGTGGAGGTCGTCGATCTGACCCTTGGTTGGCTTGACGATCACCTCAGGATCGATCAGTCCGGTGGGACGCACGATCTGCTCGACCACCTGGGTGGAAACCTCGAGTTCGTAGGCGCTCGGCGTGGCCGACAAGAACACAACCTGGTTGAGCCGCTGCATCACCTCCTCGAACTGCAGGGGCCGGTTGTCGGCCGCGGACGGCAACCGGAAGCCATGATCGATGAGGGTGGCCTTGCGGCTGCGATCACCCTCGTATTGGCCGTGGAGTTGGGGAACCGCGACGTGGGATTCGTCGATGACCATCAGGAAATCGGCCGGGAAGTAGTCGAGCAGGGTGTAGGGCGGCTCGCCGGGGCCACGACCATCGATAGGGCCTGAATAGTTCTCGATGCCGTTGCAGAAGCCGACCTCCTGCATCATTTCGAGGTCGTATTCGGTGCGCATCCGCAGGCGTTGGGCCTCTAGCAGCCTGCCGTCGTCCTCGAACTCGGCGAGCCTCTGCTGGAGCTCCACCTCGATGCGTTCGATCGCTACCGCCATCCGCTCCTGGGTGGTGGCGTAGTGGGTGGCAGGGAAGATCACCAACTCGTCGAGGCTACGGACCCGCTCTCCCGTGAGTGGATCGACCACCGTTATCTGCTCGACGTCGTCGCCGAAGAGTTCGATACGAACCGCGGTTTCGTCGTAGGCCGGATGAACTTCGATGGTGTCGCCGCGGACCCGGAACTTGCCTCTCACGAGGTTCATGTCGTTTCGCTCGTACTGGAGTTCGACGAGACGGCGCAGGATCGATCTCTGATCATGCTCCTCGCCTACCCTCACGACCAGGAGCTGGGTTTCGTATTCTTCGGGCGACCCGAGGCCGTAGATGGCCGACACCGAAGCCACCACGATCGTGTCGCGACGGGTGAGCAGGGAGGAGGTGGCGGAGTGGCGGAGCCGATCGATCTCGTCGTTGACCGACGAGTCCTTCTCGATGTAGGTGTCGCTCGATGGCATGTAGGCCTCGGGCTGGTAGTAGTCGTAGTAGCTGACGAAGTATTCGACTCGGTTGTCGGGGAAAAACTCTTTCAGCTCGTTGGCGAGCTGGGCCGCGAGCGACTTGTTGGGGGCGAGCACCAGGGTGGGGCGCTGTACCTGTTCGATGGTCCAGGCGATCGTGGCGCTCTTACCCGAGCCGGTGATACCGAGGAGAGTCTGGAAGCGATCGCCGCCCTCGATGCCCTTCGAGAGACTTTCGATCGCGGTGGGCTGATCACCTGCCGGCTCGAATGCGGAGTCGACCCGGAACCTGGTTCTGGTGGACGGAACGGTTACGGGCGCCATGAACCCAACCTATCCATCGGGTGTGACATGCCGGAGGGTCTGAATCCAGTCCCACGCATCGTCTACCTGAGCCTCGAGCTGTTCGAGGGTGCCGGCGTTGTCGATCACGATGTCGGCCACCGCTCGACGATGCTGCCGCGTCGCCTGGTTGGCTATGCGGCTGCGGGCGTCGTCGTCGGTGAATCCACGGTGGGTGATCAGGCGGCGAACGGCCAGTTCGGGATCGACCTCCACAACGATGATGCCGTTCAGATCAGGGTAACGATCGGCCTTGAACATGCCGTCGGCGCGGACGAGCAAGGGGATGTCGAGGACCACTACATCGGAATCGTCGAGACTCTCGCGCCGGCGCCTTATCTCATCGGCAACCGCGGGGTGCACGAGGTCGTTGAGGGCCTTCAGCTCAGCCTCGTCGGCAAACACGATAGAGGCCACCACAGCCCTGTCGAGGAGTCCATCCTCGCCGATGATCCTGTTCCCCCATCGATCCACCATGGCCTCGAAGACAGGCTCCCCCGGCTCCTGGAGTGCCCTCACGATCCGGTCGGCATCGATCAGAACGGCACCGCGCTCCACCAAGGCATCAGCCACGGTCGACTTGCCCGCTCCTATTCCCCCGGTCAGGCCGATCTCGATCACGCCGGAACGGTACCCGAATCAGGTGGCCGTGGTGGGTGCCCGCTCAGGGGTTGTAGCTGCCGCCCCCCGCGGTGACGATCCGACTGGCCGACCCGTCGACATTGCCGCTGACGCCGTCGCCGAAGGCAGTCACGCTGGCCAGGCAAACAAGCACGATCAACGACATCAACAGCACGTACTCGACCAGCGAGGCACCCCGCTCATTGTGGTCGATGTCGGAAACGACAAGGTGGCGATTCACGGGTGGACTCCCTGGTTCTGGCCTGGCGCTGACAGGCTCATGTAGTTCCTTCGACATATGTCCGACGCACCTACATGGACCGTTCGACCTAATCGGTGGGCCGTCGGTCCCATCGCTCCGGGCACCACGACTCACGGCCGGGACCTTCGTCTGGGGCCCCAAAACGAGGAATCACCGCCCACTGGCGGTGATTCAACAACTAGTACTCGGACCCGAGCCGAAGGTCACTCCAGAGAGACGATGCCCATCCGGACGGCCTGCAGCACGGCCTGGGTGCGGTCCCTGGCATCGAGCTTCTGATAGATCGACGCCAGATGGTTCTTCACCGTTTTCTGGCTGATGTACATCTGGTCGGCGACTTCGGAGGTCGAGCAGCCATCAGCTATCGACTGAAGCACCTCTTCCTCACGCTTGGTGACCACACGCTCTTCGCGGGTGGGCGCCATGTCGAGCTTGCGGACTTCGTCGAGCATCGACGCGGCCAGCTGGGGCGACAGCGCCGTATCACCGTTGGAAGCCATGCGAACCGCGCCGGCGATCTCCTCGGTGGAGCAATCCTTCACCAGGTAGCCACACGCACCCGCCCGGATGGCATTGGCCAATACCTCTTGGTCGGCGTGCATGGTGAGCATCACAACCTTGGTGCCGGGAATCGCCGAGCGGACCTGACGACACGCTTCGACGCCGTCCATCTCTGGCATCGACACGTCCATCAAGATGACGTCGGGGGTCAGGCTGTGGGCCATGTTGACTGCTTCGACTCCGTCGCGGGCCTCGCCCACAACGTCGAATCCGTGCTCGGACATGGAACGGCTGAGTCCCTCCCGGAGCATCCGGTGGTCATCAGCGAGCATCAGGCGAATGGTCATCTCTGCTTGTTTCCTCGAGCTCCGGGTGCGACCGCTTCATGCCGCACTCTGTTTTGCGGGTTGTCTCCAACCCATGGCTCCATCGGTCGTGTACCACGGTTCATTAGGACTCGTGGCCCATTGACCTCACCCCTCGCGGTTTTGTGGTGCAAGTCACGCCCTCCTGTTTGAGCCGGGTTCGGCAGGGAGGAAGCAACGGATGACGGTGCCTCTCCCCTCTTCGGAGTGGACTTCGAGGGTTGCGCCAATGCTCGACGCGCGCTCCCTCATACCCATGATCCCGTAGCTGTCGATGCGCCCTGCCTTGCCGGCAGGGAACCCCACGCCGTCGTCGGCGATCTCGAGCGCGCCGGCCTCACCGTCGCAGCGCCAACGGACGGCTGCGCCTCGTGCCTTGGCGTGACGCTCCACATTGACGAGCGCCTCCTGAGCGATGCGCCACATCTCCCGCTCCTGCAACAGGGGAAGGCGCGGACCGCTGCGATCGGCGTAGACCCGTATCTCGAGATCGGTGCGTTCCATCAGTCGGGTTGCGAACTGCTCCAGCACTTCACCGATCTCGATTCCCTCGGACACATCGGTGCGCAGGTCGTAGAGGGTGTCGCGTACTTCACCAATCACCCCGCGGAGATCTCCGCGAAGCTGGTCGAGACTCGGACCGACCTCGTCACCCTTGCCTTCCTTGGTGACGATGCGGTCTAGTTCGAACGCGAGGTAGGCCAGGGATTGGCCGATGTTGTCGTGCAGATCGCGAGCGATTCGTGTGCGTTCTTCGTCGGCGCCCACGGTTCGAAGCCTGCTGAACCAGCGGGCGTTGTCGATCGCAAGGGCGACCGGCTCGACGAAACCGTTGAGCAGTTCGATGTCGCGTCGGCCGAATGCGCCCGGCTGCCGAGACTCGACCGCCAGCAGGCCGATGATCGAACCTCGAGCGGGCAGCACGGAGTAGATGCCAGACGACGATGTGGGAGAAATACCGGGTCCGCGCGGCTGGGAGAGGTCGCCGATCTCCACCATCTTGTTCGACGACATCGCCTCCATCAGGGGCCGCGGTAGCTCGGTGGGACCGAGGCGGTTCGGGAGAGCCGCGCCTTCCCTACGGATCACCTGCCAGCTTGCGTCGGTGTCGTCGAAGACGAGGACAGCTACGGCGTCGAAGTCGACCAAGCCTCGAAGGCGGGTGACGGTGGTGTCGAGCACATCGCTGAGATCGAGCGAAGCCGGCAGTGTCTGGGCTACTCGATGCAGCGAGAAGAGCAGGGCGTTGGCATCGCTGAGCCGATCAAGCCGGTCGAGAGCCAGAGAATGTTGACGGTCGGCCTCACCGCTGATCCTGCGGGCATAACCGGCCACCACTCCGACGAGCAGGAGCACCGCTGACCATTGCAGCGAAATGCGTAGATCCTGGGTTTCGTATCCAGGCCGGAAGGCGTCCGCCAGACTTATCGCCGCACCGGCACCTATCGCGATTCTCAGGCCGAACCCGAAGCCCCGGGCGAAGCCCGCCACCACGATCGCCGTCATCAGCAGGAAGACGAAGGGAGACTCCCAATAGTCGGTAGCCGCCACGGCCACCACGTGGAAGGCGATCTCGCCGACCACTTCGAACAGGGAGCGCAGGTTTCCGACATAACGAAGCGGGCTCACCGTCCTGATGACGGTGTAGCTGACAACCGCGACGCACCAGAGGACGATTCTCCAGTCTCGCTGCACGAACGCGTTGGCCGACAAGGCCAAGGAGACGGCTGTCATTCCCCACCGGATCGCGAGGATGGCGGGGGCGAAAGTGGCGACACGGTCGATTCGATCGACCATCCCTGGTCCGGTCGGGTCGTAGCCGTCGCTGGCCCGCCCGAGACGGGCCACCGGCCGCTTCCACGACCCAAAACGTCGAGACGATCCGCGCGTGCGGGCGACGTCGGCAACGGCATCTTCGGGTGATGCCTCTACAGGCCTTTGGGCTTCACTCAAGGTATCGATGGCGGTCTACCTCCTGAACACTGGAGGTCCCATCGGCCACCGACGCACGATCGGGAGGACTTGGGGCGCCGAAATGGACTATTGGCACAGGGAGGAATCGGCGGGGCAAAGTACCGACCATTCGTCGTCGCTCCAGACCTCGACCCAGGCACCCACAGAGGTCGCCAACTCGACCAGAACACGATCGGACTGCCACAACAGGGCTGCGGGCTGGTAGTGATCCAATACCTCAGCCCAATCGGATTCACCCTTGAGCAACGCCACGTAGTCGAGCACGAGTCGATGTTCGTGGAGCTCGAAGCGATCATCGATCCAAGAAGCTTCGGCGGCGCCGTAGCGCAGATCGAGGTAGTTGCCCACGAAGTCCTGATGAATGACGTTCACCTCGTCTGGGCCCAGGCCGAGATCCTCCATCGCATCGACCGCCGCCACCGGATACCGGTCGACCTCGACGTGAGGCCCGCGGATGGCCACCAGCGGGAAGGCGAGCACCACTACGACGAGAAGTCCGGCCGCGAGGTTGATGGCCGATGACGTCCGTTGAGGATCGACACCTTTCCATGCCGGCAATCCGCCGGCGAGGGTGGGAAGCAGCACAATCGCGGCCACGGGGATATTCCTGGCGCTGAGCAGTGCCGCTATAGCGAAACCAACAGCGGGCAAGACGAGCTGCCATCCCGCTCGCTTGGCGGCGACCACCAACGCCACGATCAGTAGGAGGAAGGCTCGGGTCCACATCGACTGGAAGCTGCTCGCCTGCCATTCCGAGACGAACCGAAGGGTGTCGCGCTTGCCCAGCAGTTCGAGTGGAAACACCAACATGGCAGGGCCGTAGGGATTCAGAACGCCGCCAACTATGAGGCCGGTGGAGAGCCAGGCGAAACTCGCCTTGTCTCGCGAAGCCGGTCGCCTGTCGAGGCGGGCACCGAACCAGCGAGCACCGAGGAGAACCAAGCCGAGAGGCCAACTGCCGTGCACGTTGACCCAGATGATCCCGACCAACACCAGCCATCGAGTGTTCCCGCGGCCCTCTGCCATCACCAGGGTGAGGGCCAGCAGAACGAAGGCGAACAGCAGGGGGCGCTCGGTCCACGCCCGCAGACCGATCAGCAGGGTGGGCGCCATGATCAGCACACGATTCTCGAGTGACCCCGCCCGTTCGGTGAGCAACCACGCCAGCCCGGCGATGGTCGCTGTGAGCACGACCATCAAGAGGCGAAGACCATGAAAACCGGCGAGGTCGTCGATCACCGCGTAGATGAACGATGCCAGCCAGCTCTGTACGACTATCGGCTCACCAGGCGATGTCCACGTGAACACGTCGTTACGCACGATGCCCGAGTCGAGCATCTCGCGTCCGGTCGCCAGGTGGGTGAGAAAGCTGTTGTCACCGAGCCGCTGAGCTCCGATGCCGATACCGACGAATACCGCCCCCAGGCCCAGCAGCGACGCGAGCGTGGGGCGTCTGGATGTGACCGGTTCGACGGACACGTCGGCCGTCATGGATCGACTCAGAAATTATTGGAGATGCGGATGACGGCGGGCCCGAGCACGATGGTGAACAGGGCAGGGAAGATGCAGAACACCATTGGAATCAGCATCTTGACCGGAGCCTTCTGGGCCTTCTCCTGGGCAAGCTGGCGACGCTTGATGCGCATCTCTTCGGCCTGGGAACGTAGTACTCGACCGATCGACACGCCGAAGGTGTCGGCCTGAAGGATGGCGAGAACAAAGCTGCGCACCTCGGCCACCTCGATACGGGTGTCCATCGCTCTCATCGCCTCTGCTCGCGTGGAGCCGGCTCGGACCTCACCCAGCATGCGGCTGAACTCGTCGGCGAGTGGGCCCTCCACCGACAGGACGACTCGCTGGAGCGCCTGCTCGAAGCCGAGGCCGGCCTCGACGCTGATCACCAGCAGGTCGATCACATCGGGAAGGCCCCTCAGCACTTCGGCTTTGCGTTCATCGACGGCCCGGTTGAGTCGGGCATCGGGGCCGAGGATCAGAACCAACGCCGACAACAGCGCCACACCCATCTGGGTCTTGCCCGCGAATCCGATCGGGTTGAAGATGTAGAAGAACCACAACGACACCGGCACCATCACCACGGTGACCACACGAATGGCCAGGAATCGGTCGACGCTGGCGGCCGACGGACGCCCCGACAAGACAAACTTGTGGCGCACACCCTCGACGTATCCGACCGGCGTCAGGCGACGGCCGATCGAGGTGAGGAGACCGAGAACCGGCATGAGGGCACGCTCGGCGAGCGGGTTCAGCAGTTCCTGATCACGGACACTGTCGAGTTCGTAGTCGTCGAGAGCCCTGAGGGACTCGCGCACCACGGACTTCTCATACGCCTGCGACGCGACAGCCCAGATGGCGAGCGCAATGCCACCACCGAACAGAATCGCAGCGAATTGGGGATCGAGATCGAACACTGTGGCCTCAGATTTCGATTGAGATGATCTTCTTCATCCACGCGAAGCCCGCCAGGGCCGCGAAGACGGAAGCGCCGAGCAGGATCTTGCCCAGCGAATCGGTGAACAAGGTGTTGATGTATTCGGGGTTCATGGCCCACATGGCCATGCCGAGCAGGATCGGCAGCACACCGAGCACGATTGCGCTCATTTTGCCTTCGGCGGTGAGGGCGGCGACATCTCGGCGCAGGCGTTCGCGCTCGGTCATTGTCTCGCCCACCGTCAACAGCAGCTCCGACAGGTTGCCACCGACTTCACGTTGGATTTTCACGGCCATGACGGCCCAGGCGAAGTCGTCGGATTCCATACGTTCGGCCGACCCATCCATGGCATCTTCCAGGGGACGACCGAGCTGGGCTTCGGTGACGATCCTGCGCAACTCGCTACCCATCGGGTCTTCGACCTCCTGGGATACGGCCTCGACGCCCTGCATGAACGAGTAGCCGGCCTTGAGGGTCGACGACAAGAGCTGGAGGGTGTCTGGCAACAGGGCCATGAACTTCTTGGTGCGGCGATTTGCCTTGAAGCGCACGACTGCCGGAGGCAGGAGCACTCCCATGGCGCCGAAGATCAGGAGTCCCGGCAGGCCGCCGACGAGGATCAAGCCACCGGCCAGAGACCCTAAGACGATGCCGGCGTAGGCGGTGAGCGCCTCACCGACTCGCAGTGGCATGTCGGCGCGCTCGAGCAGGGACTCGGAGCGTTGCAGGGTGCCTCGGCGAGAGGCGATGCCCTCGCTGATCTCCACCGCTCGCCTCATGAACAGGTTCTTGGCAAAACCGTGCTTCTCAGAGTCGGCTGCGGCGCTGCCGGCGTGGGGGTCGGCGTAGGCCTGGAGAACGTCGTCGAGACCGGAGCTGTCCTTCTGGAAGAGCATCGCTATCGAGTAGGCACCGAGGGCGGCTGCGATGGTGCCCAAGATGAGTCCAAGGTTGCGGCCGGTGCTGCCCTCGAGGAATCCCAGACCTGGCAGGGTCGAGGCTCCGGGTGCGGCGATCGGAGCCAGAGCACGACCTGAGGTCACCGCGCCGACCGAGAAGGTGGCATTGATCGTGGCTTCGTCGATCTGCACGGCGATCGAGGTGCCGGATTCAACCGGGTCACCAGAGAAGGCAACCGCCCAGGTAGAGGCGATGACCTGACTGATCGAGGATCCGTATCCGGCGATCTCGTCGAGTTCGGTAGTCTCTGCGTAGGCACCACCGGCCGTCACGTCGACGAATCGTTTCTCCACCACCGAGACTGTCTCAGCGGCCGAAACGAGGAAGGCCGAAGCATCTGCACTCAGCACCGCGCCGCGAGATTCCGCGGGGCTCGAAACCGAGCCGCCATCGACGTTGGCCGTGAGCACGATCACGTTGGTTGCGCCAGGCACGCTGTCGACGAGGTCGAGAACGCCGCCTCGCACGCTGTCCCAGAGATGGTTGGCGCCCGCCGCGGTGACGATGTTTTCCACGATTTCCTGGGTGCGGTCGTGTTCGGAGTTGAGTCCGACCCGGAGGCGAGCCGCGCCACCGGTGGTCCACACCGAGATCTGCTCACTGGCTGGAGCACGGCGCACATAGTCGCTGGCCGAGGCGATGAATGAATCGAGAAACTCCGACGACTCAGCACTGTTGTCGATCACCAGGATCGTCTGAACATCGAGGCTCGATGCCGCCACCGAGATGGGGTTCGAAGCCTCGACCGGGAGTCCATCGACTGTGATGTCGATCTTCGACGGCTCGACGGCGGTGCGTACAACCAGGAACGGTTCTCCGGTGGCATCGACCATCAGGAGCTCCGGCGGTGTCGCCGCGGGGGCTTCTTCCTGAGCGAACGCAGCCGGAGCGGCCACGGCCGCCACCAGCACGAAGACCGCGCCGAAGAGACCTACCAGGCCTCTTCGGCGTCGGGTCGAAGACGGGCTGGTCACTGAGCCACCGCAGCGCCGGGCTGGAATGTCTCCGGCCCGAGCCTGATGCCTTCGGCGGTCAACTTCTCGGCGAACTTGGGACGGATACCGGTGGGCTTCATGGTGCCGCGGTAGCGCCCGTTGTCGTCGACACCGGCACTGAAATCGAACATGAAGATGTCTTGGAGGGTGATCACATCGCCCTCCATGCCCTGCACCTCGGTGATGTGGGTGACACGACGACTGCCGTCTCGCAGGCGGGCGATCTGGATGATGACATCGATCGCCGACGCCATCTGCTCGCGAATGGCGCGTACGGGCAGATCGAAGCCGGCCATCAGGGTGAGGGTCTCGAGGCGGCTGAGGGTGTCTCTAGGCGTGTTGGCGTGGACAGTGGTCAGAGACCCGTCGTGGCCTGTATTCATGGCCTGCAACATGTCGAGGGCCTCGCCGGCGCGGCACTCGCCTACGACAATCCGATCCGGACGCATGCGCAGAGAGTTCTTGACCAGATCGCGAATCGTGACCTGACCGCGACCCTCGATGTTGGGAGGCCTGGTCTCCATGCAGAGAACATGGTCCTGGTGGAGTTGGAGTTCTTTGGCATCTTCCACGGTGACGATGCGTTCGTCGGTGGGGATGAACGACGAGAGCACATTCAGGGTTGTGGTCTTACCGGTACCGGTACCACCGGAAACGATGATGTTGAGGCGTCCGACCACGCATGCCTGCAAGAAGCGGGCCGCATTGGCGTCGAAGGTACCGAATCGGATCAGGTCGTCGACCTGGAGCGGATCGGCCTTGAACTTACGAATGGTGAGGAAGGGACCGCCGATGGTGAGCGGCGAGATGATCGCGTTCACACGGGAGCCGTCGGGAAGTCGAGCATCACACATGGGTGTCGACTCATCGATTCGACGACCGACCTGGCCGACGATCTTATCGATGATGCGCCGCAGATGAGCCTCGTCGACGAAGGTGACGGGGTCCTTGGTGAGCTTGCCGTCGCGCTCCACATAGACCGAGTCGGGTCCGTTGACCATGATTTCCGAGACATCATCGTCTCGCAACAAGGGATCGATAGGGCCGTACCCGAGAATGTCGTCGGAGACATCCTGGATCAGTTGAGCCTTGTCGGATGCCGACAGCGGTGCCCTCTCCTGGGCCAACGCGGCGTGCAGCTGCTCGTGAACCTTCTTGCGAAGGTCTTCCTCAGAAAGGCGACTGTCGTAGAGAATCGGACCCAGCTCTTCGATGAGGCTGTGATGGATCCGCTGGCGAAGCTCGTCGAGGACGGGGTCGCGACGCGCGCTCCCTCCCGGTGTGGAGCGTGCCGCCTTGGCGGCCGCGGCCAGCCCACCGCCGGGCCCGCCGGCGGAGCCTCCCGTTGCGCCGTCAGCTGGAGCACCAGGTGCTGCAGGGGTCGTGGCAGGCGCGTTGTCGGCGCCCTGCTGGACCTCGTGTAGACGCTTGTAAAGACTCATCGGTACTCCTCAGCCGCCCCCTGTCGGGACGGTCGAAATAAGTTGCGTATGGGCGGAGAGAATTTGTACGGGGCTATTTCTTGCGGCGGCCCGAAGCAGGCGCCGGGCAGAAGAGACTGGCGAGTTCCTCGAGCGACTTGGCGACACCCGAGCGAGGCGAACTCTGCACGACGGGAACCCCACGGTTGACCGATTGGGGCACCACGATGTCGCTCGGAATCAGCACGTCGGCGCTCACCTGGAGGGTTCGCTCGACCTCGGTGACATCGAGCTTCACCTTCGAGTTGGCTCGGTTGAGAATCAGCCTCAACTTCTCCATCGGAGTGTTGAGCAAGCGGAGCGTCTGGAGCCCGATCTTGACGTTCTTGATGTTGGGGATGTCCATGCCGGCGACAAGGAGCACGTCGTCGGAAACCTCGATCATCCCGAGCACCACATCGTTGAAGTAGGCGGGGGTGTCGACGATCACGTAGGAACAGAACCGACGGAGCACCTCGACGATCTGCATCATCTCGGGGGCACCGATCTGGTCGGCGAATGCCGGCTCGAGCGGGGCGGGGAGGATGAACAGCCCCGAAGACTCGTGCTGAACCAGGAGGCTCTGCATGAGGCTGACATCGAGGCGATCGAGAGAGCTCACCGCATCGACGATCGTGTGCTGGGGGGCCAGCTTGAGCATCACCGCGATGTCGCCGAACTGGAGGTCGGCGTCGATGAGGCAGACCGGCTTGTCGGAACGTTGGGCGAGCGTCACACCGAGGTTGGTGGCGATGACCGACTTGCCGGCACCGCCCTTGGTGCTGAACACGGTGATCACATGAGCGAGTTCGCCGTCGCCTTCGAAGATGGGTTCATCGGAGGCCGGGTTGGCCGGCGCGGAGTTGAGCCCTGCCGCCACTCGCGAAACTGCTTCGGTAAGTTGGGTGTCGTCGACCGGTGCGGCCAGGACATCCTTGACCCCGGATCGCAGGGCCTGCTGGAGCAGGTTGGTGGTGAGTTCTTCCGCGACGAGGATCGCTCCCAGCTCGCGGTGGGCGTGCAGTACACGCTCGATACCGTCGAGGGAGCCATTGACGGCACAGCTCGGCCCGAGCACGATCACCACCGGCTCACCGTTGAGGTAAGGCACGAGGTCTTCGATCTGGGGAAAGCTGGACACATCGGAGTGAAGCCGGGCGAGCAGGCGATTGCGGGCAATGTCGTCGGGATCGATCACGACCAGATTGATGGAGGGGAGCCCGGTCGCGGCCCGTTCAGGAGGCGCTGGTGCCTCGGTGACGGGCACCGACGCGTCGCCCCCGGCACCGTCGCCCGCCGGGGCGTCGGCGCTGGTGTCGTCGGTGAAGAAACTCGACATTGTTGTCACTCCTCCCAGAGCAATTCGCAGCTGTAGTGGGCGCTGGCGGTCTCGTCGTCCTCGTTCACCGTCGCCGTGGCGTCGCCGGCGATGAAGCCAGCGGGGCCGTAGGCAGTGAGGCAGTCCGGGATCTCTGCCGGCGTCGGGCCTTCCATCAACTCGATGGTGAGGGCCTTCTGAGGTTCGGCCTGATAGTCCTCGGGAAGCAAGGTGAGGTGGATCGATTCGGGATCGAGCGAAGCGAGTAGCTGGGCTGCCTCATTGGGCACCATGAAGGTGATGGGGCCACCCTGCGGGGTGATGATCGCCTCGCTGGTCTCGCCGGGCTGGAGGGTCTGCCGGGCTCCGATCGCCAGGATCTCCACCCTCTGGTAGAAGTAGCGAGCCGGTTGGGTGAGTGTGCAATAGGCCTCCTCGTCGAGGGCCTGCAAGCCAGATGGATCGGGCTCGGGGCTGGTCGCACCCTCTTCCTCGTCGGGCCGTTCCTCGGCTTCCTCTTCGGCTCCGGTGCCGCACCCGAGGTCGTGGGTCACGAGCATGTTGACCTCATCGCCGGGCTGTAGGTAGCCGCCCACAGCAGCGTTCTGGCTTATCTGAAGGGTCACGGCAACCAGGCCTGAGGGGATCTGATCCTTGAACGACGCCTGTGCGACCGTGGGGTCGACAAACAAGCCTCGCACGATGATCTGGTTCTTCGGGATTGGCCCGAGTGCCACCAGGCCCGCGATCTCGTCGGTGCCGTCCACAGGGATGAACGTGGCGGGCCGGATTTCCAGCGGGATATCGGTGGATTCCATCATTGCCAGCGCTTCAGCTGCGGTGGTTCCCTCGGGGATGTCCTCCCCAGCAATCAGCACCGACACCGGCTGCGCGTCGGCATAGACATCGTCTTCGATGCCTCTGACGTAATTGAGCAGGGCGATGCCGGCGAAGACGCCAACCGCAATGGCGGCGATCAGAATCATTGTTCGACGAGAACTCACGGGGACCTCGATTTTCGGGGTTAGACCTTCTGCGATCACCTGTCGGAAGCGCCAATCGGTAGTTGAGGCTTCTGACCCAGGACCTTGGCCCTGCCGCGCAAGAGATGCGTGGGCGACCTCCCCTTAGTCGGAACGCGACACCAGGTTCTTGACGCCATTTCGCCAGAAATCGTGAGGAAAACGTGAACGGCGGGCGCCCTTTCGAAGGGCACCCGCCGAACTAACGACTCAGTTGTGGTCGAGAAAAATTGTGGGCCTGTTGGCCCAGATGAGTTATTCCTCTTCAGATGTGGCTACAGCCTCGGCTGCGACCTCCACCTCTTCATCCACCTCAACTTCGACTTCTTCTTCTACTTCAACGTATTCGTACTCGACGTCTTCGCTCTCGGCCGCCTCATCAGTGGCCTCCGCGGGCGCTTCGCCGTCGGCGTAGAACTCTTCCCATGCGGCCTGGCCTTCAGAGGCCTCGTCGCCACCGATGTAGTTGCCTTCATCGTCGTAGGCGTGGTCGCCGAAGTGCTCTTGGTACTCGGCGGCAACGACGCCACCCTCGGCAGCCTGCTTGATCGACAGGCTGATGCGGCGACGCTGGAGGTCGAGATCGATGATCTTCACCCAGAGTTCCTCGCCCGGGGTCACCACTTGCTCGGGGAGGTCGACATGGTGGGCCGACATCTCCGAGATGTGGACGAGGCCTTCGATGCCGTCGCCGACCTGCACGAACGAACCGAACGGCACGAGCTTGGTGACACGGCCGTAGACGAGTTCGCCCACACGATGCGATCCGGCGAATTCCTGCCAGGGATCCTGTTGGGTGGCCTTCAGCGAGAGGCTGATGCGCTCGCGGTCGAGATCGACCTCGAGCACCTCGACATCGATCTCGTCGCCGACGGTGACCACCGATGACGGGTGATCGACATGCTTCCAGGAGAGCTCTGAGACGTGGACGAGTCCGTCCATGCCGCCGAGATCGACGAATGCACCGAAGTTGACCACCGAGGAAACCACGCCGGTACGGCGTTCGCCCGGCTTGAGGTTGTCGAGGAAGGCACCACGCTGTTCTTTCTGGGTCTCCTCGAGCCAGGCCCGACGGGAAAGCACAACATTGTTGCGGTTTTTGTCGAGCTCGATGATCTTGGCCTCGAGTTCCTTGCCTACGTAGGGCTGGAGGTCGCGGACCCGTCGCAGCTCGACAAGCGAAGCGGGCAGGAAGCCACGGAGGCCGATATCGACGATGAGACCGCCCTTGACGACCTCGATGACGGAGCCCTTGACGATCCCGTCGGCCTCCTTGAGTTCTTCGATCTTGCCCCAGGCGCGTTCGTATTGGGCGCGCTTCTTGGAGAGGACGAGGCGTCCGTCCTTGTCTTCCTTGGTGATGACGAGAGCTTCGAGCTTCTCGCCCATCGAGACGACTTCGCTGGGATCGACGTCGTTGCGGATCGACAGTTCGCGGCTGGGAATCACACCTTCGGACTTGTAGCCGATGTCGAGGAGAACCTCATCCTGGTCGACTCGTACGACGGTGCCCTCGACGAGCTGGCCGTCCTCTACCAGGACCATGGTGGAGGTGTAAGCCTCTTCGATGTCGATGCCACCGAGGTCGGCATCAACGATTTGGCGGGGGGTGTAGTTGCCGTCTGAATCGAAGGTCCCGAATTGGGTCTCCGGCTCGGCAATGATCTGATCGGACAATTTATAACCTTGTAGATGAGTAGATCTGACGTGCCGGTATCGGACCGGACCGCCCTGTCAGAAAGACAGCCGTCCCACGCTATCTGGGTGTGCTCAGATGTGCGCCCGACGCGCGATCACAAGAAACTCCGGTGATTCGGTGTCGGGCACCCTGTTCGACCAGTTGCCAGGCTCCACCGCGTCGAGTGAGACCATTTCGAGGCCGACGTGGGAACACAGCAGCCTGAGCTCGCGAGGCGTGAAACATGAGGTCCAGAGATCGGTTTGCGCCACCGTTCCGTGCTCGTTACGAATCTCGGTGGTTTCGCGATGCACGCCTCGATCAGCGTCGAAATCGGCGTCCTCCGCCGTGTGAGCGACTTGGAGATAGGCGTTGAATGCTGTGAACACCACGTGACCACCCGGCCTCACTGCTGCCGCCATTCGCTCGAGAATCTCGAGATCTGGGTCGAGGCCGGTGCTCGCACCGGGCCCACCGGCCAGCCCGAAAGCCCCCTGGCAGATCGAAATGACGACATCGAAGTCGGCATCGAAGCCTAGTGTTCGCGCATCGCCACGTTCGTAGGTCACGCCGGGTGGAGCGTCGACCACCGCCACATCGAGGAAAGCCTGGCTGATATCGACTCCGTGGACCTCGAATCCGCGCCGACCGAGTTCATTCGCATGGCGTCCCGGCCCACACCCCACGTCCAGAATCTTGCACCCGGTTCGGAGTTCGAGCCGTTCGACCAGGGCATCGACCTCATTGACGGTGCCCTTGGTGAACGAATATCGCAGGTAGGCGGCCCCCATGTGATCCGCCAACTCCTCGAACCAGTGCCCCACACCCCGTTCTGGTGTAGCGGGCGTTCGATTTCCGGGCATCTGCTACACCAGTTCGCTCTCAGCCCTTGGCATCGGCCCAGGTTTCGGCCACTTTCAGATCGATCTCCATGGGAACACGGAGCTCAAAGGCACCGCTCATGATCGACACGGTGAGTTCGGATGCCACATCGACCTCGGCGAGAGGCGCTTCCACCAGGATTTCGTCGTGGACCTGCAGGACGATCCGGCTATCGAGGCCTTGGTCGTCGAGTGCCTTGTCGAGGCGCACGAGCGCAACCTTGAAAATGTCGGCGGCCAGACCCTGAATCCCTGCGTTCATGGCCTGGCGCTCACCGGCCTGACGGATCTGGCGGTTGCCTGAAGCCAGCTCGGGTATTTGGCGGCGACGCCCGAAGAGAGTCTCGGTATACCCACGCTCGCGGGCCTCCGCGACCGTGCGATCCATGTAGGACTGCACGGCGGGAAAGGCCTCGAAATAGGAATCAAGGATCTCCGCTGCTTCGGCCACGGCGATATTGAGCCGCTGGGCCAGCCCGTAGGACTCCATTCCGTAGGCCAGCCCGTAGGACACCATCTTTGCCTTCGACCGCTCCTCCACACCCACCTCGTCAGAATCGATGCCGAAAACCTTGGCTGCGGTTGCGGTGTGGATGTCGTCGCCGGCCTCGAAAGCCTGAATCAGGCCCGGGTCTTCAGCCAGGTGAGCTATGCAACGCAACTCGATCTGGTCGTAGTCGGCGACAAGAAGGCGATAGCCGTCGGGAGCCACAAAAGCGGTGCGGAACACGCGCCCTCGCTCGGACCGCACCGGAATGTTGTGAAGATTCGGGGCGTCGGAGCTGAGCCTGCCGGTGCGGGCGACAGTCTGGTTGAACGTGGCCCGGATGCGATCCCCGGGGCCCACCTCGGCGAGCAGACCCTCTCCATAGGTGGACCTCAGCTTCTCGACTTCGCGATAGCCGAGGAGGTGTTCGACGATCGGATGCTCGCCGCGCATCTTCTCCAGCGACTGGGCATCGGTGCTGAAGCCGGTCTTGGTCTTCTTGTGGGGAGTGAGTCCGAGCTCTTCGAACAGGATCTCACGCAACTGCTTGGTGGAGTTGACATTGAAGTCGCGTCCGGCGTCGGCGATCACGGCCGCTCGCATCTCCTCGGTGCTTTCATTGAGTTCGTCGCGTATGCGGGTGAGTACGTCGGGGTCGACCCCCACGCCGCGGTGCTCCATTCGGGCCAAGACCCGCACCAGGGGGACTTCGAGTTCGTCGTGGAGATCAGCCAGCCCCTGGGAGGTCATCGCCTCCCGTAGGGGGGCCACGAGGCGGTCGACCGCGAGCGCTTGACGGCACGGCTCGATGGCTGGATCTGTGTCCTCTCCGCCTTCGAGGTCGAGCTGCCCCTCGGGGGCCCCGGAGACGGGCAGTTCCATGCCTGTGTAGCGAAGTAGTAGGTCGGAAAGGTCGTAGCGGGTGTCGGCGGGGTCGAGGAGGTAGGCCGCGAGCCTGGTGTCGACCACAAGCTCGCGCATGTCGACTTCCCGCTCCAGCAGGCGCCTCATCGTGGTCTTGGCCCCGTGCATGGCGACGGGTCGACCGTGCTCACCGAGAAGGAGTCGGAGGCTGTCGACAACACCCGGATCGTTGAGAATCGATCCGGGAATAAAACCAACCTCCGCACCCTCGGCGTCGGTGACGAAGGCGAGGCCGTCGTCGATCCCGGCGTCGGGCACGGCAAGGGCTAGCACCCCAGAGCCCTGATGGGCGGCTTCGAGAGCAGTGACCGCTTCCGAAGGCTCTCTGAGCACA
Organism: Acidimicrobiales bacterium; assembly: GCA_029263215.1. Lineage (GTDB taxonomy): Bacteria > Actinomycetota > Acidimicrobiia > Acidimicrobiales > Aldehydirespiratoraceae > OFTM10. Next base: position 40,669 of record JAJCXY010000109.1, read on the forward strand.
GACACCTCGGCCTCGAGGACCTCTGCAGGCTTGGAGGCCGCGGCACCCAACACCGGAGCAAGCCGGTCCCAGAGGGTACGGAACTCGAGAAAATCGAAGAGCTTCTTCACCGCGTTGGTGTCGACCTCCCCCTGCACCAACTCATCGAGGGCGAACGGGAGCTCCACATCGCGAACGAGCTCCATCATCTCGATGTTGTTGCGGACGTTGGCCTCGTTGGCGGCGAGATTCTCGCGTAGCTTCGGCGTGAGCTCATCCAGCGAGGCGTAGATGCCGTCGATCCCGCCCCTCTCATTGATCAACTTCGCCGCGGTCTTCTCCCCCACTCCAGGCACACCGGGGAGATTGTCGGACTTGTCGCCCCTCATCGCCGCGTACTGCACGTAGTCGACGGGTTTGACGCCGGTTCGTTCGAGTATCCCCGCCTCGTCGTAGAGGGCGTAGTCGCTCACGCCGCGCTTGTTGTAGAGAACCCTCACGAGAGGATCCTCAACCAGTTGGTAGCTGTCGCGATCGCCGGTGACGATGATGACGTCGTCGCCGCGGTCGCGGGCCTGGGTGGCCAGGGTGGCAATGATGTCGTCGGCTTCGAACCCGGTCAGATCGAGCGAGGGCATGGCCAAGCCATCTAGAACCTCGCGGACGAGTCCCATCTGCTGGCGGAGAATGTCGGGTGCCGACTCCCGCTGGGCCTTGTAGGTGGGGGTCATCTCGTGACGAAAGGTGGGCTCGGGGCGATCGAAGGCCACCGCCACGAGGTCGGGCTCATGATCTTTCATCAGATTGATGAGCATCGAGGTGAAGCCGAAGACGGCGTTGGTGACCTGGCCTGAAGCCGTGGCCATGTCGGTGGGGAGGGCGAAGAACGCTCGATAGGTGAGCGAATTTCCGTCTATGAGCATCACGTTTGCCATTGAGGCCGACCCTAACGCGTGACGTCAGAGGGCGAGGCGGCCCGAGATCACTTCCTCGGCCACATCCACCATGCGTCGCCGACCCGACATCGCCGCCCTCTGAAGGAAGCGAAACGCGTCGGCTTCAGACATCGTCCCCTCATCCATGAGCCGGCCCTTGGCCCGATCGATCGTCTTTCGCTCCTCGAACCGACCCTCGAGTTCATCGAGCTTTCCCGCCAGCAGCTGAGCCTCGCGTCGGCGGGCCAGTGCAAGTTCGAGCGCGGGCACCAGGTCGGCGCTCCGGTACGGCTTGACGAGGTAGGCCATCGCCCCGGCATCGCTGGCTTCATCTATGAGTTCTCGTTGGCTGAAAGCCGTGAGCATCACCACCGCGGCGCGAGCCGAGTCGCGGATCTGTCGGGCCGCCTCAAGACCGTCGATTCCGGGCATCTTGATGTCGAGGAGCACGAGATCGGCGTCGTGTCGGGCCACGAGCTCCACCACCTCATCTCCTCGGCCACAGTCGGCGACCACGTCGTATCCCTCGGCTCGAAGTGTTTCGATCAGATCGAGGCGGATGATCGCCTCGTCTTCGGCCACCACCACCCGTGTCGGCGCGTGATGAGGAGACTCGTGGGTCACGACGAGGCGGAGAGGCGATCGAGCAGTGCGTCCTGTTCATCGTCGAGTGCGGCGATCCTCGTGACGAGTCGATCGCGATGTTTGCGGAGCCGTTCGGCGTGGCGGCTGGCCTTGCGATGTTCTTTTTCAGCCAACGGGGTCTCAGAGACCAGGGCACGGAGCCGGGCATCGTCGGCTTCATCGGCAAACTGGGCCAGCTGCTCTTCGGTGACCGCCAAGTCGTCGCGCAACGAGCGGAGTTGCTCGCTCACGCTGCGAAGCTTGCGCTCGATCTGGGCACGGGACACTTCGTCAGCTTACGTCGCGGATTCGGGGTGTCGATACAGGTGCGATTCGGGCACCCTGGGTCGGTGCGCCGCATCTGTCTTGTCGTGATCGTGCTCAGCCAGCTGGCAATCGCCTGTGGTGGCGGCTCCGGTTCTGCGGCTTGCGTCGAGCTTCGCGAGGCCGAAGATCAGCAGAGCGGGCTGCATGTCTTATCTGATGAAGGCCTCGTCTACCTGACCGATCCGCCCACTTCGGGTCCTCATGCCTCGGGAGATAGCCCCACCGGTGTGCTCGACTCGCCTCTCCTGGCCCCTGTTCAGGTACGCATTCTCGAGGGCGCGGGTGTGGTGGTGCAATACGACGCTCGTGTTTCCTCGACCGACATCGACGCGCTCAACGCGATCGCGGGCGCCGTGGTGGTGGTGGCGCCCGCGGCCGACGAGCTCCCTGCGCCGATCGTGGCGACGGCATGGACCTGGAAGCTCACCTGCAGCGATGCCGACGTGGAGCGAATCCAGAGCTTCGCCGAGGAACGCAGGGTGGATTCACCCGGCTTCGACTGAAGGCACCGTCAGCCGGCGTCGGAGTCGAGCAACTCCTCGATGCGGACAAGGGTGGCCTCCATGCTGGCCGGATGGCGCTTGTGGTAGCCGCCCATCTCGATTGCTCGCGGCCACAGTGCGGTGGAGTAGTCGAACGTCTCTGTGACTTCCGTGCCGCCGTCCACTGGTTGGAGTTCGAAGCGCCAACGGTGTTTGCCGAAATGGGCCCACGCGATGAGCCTGTCCGTCTCGAACTCCTTCACCACGCTGGTCATGAGATACGGAACGCCCAGGCGCATCTTCATCTTGAACCTGGAGCCCAGTTCCAGTCGACCGGGGCCCTTGACGATGCCCTTCACGGTTCCCGAGCCGTCGATACGGACGTGTCCGGCCGGGCTGGACAGCAGGTCGAAGATCGCCTCGGGAGGATGCGGGATGACTCGGGAGACTGAAACTTGCTGATCGGCCATCGGGTCCTCGGGGTAGATGAGAGAGGAGCTTAGGCAACCGGCCGAGGGCTTTCGAGGCGGCCGGTCAGGCCTGGACCACTTCGCGTCGAAACCGATCGAGAATGCCGTCTCGCTCCCCGACCGCCATCGTGAAGTCGGGCACGATGATCTCATCGACTCCCGCGGCGGCATATTCGGCGATGGCAGTCCTCAGCTGATCGGGAGTTCCCACCAGACCGCCTCGACTTCCGAGGTCAGCACGGATCTCGGCGCTCTCGTCCTCGCTCTCGGTGATGATCAGCAGGCCGACCGCCGACTTCTGGATTTCGGCGAGGTCTCGACCCACATCGCGGCAGTGTCTCTCGAGCACCGCGATCTTCTCGGCCAGTTCGTGAGGCCGACCCCACACATTCCACTCGTCGGCGAAGCGGGCCACCGTGCGGAGAGTGCGCTTCTCGCCACCGCCGCCGATCATCAACGGCAATGGCTGCTGAAGCGGCTTCGGCTCCATCGGGGCATCGTCGAGTTGGTAGTAGCGCCCCGCGAAGCTGGTGCGATCCTGCGAGAACAACAGGCGCAATACCTCACAAGCTTCTTCGAGTCGATCCGATCGCTCCTCTGCGGTTCCGAGTTCCATGCCGTAGCGCTGGTGCTCGTTCTCCTGCCAGCCCGCGCCGAGGCCGACGACCAGTCGCCCGCCGGAGACGTGGTCGATGGTGGCAGCCATGTTGGCGAGCAGCGCTGGATGTCGGTAGGTATTACCGCTCACCATGGCTCCGAGCCGTATGCGGGGAACGATGGCCGCGAGGCTCGCCAGGACGGTCCATGCCTCGAGGATCGGCCCCATCTCGGCATCTGAGACGGAACCATCCTCGGGCCCGTAGCCCCCCTCCGGAGGCATGAAATGGTCGGGCACCCAGATGCCGTCCCAGCCGGTGGACTCGGCATGTGCCGCCCCGTCGAGTAGTTCCTGCCACGTCTGGCCGGTGCCGGCCCAGTATGAAAATCTCACTCGCCAAACGTACTCTTCGGAAATGCGAGGAGGCTCGAAGCATGGATGCTGATCTGGAGGTGGTCGACCTCGAGGCGCCGATCGAGTCGCAGGCGGCCCTGCTCGATCGGGCCTGTCGAGAAGCAGGATTCTTTCGAATCCCGTTGACCTGTGTCTCTGAGGACGTGGCCGCGGAGGCCTGGGACCTGGCTACGGAATTCTTCGCTTCCTCCGAAGCGACCAAACGCTCGGTTGAGTTTCCCGAGCCGGGCTATCCGTACGGATACTCGCCGTTTCGCTTCGAAACTCTCGGCGCATCGCTCGGGCAGGTGGGTGAACCCGATCTCAAGGAGTCGTTCTCGGTTGGTCCTGACACCGGCGAAAGGATCCCGGGCCCCGGTGCCGAGGAGGCATGGGTGCAGTCGCCCAGCTTGTGGCCCGAGGAGCCAGCGGGGCTCGAGGCAGCATGGAGTCGATACTTTCGTGAGCTGGCGGGGGTAGCGGACCGGCTGATGGCAGCGATGGCAGTGGCGCTCGACATGCCCAACGATCATTTCGGCCCGCTCATCGACCGCCCCATCACATCCATGCGAGCCATCCACTACCCCCGGCTCCGCACCGCTCCGGCTCCGGGAGCCCTCAGGGCCGGAGCCCACAGCGACTACGGCACGTTTACAATTCTTCGCACCGACGACGTGGCGGGACTCGAGATCCAAGCCCCCGATGGTGAGTGGCTCCCGGTGGCCCCGCGCCCCGACACCTTCGTGGTCAACCTGGGCGACTCCATCGCTCGATGGACGAACGATCGTTGGAGATCGACCATCCACCGGGTCGCCGTGTCAGACCCGGCACCCCGACAGTCGATGGCGTTCTTCCACATGGCCAACTGGGATGCAACGATCGAGACTCTGCCGACGTGTGTCGGGCCCGCCCGGCCCAGTCGCTACGGGCCGGTGCAGGCCGGGCCGTGGCTGATGCAGAAGTTCCAGGCCACCGTGGTCGGCGGGGCCTGACGCTGCACGACCGGGCACTTGTCGCCCGAACCGCATCTTCCTAATCTCTCCGACATGTCCCAGGTCGAAGCAACACCGATCACAGTCGAGCGACTGCCGATCCCGTTCTTTCGACAACTTCGGGACCAGGGTCGCAGCGGCGACGAACTCGAGATGGTTGCCCGCACCTTCGACCTGGCCCGGCAGATGTTCGGAACCCGGATCGATTTCGACGGAGGGCCCGCCATCAGCCACTTCATCGGAACGGCCAGTACATGCGCGGCCGCAGAGATGCCGACTCCTTACGTGTGCTTCGCTCTGATCCACAACATCTACCGATCCGGCGACTTTCCCGACGGTGAGAGCTACGGCGCTTCCCGTACTCGTAGGGACTACGTGCGCCAACGGGTCGATGCCGGCGTCGAGGAGATGGCCTACCACCGCTACGAGGCCACCGGCGGCGAGATTTTCAGCGCGGCACCGCCGAAGCCGGGCACCCACGACGCTCTCATGGAACTGGTCGACATCTGCGACATCTACGAAAAATACGAAAACGGCCGGATTCATGCGGCCAACCCCGACCGGGCCGATCGACGGGCGTTGGAAGCCGACCCCGACACCGCTGTGGCTCGGGCTCGGCTGTTCGTCCACGACGATTTCGCGGACGCGTTGGCCCACGCTCTCGCCCGTCCTGCCGATATCCCCGACGCGGCCCGTTCCGGGATGACCTACGGCGCGCCACTGATGCCCAGCAGCGCCGTCCTCCGACCCTCCATCACCGTCCGCCGAGCGAGAGACCAACTACTCGAACGCGGCAACCGCTCCGCTCGATGGACCAGGCGCAAGGGGCGCGGGGCCGTCCGGCGGGCGCGGCGGCTGTTCACCCCGGACCGATAGGAGCTGAATCACCCGAAGGCGGATACTCCGGGACACATCGGTCCCTGGAATTCGGCTGGATCGAGGGAGCCAACACCCTCGCCGAAGTCGAACGTGAATACGCTTCCACTCAGCGACCAGAATCGCGCTGCGATCAGCCATTCAGGGTCGCCGAGAATCTCCTCGCCGTCAAAGGTCCAGAGTCCGGGCGCGCCACCGATACCTTCGGCGCACTCGAAGCCCCAAAGGTGGCTTGGTATCTCGGGACTCGATCCCTCGAGAATCTCCAGCGGGCCGCCCTCTGAGGTCGTTGCCGTGAGGTCGCAGTTGATCACCACAAAAACGTTGTAGGCCCGGACGTGGTCTCCACCGCCCACCCTGGCGAAGATCTCGTCGGTGTCGTCGCCGTTGATGTCGATACCGTCGAAGACCGCAACGTCGGCGAACGCAATGTTGGGGTAGTCCAACTGCACGGTCGTGCCACCACCGCCGGTGAACGAGACCTGCAACCACCAGGTCTTGCTGGCCGCGTCGGCGCCCTCCTCCGCGTAGGTGTGGAGCGTATCGAAATCACCGTCGCCATCGATGTCGCCGCCGGCAATCGTGTGGTCGACAACGCCATCCGGAATCGCACCGTCGCCGGGGCAGTCAGCCGGGGGCTCGGTGGTGGTCGTCGTGGTTGTGGTTGTGGTCGGCGCCGCGGTCGTCGTCGTTGTGGTCGGCGCCGCGGTCGTCGTGGTTGTGGTCGTCGTTGTTGTGGTTGTTGTCGAAGTCGTGGTCGGAGCCGCCGAGTCGCTGGAACCGCACGAAGCGAGAATCAAGGTCGTCGATACGGCGACCGCCACGCGGCGTATCAGGGTCCGATGCATCCACCGAACCTTAGCGAACGCCGGCTACCGACCAGAACCCGGCGACCGGCGTATCCCCTGGTCAGGCGTGGTGCCCGGGGCGGGACTTGAACCCGCACGCTCGTGAAAGCAACGGATTTTGAGTCCGCGACAGCCCGAATCCGAGGGCCTCCCCGATTCGCTGACCGTTGCAACTACTGGCCAAACACGGCCTTCGTCAGAAGCACAGACACCCTCAGAAACACCGGGATCGCGGTTCCCGTGACCAAACCGTGACCACAACCCCAGACGTCGGACCGACCGACGTCTGACGTCCCGACGGCACCTTTTGCGAGAACACCGCCGGGACGGTCCATTACAGACAAGGAAACCGTACCAATGAACACAATCGAGAGCCCGCAGGCTGATGGATTCGACATCGAAACCCGGCGAGGACTACTTCGACTCCTCGCAACCAAAGACGACATAGTTCCGACACTCGCCGTCGATCTTGATCAAACCGAGATGGAGATCGTGCGCATGTCGCTGCAGTGCGTCGCCCTCGAGCTGGTGAAGGTTTCGGCCGAACACGAGGTCGACACCGGTGACAAATTGCACGCCCTGCGGTTCGTCAGCGGCCTCGTCGGCGGCCTCGTCGGCCTCGAACAAGGCACCGGCGAGCATCCGTGGCCCGAGTCGTTCGACATTGGCGCCCGAGAACGGGCCCGCTTCCTCGGAGATGCCGAAGCCGCTAGCGCAGCGCAACAACGAATCGACCAATGCCTCCGGGAACACGACCAGGACTCCTGACCGGCCGGTCACGTGTGGACGGAGTCAGTTAGACGTCGTTCGGACCGTAGATCTTCTTGGCCGGCTCCCCTTCGCGGCAGAGCCAGACATTGCGGTGCAGGTCGGTGAATTGGAAAACGAGTCGCACGTTCGGAGTTCCCGTGCCCTTGTTGGAGTCCTCGCCCAGCATGCTTCTGAGCGCTTTTGCACGCTCCTCCAGCGATTTCGATTCGTAGTCCATGGCCGGCTGGACAACGACCCGCAGGGCCTTCTCCGACGGCTCCAAGGTTCCCAACTTACGACTAAGCATCGGAAGGTAGGTGTCAGGTCCGACGATCCTCGCCTCACAGAGATAGATCGGGGTCGGGTAGTGGTTTTCGATGAGGATTTGAATCGAAGCCAGCTGCCGATCCGGCCCCATATTCGTATACACATCGTGTCTCTTCGTCGTCACTAGGTTGGCCAACTTCAGCTGCTCCTCGGCCTGCCGTTCATGATCTCGCTCCTCGGCACGGGTCTGGGCATCAAGTTCGTCTTGGCGAACTTGACGGTCCAGTCTGTGCTGTTCCGAGAACTGGTGAACAGCGACGCCGATCGCGGTGGCGGTCACAATCGCCACGATCCATTCTCCTACCGATCCCCACTGCAGTTGATCGTCCCAAGACCCGGCAAGACGGCTCAAGGTGATCGAGGCCGCGAGAATGATGGCAATAGCCCACCCGGCTACTGCCCACCAGAACGCTGCGGTGTGGGCTTTGAGTGGCACCGGTGCACCCTAGGTGCTCTCGTCCCGGGTGG
>JAJCXY010000110.1 GCA_029263215.1 Acidimicrobiales bacterium
ACCTCAACCCCATCCCGGGCCACCACATAAGACCCGACCGCCACATCATCGGTCGACGCCACCCACGACAACGACACCTGAGTAGGCCCATCAGCCACACCCGACAACAACCCCGGAACAGACGGCGCCGACGTATCGGGAGCATCGGTGATCACCACAACCGGACCCGCCTCAGCCGACACATTCCCCGCGCCGTCGAAAGCGGCCACCGCGTAGCTGTAGGACGTGCCGGCCGAGAGACCCGAATCGGCGAGAGCTAGCTGGGAGCCCGGAACCGTGGCCACGAGCACACCATCGCGAGAGACCTCGTAGCCAACCACGACCCGATCATCAGTCGAGGCCGCCCAACTCAGATCCACCGTGGTTTGCCCACTTGGCATGGCTGCCAAGAGCCCCGGTACAGAAGGGGCCGCGGTATCGGGCGCAGGTGGGGCGACGGGCGTGGCCATCTCCACACCTATCTCCGCAGGGGTGAGTGCAGCCGCGAAAATCTTCACGTCGTCGATGCGGCCATCAAACACCTGGGTGTTGGCATTCGGGTTGGCCCCGATCAGTACATCCACGAGGGCGTCTTGGAAGACCAGACCGGTCTTGGCGAGTGCACCCACCTCGACGCCGTCTTGATAGAGCCGCATGGTCGTGCCGTCGTAGCTTGCAGCCACGTGGTGCCAAGTGCCCGCGGTCAAGGTGCCGCCGGCGCCAATCAGGGTCGACGTCGAATTGCCATCATCGGTCTTCAATCGGAAACGGGTGTGCTGACCCGAGATCGTCGAGAGCATCCACACATGGTCGCTGGACCTGCTGGATGTCGACTTCGAGATGATCCTCGCATCGTGGGTGCCGAAATCATCGGCGTTGATCCATGCCATGAGGGTCAACCCGCCGGCGGGGACGTCGAGGCCTCCCAGGCTCACGTGCCCGGCGACGCCAGTGGATTCGAGCGCTTGGCCACTGTGTCCAGTGGGATTGAGAGACGCCGGAGCGATGAGCGCCCCAGTGTGTGCGTGAATGCTGCTGTCGGTGATGGTGAGGCCCGAATCCTCGAAGCCGTAGGCGGCCCACAATCCGGAGGGCGGGGGCAGCGTGACCACCGCGGTCTGGGCAGCCAGTGGATCAGAACTGTTGCCCTCTGCGTCGAACGCCACCAGCGTGTACGCGTAGGAAGTTTCGTGTGCGAGTCCGCTGTCGCGGTAGCTGGTTGCCGTCGGGTCGAGCGTTGCCACCGTTGCGCCATCACGGCTCAGCACATAACTCTGCACCGCTCGGTCGTCGCTTGCCGGCAACCAGGACAGGTCGACCAGCTGGCTACCGCCCACACCAGCAAGTTGGGAGGGTGGTGTCGGGGGCGTGATGTCGAGGGTGAGCGTGGTCTGGAAACTCACAGGTGATGGCGGCGAGGTATTCCCGCTCAGGTCGACCCCTACGATCGAATACCCGTAGGTCGTCTCCGGGGAGAGGCCGGTATCGGAGAACTGAACGGCGGCGGTGGCTCCCACCTGGACGCCATCGCGCAGGATCCGATACTGGAAGATTCCTCGATTGTCGATCGATGGCTGCCAGTCGAGGTCGATCTGGACGGACGACACCGACGTGGCGACAACCGCGGACGGCGTGGCGGGCGGTTCCACATCGCTCACATCGCCCGGCTCCAACGCCTTGTTTTCGAAGAACCACACCTTCTGGTTGTGCCACCCGAGCGACACGACATCGAGATCGCCATCACTGTCGAAATCGACGAACTCCGCGCCATCGTGATGATCGATCCCGGCTCCTCCGGTGTCGATCACGTGCTCCACCCAACTGGTGGCATTGTCGACGTTTTCGTAGATGAGCATGCGGGTGCCGAGCACATGCTCGCCCACCACGATGTCTTGATCACCATCGTTGTCGACATCACCCGACGACAGGGAGAACCCACCGCCCACGCCTGTGCCGATCACGTGTAGAGGCCACTCGAGGGTCGGGTCGGCCGGGTGTTCCAGCCAGACGACATCGGTGGGAGTTCCGGCCGCCTCGAACAGGATGCCGATCACCGCATCCTTGTCGCCATCGCCATCGACATCGACGAGGTCGACCCGGTCGGGGTCGTCGTAGGGCGTGTTGTTGCCGATGAGAGCGGTCGACTCGATCCGCGTCCACGTGGCGCCCTCGTTACGCAACCATCCCGAGCCTTGGAAGATGTCGAGATCCCCGTCGCCATCGATGTCGTCGACGTCGATCTCCTCCCCCTCAGAGAACGAGGAGATGGTGGTGAGGGGCCAGATCTGGGTCGAAGGGTCTGCCGGCACGGTGAGCAGATCGATGCCCGATTCCCCGCGTTCGCCGTAGTTCCACGAGATGGCGATGTCGAGGCTGCCATCGTTGCCGAGATCGAAGGGAACGACTCCCTGGACAAAGGCAGACGCCTGGTTGGTGGTGACGCCAGGGGTGATGTTGGAGAGGATCGTGAACGTACCGTCGCCCTCGTTGCGAGCCCAAAAGAGGTTAGTGCTGCCCGGATGAGCGGGGGTCTGGGTGAGACCATCGGTGCCGAGGATGTCGGGATCACCGTCGTTGTCGAAATCCCACACGAGTGCGACGTTGTTGAGCGGGCTTCCGATCAGGGTCCTCGTCCAGGGCAGCGTGTAGTCGCCGGCCTGACTCTCGTAGAGCCATCCGCCGGAGACGATGTCGACACGACCATCGAGATCGAAGTCGGCCCAGAGCGCATGAGATGCCAACCACGGTTGGCTCGCATCGACACTGTGACGCACCCACTGGTCGACCGGAAGAATTCCTGGATCGATCAGGGTGTTGAGCCAAACATCAACGCCGGGCGAGCCATCGTTGAACGGCTTGCCGAGAATGTCGAGATCGCCGTCGCCGTCGAGATCGCCGACCTTGGATTGGTGGTGATCGATCCCGGTCGAGAATTCCTGGAGGGTGAATTGGCCGGTGCCATCGCCGTAGAAGATGCGCCCGGCCGCGTCGGTGTTGCCCGCCAACGTCATCTCGGCACTGAACACGTCGAGCAGACCATCGTTGTTGAAATCGACGATGTCGAGGCTGTGGCCCGACTGGGTGAGGCCAGGGAGTAACGACGTGGTGGCCCACCCGAGGCCGTCCCACTGGTACATGGTCAGGAAGCTGCTGCCGTCGTACGGAGGACTCACATCGCCAACTACGAACAAGATTTCGGGTCGCCCCCCGGGGACCAGTTGAGCCGCGGCGACCCGGCTGAACTCCATCCCCGGATCGATCACGTGGACCACATAGTCGGAACCAACACGTTCGAACCAGCGGCCCGCCCCGACGATGTCGTCGACACCGTTCAGGTCGACGTCGATTATGGCAAGACCCTCGTTCTTGTCGGGGTCGCTGAAAATCGTGGTGAATGGCCAGGTAGCCGCGGCCGGATCGGCTGGAATCTCCGCCACATTCAGATCGTTCTCGTCGTTCCAGAAGATGAACTCGTCGGCACCGTCGCCGTCGACGTCGCCGAAGATGATGTCGTGGTGCTTGTTCGCCAACGTGTTCTTGATGACGTGACGAGTCCACGGGACAGCGGGGTCGTAGGTGGGATAGGGGTTTTCCCACCAATAGATCTGGTTACCCCTGAAGTCCTCACCAACCACGATGTCGAGATCGCCATCGCCATCGACGTCGTGAATCGTTCCACCCGCCTCGAGCGGCAGGGCAGTGTTCTCGAACACGTGGCGCGTCCAACCGGCGGCATCGCGCTTGTACCAGACCCCGCTCGGCGCGCCAGCACGGTTGGTGAGCACAAAATCGTTGACGCCATCCAGGTCGATGTCGGCGATCTGGGCATCGGTCTGCTCAGCCCCCGCGGCGAAGGGCACCTCGAGGTCGCCGGCTGACGACGACAGGTGTGTCCATGTGACCTCGCCCCACTGGCGAGGCAGGGGCTCCTGTGCCTGCGCCGGCAGTGCCAACACGCCTGCACCAACCGAGAACGCCATCGCTACGGCAAGCGCAGAGCGAGAGAGCCCGCGTTCCCGTTTTGGCCGACCGAGTCCCGCTCTCAACCGCATCCCCATCCACCCGCCTCGTCGTGTACCCCGCCCTGCCGAGATGATAGCCACCCTGAACGTCCAAATCGAACACCGGGAGTGGTCGGCGGAGATCCTGACCGGTTCGTTGGCCGCTTGTCAGTCGACCCAGGGCGGGTCGATCGAGATGATCTCGGTTGAGGACGCCAGACGGGCTAGCAGCACATCGAGGAACCCGAAATGAT
>JAJCXY010000111.1 GCA_029263215.1 Acidimicrobiales bacterium
GCGAGATCCCCGTCGTCATATTTGGCGAGGCGCGTACTCGATCTTCGTGAACGGCCAGTCGGTCTCGAGCCAGCTTGAGATGGCCCGCCAGGTGACGACGTCCATATCGGCACGACTCGCTCGCACCCATGAACTCACCTCGGCGTCTGCGGTGCGCGACGGGTATATGTAGACACACCCGATCACCTCGTCACCATCGAGAATCGAGAAGGTGAACCCGGAGCGATTCTCGAAGTCTTTGGCGTGTCGCACCAGGTCGGCGAGGTTGGATTCGAGAGTCATCGCCGTGGGCCATGTGCCGTCCGGGAAACCAGGGGTCGCCCAGATGTGATCGATACTCGACATCCACGCGTCGTGATCTTTTTCGTTGTGTTGGGGTCCGAGGGGTTCCATACGGAAACCGGGACCATCAAAGCTGACAGGCACGACGAACTTGTCTTCCACGAGGCTCATGCGGTCATCGTAGGTGTCGAGCAGTTCGTCGGACCGACGATTTCCGCTCAGCCGCCGGTTCGGCCTGTGTCACACTTCGTCGGTGACTACGCGGCACCCGATCACCGAATCTCTCGAAGAGGGGATGTTGGAGGTTGGAGACGGGCACGCGATCCATTGGGAGATCTCCGGCAATCCCGACGGGAAGCCGGCAGTGTTGTTGCACGGCGGCCCGGGAAGCGGTTCGTCGCCACGGCACCGACAGATGTTCGACCCCACGAAGTACCGGATCGTGCAGTTCGACCAGCGCAACTGCGGACACAGCACCCCCAACGCCCGAACACCGGAGGTCGATCTTTCAGCGAACACGACCGCGGCCCTGGTAGAGGACATCGAGCGGGTGAGAACCCTCCTGGGCATCGACCGCTGGCTCGTCTGGGGCGGTTCCTGGGGCACAACACTCGGCCTCACATATGCCGAGACGTACCCGGAGTCGGCGACGGAGTTGGTGCTCTCGAGTGCCGTGACGACCAGCGGGACCGAGGTCGACTGGGTCACGCGGGCGATGGGGCGAGTGTTCCCCGAACGCTGGCGCGACTTCGTTGATGTGGTGCCGGCCGAAAGTCGAGACGGCAACCTTGCGCTGGCCTACAACCGTCTCTTGATGAACCCCGACCCTGCCGTTCACGGTCCGGCCGCGCTGGCATGGTGCGACTGGGAGGACGTGCACGTCTCGATAGCGGAGGGATACCAGCCGTTCCTGCGAGACGCGGATCCTGGTTTCCAGCTGTGCTTCGCTCGTCTCGTGACCCACTACTGGGGCCACGCCGGGTTCCTGGAAGAAGATCAGCTCGTACGCAACGCCGGGCGGCTCGCGGGGATCCCCACGTTTCTCGCCCACGGGCGCAGAGACATCAGCGCACCCGCCGACATCGCGGTGGCCCTCGCCGCCGAAATCCCCGATGCAAGACTCTTCATCGCCGAAGACGAAGGCCACGGCGGACCGGCAATGACGGACTGGATCATCTCCGTCACCGACTCGCTGGTCAACTGATCAATCCATCGCTACCAGGCGGGTTGCCATAGCTCGATCGGGTTGCCTTCCGGGTCGTGCACTCGAGCGAATCGTCCAACACCGTCCATGGTGTGGTGATGACTGGCCTCGTGACCGGCATCGGCGAGTTGAGCGAGCATCGCGTCGAGGTCACGAACTCTGAAGTTGACCATGAACTGACGGTCGGCACCGAAGTAGTCGGTGTCATTGGCGAACGGAGCGAAGACCGTGACCCCTTCTGCGTTGACCCAGGGCGCATCGCTCGCTTCCTGAGGCACGAGCGAAACACCGAGCTGGTCCAGATACCAACGGGCCAGTCCCTCTGGATCATCGGCCCGAAAGAACAGCCCCCCGATACCAAGCACCTTCTCCATGGCTGCTCCCTCCGGCGGCCTGGCGGTCGAGCAGACCCTAGTTCCGCTTTGGCCCCCGTCGCGGTGCCCGGTACTCGTGGCGCCAAGTCGCTCCCGACGAATGACCGTCTCCGCAGAGCCGAAGAGTTTGCCCGTCAGGTAGCGGCCCGAGTCTGAGCGGTCGGTTCCAGGTTGTCGATGAAGCCGTTGAAGCCGTTCTTCATCTGCCGATCGAGCATCGGCCCGTAGAGGAACGCGAGTGGCCCACCCTTGGCTTCGTAGTCGTAGCTCATCGTGAGCGGGGTGTCTTCGTCGCCGTCGGAAAGGGTGAACGTCATAGTGGCTTGCTTGACCGGCATCTTCTTGATCTCATCGATGGCGATCACCATTCTCTCCTCGGGCACCCACTCGGTAACGGTCTCCCTCATGCTCATCGCTCCGTTCGGGACCAGCTCACACTGGCGCTGGGCTCCGACGCCCTCTGTTGCATCACCGATGGCGTAGCTGTTCTTGACGCCGTCGTTCCAGTCGACGATGTTGGGGTAATCGGCCAACACGGCCCACACGCTGGACCTCGGCGCGGCCAACGTCCTCCCTACCTTGACGTTCCTCATCGAACTTCCTCTCTCAGTTTTGATTTGACCAACGGCCTCGGCCGTTGCCACATGTTCGCGGACTTGGTCAGCGGCTGGGGTTTCGGCCGTTCCAGGCGACGAGCCGGTCGATCCCAGGGGCGTCGTCGGGGATCGGGATCTGTTCGGCGAACGGGATCGCGACCTCGTCCAGGCCCATGGCGGTTGAGATCTCCTCGAAGAGCACTCGGCGGTTCTCCGCGGGGAGGAAGTCGCGCCCGGCGAGCGCCGCGGTGACGACGGTGTCGTCCCAGTCGGGTTGTTGTCCGGTCGCGATCGCGAGGTCCCACGTGTGAACGGTCAGTTCGGAGAAGTAGGACGCCAGGATCTCGGCGCCGTTGCCTTGGATCCACGGCAGCGCCATGGGCTGTTCGAGCACGGCGTCGTCGCTCCACGCATCAGCGACGCTGCGAGCCGATGTCGTCCAGACATCAGACCAGCCGTCGTCAGGTGCGGGGGTCTCGGTGACGGCAAAGGGGTCTTCGCCCTGTCCGAGCGCGGCGATGCGGTCGAGCACGGCGACGAGGTGCCCGAGCATGGTGCGCACGTCCATCTCTGGGCATGCCGTTGGGGCGGTGAGTTGGTCGGGCCGGACGTGAGCGATGACCGACCCACCTGTGGCGATCGCACGGTCGAGAATTGGCCGTGGGTCTATGCGGTCGTGGGTGGCGGAGCGTGTCGGTGAGGTCATAGAGCCATCTTGCCTACCGAAACCGGACAGACTGTGACCGGTTTACTGTGAAAGTATCATCAGGGTGCGAACCGACCGGCTGGTGGCCATCCTCCTCTTGCTGCAACAACGCGAGCAGGTGACAGCAGCAGAGGTCGCCCGGGAGCTGGAGGTCTCCGAGCGCACCGCCCGCCGCGACCTCGACGCCCTGGCCATGGCCGGGGTGCCCGTGTACTCCATACAGGGCCGAGGCGGCGGCTGGCGCCTCGTGGGCGGTGCCCGCACCGACCTGTCCGGGTTGACCGCGAGCGAAGCCCGCGCCCTGTTCCTGGTGGCCGGCCCGGCCTCGGCTGCGACGCCGGGTGTGAAAGCAGCTCTGCGCAAGCTCGTCCATGCCTTGCCGGAGCCCTTCCGGGTGCAGGCCCAGGCAGCAGCGTCGTCGTTGGTCGTGGACCCGCAACGATGGGGGTCGAGTCGGATCGAGCACCGACCACCCCGGTTCCTCGACGAACTCCAGGACGCGGTGATCCGCGGCGTCCAGGTGCGGCTTGGCTATGTCGACCGCAAAGGCGCCGAAACCGAGAGAACCATCCACCCGCTGGGCATCGTCGCCAAAGGTCCGACGTGGTACCTCGTCTCCAACACCGACGCGGGCCGGCGGACCTTCCGGATCGACCGCGTGTCGTCGGTCGCGCCCACCGACGATCCCGTGCGCAGACCCGAGGACTTCGACCTGGCCGAGAGTTGGCGCGAGATCGCCGACGAGGTCGATCGCAAGCGAACCCCCCTCGAGATCCAGGCAGTATGCGCGCTCGACGGGATCGGCCTGCTCCGGATGATGCTCGGCGGTCGGCTCGAGGTGGGAGGTTCCACCACCGACGGCCGCATCGAGGTGGTGATCCGCGGCCACAACGAGTACGCGCTCGCAGGCGAACTCGCCGGGCTGGTCGAATGGCTCGAGGTGACTGGCCCTCCGGGCGTGCGAGAGCACCTGGCCTCGATCGGCAACGCGCTGATCAACCAATACCGCTGACACATATGGGCTCGACCAGATCGAAGGCCTGGCCCGACGCGACCTCGACCTCGGTGACCCCGCCGCAATGGCACGAGAGAAGGAGACCGGCGACATCGCAAGGTCCAACCGGCGACGCCAGTGGTGGCGAGACTGTCGCAGCGAATTCGACATCGCACTCCGCGCGCCGCCAGCCCGTGTCGATCCAGCCCGGAGCTTCCAGGTAGTCCACTCCACACTCAAGGCCGCTGGTGGCCCGGCGCTGACATCTCTCACCGAGGGGCAACTATCGCCAGCGGGTCGACGCCGGGTGGCGGGGTGGGCTGACCGAGCCGGGCGGGTGCTTCTCCTTGAGGCAGGTTCGGTCGTAGGGTCGCTCGGGTGGGTGAGGAGAAGCGAGGCCGCTTGGATCAGGATCGGATCACGCGACATCTGCGTTTGGCGCGGCGGTTCGCTGCTCTGTCAGACGACCAACTCCGAAACGTCGTTGCCGAAGGAACTCCACTCGGGTCCGGAATCGGCGGCATGCGAAGCCTGATCCACCTCGACGGTGTTGCGGTGTTCGTGAAGCAGATCCCCCTCACACGAATTGAGCAGCTCGAGAGCAATCTCGAATCGACAAGCAATGTGTTCGGTCTGCCGTTGGGCTGCCAGTACGGAGTCGGCTCGCCATCATTTGGCGTCTGGCGTGAAGTCGCGGCAAACGAAACCGTCACCGACTGGACACTCAGCGGCCATCTGGACTGCTTCGCCGCGATGTACCACTGGCGAGTCACCGCGGGACCGACCTCCTCCAGCGCTCTGTGTCATGAACTGGCCGACATCGACAGATTCGTCGAGCACTGGCATGGATCGGGCGCGGTACGGCGGCGGGTCGAAGCAATCGACTCTGCTGACGCCACCGTGACCCTGTTTCTCGAGTACATCCCGACACCGCTCTCAGCGTGGCTGCTCGGCCAGACCAACAGAAGCGAAACTGCCGCCAACGCCGCTATCGACATGGTCGAGGCGTGCCTGGTCCGCGACGTTCACGCCATGAACCAGTCGGGTCTATTCCACTTCGATGCCCACTTCGACAACATGGTCACCGACGGCCAAGGAATCTTCTTCGTCGACCTCGGCCTTGCCCTATCGGCAGGGTTCGACTTGTCCGATGAGGAGCGGGTCTTTCTCGCAGCGAATCGAAGCCACGATGTCTGCCATACCATCACCCGCCTGGTCGATTGGCTCGTCAGCCGCTACCTCGACGTAGCCGACCATCACGCACGCGACAGCTTCATCGAGCAAGTCGCGGCGGGCGCCGCGGTAACGGGATCGATACCCGCCTCGGCCCAACGTGTCATCGCCCAATACTCACCTGTTGCCGCATGCATCAACCAGTTCTATTCCGTACTGCACGGCTCTGACAGAGCCGCGCTGTACCCGACAAACCCCGCACTCGTCGCGTGCAACGCGGCGCGCCTGGCGGTCCCCACTGACGCCTGAGCACGCCGAGATCCCGGGTCAGGGCTTTCGCCAGACCGATACGTGCGATTGCGATTCGTCGGTGAAGGGGGAGCGATGCCAGTCGGCCCAGCGTGCCTCGAGCGTCATCCCTGCCAGCTCGGCCATGAGATCGAGTTCCGATGGCCAGACGTAGCGAAAGGCCGGGGAACTGGAGCGGACCTGGTCACCATCGATGTGGTAGTGATGCGAGATCGAGATCTGATTCACTTGATCTACGTACTCGTCGAAGCCGAGGTGGTGCGCAGATACATCGAATGGCACAATCGATTCGCCAGGAGTCAGTCGGTGGAGCTGTGGCAGTCCGTTCTCAATGACGAAACACCCACCCGGTGCAAGGTGCGCGGCGGCGTTACCGAAGCAAGCCACCTGCTGACGCTGGGTTCGCAGATTCGTGATTGTGTTGAAGACGAGGTAGACGAGGGCAGCATCGTCACACACTCGGATCTCGGTCATGTCACCAACCGACACCGAAACGAGTTCCGCCCCCTTCTTCTTCCGCAGTTCCGCCAGCATTGGTTCCGAAAAGTCGATTCCATGGACTCGGACCCCCGCCTCAGCCAAGGGCAGCGCGACGCGTCCAGTGCCAACCGCAAACTCGACCGCGGCTCCGTCGCCGGCCAGATCGGACAGAACGTCGACGGCCGCACCAACCGCCTCCAGACTGAATAGCTCGTGATCTTGGTCGTCGTAAGCCGCCGCGACTACAGGGTCGAGGTGCGGGTCGGGCAAGGCGAGATAGTCAGGTGCGGGCACGCTGAGAGTATCGCTCGAACCAAGAGCGGACCCCTACCGGAAACCGAAAGTGAACCGACACCGGCGATCGCCGTTACGAGCGGGGCTATCGTGGCGGTTCGGCCTGGGGGTCATCACGTGGACACGACGATCGACGAGTTGGCCGGGATCGCTTCCTCGGGGGCCAGGACTTCCGTGCTGATTCAGTCGTCGGACTTGGCAACACCAGTCACTCATCTGGGCCGATGGAAGGTGCGCGATGTCGCTGCTCACCTCGGAGGTGTTCATCGCTGGGCGACTCGTATCGTCACAACCCGGTCGATGGACGGACCTGGTTTCACCAAGTCGAAGCTCGACGGGATCGAACTGTGCGATTGGTTCGACTCAGGGTTGGAGGAACTTCTTGCCGCCTTCAGGACGAACAACCCCGACGATCCGTGCCCGAACTTCAACCCTGGTTCGGTCAAGACGGTTCGATGGTGGTTGCGGCGCCAGCTCCACGAGACGATGGTCCACCGCTGGGACATCGAACGAGCGCTGGGGTGCACAACACCGGTCGACCCTGCCGTCGCCGCCGACGGCATCGACGAGTTCTTGGACGTCTTCGTCCGCACACGTGGCAAACAGATGCTGACTGCTCCCTTGATCCTCTCCTCGACCCAGCCGTCGCGATCCTGGACGCTCACGCCTGCGGCACGACCCGGTCGTCTCGACATCGCAGCCGGTAGATCGGGCGACGCCACCACGGAGTTGTCCGGAGAGCCAGAGCAGCTTCTCCTCGCCCTCTGGCGGCGGCTGACGATCTCAGAAGCGGGCCTCGCGGTCAGCGGCGATCCGGCGCTTGCGGGCAGCCTCTTTGGCCACCCATGAGACATCAACAGGACTCGGTGCTCGTCATGTTTGCGATCGCAGGACGGCTGCCTCGGGGAGCTCGGCGGGTGAGCCATAGCCGTTTTCGCACAGCCAGCGGATCACGACCAGGCATCGCCACGACCACCAGCCTCGAACCAGTTCGCGGTCGACGTCTTTCCCATAGCCGGCGATGACATCATCGAGGTGCTCCTCGTTTGCGAGAGTCAGTGAGGCGATGTCGAACAATGCGTCACCTTGGCGGGCCTCGGACCAGTCGATGATGCCAGTGACGGTGTCGCCGTTGACAAAGACGTGCTCGAGGTGCAGGTCGCCGTGGATGAAGACTGGAGTCCACGGCCGGAGCACCGCATCGGCTTGCTGGCGGTTGCGGGCGACGACATCAGGAGGAAGTACGTCGTTGGCGACGAGCCAGTCGCACTCATCGGCGAGCCGGGTTGCAAGCTGCTCGGCGCTGTTGCCTGGCCATGTCGGTAGCGGTGCATCGTGCAGCATTCGGATGACTGCACCTGCCGCAGCCCATGCTGCGGGTGAAGCGGTAGATGGCCGGCCGATCTGGCCGAGAGTTCGACCCGGCACGGCGGCGAGCGCGAGCACGGGCGGCTTTCTCCACAGGATCTCCGGTGTCGGCACCGGAGCCATGTTGATTGCTTCGACTTCCACATCGGAGCGCGCTTGATCGGCATCGATCTTCAAGAACACGTCGCCGACGCGTAGCGTCATGCGATCGTTGTTGGCGAGAACCACTTCGACTTGATCCACACAGAACACTATTGCGGTGATCCCGGCGAGTGCCGGGTATTTGGGGCCGTTGACGATTCGCCACAACCCAGGCCGGGTGCTGGATACTCCCGGCACCTATTCGTGGTCGTGGCGTAGGGCGAACGCCATCGGGACAAGTGCTGTGATTTGGGCGATTCCTCCGGCCAAGAAGGTCGCGCGTAGGCCGAGGTTGTCTGCAAGGAGGCCGCCACCGATGGCTCCAGCTACGAAAGCTGTTCTTGTGATGGTTCTTGACGCGATCACTGCTCGGCCGAGGATCTCGTTCGGGCAGTACCGCTGTATGAAGCCGCGGCCGATCGCCAGCAGCACGCCGGATGCCCCGCCGCTCACCGCCCAGCACACGACCACCAGCAGGGTTGTCGTGGCGCTAGCGAGCCCGAACATGGTGGTTGCGGCGATTGCGGCGGCGGTGAGCAGCACTGGTGGACGGCCGAAGCGCTCGACGAGGCGCGGGGCAATGCTGGCCGCGGCCGCTGCACTGACGGCTGCCGCTGTCAGTGTGAGGGCGTAGATGAACTCTGAGGACTGATGAGTGTCGAGGATCAACAAGACGAGGAGACTGAATCCGGCTGCGGCTCCGATATTGAACATGGCGACGCTGGCGGTCCACGGTCCCAGCATTTGATGGCTACGAATCCAGCGCAGCCCGGCTGGGACTTCGCTCAGCGACTGGCGCAGTTCGATCTTCCGCCCGGCCGGTTCTGTCTCTGGGCGCGGTAGCTGCCGGAATGGCACGGTCGATCCGAGGTAGCTGAGGCTGTCGACCACGAAGGGCAGCCATGGAGTGGCGATGAAGAGTCCTGCACCGACTGGGGCGCCAACTAGGTCGTTGGTGACGATCTCGGCGCTGCTGATCTGTCCGTTGGCACGGTCGAGATCTTGCCGCTCGACAATGGTGGGAACAATGGCGACCACCGAGGGATCGACGAGGATCTCACCAACGGTGATGACAAACGCCACGACAAACAACATCCAGATCGAGGCCGCATCGGCTAACACAGCGGCGCCAAGTCCAGCCATCACGGCCGCCCGCCAAACCTGGGTTACAAGGATCAGTCGACGGCGATCCGAACGGTCAACGATCACACCACCGACAGGGCCAAAGACCAGCCAAGGCAGGAACTGGGCGGCCGTAACGCCAGCGATGAGCAAGGGCGAATCCGACAGCGTTGTCGCCAACAGGGGCAGAGCCGCAAGTCGAATACCGTCACCGAGATTCGAGACACCCGTTGCGAGCAGAAGCGAATGAAAGTCTCGCCCAAGTGACTGTCGTCGGGTATCCGCCTCCACAACCACGAGCCTCTCACGGATCCACCACACCGATCCTGAAGCGCTCGATACTCAGCCCATCCAGAAACCTTTGCGGTGGGAAACGCCGAGCGACTTGCGGCACTCGATACAGAACCACAGGTACGCCTTCCCGAAGCTCGCGTCGATCTGCTGTTGGCACATGCCTTCGATCTCTTGTTCACAGTGAGGGCAGAGCGGCGCGATCCCCTCGGCAGGAACGTAGGTCGGGAGGCGATCTCGGTTCAGTCGAGCACGGTTCATCGCACAAGCCTTTTTCCGACCAAGAATCAGGCGGCGAGCACCATCAGCCGCGCTCGCCGGCACCGTATAGCTCGAAGGGTGGACGGTATATACTCGTTGCATGACCAAGCGATTGATCGACGTCGATGACGATGCGCTCGATGCTGCACGCGCCCAACTCGGCACCCGCACCATCAAAGACACCGTCAATGAGGCGCTACGTAGCGCCGCTCACCAACGCGGCGTCGAGCTAGCAGACGCGCTGTCTGTTCTCGCTGAGGCCGATCTCGACGACCGTTCCACGGCGTGGCGCTGATGTTCCTGCTCGACACGAGCGTCCTAACCAGAATCAGCACTCCGTCGATCCTCCAGCGAATCGAGGAACTCGACCGCGACGGCCTCGCTCGCACATCCATGACCGACCTCGAGATCGGCTTCTCAGCACGTAGCGCCGACGAATGGGATCGCCTCCTGGTTGCACTGGGAACGTTCCGGCGAATCGACGTCGAGGCACACCATTTCGACCGCGCACAACAGGTTCAACGCAGCCTTGCCACCGAGGGGCTCAGAGGACGAAAGGTGCCCGATCTCCTCATAGCCGCAGTCGCTGAGGCCGCGTCGCTCACAGTCCTGCACTACGACGCAGACTTCGACCACATCGCAGCCATGACCGAGCAGCCAACCCAATGGATCGTCAATCGCGGTTCGATCGATTGATCAGCTCCTTGCTGAGCGGCTACTCCACCATGGCGATGAGTTCTTCATCGCTCGGAATCTCCACGCCAGGCAGGTAGTGGGTGCTTGATCGAACCCCGATATCGCCCCGTTGCGACCCCGCACTCAGACGAGTGCCGCCTTCATCGTGACTTCCGAGGGGCATCAGTGGATGCTGGATCTTGTTGGGACTCGATCAGACCCGGGCCGGAGGTTTCGGGCCGCAATCGGCCGGCGATGGGACTTTGGTCTCTACGGCAGTCGGTCGATTGGGGCGATAGTGAGGCATGGACGATTCAACTTTGATTGAACTATGCCGAGCTTTGGGTGATCCGGTCCGCTTGGCGATCATCAACGAGCTGCGTGATGGGACTCGCTGCGCGTGCGTCCTGTCCGAGGTAGCTGCGGCATCGCCGTCGTTGTTGTCCCATCATCTCAAAACCCTTCGCCTCGCCGGTCTGATCACTGGGGAGGAACGCGGCCGGTGGATCGACTACACGCTCGTCCCTCGAGCGCTCCAGCAGTTGTCGGACGCCCTTGCTCCCGAAGTCGCCTTCGTCGATGCCCCTGGACCAACAAATGACTGACCTAGTAGCACCTGGCGAGCTTCCGGTTCTGGAGCGTTTGTCGGCGCTCGACCGGTTCCTGCCGTTGTGGATCATCGCCGCGATGGGGACGGGTATCGGCTTGGGACGTCTCGTCCCGGAGCTGAATGACTGGCTCGACACGGTGAAGGTGGGGACAGTGTCGTTGCCGATCGCGGTCGGTTTGTTGTTGATGATGTACCCCGTGCTGGCCAAGGTGCGGTACTCCGAGATCGACGAGGTAGCTGCCGACCGGCAACTCATGGCCAGCTCGCTGGTGTTGAACTGGCTGATCGGCCCAGCGCTCATGTTCGCCCTGGCGTGGCTATTGCTCCCGGACCTTCCGGAATACCGGACTGGCCTGATCATCGTCGGTTTGGCCCGCTGCATCGCGATGGTGTTGATCTGGAACGACCTTGCCGGCGGCGACCGTGAAGCTGCAGCAGTGCTGGTGGCAGTCAACTCGGTCTTCCAGATCCTGGCCTACGCCGTGCTGGGCTACTTCTATCTCGAACTTCTGCCCGGTTGGCTTGGTCTAGAGACCGCGGAACTGGAAGTTTCGATGTGGGAGATCGCCAAGATCGTCCTGATCTTCTTGGGGATCCCACTCGCCGCCGGTTACCTCAGCCGCCGCTGGGGCGAATCCAGTCGCGGGATCGACTGGTACGAAAACACATTCCTCCCGCGTATCGGGCCCTTGGCGCTCTATGGGCTGCTGTTCACGATCGTCATGCTGTTCGCCCTGCAGGGTGAAACCATCACCGACAAGCCCGGCGATGTCGCCCGCATCGCGCTCCCGCTACTGGCCTACTTTGCGATCATGTGGGGCGCATCGTTCGCCCTCGGCCTTCGCCTCGGGATGCCCTACGCGAAAACCACAACGCTGGCGTTCACCGCAGCCGGCAACAACTTTGAACTGGCGATCGCTGTCGCCATCGGCGTTTTCGGGGTCACCTCGGGCCAAGCCCTCGCCGGGGTCGTCGGCCCTCTCATCGAAGTCCCGGTCCTCGTCGCCCTCGTGTACGTCGCGTTGTGGGCCCGACGACACTTCTACCCGCAGACCCCTACACCGGAGGGTCACTCATGAACTGCTACGACTGCGAGACCCAAGCCACAACAATCACCGCAGTCGCGGTGTGTCATGACTGCGGCGCGGGTGTCTGCGCTCAACACGCCTCGGTGTCTGAGCATCATCTCACCGTCACCCGCGCCCTCAATATGCGTATACCCACCGACCCGCCACAGCGACGGGTCCGATGCCTCGTCTGCGCCGACGCCGTCACCGCAGCCAACGCAAAGAAGTACAAGTAGCCGTAACCGCAAACAGCACTGAACCGGCGTTCGGGCTGGTCGCTACCGACGCCATGTGAGTCGCTCGGGCACAATACGTCCCCGCGGGGAAGTCTTTGGAGCAGCTACTCCACCATGGCGATGAGTTCTTCATCGCTCGGAATTTCCACACCGGGGAGGTAGTAGGTGTACAGCCCGCCGATTATCTGTTCGATGCCGCCAGTGTCGGTCTCGGAGAATTGCACCGTGACCATGGAGCTATAGATGTGAATCGAGCTGACCGACGTGCTGGATTCGAAGATCCGGCTCGCCAGGTTGGCTGCTGGGTCGGTGGCGGTGATCTCATCGCCGGCCTCATAGCGGACGTGGCCCATGCCGGTGAGGCTGCGGTTGAGTTCGAAGCGCACAGTTCCCGGCCAAGGCGAGGAGGTGCGGATGAGAGTGACAGGTTGTCCCATAGCGAAACGCAGGTTAGCGAGCCTTGCCCCGCCAAACCCACATGGCCTGCCCGGTCCAGCCGGTGACGGCGGCCCACACCGCCGTGCCGATCGAAACGGTCATCAGGATCGTGTGGATGACCGTGAACCCGAGCTCGTGGTCGTCGATGATGATTCCGGTGCCCCGCACCAGCCAGAAACCGATCGTCCACCACACCAGCACCGCCATCACGTTTCGAACCCAGCTCCTGCGACGAAGCAGGCCGTAGCCGGCCACTGCTCCGAGCGCCGAGAACAGCACTACCACCCCGATCCGCCAGGTGGTTCCCCAAGTGTTGAGATCGTCGTTGTCGAGAACGAGCCTCAGCCTCGATGCCCAGAGAAACAGGGTCCATCCGACCAGGGTGAACGCGGAGAGTCGCCTCGCGGGAACGCTGGTGGTCTCAGAAGAGGTCGAGCTGGGCGAGGTCGTCATCAGGGTCGACGATACGGGGAACGCCGGTCCATCGGAGATCGTCCATGAATACCCAACGACGCCGATGAATAGCGCTCGGGCCATAGGCCGCGAGGGCGGCCTTGTGGCGAGGACACGGATAGCCCTTGTTGCCGGCAAACGAGTAGGCCGGATAGTGCTCGTGCCAGTCACGCATCATCCGGTCGCGGGTGACCTTGGCCACGATCGACGCCGCCGCGATGGAGAGGCTGACCGCGTCGCCCTTCACGATCTTCGTGGTGGGTACGGTCTCCACGAAGTCCCAGTTGCCGTCGACCAGCACATGGTCGACAGCCACGCCGAGTCCGGCCAGGACCCGTTGTGCCGCGAGCTTCTGGGCGGCCGACATTCCGAGCTGGTCACACTCCTCCCGGCTGGCGTGAGCCACCGACACATGATCGGCCCACTGGATCACCCGGTCGTGCATCACTTCGCGTTCGGCCTCGGTGAGCATCTTGGAATCACGGACCTTGTAGAGCCGCTTCTCGCGGGGCACGACCACCGCCGCCAAGGTGAGCGGACCGGCCCAGGCACCGCGCCCCACCTCGTCAATACCGGCGACGCTGCCGCATCCGAGGTCCCACTGCTCGCGTTCGAGCCTCAGCCCGGGTGCCTTGTTCTTGATCGACTTGCGCAGGGTCGGCGCCGTCGCGGTCATGGGCGGACGGTAGCCGGTCAGGCCCGCACAGGCGCGGCGAGCAGGGCCTCGCCGGATAGCTCACCCGACGACCAGCTGGGATCGAGCCCCGGAAATGTGATCTCGCCCGGACGACTCGACAAGGCGCCGGTGCGCTCCCAGAGCACCGCCGGCCGATCACCATGCCAACGCACACTGAAGGAGATCGAGCCTGCTCGCGTTGCCAGACCCCGAACGTCGATCGGCTGGCCCAGCCACGTTTCGGGTAGCTCCGGGAGCAGGGCCACCGGACCGTCACCGTGGGGCTGGTCGACAATCATCTCGATCACGCGGGCGGCCCCATCGGCGACACGGGTCGCGACGGTCCAGTCCGTGACCGTGAGTGAATCCGCCAGTCGGCGGGCATCGGCCGCGGGCTTCGGCAAGTCACTCTCGAGCGCGGCCGCCACCAGGCCGGCAGTGGCCCGGTCGAGGGTGGAGCCGGCTGCGTCGGCCAGCGGCCCGGCCAGCTCGTCGAGACCGGACGGGTCTCCGGCGAGCAGGTCGCGCGAAGCGAGCGCCCTAAGAGCCGCGCCGGCCACGTCGTCGGCCAAAGCACCGTCGAGAGCGGCCTCCACAACGGTCGCCCGCGCTCGATCCGCCTCGCCGTGCAACCCGGCCACGTCGAGCCACCACGCCGCTTCGGCAGCCGCGATCGGAGCGGTCGAGCCCGCGGCCAGGATGAGGTCGCACACCACTCGTCGCCAGGCGGAAACCAGGTCGGTATCGGGAACGTCGATCTCCACGCCCGCCGCCGCGACCTTCCGCCAACCGGTAGCCACGTCCGCCGGGTCGACGATCTGAGCCGGGAGTTCACCCTCCACCCCCACCAGCACCTTCACACACTGGCGATGAGGAACCGCCAACAGCAGGCCGGCGCCGACCTCGGCCCCTTCGAGATCTACAGGAGCCGGCCCTGGCCCGGTCATGACGGTCGGCCACGGATCACCATCCACCACCACAACGCCGCCCGCCGGCCTCTCCCCTCTCATCCAGCTCGAGCCGTCCACGGAGATACCTTCCGCCGACCCCTCCACCAGCCCGGCCACTCGTGCGACCACAGCCACCACCACCGCAGTGGGAGAGGCATTCTCGAACTCGATCACCAGAGCGCGGCCCGAACCATCGTTGCTTGCCGCAACCCGCTGGATCACATCGCCGCCGGGCACCCGGAGCCAGGTCTCAGAGGTTGGGGTGTCCTCGATACGGGTCTGGCGAACCGCCCGTTCATCGTGAGCAAGCCGCCAGCGATCCTCTCCACCGATCCCCCACTCAACCCGCCAACCAGCGTCGAGTGAGGTGATGGTGCCGGCGCGGTCGATCCGGGCCGTGGGGCCCTGCAGGTCTCCTATCAGCACGGATCAGTCCGGGTCGATCTCGCGATTGGCGGGACTTGCGACCAGACCCACATAGGCACTGTTGGCGCTGCGCCCCTCTTGCACACAGGCCCGCATCTGCTCCGCGATCGGCATGTAGACACCCAACTCGTGGGCGATCTCGACGACGATCGGAGCCGACTTCACACCCTCGGCGACCTGATCCATCTCCTCGATGATCTGCTCGATCGACTCGCCCCGTCCGAGGCGTTCACCGACGTGTCGATTCCTGCTCTGGGGGCTCATACAGGTGGCGAGCAGGTCGCCCATCCCTGCGAGGCCCGAGAAAGTGGCGGGCTCGCCGCCCATGGCCACACCAAGGCGGGTGAGCTCAGCCAGGCCTCGGGTGATCACCGCGGCACGCGTGTTGTCGCCCGTTTCGAGGCCGTCGGCCATGCCCGCCGCGAGGGCGATCACGTTCTTGAGAGCCCCACCCAACTCGCAGCCGATCACGTCGGTACTGGAGTAGACCCTGAACAGCTGAGACGCGAACACGGGCTGCAGAGACTCGGCGATGCTCAGGTCGGCGAAGGCCACCACGGCTGCCGCCGCGCTGCCGGCCAGGATCTCCTTGGCCAGGTTGGGACCGGTGAGCACGCCCACCGGGTGACCAGGCAGTTCCTCCTCAACGAGTTCGGTCATGCGCTTGCGCGAGCCGGGTTCGAGGCCCTTGGCCAGCGATATCACCGGCACCCACGGACGCAGGTGCTCCCGGACGTCATTGAGGGTGTCGCGAAACCCCGACGACGGCACACCCATCACCAGCACGTCGGCATCACGAACGACCTCGCCGAGATCGGTCGAGGCCCGAAGATCGGGATGCAGGGTGTAGCCGGCCAGATAGCGGGGGTTCTCGTGATCAGCGTTGATCGCGGCAGCAACATCCTCGCGACGCGAGTGAATCACCGTGGGCGCGTTGTGCGCACACAGGTGAGCGACGGTAGTGCCCCAAGATCCGGCTCCGATGACTGCAACCCGCATATCCATGGCGCCACCCTAGACTCGCCGCCGCCCCCGAACCCCGGCCGGGGCAGAGCCAAATGCCCGTATCACCAAGTCAACAAACTGTGGTCTTGGTACCGATTCGGTCGTTCGACGACGCCAAATCTCGTCTCGCCGATGTGCTCTCCGCCGGTGAACGCCGCGATTTGGCGCACCAGATGGCGAAGACCGTCGTGGCCGCGGCTCACGACCTGCCGGTGAAGGTCGTCAGCGACGACGCCGGAGTAGGAGACTGGGCGATCGCGCTGGGTGTCGACGTGCTGGCGCCCGGCGTCCGGGGTCTCAACCAGTCGATCACGGCCGCCTTCGCCGAGGTTCGCCGTGAGCTGACCTTCCCTGACGCGCGAGTGATCATCGCCCACGCCGATCTGCCCCTCGCCCACGACCTGAGGGTGGTGATCGGGAAGGGAGTCGCGATCGCCCCCGACCGTCACCGCGAGGGATCAAATGTGATGTCGATCCCGGCCTCCGCCGACTTCGAGTTCGCCTACGGACCCGGATCGTTCGAACTCCACAAGCAGGAAGCGGCACGCCGCGGACTCACTGTCACCGTGATCGACGATCCCCGTCTCGGGCTCGACATCGACCATCCCGACGACCTCATCGAGTTCGCGATGCGGCAGCCCGCCGCCGACTGATCTGCAAGGATTCCGACAATGCGAGTCGATCTTCCGACACCCTCCAGCGCCCTCGCCATCGGTGCTCACCCCGACGACATCGAGTTTGAGTGCGGCGCAACCCTGGCCAAGTGGGCCGCAGCCGGTGCCACTGTGCATCTGCTCGTGTCCACCGACGGTTCCAAGGGCACCTGGGATGTCGATGCCGACACCGATGCTCTGATCGCGCGGCGTCAAGATGAGCAACGCGAAGCCGCTCGCCGCCTCGGCGCCACCGGCGAAGTCCGCTTTCTCGGTCAGACCGACGGCGAGCTCGACATGGGCGTCGATGCCGGCCTCGCGCTGCGGGACCAGGTGGTGCGCGTCATTCGGGAGCTGCGACCCGCCGTGGTGCTCGGGCACGACCCGTGGCGGCGGTGGCGGCTCCACCCCGATCACCGGGCGGCCGGTTGGGTCACTCTCGACGCGGTTGTGGCCGCACGCGATCCCCACTACTTCAAGGATCAGAGTCTCCCCCATCACCGGCCCGAAGCGCTCCTGCTCTTCGAATGTGAGGCGCCCGACCACGTCGAGGCCCTCGCGCCCGCCCATGTCGGTGCGAAGGTCGATGCCCTGCTCGCCCACGAGAGCCAGTTCGAGACCACGATGGTGATCGACGTCGACGATGACGGTTCGCAAGCCGCGGCCTTCGCCGACCGGGTCACTGCTGAGGCGAGAGACCATGGTCGCATGGCTGGTGTCGGCCTGGGCGAGGCGTTCCGGCTCATGGACCCCGCAGCATGACGAAGCGCCGGTGACCCACACGATCACCGGCGCCTGTCATCACGACTGCCCCGACGCGTGTGCGTGGACGGTCACCGTCGAAGACGGGCGCGCCGTTCAACTCCGCGGTGTGGGCGACCATCCGTTCACCGCCGGCGAGCTGTGCCCGAAGGTCAACCGCCTTCTCGAACGCGTCTACGACCCGGCCCGGCTCCTCCATCCCCTGAAGCGCGTCGGCCCCAAGGGCACCGGCGAGTTCGTGCCGATCTCGTGGGACGACGCCATCGCCGAGATCGCCGATCGCTGGCGGTCGATCATCAGCGACGACGGACCGGCCGCAATCCTCCCCTACTCCTTCGACGGCACCCAGGGAATCATCCAGAAGGGCATCCTCGCTCGCCGATTCTTCGCCGCGCTCGGCACCTCCGACATTCACCGTCACCTGTGCGGCGTCACCGCGTGGCAGGGGGCAGCAGCGGTATGCGGCACGCCGTTCGGCATCGACCCCGAAGACCTCCGCCACTCACGGACGATCCTGTTGTGGGGCACCAATACCCTGATCACCAACCGTCACCTCTGGCCGTTCATCGATGAGGCCCGAGCCGCGGGAGCCACCGTGGTGGTGATCGACCCGGTCCGCACCACCACAGCTGATCGGGTCGACCAGTTCGTGCAGATCCGACCCGGTACCGATGTGGCCCTGGTGCTCGGCCTGATCCACGTACTCGACCGTATTGGACTCCTCGACGCCGAGTGGCTCGCTTCTCGCACCAGCGGCTGGGACGACCTGTTGGGTTCGGCGGCACCATGGACACCGGCGAGCACGGAGAGTGTCACCGGGGTGCCGGCGGAGACCGTCGAATGGCTGGCCACCACGTTCGCCACCAGGCGACCGGCCGCGGTGCGCTCCCTCGTGGGCCCCGAACACCGCGAGCACGGCTTCGAGATCATGCGGGCGATCGCGATGCTCCCGGCGGTGACGGGGGCCTGGCGGGAGCGTGGTGGCGGGCTGGCCCGGTCCACCCAGGTCTGGTGGGAGGAAGCGTTCGGACTCGACGACGAAGAGCTGGCCGCGCCGGCCCGCTCGTTCAATATGGCTCGCCTGGGTGAGATCCTCACCGACGAGTCCCTGGCCCCACCGATCCGTTCCTTGTTTGTCCACAACAGCAACCCCGCGGTGATCGCACCGGATCAAGGTCGGGTGATCGACGGGCTCTCCCGCGAAGATCTGTTCACGGTGGTGTCGGAGCAGTTCATGACCGACACAGCCCGCTACGCCGACATCGTCCTGCCCGCGACCTCCCAGATCGAACAGCTCGAACTGTCGCCCGGCTGGGGTCACCTCTACGTCTCTCTCAACCAGCCCGCTATCGACCCCGTGGGCGAGTCACGTTCCAACAACGATGTGATCCGAGCCGTGGCCACCGCGCTCGAGCTCGACGATCCCTCCTTGCAGGAGACCGACGAGTCGCTCATCCGGTCCCTTCTCGATCGTGACCATCGGTGGCTCGACGGCATCACCTGGGACCGGCTCGTCGCCAACGGCTGGGCCCGCTTCACGCTCCCCGACCATCACCTGCCCCACGAGGCAACGGTGTTTCGTCTCGGACCGCTCGAACACGTCGCGGTGGCGTCGGTCGATCCGGCCGGCCATCCGCTCCAGCTGATTTCGCTCAAGCAGCACACCAAGTTCCTCAACACCAACTACGCCCAATTCGAACGCCACCGACCGACTCCACCCGAACCCCGCCTGGAAATCGACCCCACCGACGCCACCGACCGCGGAATCGAGACCGGCACCCTGGTTCGTGTTCACAACGAGCGTGGCGCCATCACCCTCACCGCTACGGTCTCGAGTCGCCTCCAGCCGGGTTTGGTGTCGATCCCGTTCGGCTGGTGGCACCAGGCCGTGCCGGAGGGTCGCTCGGTCAACGTTCTCACCAACCCCGCGGTGCCCGACGACGACACCGGATCGGCTGCCTTCCACGACACCTGGGTCGAGGTGACCCCGCTCGCGCCTTCGCCCTAGCGCCCGACTCAGGCGCTGCCCGTCGCAGTGAAGAGCAGGGTCGCGGATCCGCCCAGCCCGGTTGCTGTGACACTGAAGGTCTCGCCGCGTGGCGCCGACGGAAACTCGACCTTCCGTTCCCAATGGCCACCGGCGCCGACGGTCGTGCTGGCGCTGCCGTAGGGCGAACTGATCGAAACGGTCGTACCCGGTGTCGCCCACCCCGAAAAGATGTCGTAGGGCACGTCCTCCCCACACGACCCGTAGGTCTGTGTGGCCGTGAAGGCCACGGTGACCAGCGGCGCGGTCGGGGTCGGGGCGACCCTCGCGGGCGGGGCCGACGTGGTGGTGACCACCGCAGCGGGCTCCGAAGTGGTGAGAGGCTCGCCCGTCTCCAAATGCTCGGCACCTGCCGGGACCACTGAGGGGTGGACGGTGGTGGGCACGGTCGAGGTGGCATGGGCCGCGGCGGCGAGCGGAGTCACCTCACGGGCGGCATCATCAGTCAACCGAGGAAGATCAAGATCGGGCGAGCCGGCGACCCCGGATTCCGCCGTCACGAACGACGGCCGGGTCTCGTCGGCGGGAACCGCCCAAGCGACGCCGGCGACGAGGATGAGCACGCCGCCGAACACGATGATTCGTAGGGGAAGGGAGCGCATGGCAACGAGACTCCTGGAGGGTCACGACCGATGTCACCCTCCCGGGCCATCCGGGCATCGACACCTATTAGATGCCCGAGGCCAGCAGATCTATGACACTCCACCCGATTGGGTCGTCAGACCACGAGGTTGACCATTCGCCCCTGCACCACGATGGCCTTACGGAGTTCCTTGCCGTCGACGTGGGCGGCCACGTTGGGCTCGGCGACCGCGGCGGCGATCACAGCCGCGTCGGCCGCGTCGGCCGCCACGGTGACACGGCCCCGCACCTTGCCGTTGACCTGCACCGGGAGCTCGACCATGTCGTCGACCAGCAGGGCCGGGTCGGCCTCAGGGAACGGCGCACGGGTAACGGTGCCTTCACCGCCGAGCATCGACCACAGCTCCTCGGCCACGTGGGGTACGAGGGGCGACAACATCCTCACCATAGCGTCGGCTACCTCGCGAGGGGTCGGGCCATCGACCTTGGTGAGCTCGTTGTTGAGCTCGGTGACCTTGGCAATAGCGGTGTTGAACCGCAGGGCGTCCATGTCGGCGCGGACCCCGTCGATGGTGCGGTGCAAGACGCGCCTGAGTTCGTCGGAGGCGGGCTCGTCGGACACGAGAAGTTCGCCCGACTCTTCGTCGATGATGTTGCGCCAGACTCGTTGGAGCAGTCGTTGTTGACCCTTCACCGATCGTGTCTCCCACGGCCGGTCCTGGTCGATCGGGCCCATCGACATCTCGTAGAGCCTCAGGGTGTCGGCGCCGTAGGCCGCGTACATGTCGTCGGGAGTGACCGAGTTCTTCAGCGACTTGCCCATCTTCCCGAAGCTGCGCTCCACGGGCTTGCCGTCGTGGGTGAATCCGCTCTGGGGATCACCTGCCACCTCCTCGGCCTCCACGTAGATGCCGCGCTCGTCCTGGAACGCAGCAGCCTGGATATAACCCTGGTTGATGAGCCGCTTGAAGGGTTCGGGCCCCGAGACATGGCCGAGATCGAAGAGCACCTTGTGCCAGAAGCGGGAGTAGAGGAGGTGCAGCACCGCATGCTCGACACCGCCCACATAGAGATCGACACCACCAACCCCGTCGTCACCGTCGCCCATCCAGTAGCGCTCGGCATCGCCGTCGACCATGGAGGTCTCGTTGGACGGGTCGAGATAGCGCAGGTAGTACCAACACGATCCGGCCCACTGGGGCATCGTGTTGAGCTCCCGTTGATAGGTGCGAGCGCCGTCGCCGAGATCCATCTCCACCTCACGCCAGTCGCTGACGCGGCCGAGAGGTGGCTCGGGCTCAGAATCCTCGTCGAGAACTCGAGGGGCCCAGTCCATGAGATCGGGCAGGGCGACAGGCAACTCCTCCTCTGGCACTGCAAGTGGAATCCCGGTGTCGTCATAGACGATCGGGAATGGTTCGCCCCAGTAGCGCTGGCGACTGAACAGCCAGTCGCGCAGCTTGTAGGTGACGGTGCCCTCGCCCGCGCCCTCGGCTTCGAGCCATTCGATGATCTTCGCCTTGGCGTCGTC
Source organism: Acidimicrobiales bacterium (assembly GCA_029263215.1). Classification (GTDB taxonomy): domain Bacteria; phylum Actinomycetota; class Acidimicrobiia; order Acidimicrobiales; family Aldehydirespiratoraceae; genus OFTM10. The sequence continues at coordinate 21,707 of JAJCXY010000111.1, forward strand.
GACCCCGAGTCCGTCCAGGAAGCCGGAATTGATGGCCGGACCTTCACCCAGATAGGCACCGTCGCCGGGAATCGCACCGTCGAAACCTTCGCGAGGTTGCACCGTGCGGATGATCGGCAACTCGAACCCCTCGGCGAACTCCCAGTCTCGTTCGTCCTGGCCGGGCACGGCCATGATGGCGCCAGTGCCGTAGCCCATCAGCACATAGTCGGCTACGAAGACAGGGATCTGTTCGTTGCTGACGGGGTTGGCCACGGTGCAGCCGATGAACACACCGGTCTTGTCCTTGTTTTCCTGCCGCTCGATGTCGGTCATCGCCGCAGCCTGGGCGCGATATGTAGCCACCGCGTCGGCCGGCACGAAGTGGCCGCCGGTCCAGGCCGGGTTGACACCGGCAGGCCAGGCGTCGGCTATCAGTTCGTCGACGAGGGGATGTTCGGGAGCGAGCACCATGTAGGTGGCGCCGAAGATCGTGTCGGGACGGGTGGTGAAGACGTCGATGGTCGTGCCCTCGCCGGATGGGAACGAGATCAAGGCACCCTCGGACCGTCCTATCCAGTTGCGCTGCATCGTCTTGATCGAATCGGTCCAGTCGAGCAGGTCGAGATCGGCGAGCAGGCGATCGGCGTAGGCGGTGATGCGCATCATCCACTGCTTGAGCGGGCGGCGAAACACCGGGTGGTTGCCCCGCTCCGAACGCCCCTCGGCGGTGACTTCTTCGTTGGCGAGCACGGTGCCCAGCGCAGGGCACCAGTTGATCGGGGCGGCGTCGAGATAGGCGAGGCGATAGCCCTGTACCACTGCCCGCCGGCCCGGTTCGTCGAGGCTCGACCAATCCTCCCCGTTCTTCGGTGTCCTGGTGCCGGCGTCGAACTCGGCGATCAGCTCGTCTATGTGGCGGGCCTTGTCCTGATCGGGATCGAACCAGGAGTTGAAGATCTGGAGGAAGATCCACTGGGTCCAGCGATAGAAGCCGAGGTCGGTGGTGGCCACCACCCGCCTCTTGTCGTGGCCCAACCCGAGGCGATCGAGCTGGCGGCGGTAGGTAGCGATGTTGTTCTCGGTGTTGGAGCGCGGGTGTTCGCCGGTTTGGCGAGCGTGCTCCTCCGCGGGCAGGCCGAAGGCGTCGAAGCCCATCGTGTGCAAGACGTTGAAGCCGGTCATCCGTTTGAAGCGGGCGTAGATGTCGGTGGCGATGTAGCCGAGGGGATGGCCGACGTGAAGCCCCGCCCCTGACGGGTAGGGAAACATGTCCATGATGAACAACTTCGGCGCGTCGGCGATGCCGTAGGGGTCGTCGCTGAGAAGGCCCGTGGGGTTGGGGGCGTTGTAGGTGCCATCGGCGCGCCACTTGGCCTGCCAGTGGGTTTCGATGGCGTCGGCGCGGGCCGCGTCGTAGCGATGGCGCGGAGTCTTGGTGCTCGGGTCGCTCTGGGGAGCCTGATCGGACATGGGGGACAGGCTAGCGAGAGGGCTTCCCTTGGCGGGGTGTTTCATGATACGGTACGGTTCCACGATGCGGGACAGCGAGAGACGCCTCGCTCTTTCGCCTGTACACAAGTCGCTCGAGGGGAACAATGTCTGACGACGCCGCTGAGGAAGAGATCGATCTCAACGCCCTGAGCGACGACGATCTCACCGCCCAGATGCACGACGATCTCTACGATGGTCTTGCCGAAGAGATCGCCGAAGGCACCAATATCCTGCTTTCGAGAGGCTGGGGACCCGACCGCGTGCTCAACGACGCCCTCGTCGAGGGCATGCGCATCGTCGGCATCGATTTCCGCGACGGCATCCTCTTCGTGCCCGAAGTCCTGCTCGCCGCCAACGCGATGAAGGCCGGCATGGCCATCCTGCGTCCCCTGCTAGCAGAAACCGGAGCCGAACCGGTCGGCAAGGTGGTTGTCGGCACCGTTAAGGGCGACATCCACGACATCGGCAAGAACCTCGTGGCCATGATGCTCGAGGGCGCCGGCTTCGAGGTGATCAACCTCGGCATCAACACCGATGTCGACGAGTTCCTCACCGCTCTAGAGGAGCACAAGCCAGACATCCTCGGCATGTCCGCCCTGCTCACCACCACGATGCCCTACATGAAGGTGGTCATCGACACCCTCGTCGAGAAGGGACTGCGCGACGACTACATCGTCATGGTCGGTGGTGCGCCGCTCAACGAGGAATTCGGGGAAGCCATCGGCGCCGACGCCTACTGCCGAGACGCCGCCGTCGCCGCCGAAACCGCATCGGCACTGGTCACGGCGCGCCGCGCCGCCGCATGACACCCACGCCACAGGTCCTGATCCTCGCCTGTGGCGCCCTCGCCCGAGAGATCCGCGACATCACGCGTCTCCACGAGTTCGACAACGTCACCATGGAATGCCTGCCGGCCGGTCTTCACAATCGGCCCCGCGATATTCCCGACGCGGTGCGTAAGCGACTGGCGAAGGCCGGCGGACGATACGACCGGATCCTGCTCGGCTACGCCGACTGTGGCACCGCTGGCGAACTCGCCGACATCTGCGCCGAAGCCGGCATCGAAATGCTGCCCGGCGCCCACTGCTACCAGTTCTACGCGGGCCAACAGCAGTTCCTCGACATGCACGACGACGACCCCACGGCCTTCTATCTCACCGACTACCTCGTGAAACATTTCGAACGAATCATCATGGACGGCCTCGGCATCGACGCCCACCCCGAACTCCGAGACACCTATTTCGGCAACTACACCAAGATGATCTATCTCGCCCAGACCAACGATCCGTCACTCGACACACGAGCCGAAGCCGCCGCCGCCCGCCTCTCGCTCAACTACGAGCGGGTGGCCACCACCTACGGCGACCTCGAACCCGCGGTGATCCACATCGCCACCGGCACCGAATCCACCCAACCCCCACTCAAATTTGGGTCGCTAGGGGAGAAAAGTTCGACCGCCACGACCCAAATTTCGAATATCGGGGGGATGGCGTGAGTCGGCGTCGTCGTGGAGGCCCCGGCCTCGTCACCATCTACTGGCGAGACATACCCGCCCAGGTCAGCGTCACCACCGAGGTCGGCGCCGAGAAGGTCCTGCTCGACGAACGCTTCCAGGTGGCGATCGACCGGGCCGCCGTCGTGGCCGGGCTCACCGACACCAACGACTACGTCAACGAATGGCGCCGCGAAACCGGACCGATCGAAGGCGATCCCCTCACCGCCGCCAAGACCGTCGCCCACGACATCGATACCAGCTATCCCCGAGATCGCATCGAGGCGCTCGTCGCCAACGGCGGACTCGCCCCCGCAACCCCCGGAGACTCCCCCTCATGACCGAGACAGTGATCAGTTCCGCCACCAAGGAAGTTGTGATCGGCTTCGGCCGACCGTTCGTGATGATCGGCGAACGTATCAACCCAACCGGCCGCAAGCTGCTGGCCGAGGAAATGAAGGCGGGCGACTTCAGCCGCGTCGAAGCCGACGCCATCGCCCAGGTGGCCGCCGGGGCCCAGATGCTTGACGTCAACGCCGGCATACCTCTCGCCGACGAGCCCGCCCTGCTCGCCCAGGCAATCCAGCTCGTGCAGTCCGTCACCGATGTGCCCCTCGCCATCGACTCCTCGATCATCGAAGCCCTCGAAGCCGGAATCGCCGTGTATCAGGGCAAGCCCCTCATCAACTCCGTCACCGGTGAGAACGAGGTACTCGAACGGGTACTTCCTCTCGTCGCCAAGGCCGGCGCTGCGGTAGTGGCGATCTCCAACGACGAGACCGGCATCAGCGAAGACCCCGACGTTCGCTTCGAGGTGGCCAAGAAGATCGTCAGCGCGGCGGCCGATCACGGGATCCCGGCCCACGACGTGGTCGTCGATCCCCTGGTGATGCCGATCGGGGCGATGGGCACCGCGGGCCAGCAGGTTTTCGCCCTCGTGCGCCGGCTGCGCGATGAGCTCGGCGTCAACACCACCTGTGGCGCTTCCAATGTCAGTTTCGGGCTGCCCGCCCGCCATGCCATCACAGGCACCTTCCTCGCCATGGCGATGGGGGCAGGCATGACCTCGGCGATCATGAATCCGATGCACGCCGAGGTGAAGACAGCCGTGATGGCGGCCGACGTACTCGCCGGCCACGACCGCGACTGTGCGGCCTGGATCCGCGAAAACCGCGACCCCAACGCCGGTGAAGGTGCAGGCGGTGCCCGCCGCCGCGGCGGCCGCCGCCGCGCGGCCACTGCGTGAGGGTCATCTTCACGCCTTCGGGCATGTCGGCGGAAGTTGCTGCCGGCACCACCGTCCTCGACGCGGCCCGTTCGGTGGGGGTCGACATCGACTCCACCTGCGGCGGGAGAGGTCTGTGCGGAAGATGCCAGGTGACCCCGTCGTTCGGAGAGTTCGCCAAGTGGGGGGTCACGTCGAGCGAAGCCGCCGTGTCGGCCCGCACGTCCAGCGAGGATTCCTACAAGGGCCGACGCCCCATCGAGCCGGGCGGGCGCCTCGGGTGCCAGGCCAAGCTCGAGGCCGATGTGGTGGTCGACGTACCCGTCTCGAGCCAGGTGCACCGACCGGTCGTGCGCAAGAAGATCGACCTCGCCGGACTCTCGATGGATCCTCTGATCGTCGCCCGCTACGTCGAGCTGCCGGCGCTCGAACTCGGCGACGAACGAGCCGACGCCGAACTCCTCGCCCAACAACTCGAAGCCGACTGGGGGCTGGCCGGAGTCAAGACCGATGCCAGAGTGCTCCCCCTCCTGCACCCTGCGATCGTCGACGGCAACCGAGCGGTCACCGCCGTGGTCCACATCGATGGAACGGTACTCGACGTGAGGCCGGGGTTCGACGAAGCGGTATACGGCGTCGCCATCGACGTCGGCTCCACCACCATCGCGGCCTATCTCGTCGACCTCGCGAGCGGCGATGTGGTCGCCACCGCGGGAGCCATGAATCCCCAGATCAGATTCGGCGAGGATCTGATGAGCCGGGTCTCCTATGTGATGATGAACCCCGGTGGCGAAATCGAACTCACCAACGCCGTACGCGGGGCCCTCGACTCGGTCATCGACGATCTGGCCGACGCAGACGTTCGGCACCGAATCCACGACGTGGTGCTGGTTGGTAACCCGGTGATGCACCACCTCCTGCTCGGCATCGATCCCACCCCCCTCGGTGCCGCTCCCTTCACTCTCACCGTCGGCGCTCCGGTCGACATGCGAGCAACCGAACTCGACCTCGACCTGCCCAGGGCGCGAGCCCATGTCGGACCCTGCATAGCCGGCCATGTCGGTGCCGACGCCGCCGCGGCCACCCTCAACGAACGCACCCATCGCAGCGCCGAGCCCCAACTCATGGTCGACGTGGGCACCAACGCCGAGATCGTGCTCGGCACCAGCACACGCACCTACGCCGCGTCGTCACCCACCGGACCCGCCTTCGAGGGGGCTCAGATCTCTTGTGGGATGCGGGCCACCGCGGGGGCCATCGAGCGAATACGGATCGACCGAGAGAGTGTCGAACCCCGCTTCAAGGTGATCGGCTCGGATCTGTGGTCAGATGATCCGGGATTCGCCGCCGACACCGCTAAACTCGATATTTCGGGCCTCTGTGGATCGGCCATCATCGAAGTGATCGGAGAGATGTTCCTCTCCGGGGTGTGCGACCACAATGGCGTCGTACAGGGCGCGCTCGCGGCTCGCACGAACCGAGTCGTAGCCGACGACCGCACCTTCCGGTACGTCATCCGACCCGGCGGCACCGAGTCGGACACACCCGAGCTCGCCATCACCCAGAACGACGTCCGCCAGATCCAGCTCGCAGCTTCCGCCCTCAGAGCAGGTATCGATCTGCTGATGGAACACGCCGGTGTGGATGAGGTCCGCGATGTGAGACTGGCCGGCGCATTCGGGACCCACATCGATCCCGTCTACGCCCTCGTCCTCGGTCTCATCCCCGACTGTCCGGTCGAAGGCGTGAAAGCGGTGGGCAACGCATCGGGAGCCGGCGCCGTGCGCATGCTCGTGTCGGCGCAACAGCGCCGCGAAGTCGCGGAGGCGGTGATCGCGATCGAGAAGATCGAGACCGCCACCGAACCCCGGTTCCAGGATCTGTTCGTGACCGCGATGGCGTTCCCCCACGCCACCGCCGCCAGCCCGCACCTGGCCGCGGTCGTCAACCTTCCCCAACGAGCAGAGTCCGACTCGGGAGTGGGTCGGGCCCGCCGACGCCGGCCAAGGTCACCCGATCAGGAGACGTCATGAAGGGGCTGGCATCATGAGCGACAGCGCAGAGCGACGAGGCCGACGAAGCGGAGGCCGCGCCGGCCGCCAGGCCGCACGCGCCACCAACAGGGTCGCCGTCGCTCCCTATCTCGAGCGCAAACTCGCACCCGTCGACATGCTCGACGAAACCGGACTGGCCCAGATCGAGGAGAACGCCGAAAGTATCCTCGCCGAAGTCGGGGTTGCGTTCCAGGAGACGCCCGAAGCACTCGAGCTGTGGCGTCGGGCCGGGGCCGACGTCGACGGAGAGCTGGTGAAGTTCCCGAAGGGGATGTGCCGCGAACTCGTCCAGCAGAACGCGCCGCGGGTCTACACCCAGCACGCCCGCAACCCCGAACGGTCGGTGAAGGTCGGCGACAACAGCACGGTCTTCGCGCCCAACTACGGGTCGCCGTTCGTAATGGATCTCGACCACGGTCGCCGCTACGGCACGATTGAAGACTTCGAGAACATCGTGAAGCTCGTCTACGGACTCCCCCACATCCATCACAGCGGTGGCACCGTCTGCGAGCCGGTCGACGTGCCGGTCAACAAGCGCCACCTCGACATGATCTACGCCCACATCAAGTACAGCGACAAGCCGTTCATGGGTTCGGTCACCGCTGCGGACCGGGCCTCTGACTCGGTCGAGTTGGCTCGCATCGCGTTCGGTGGCGACCTCGCGGGCCGCACCGTGATGACATCGCTGATCAACGCTTCCTCTCCCTTGCGTTGGGATGCCACCATGCTCGGTGCCGCCACCGTCTATGCCCGAGCCAACCAGGCCTGCATCATGTCGCCCTTCATCCTCGCCGGAGCGATGTCGCCTGTCACCGTTGCCGGCCTCGCCGCCCAGGCCCTGGCCGAGGCCCTGTCGGGAATGGCCTACGTCCAGCTCGTCGAGCCCGGTGCGCCCGTCATCTTCGGCACCTTCGCTTCGTCGATGTCGATGGCCACCGGCGCACCCACGTTCGGCACACCCGAGGCAGGCCAGGCGATCAACGTGATGGCTTCGCTCGCCCGCCGGGTGGGTGTGCCCTTCCGTTCCGGTGGCCAGTTCACCGCATCGAAATGGCCCGATGCCCAGGCCGCTTACGAGTCGGCGTCGACCCTTCTTCCCGCGATCAACGCCGGCGTCAACTTCATGCTCCACGCCGCAGGCTGGCAGGAAGGCGGCCTCACCCTCGGCTACGAGAAGCTGATCATGGACGCCGACCAGCTCGGGATGATGGACGTGTACGCCCGCGGGATCGACATGAGCGACAACGGCCAGGCCATGGACGCCTTTCACACCAACCCCCACGGCGAGCACTTCCTCGGCAATGCCCACACCCTCGCCAACTTCGAGACGGCCTTCTACCGGTCCGCCATCGCCGACAACAACAGTTTCGAACAGTGGAGCGACGAGGGGAGCCTCACCGCGGCCAACCGTGCCAACCAGGTTTGGAAGAAGATGCTCACCGACTATGAGGCCCCGCCCCTCGACGATGCCATCGATGCCGAGCTGGTCGACTTCATCGCCCGCCGCAAGACCGCCATGCCCGACGCGTCGTACTGATAACCCCCCGAAGTTGAGGCGGGTTTTGCACCTCCAGGGTTGGGGACGGCCTCAATTTCGGTTCGCTTGCTCGGTTTTGGATCGTTCGGAGGATATGTGACAGAGACAATCGGCTTCATCGGGCTCGGCAACATGGGTCTGCCCATGTGCCTTCGCCTTATCGGAGAGGGTTTCAACGTGGTGGCCTACGACCTTCGTGACGCGCCCCTCGACGAGGCCGTGGCCGCGGGCGCGGTGCGTGGACTCGACGTTGCCGATGTGGCGGCGTGCGCCGACATCTTGCTCACCTCCTTGCCCCGCCCCGACCATGTCGACGCGGTCATGAGGGCCGGAGGGGCGTTAGCCGCGCTTCGGCCTGGTTCGCTGTGGGCCGACCTCACCACCAACCGTCGCGAGTTCGTGGAGACTCTGGCGACAGAAGCACCCGACGGAGTCGCCGTGGTCGACTCACCCGTCACCGGCGCCGTCGACGGAGCCCGAAACGGTCGCCTCACCCTCTTCGCGGGTGGCCCCGACGAAGGCCTGGCCCGCGTCGTGCCCATCCTGGCCAAGCTGGGACGGGTGATCGAGTGCGGGCCCCTCGGCACGGGCAATGTGGTGAAGCTCGTCACCAACCAACTGTGGTTCATCCATGCCGCGGCCATCGGCGAGGGTTTCGCGCTGGGCATGGCCAACGGGGTGGAGCTTCCCGTGCTCTACGACGCCATCACTGATTCGGTGGGCGACTCCTTCGTGGCCCGCCACGATGGCCCGTCGATCTTTGCCGGACACTACGACCCGTCGTTCACCCTCGACCTCTGCCTCAAGGATCTCGGGTTGCTCTCAGAGCTCGGCGACAGGGTGAACGCGGAGCTGACGATGACCCGCGCCGCCCATGAGGTCTTCGAGGATGCAGCTGAGCGCTATGGCCGCGACGTCGGCGAACTGCATGTTGCGAAGCGCCTCGAAGACGACGCCGATCTGTCGTTTCGCATGGCCGGCGACTGGGTCGCTCCCTGGGATGTGAGCGACTGACCCCGACGGATCAGCGCCGACGCCTGGTGATGAGGTTGGCGGCCACCGCGGAGGCCCGAGCGGGGAAGGCCACGAAGCGACGCTGACGCTCCACCGGCAGTGCTTCCTTCACCGCCATGCGGAATCCGAGGTAGGCCACGATAATCAGGTTGGCCGCGGCCATCACCCAGAAGAACGCCGCCGCTGACGTGGTGGCCATCACCACCGCGGCAGCCAGAGGGCCGAACAGGGCACCCACCCCGTTGATGCGCACCAGCGACGCCGAGCCGGCAATGAGCTTGGCCTGGGGCAACCAGTCGGCGGTGAAGGCGATCGTGAGCGAGTAGATGGGAAACGACGCCGCACCGAGCAAGAGCATCAGCGCGATGGCAGTCCAGCTCCCCTCCGGAGCCGCCGCCAGGGCAACACACGCCCCGAACGCGGCAAGGGCGACCCAGAACATCACCGCTCGACGCGAAACACGGTCGGAGACATGGCCGACCGGCCACTGGAGGAGCACTGAGCCGATCAAGGGTGCGGCCAAGAAGACGGGGATTCTCGAGTCGGGGACATCGACCGCTACCGCATACACGGCTCCCATGCCGATCAGAACACCCACCGCAGCCCCGTTCCAGAACGAAACGAATATGCCGGTGGGCACGATCCGGTACAGCTCTCGAAGAGACATGGGCTCTGGTACCGCCAACGGCGGACTGCTCGAAGCCGACAAGGCCACCGGCACCAGCGATGCCGAGACGAGTACCGACGACAGCATGAACAGTTCGAAACCGTCGGGGTCGGCGGCATCGAGCAAGAACTGGCCGATGGTCATGCCACCCATGGTGACCACCATGTAGATCGAGAGGAGTCGGCCGCGGGTCTCGTTGGTGGCGAGATCGTTGAGCCACGACTCGGCCACCACATAGAGGCCGGCCATGCACATCCCCGTCACGAAGCGCATCGCGCCCCACGTGACGGGCGTGATGAACAGGGCGTGCACGAGCACCGCGGTGGAAGCGGTGGACGCGAGTCCGGCGAACACTCGGATATGACCCACTTGGGAGATGAGCGACTCGGCCCATCGACTACCCAAAAGGAAGCCCGCGAAATAGCAGGCCATGATCACGCCGGCGGTAGCGACGTCGAATCCCTCCGCCTCGCTCCGCACGCCGATGAGAGAACCCTGCAGACCGTTGCCGGCCATTAGGAGGAGGATCCCGAAGAACAGGGCCCGCGCCGCAGTTGCCGGACTGGTGGAATCAATCCACGGGCCACCTTCGACGGCTGTGTCCATCTCGCTTACAGGGTGGTGCCGGCGTCGGCTATCGCCAAGGCCTCTACGATTGCAAGACGGGTGGCATCGGGAGCCTCCATCGGAAGCATGTGCCCGACACGATCAAGCACCACGGTGCGGCTGTCGGTGAAGGCCTCGACGAGAGTGACGGCCTTCTTGTTGGGGGTCATCTTGTCGAGAGAGCCGAGCACGAAGGACACCGGACAGGTGACTTCGCCAGCCGCCACCAGGGCTCCCTTGTAGGCGTTGCAGGCGTCCATGTCGGCACCGAGTGAACCGCTCCGCGACACGTCGATCAAGGCTCTGGATCCTCCCAGGAGCCACATGCCTGGGGTGGCGTGGCGACCGATGTGAGCCCGCGAACCGAACCCCCAGGAGGTCATGAGCCGGCCGGCGTGGGCGATGTCGTTGTTGGCGGCATCGAGGAGTTCGGGGTGAACCGGCATGGCCGCGGCGGTGCCGATGAGGACTATCGACCGCACCGTTTCGGGACTGCGGGCCGCGGCCTCCATGGCGATGAACGTTCCCATGGAGTGGCCAACGAGGTGGGCCGGACCGAGGTCGAGGGCATCGATCACCTCGACGACCCAGTCGGCCATCTCCGGAATCGATTCCAACGGTGGCCCATCGGACCCGCCGTGGCCGGGCAGGTCGAGCGCGGCGACTCGATACCCGTGGTGGGCGAGATAGCGAGTCTGCAACTGCCACGCCGTACGGTTCATCCCGGCACCGTGCAGCAGCACCACTCCGGGCAGCACGGGGTCGTGGTCTCGTCCGCCGTTGGCGTAACGAATCGTCTTGTCGCCGAGTTTGATCTGCATCCCCTGCCCCTACCGCTGCGATGCTTTCAATGCCGCGCTGAGATCGTCGATGATGTCGCGCACATCTTCGATCCCCACCGACACCCGGATCAGTTCCTCACCCACACCCGCGGCCTCGAGGTCGGCGGCCGACATCTGCTGATGGGTGGTGCTGGCCGGATGGAGCACGAGGGTCTTGGCGTCGCCCACGTTGGCCAGATGAGACGCGAGCTTCACCGACTCGATGAACTCACGGCCCGCCTCGCGGCCGCCCACGATGCCGAAACTGAGTATTGCACCGGTGCCACGCGGATAGAGCCGGGCCGCCAGTTCGCGATCGGGGTGATCGGGAGCGGTGGGATACTTCACCCACTCCACCGCGTCGCTGGCCACCAGCATCTCCACCACCTTTTCGGTGTTGGACGTGTGCCTCTGCATCCGGAGGGGAAGCGTCTCCACGCCTTGGAGCAGCTGGAAGGCGTTGGCCGGACTCATGGCTGCACCGAAATCGCGTAGTCCCTCCGCCCGGGCTCGGGTGATGAACGCCCCGGGTCCGAACTCATCGGCGAAGGAGATGCCGTGGTAGCCGGCGTAGGGCTCGGTGAGAGTGTCGAAACGGCCCGATGCCTCCCAGTCGAAACGGCCTCCATCGACCAGCACGCCACCCAGAGCGACACCATGACCGCCGAGGAACTTCGTGACCGAATGCATCACGATGTCGGCACCGTGCTCGATGGGTCGGATGAGGTAGGGGGTCGAGAAGGTGGAGTCGACCATGAGAGGAAGTCCCGCCTCGTGAGCGACGTCGGCCACCGCCTCGATATCGAGCACCTCTATCCCAGGATTGCCGAGCGTCTCCGCGAAAACGAGGCGAGTTTCAGGCCGGATCGCCGCCGCGAATTCCTCTGGGCGGCGAGGATCGACGAAGGTGCACGTGATGCCGAACCGGGGCAGGGTCACGTTGAGCATCTGATGGGTGCCGCCATAGATGTTGCGGCTGGCCACGATGTGGCCCCCCTGGCCCATGAGGGTGACTATCGCGAGGTGAAACGCGGCCTGGCCACTGGCGGTGCACACCGCACCCACCCCGCCTTCCAGCGCCGCGATGCGCTCTTCGAGCACGGCCACGGTGGGGTTGGTCAGACGAGAGTAGAGATGACCGGGAATCTCGAGGTTGAACAGGCCCGCGGCGTGATCACTGTCGTCGAATACATACGACGTGGTCATGTAGATCGGGACGGCCCGTGCGCCGGTGGCAGGGTCGGGCTGCTGTCCGGCATGGAGACTCAGCGTGTCGAAGCGTAGGAAGTCGGGCTCGATCATGGTGCCCTCCGCAGGGATCGGAAGAGCCGACTGTACGCGAGAGTCCCGGCGACGCCAAAGGCGCCGCCGGCTCTACGTCAGTTTGCTTTCTTGTAGCGCGGCCCCGCGGCCGTGACAATTCGCAGTGTCTGCTCTGAGGGTGCGGTCACGAAGCCGGGACCGAACGCATCGCGCCATGCACGAAGCGAAGCGGGGGTGGTGTGTATAGCCATGGATGCTCCTGAACTCACGGGAAGGTATCGGGGAGAGCCGCCCCGTTGGGACGGACGGTCCCCGCGGTTTAGGTATCGAGGGCGGCAGTCCCACCAGCTCATGGTTCGGCATCATGCCGATAGCCATATTGTGCCGTCTCAGCCCGCTTCTTGCACCATATTCATGCCCAGATTCATGGTGCTTTCCGTCACACCTGGACGCGAGAGGGGCGGGGCCGAAGCCCCGCCCCTTCACGCTCTATTTCCGAATGCAGGAATCAGTGATCAGGCTGCAGCTCGGGCTGCGTCGAGCCAGCCGTCAACGAGACCACGGTTGGTGGTGATCCAGTCGGCGGCAAGACCCTTGATGTCGGCGCTGGTGTCGGCGCCGGCGTCCTGAGCGACGTTGGCGAGCGACACGTCGATGACCGACAAGATGACCTGGTCGAGCAACTCCGCTGCCGCGGGGTTGCCAGCTAGGAAGTCGTTGTTGGCGGTGACCTGGATATCAGCAGCGATCCAACCAAGGACACAGCCGTTGCCGTCGGCAGCCATCGGGCAGTTTTCCTCGCTGATGGCGTGTGACGTACCGGGCCGCTGATCGTGGCTTTCGCCACCATCTTGACCGGTGGGGTTGGAGTCGTCGAGCACGTCCTCCACACCGAGCCACACAACGTTGTCGCCGGGGATGAGGTTGGTGATGAAGGCGCTGGGCGTCCAGGTGTAGATCACCATTGGTACGTCGGAGTTTGCCTTGTCGATCGCTTCGGCGACCATGGCGTCGTAACCGGCGATCACCTCTTGGATGTTGTCCCAGCCCGAGAATGCGATCTGGTTGAGGATGATATTGTCGCAGGTCCAACTTTCCTGGCAGCCGTACATGTCGGCGATTCCGTTACCCGGCACCGGGTCGGCCGCATCGAACGCGGCAAGAGCGTCAGGGTTGTTGTTGAGGTCGTCCATCGTCTTGAGGTCGAACTCTTCGACGAACGACTTGGTGGCCAAGAAACCCTGGAGCCCACCGGCGAGCAGTTCTGAACCAACCACGGTGAGGTGGTCGCCCACCTGTGTGCCGTCGGGCAGTTCCGGATCGTGCCAACTCAGGTGGCCGGGGTACCAGCTGTTGACCCAGAAGTCGAAGTCGCCCTCGGCCATCGCGAGATAGGCCAAAGATGGGCCGAGCTCCAACTCTGCGGGGTCGCTCACGTCGTAGCCCAGTTCGCCGAGCAGCGCCTGGTAGACGTAGGCCTGGAAGTAGCCCGTGGACCAGTCGGCCCGGGCCATGGTGACGCTGACGCCCTCACCCGGCTGGGCGACGGCATCGTCACCGGCAGCGTCGTCGCCAGCATCATCGCCGGCGTCGTCACCAGCATCATCGCCGGCGTCGTCGCCAGCATCATCGCCGGCGTCGTCACCAGAATCTCCGGCGCTGGTGTCGTCATCGTCGCCGCACGACGCGGCTATAAGCGCCAATGCCGTCACGACGGACAGGAATATTAGTCGTCTCTTGGTCATCTCTCTGAACCCCTCCCGGGCAGTGTTGTTGCGTCCGACGGCCGAGGACCGATAGGACGACGGACACGTTACCCGAACTCGCTACTACTTGTCGCATAGCCCCCAAACTCGCCGGCCGTTGTCGTCTCGCTCCCCCTGTCTGGGCCATCGAAGCCGTCGTGAGCCGATGACGATCCGGGACCATGTCCATCGCTCAGCCTTTGGGCGGGCTGCTAGCGGCGTGCTACGGTCCAGCGCTGTCCGTTTCATAGGGCCCTCGTCCACTTCCTCGGAAGACCGACGAGAGCAGCAGCCAAGGGGGAAAACGGACTATGGAGGAAACATGACCGAAGCCGGCGAACCGATCATTCGGCTCGAGAACGTCTACAAGATCTTCGGGCCTCAGCCGGCGGGACGGGCACTCGATCTCTGCCGTGCGGGACTCGGCAAGAACGAGGTTCAGCAGCAGTCGGGCCACGTCGTCGGCCTCGACAACGTCAACTTCAGCGTGAGAAAGGGCGAGATCTTCGTGGTCATGGGTCTGTCAGGGTCGGGC
>JAJCXY010000112.1 GCA_029263215.1 Acidimicrobiales bacterium
CCTCCGATGGTGGCAGCCCCGTCACGAGCTACACCGCAACCACAGCACCCGGTGGGCTCACGTGTACGACGCCATCGATGGGGTGCACCATTACCGGGCTGACCAACGGCACGAGCTACAGCGTCAGTGTCACCGCTACCAACGCGTCGGGCACCGGGCCGGCCTCATCACCACCCGTCACTGCCACTCCCGCCGCGCCCCCATCGGCCCCCACCATCACCAGCGCTGTCGGCGCGAGCACGCGGGCCACCGTCTCCTGGTCTGCTCCTACAACCGACGGTGGAGCGGTGATCACCGGCTACACCGCCACCGCGTCGCCCGGCGGTCGCACATGTACGACAACCGCTACTAGTTGTACGGTCAGCGGCCTCAGCAACTGGACGAACCACCGCTTCTCGGTCACCGCATCGAACGCGATCGGCACCGGTCCGGCGTCGGCGCTCTCGGCGATCGTCGTGCCTGGCTATGGTCCCGGCACGCCATCCAACGTCGAACTCAGCCCGGCAGGCACGCTCACGTGGACCGTCCCCGACAACGGCGCGCCCCTGAGCAACCACGTCATCGAATACCGCGAGCTCGAGATCCCGGGCTCGGGACTGGCGGGCGCCGCCACATCATCGACCGCCACTCCCGGTCCACTCTCGGGCCAGATCGTGGGTGGCGAGTTTGCCGACATCGCCAATCACCGCTACGACATGAAGCTCGTCGCCTTCCGGGGCTCCTCAGCGGCCTACGAATGCGGGGCCGTCCTCGTGGCCCCCCAGTGGGCCCTCACCGCTGCCCATTGCACCGAGTTCCAACCCACCGGCACCTACTTCACCGAGCCCGACTTCATCTCGCTGGTCTATGGGCTGAGCGATTGGACTGCATTCACCGAAGCCAACTACGACTCCCATGTTGCCTACAGCGGCACCTACTACCGCCATCCCGACTACGACCGAACGATAGCGGCCAACGACATCGCCCTACTGAAGCTCGACAACCCGGTCGACATGAACACCGCCGACGCCATACCGCTCTACGACCTGCCCGGGCCCAACGACGCGACGAGCGCCTACGTATCGGGCTGGGGAAAGACCTACACCAACGGGCCCGTCTCCAACGTCTTGAAGGGGGCCGAAGTCTCGATCGATACATCATGTGGTCTCTGGCCGGCCGGTGATCTGGTGTGGGACGACCTCTACCGTCTCTGCGCTTCCGGGTTCCCGAGCGGATTCTGCCAGGGCGACAGCGGCGGTCCACTCGTCGTCGAACGCGACGGAGTGGTGCTACTCGCCGGCCTCGTCTCCTTCAACTCTGTATATGGGTGCGCGATCGATCCGACCGTTCCGGACGTCTACACCCGGGTTTCCACCTACGTCGACTGGGTCGAAGGTCACACCGGCCCCCTGTGGTCCTCCACCACCCTCGCCGCCGGGCCCGGCGACCGCCGTACGACACTCACCGGCCTCACTCCAGGCAAGGTCTACGCCATACAGATCCACACCGAGAACGTCGCCGACTCCGGCGATGCCGTGATCGCCTCGTTCATCATCCCGACCGGTCCTGTCGTCTTCGGCCCGAAAGAGACGGGAGTCGACTGTCGACTTCCCCAGCCCCACCCTCTCAACGACGTCTCGGCAAGCTCGTTCGCGGTCGATGCTGTCGGCTGCATCTACAACCTCGGAATCACCACCGGCACGACCTCCACCACCTACTCACCAGCCAACAACGTCACCCGCGAGCAAATGGCCGCCTTCCTCGCCCGCTTCTACGAGACAGTCACCGGCACACAATGCGGAGGAAGCCACCCGTTCACAGACGTGCCGGCAGACTCGTTCGCAGCCGATGCCGTCGGCTGCATCTACAACCTCGGAATCACCACCGGCACGACCTCCACCACCTACTCACCAGCCAACAACGTCACCCGCGAGCAAATGGCCGCCTTCCTCGCTCGTCTCTATCGCACAGCCACCGCGCTGTCGTGCGCGAGCGCGCCAACTTTCAACGACGTCAGCCCCGGCTCGTTCGCGTACACCGATGTCGGTTGCATCGGCACCCTCGGGGTCACCACCGGCACTACATCCACAACCTACTCACCGGCCAACAACGTCACGCGCGAGCAAATGGCCGCCTTCCTGGCTCGCTTGTACATCGCCATGACCAGCTGAGGTCGTCCATAAGCCACTGGCACGTCGCCTGCGCGACCATTGGGCATGGCTGAAGCACCCGATCACATCACACCCGACGACAAGGACTGGACCTGGGTGCTCGACTCCGTGTGCCCGGAGTGCGGTTTCGATGTGCGGGCGATCGAGCCAGGGTCAGTGGCCGAACTCATTCGTGACAATACGTCGGCGTGGGAGGCGATCCTGGCCGGAGAGATCGAGCCGCTTCGCGTTCGACCCCAGCCCGATCAATGGTCACCTCTCGAGTACGCCGCCCACGTGCGCGACGTTTATGGCTTGTACCTGGAGCGTCTCGATCTTATGCTCACCGAGGAAGGCCCTCACTACCCCAATTGGGACCAGGACGAGACAGCCATCGCCGAGCAGTACAACACCCAGGATCCGTCCGCGGTGGGCGTTGAGTTGGCACGAGCGGGTGGGGACCTAGCGGCCCGGTTCGAAGACGTGACCGGCGATCAGTGGGCTCGCACGGGCTACCGCAGCGATGGAGCAGCGTTCACGGTGGAGTCCTTCGCCCGATATCTGATCCACGATCCGGTGCACCATCTCTGGGATGTCGCCGGTTCCTGAGCGAGGATCAGGACCGGTATCCGGCGAAGCGACGCAGGCGCAGACTGTTGGTGACGACGAAGAGCGACGACACACCCATGGCCGCGGCCGCGATCATGGGATTGAGCACCCCGAAGGCGGCGAGTGGTATGGCAGCCCCGTTGTAGGCGAAGGCCCAGAAGAGGTTGCCCTTGATCGTGCCGAGGGTGCGCCTGGAGAGTGCGATCGCATCAGCCACGGCCCTCAGGTCGCCACTCACGATCGTGAGGTCGGATGCCTCCATCGCCACGTCGGTGCCGGTGCCCACCGCGATGCCGAGGTCGGCCTGAGCAAGGGCAGGAGCATCGTTGATGCCGTCGCCCACCATGGCCACCCGATGGCCGCCCTCCTGGAGTTGTCGCACCACGGCGGCCTTGTCATCGGGGAGAACCTCGGCGATCACGTGATCGACACCGATCGCGGCGCCGACCGCATCCGCGGTGCGCTGGTTGTCGCCGGTGAGCAGGGTGACGGTGAGACCCTGAGAATGGAGAGCCTCGATCGCGGCGGCGGACGTGGGCTTCACCCGGTCTGACACCACGAACACAGCCTCAATTCGACCGTCGCGTCCTGCGAACACCGCAGTGCCGCCGGCCTTCTCGGCTTCGGTGGCCGCGGCTTCCACCGCATCAGGCACCGAAGCGAAGAGAGCACGCTTGCCGACCGAGACAGCAATCCCATCGACCCTGCCGACCACTCCGAACCCGGGTCGATTCTCGAAGTCGGTGACTAGTCCGAGGTCGGTAACCGGGGCGGCGATGGCCTGAGCGATCGGATGCTCCGAGCGAGACTCCAGGGAACCGGCGAGATGCTGGAGAAGTTCCGGATCGGCATCGGGCACCATGACGTCGGTGAGTTCCATACGTCCTTCGGTGACGGTGCCGGTCTTGTCGACTATCACCGCATCCACCGAGCGGGTGTCCTCAAGCACCTCGCCTCCCTTGATGATCACACCCAACTGGGCGCCACGGCCGGTGCCCACCAGGATTCCGAGCGGGGTGGCGAGCCCGAGCGCACAAGGACAGGCGATGATGAGTACCGCCACCGAAGCGGTGAAGGCATCGTTGGCGGCATTGCCGGTGACGAACCAGGCAATGAGGGTGATCAGGGCGGCGAGGATCGCGCTGGGAACAAATACCGTAGCGACCCGATCGGCCAGCCGCTGCACTTCGGCCCGGCTGCCCTGGGCCTCATCGACGAGTCGGATGATCTGGGCCAGGGCAGTGTCGGCCCCTACGCGGGTTGCCTGCACCACCAGCGATCCGTTGGTGTTGATCGTGGCGCCGATCACCTCATCGCCCACGTTTACATCGACCGGGACCGGTTCGCCCGACACCATCGACATGTCGATCGCGCCGTACCCCTCGACCACCACGCCGTCGGTGGCGATCTTAGCGCCGGGCCGCACCACGAAGCGACTGCCCTCGACGAGGTCGTCGAGGGGGATCTCGCTGCCATCCTCGAGTCGAGCAACCTTGGCCCCGAGGTCGGCCAGCGCACGAATTGCGTCGCCGGATCGGCGCTTGGCTCTCACCTCGAACCACTTCCCGAGCAGGATGAGCGTGACGATGACTCCGGCGGTTTCGTAGTAGATGTGACCACCGTCGATCCCACCGACGAGCACCACGGTGGACCACAGCCATGCCGACAAGGTGCCCATGGAGACCAGGGTGTCCATGGTGGTTGCTCGATGGCGGAGATTGAGTACTGCGTTTCGGTGAAAGAGCCATCCCGACCAGAACACCACCGGTGTGCCGAGTGCGGCCACGACCCACTCCCACGGGCCCACATGCAGGGGGCGAATCATAGAGATGAGCATCACCGGCACCGAAAGCAGCGCCGCGAAACGGAAGCGGTACCAGAGGTCGGCCTCTCGTTCCGCCTCAGCTTCGTCGACACCGTCGTCTTCTATGAGGGAGTAGCCAGAGCCCTCGATCACGGCACGAAACGCCGACTCGTCGACATCGCCGGCGTAGCGCACGGTGGCGTGGGCGGTGGCGAAATTGACCTGAGCGTCGACAACGCCATCCAGACCCTTGAGAGCAACCTGCACCCGGTTCGCACAGGCGGCACAGGACATTCCGCCGACGGCGAGGTCGGATCGTTGGAGACGAGGTTCGGCTTGGGTGCTCATGACTCGAGTGTAAGCCTTCCAGTCGACTGGAAGGTCAAGCGCCTCATGCTCATCGTTGACGAGCAACCAGTTCGATCTCCACACTCGCCCCCAAAGGCAGGGCCGCGACCCCGATCGTCGTACGACTGGGGAAGGGCTCGGAGAACCAATCCTGATAGGCGGAATTCATGGCATCGAAGTCGTCCATGTCGGTGAGGTACACGTTGACCTTCACCACATCGGATTCGTCGAGTCCATCGGAGTCGAGCACGCTGAACAAGTTGTCGAAACACTGGCTGGTCTGGGCCGCGATCCCGCCCTCCTTGAGCTCACCAGTGGCGGGGTCAAGCGGAGTCTGCCCCGAGAGGTAAACGAACGGATCAGACGCCACGCCGTGGCTGTAGGGGCCAACTGCAGTGGCGGTCTTGCTGGTGAGGGGTCTACGCATCACCGAAGCATGACAAAGTCGCGCGTCGAAGGTCGGATCGGCCGCTAGGGCAGATCAGTGCTCCTCTTCCTCATCGGACTCGACAGCCTGATCATCGTCGCGTTCGACGACGAGTCGCTCGTCATCATGATCGTCGTCATGATCGGAGTCGTGCTCATCGTCGTCGTGATCAGAATCATGATCGTCATCGTGATCAGAATCGTGGCCGCCGCCCTCACCGGCCAACCAGGCGGCCAAGGCGTCGAGCTCGCTATCGGTGATGAGGCCCGCACCGTAGGCGGGCATGCCCGAGTCGCCCGAGCGGACAACATCTACGATCTCGTCAAAGCTCTCGCCCGCGACATCGGGTCCCAGCGCGGTGCCAGAACCGTCGGCTGCGTGACACGATGCACAGAAGCTGGCATAAACCTCAGGACCGGTGCGGTCACCGGGAGTGCCCCCGCCACCGCCCGGATCGGGCGGGGTGGACGGCGCGGGAGGAGCCGGCTTACCCATGTTGGCCACGAAGTCGGCCAGTTCGGCAAGATCCGCATCGCTGATGGAGGCAACCGAGAATCCGGGCATGCCGGAATCACCGGATCGGACAACGTTTATGGTCTCGTCGGCGCCCTCACCGATGATGTCGGGGCCAAGAGGTGTGCCGGAGCCGTCGGCTGCGTGGCACGAGGCGCAGAACGCGCCATACACGGCGGCGGCGCCAGTGGGCGGTGTGGTCGGGGTCGGCGGCGGGGCGGTGCCTGAACTCAACAAGATGATGTAGTCGGCAACGGCCGCAGCGTCAGCTGCGGGGAGCGATATGGGGGGCATGCCGGCGCCGTTGCCGTTGAGGGTGATATCCACCAATTGGGACGCAGTGAGACCGGTGGGTACAAGGCCGAAACCGGAACCGTCGGCGCCGTGACAACCTGCACAACTCGCGGCGTAGATCGCCGCGCCAGGTGTCGGTGTGGGGTCCGGAGTCGGTGTGGGGTCCGGAGTCGGGGTGGGATCGGGAACCGGTGCACCGCCGACATCGATGGTGACCGTGGCGACGGCCGAAAACGATGTGCCGTCCGACGCCTGGTAGGTGAAGGTGTCGAGGCCGGTGAAGCCAGCGTTCGGCCTGTATTGGAACTGGCCGTTGAGACCGAGGAACACAAATCCGTTGGCGGCGGTAACCCCGAGGCTGGCCCTGAGGACATCGTTCTCAGGGTCGGTGTCGTTGCCAAGGACACCGGGCGCGGGAACATCAAGCTGCTGACCGACCCCGGTCGTGTAGTCGTCGTCGACTGCTGTGGGTGCCGCCCCCGACAGGGGCGACAGACTCAAGCCGGTGCCGTCGGGGCCTGCCGCTGAGAGCGACAGCCCAGGAGCGGCGCTACCCACACCCATCCAGATCAGGAGGGTGAAGGTCAACGCCGTTGGTAGGAGGCGTCGAATCTTCTTCATGTTTTCCCTTCGGTTTCCCCACCCACGGCTTTAGTTGAAATCCGGTCCAGCAGAATCCACACGACCGCGGCGGTGCCCGCAACCATTGTTAGCACAAGAGCGATCCAAATGGGAAGTCCATCTCTGTTATCGATAGCCCCGATCGACCCCAGACTCCCCAACCTCTCCCCCAACTGCTCGCTGGCCGGCGTCGGCGCGGCAGGCCGGATGATGGTGGAGCCCGCCACTTCGGTGGTCGGAGGAGCCACCAGCAGCTGCACATGGCCGACGATCAGATCGATCTCTGCGTCAGTGAGGATATCGGCATAGGCCGGCATGGTGCTCGGGCCGGTCACTATGAGATCGACCAACTCGGCGTCGCCGAACAGACCCTCGAGGGGACCGGCCGTACCTCCCTCCCCGACCGCACCATGGCACGCAGCACAGTTAGTGAGATAGAGGGCTTCCGCGGGGTCGGTGGGCACCGCTGGGGTGTCCTCACCCTCACCATCGGCCGCTGAACCGGAGCCGGCGAGCGCACCTACGTGCGCGGCAACCAGATCGATCTGCTCAGATGACAGCTGATCTGAGAACCCCGGCATGGTGCCAGCGCCTTCCGCGGTGATCAAGCCCACCACCGGAGCGGGAAGCGGGGTCTGGATCAGGTTGGGCCCACTTGCGGTGCCCTCGCCGTCGGCTCCGTGGCATCCAGCGCAACTCGCGGTGTAGATCTCCGCGCCGGTTGCGCTCTCATCGAGCGGCACCGTCGTGGTGGTGGTTGCGGTGGCCGACTGCATGCCCCTGGTGAGAGCTGCGATCGCGGTGATCTCAGGCCCGGAAAGAGTTCCCGCGAAGCCGGGCATGGTGCCCACGCCGCTGGTGATCCAGGATGCGATAGCCGAAGTGGACGCGGTGGACACCTGTACCGATGGGCCAGCCGGACCTCCCTGGCCCGACCCACCATGACAACCCGCACAGAACTGGCCGTAGAGAACTCCCGCGTTGATCGAATCTGGTGGTGAGACGGCCCGGGTGGTGGTGGTGGCGGTGGCCGACTGCATTCCCCGAGTGACCACGGCGACAGCGTCTATCTGGGCCTGCGACATCACTCCAGCGAATCCCGGCATCGAGCCCACACCGTTGCTGATCCAAGACGCGATCGCCGAAGTCGACGCGGTAGACACCTGTACCGACGGACCAGCCGGTCCTCCCTGACCCGAACCACCATGACAACCCGCACAGAACTGGCCGTAGAGGCCGGCTCCATCGATTCCACCGGGCCCCGTTGTTGTCGTGGGAGAGGGCGTGGTGGTGGTGGATGGAAGAGTCGTCGTGGCTGGTGGAATGGTTGTCGAGGGCGGTGGACCCGTAGCGATTGTGGCAGTGGTGGTGGAGGTGTGCGATGCGCCGAGGTTGTCGATGACGGTGAGGCTGACCGTGTAGGTTCCCACATCTCGATAGGCGTAGTACACCTGCGGCCCGAACCCAGACAGCGTTTGTCCATCGCCGAAGTCCCACTGGTAGTCGGCGATCGAACCGTCATCGCTCGAGAGGCCGGCATCGAAGAGAATTCCTGTGAGAGGCACACC